>CAVOMZ010000007.1:0-417170 GCA_963697135.1 uncultured Chloroflexia bacterium | reverse complement strand
CTCGATGTTCGTCGCCCGGATCCAGCCGCTCGTCGAGATCGGACTGGAGCTCGGCCCGGGGCTGCCGGCCGGAGCGGAGCTCGCCTCGGTCGCGGCGCTCGTCGGCGCCACGGCCGGAGTCGCGGACGATTCGCGCTGCCGCAGGCAGCCGCCAGGAGGGACACGGCGAGGAGCCCGGCCAGCCGGATCCGGATCGGGCCGAACGACGTCAGTGCGAGCTGGTGCACGAGGAGCCTGCCTTCGCTGGACGACAACAACGACATGACCAATACGCGGTAATGTACATTACACGATGACAGGCCGAGGACAAGCGTGAGCCGAATCGGACCGCGTGACCCGATCGACATCGACCTCCGGCCGAGGCGCTCGCTGACCGACCTGCTGTGGGTCGTGAACACGCGTCACGGACCCGGAGGCCACTGGTTCGCCCGGGTCAGCGAAGACCTCGGCGACCACGACCACCTCGCCACCGGCTCGAGCGCCATCCGCTACCTCGCCGATCACCATGTCGACCTGCCTGAGGCTCCCCCGACCGGGGCGCAGCTCCAGTCGCTCGAGACGATCCGGGAGATGGTCCGTCACCTGGTCGAGCCCGGCGCCGGTTGGACCGCGCACGGCCCGAGCCCTTCTCGCCGGCACCCGCTTCTCGGTCGGCGACGACGCCGGCCTGGCGGCCGAGGCAGACGGCTGGGATGGCTTCATCGGAGACCTGATGATCCCACTGATCCAGCTGGTGGACGTTCGAGACCGGCTCCGGATGTGCGGCAACCCGCACTGCCGGCTGATGTTCCTCGACCTGTCCAGGAATCGCGCTCGCCAGTGGTGCGACAACGGCGGCTGCGGCAACCGCGATCGCGTTCGCCGCTACCGGGCCCGGACCGCCTGATCCGGCCGATCGGGCCCGGACAATCCGGGCGGGCCGAGGTGCTAGGATCGGGGCGATGGAGATCATGGGCGTCCGGATCACGACGATCGTCAAGGACAACGTGGCCACCCGCTGCGACGGCTGCCGCGAGGTGATCGAAGGCACGCCCTGGCGGATCAATCTCCTCGACATCGTGGCCACCGAGCTGCCGGCCAACTGGTCGGATCGCCCGGCGCTCAACCCCGGCCCATTCCAGTTCCACGGCGACCCGGCCCACGTCCGCCGCTGGATGGCGGCGCGGGGTCACCTCTTCTGCCGGCTGGGCACCGTCCGCGAGATCATGCGGCCGGTGCCGATCCCGGGCGACGAACCGCGCTGGGGCCTGTGCGATGGGCTCCACCGCGACGCCCACGAGTTCGTCCCCGCCTGACCGAAGGGCCACATGAGCGTCCTGCTCCCGGCCATCACGTCGCTGCTGGCGATCCTCTTCAGCCTCGCCCTGTTCGACCAGTGGCGCGATCCGGCACCGTGCCTACCAGCTGATCTGGGGCATCGGCATGCTCTTCTTCGGGATCGCCTCCGGCTGCGAGGCGCTGGGCGCGAGCTCCGGCTGGAATGAGCTCCTCTATCGGACCTGGTACCTGACCGGGGCCGTCTGGACGGCCGGCTGGCTGGGCCTCGGGACCGCGTTCCTGCTGGGCCGGACCCGGTTCGGCTACACCTTCGCCGTCTGCCTCTTCCTGGCCGGCCTGTTCACCTTCCTCACCCAGGCGAAGGAGCAGTACCCGGGATCGGGCGTCGCCCCGATCCTGTACCTGATCACGGCGCTGATCCTGGCCATCGCGATCGGCATCGAGACCTACTTCCAGAACGAGCGCTGGCCGTACATGGCGGCCCTGGCCGTGGTCGGCGCCTCGGTCCTGTCGGTGGTCCTGATGGCTCACCGCGACCCTGCCGCCGCCGGGCTTCGCCCTCGACCCGACGACCCACGTCCCGGTCGGCGACCTCTTCCCGGGCACGCTCCGCCTGCTGACCCCGTTCCTGAACATCACCGGGTCGTTCGCGCTGATCCTCGGGGCGGTCTTCTCGACCTACGTGTTCATGCCCAAGAAGCGGGTCCTGGCCTACTCGCTCGACCCGAACCAGCCCGGTGACCAGTTCCTGTTCAACCTGCTGATCGCGCCGGTCGCGATCCTGGTCAACTTCGTCGTCTCGCTGCCCGGCGCCGTCCGGGCGCTGCTCAGCGGCCGGATCCACTCGCGGGCGCCGGCGACCGCCCTGATCGCCCTCGGCGCGTTCATCCCGGCGATCACCGACAGCCTCAATCGGTTCGGCTCGACCGAGTTCTTCGAGTTCGGCAAGTTCCTCGGCGTCGTCCTCCTGTTCGTCGGCTTCCTCGTCTCGATCGAGGTCTTCACGGAGATCCGGATCCCGTTCACCCGGATCCGGATCGGCGGCCCGCGCACCGAGCGGGTCGAGCGACCGGCCGACTGACGGCGACGCCGCCCCGGCCGAGCGGCCTGAGCCCGACTCGCCGGCGCGTCCTCGGCACGCTGGCGATCGTCGTCGCGGCGACCTGCTTCGGGACCCTCGGCCCGCTCTCACGGCTGGCCTACGACGCGGGAATGACGCCGCTCGGGTTCGCCACCTGGCGGGCCTTCTTTGGCGCGATCCTGCTGACCGATCCTCGTCGTCGCGATGCCGGCGCCGGGGCCGCCGCTGGTCCGGCTCCGGGATGTCCCGCCGGCGCGTCGGCGCACTGGCCGTGGCCGCGTGCCGCCGGGATCATCCTGAACCTGGCGGTCTTCATCGCCTTCGGCCGGATCACGGTGGCCCTGGCCCTGCTCGCGTTCTACACGTACCCGGCGATGGTCGCGATCGTCGCGATCGTGATCGAGCGGCGCCGGCCCGAGCGGCTCGAGCTCGTCGCCCTGGGGCTGGCGCTGGGCGGCATGATCCTGGTCGTGGCCGGCCAGCTCGAGCCCGGGGCCGGGCTGGTGATCGACGGGCTCGGCCTGGGTCTGGCCCTCCTTGCCGCGGTCGCCCAGACCGTCTACATCACGACCAGCCGGGGCTACGCGGCGATCCCGACCGAGCAGGCAGCCCCGATCCTGTTGTGGGTGGCGGTCCTGGCCTTCGTGGTGATCGCCGTGCTGAGCGGCTCGGTCGACTCGCTCGGCGAGCCGTTCCGGAGCCCGGCCGCCTGGCCATACCTGCTCGTCGCCGGCCTCCTCGGGGCGGGCCTTCCGTCGCTCCTGTTCCTCGTCGCGATCCGGCTCATCGGCCCGGTCCGGACCGGAATCCTGGCGATGCTCGAGCCGGTCACCGGGACGGTCCTGGCGGCCGTGATCCTGGGCGAGACGCTCGGCCCGATCCAGCTCCTGGGCGGGGCCCTGGTGATCGCGGCCGGGGTCATCCTGCAGGCGCGCGCCGACCCCGGCGGGTGCTCCCGCCGACCCATCCCAGCCAGGTCCCCGCGCCGGGCTGAACCAGGACCCGGCGGTATACTGCCGCTGCCCAGCACCACGTTTTGCGAGGTTCGATGCGAGTCCGAAAGGCGGTCCTCCCGGCCGCCGGTTGGGGAACGCGGTTCCTGCCGGCGACGAAGGCCCAGCCGAAGGAAATGCTGCCGCTCGTCGACAAGCCCGTCATCCAGTACGCCGTCGAAGAGGCGGTCGCGGCCGGGATCGAGCAGATCATCATCGTGACCTCCAGCCAGAAGCGGGCGATCGAGGACCACTTCGACGTCAGCTACGAGCTCGAGCACCTGCTCGAGGAGCGTGGCGACGTCGAGATGCTCCGGCGGATCAAGCACATCAGCGACCTCGCCCAGATCGCCTACGTCCGCCAGAAGGAGCAGCTCGGGCTGGGCCACGCGGTCCTGATGGCCAAGGAGCTCGTCGGCCACGAGCCATTCGCGGTGCTCCTCTCCGACGACGTGGTCGTCGGCGACCGGCCGTGCATCGGCCAGCTGATCCACGCCTACAACGAGACCCACTCGTCGGTCGTCGCGGTCATGGAGGTCCCCCACGAGGAGACCAGCCGCTACGGGGTGATCGATTCCGAGCCGGCCGGCGACGGCTTCGACCACGGCCGGCTGCACCGGGTCAAGGGCCTGATCGAGAAGCCCCATCCCGACGACGCCCCCTCCGACCTGGCGATCATCGGCCGCTACGTCCTGACACCCAAGATCTTCGACAAGCTCGAGCAGACCCAGCGCGGCGCCGGCGGCGAGATCCAGCTGACCGACGCGATCGAGGCCCTGATGCAGGAGCAGGAGGTCTACGCCTACGCGTTCGAGGGCACCCGCTACGACGCCGGGACGACGATGGGCTGGCTGAAGGCGTCGGTCGAGCTGGCCCTCCAGCGGCCCGACCTGTCGGCCGAGTTCCGGGATTACCTGCGGAGCGTTCCCGCTCTAGCCCTCCGGGCCCGCTCGGCCGGCGACCCGCCACCCGGTCGCCGCGTCACGGCGACCGCCCGGCGGCGTCCTTCCGTGTGGGGTACGATGCCCGCCGGGCGTCGCCGTGCTCCGGCCGGATCGTCCGGCCGGCATCACCAGGCGAAAGGAACTAACTTTTGGCGGAGATCGGCAGCGTCCTTGGCGGTCGATATCGGCTCGTCGAGCTGCTCGGACAGGGCGGCATGGCGACGATCTATCGCGCCACGGATTCGCAGCTCGGCCGCGATGTCGCCGTCAAGATCCTGCGGCCCGAGTACGGCCGCGACCCTGACTTCGTCGCCCGCTTCCGCGCCGAGGCCCAGGCCGTCGCGTCGCTGAGCCACCCGAACATCGTCCAGGTCCACGACTTCGGCATGGACCCGGTCGGGCCCGTACATCGTGATGGAGTACGTCGACGGCGAGGACCTCGCGACGCTGATCCGCCGGACGGGCCCGCTCCAGCCCCGCCAGGCGGCCCGGATCGCGGCCGAGTCGGCCCGCGCCCTGGCCGCGGCCCATGCCCGGGGGATCATCCATCGCGACGTGAAGCCGGGCAACATCCTGCTGGCCCAGGACGGGCGGGTCGAGATGACCGACTTCGGGATCGCCCGGGCGATCAGCGAAGCCCAGATGACCCTGCCCGGGCACGACCCTGGGCTCGGTCCACTACTTCGCGCCCGAGCAGGCCCGCGGCGAGCCGGCCACCGAGCGATCCGATATCTACTCCCTGGGCATCGTCCTGTTCGAGCTGCTGACCGGCCGGCGCCCGTTCGAGGGCGACTCCGCCGCCTCGATCGCGATGGCCCGCCTGAGCGGCCCGCCGCCGCATGCCTCCGCGCTTCCGGGCGGGCATCCCGCCCGAGCTCGAGGCGATCGACCGGAAGGCGATGGCGCTCGATCCGGGCGATCGATTCGCCAGTGCCGCGGCGATGGCCGACGCGCTCGAGAGACTGGCTGGCCGGCCGCTCGACCGCGGCCGCCGGTGGCCGGTGTCGCCGGCGCCGGCCGTCGGGGCCGGGTCGCCGCCGGGGCGGGCCCGCGCCGGCGCTGCCGTCGGGCTGGCCGCCGGGGCCGCCGCTGTCCGGGCCTGCCGTCGGGCACGGTCGCCGCGGGTGTCGCCCGCCCGAACCCGACGGCCGGCACGTGCCTACCCGCCCGACGCCTACGCCGGCGCGCCCTCCGCGGTGCCGCCCGGGCCGCCGGTCAGCCGCTACGACTCGTACGACGACGAACCCGGAACCCTCGGGGACCAGCCCGTGGGCCTGGATTGCCGGCCTGCTCGGCCTGGCGATCCTCGTCGTGGCCGGCTTCCTGATCTTCAAGCTCCTGTCCGGCAACTCCGGCCGCGGTCACCCAGGTCGTCGTGCCCGAACTTCGTCGGCGCGCTCCTGACCGACGCCCAGACGACGGCCACGAACAACCACCTGACGATCGTCCCGACCCAGTTCGTCAAGAGCAACGACCAGCCCGACGGCACGATCGTCGCCCAGGATCCAGCCGGCCGGAACGTCCGTCGATCTCGGGCTCGACGATCAACGTCACCGTCTCGACCGGCAAGGCCATCGTGACGGTGCCCACCCTGACCGGTCTGACCGTGTCCGACGCGATCCAGGCGCTGACGGCGGCCGAGCTCCTGCCGGGCACCGCGACATCGCCGCCGGATCCGCTCATTCCGGCCGGCTCGATCATCTCGACCTCGCCCGCGGCCGGAATCCAGGTTCCCTCCGGGACGGCGATCGACTACGTCGTCTCGAGCGGCCCGGCAGCCTCGCCGACTCCGGCCCCGACGCCGACCCCGACGCCCACGCCCACGCCGACGCCAACGCCCACGCCCACCCCGACGCCAACGCCCGACGCCCACGCCAACGCCGACCCCGACGCCCACCCCGACCCCGACCCCGACGCTCCGTCGTGAGATCCGGCCGGACTCGAGATCCGGCCAGGGCTCAGATCCGGCCAGGCCTGAGCCTCGGCCGGGAGGCGTCAGCTGCTCGGCGTCGCGCCAGAAGCGGCCGGCTCCCTGCCCGGGCAGGCTTCCGACGAGGACGCGAGAGATCGGCTCGGGGCCGGCATCTCCGAGCTCCGGCGGAACGTCGCCGCGGGCGTCGGGAGGGCGAGCACGGGCTCCCAGCACGGCGGATCTCCTGCCCGCTCAGGGCGGCCCGGCCCCGTTGTCCAGGGCAATAGCCGACCCCCGCGCTGACCGAGCGGCGGAAGTTGCGGCAGGAGGCACAGCTCGTGCTCGACCGGTGGCAGACCCAGCAGCGGGCCGTCTCGGCCTGCGGGGTCGCGCAGTGCGGGCAGCGCCACATCGGCATGGCCCGGATGGTAGCTGGCCCTTCGCGGGCCGTCCACTCGATCGTGCCCGGTCTCGGCCGAGCGATCGAGCGACCCGGAACAGGCGTTCGGCCCGGGGCGACCGGGCCGGCGGCCGCGGGTCAGTTGAAGGTCAGCGGCAGCTGGGCGTTCTGCTGGCCGTAGGCGTCGGTCTGGACCATGACGGCGATCTCGCCCTTGCCGGCCACGGTGACCGGGATCGTGGTCCGCCAGGTGACCAGCCCGCTCGAACCCGTCGTCAGCGTCTTCGTGATCACCGGGCTGATCCCGCGCCGGGGACCGCAGGGTGAAGGTGACCGTCGCCCCGGACAGGGCGCCCCGTTCGGGTCGAGGACGAGCATCGACATCGTGATCGGGTTGCTCCGGTTGGCCTTGAAGTGATAGGTCGAGGCGGTCAGCTTGGTTGTCAGCGAGCCGGTCCCGCGCTGGACCTAGAGGACCGTCGAGGCCGTGTTGCCGGCCGGATCGGTCACGGTCAGGTTGATCCCGTTCTGGCCGCCCGCGAGTGGCGACCACGACCGTGAACTTGCCGCTGTTGTCGGCGGTGGCCACGGCCGTCTGGGCATTGGCCTCGTTGCGGGCCGAGATCGAGCTGCCGGCCTGGGTCTGGCCGACGATCGACACGGTCTGGCCGTTGATCACGGCATTCTTGCTGGGCGAGCTGATCGTGATCTTCGGCTTCGACTGGTCGAGGATGTAGGTCACCGCGATCGACGGCGGGCTCTCGCCGCCGTCGCTGGCGATCGTGGCCGTGAACAGGTTGCTGCCGCTCACGAGCGAGACGCCGGGGACCGTGAACGTTGGACTGTCGCCAACCGGGACCTGGCCGACCATCGACGGTGTTCCGGCCGTCCCGGCCTGGCGGTAGATCCGGACGGTGTAGCCGGTCTGACCGACAATCGAGTTCGGGATCGTCCCGGTCAGGTCGAGCGTCGGCTGGTTGGTGTAGGGCTGGGCCGGGATCGACAGGCTCGGGGAGGGCGGCAGGACGGTCAGGGTCGCCGATGGCTCGGCGGTCTGGGTCAGCTTGCCGACGACGCCCGAGAAGGCCTGGCCCACACCGCCGGAGATGGCGCCCAGGACGCTCGGCGCACCGAGCATGACCACGGCCGCCAGGGCGACGACCCCGGCAGCCAGGGCCGCCTTGACCAGCGGCAGGCCCGCCGAGGAGCTCGTCCGGCGCGAGCTCGAGTGGGCGTTCAGGCGGGCGTTGGTGGCCGACGGCCGGGTCTTCGGGCGGGTGGGCTGGATCCGGCCGGTGCTCGGTGGGCGGGGCCGCACCTGGGAGCTACGTTCTCGCCGGGACGTCATCGCCGGCCATTGTCGCAGATCGCCCGGACCTGGCTGGTCCAGGCCTCAGCTCGTCCGAACCGCGGCCGTCTGGCCGCCGGTCTCGAACGACGGGCGGGGCGATGCGCGAAGGCCGGGCCGTTGTACTCTGGCGTGGTGCGCGCACGTCTTGTGGCCTGCGCCGAATCCGAGGAGCAGGGTGCAGGCTCGAGATCCGAAATCCCCCCGAGCGACCGGTCGTCCGGCGTTCGGCATGCCGCCGATCGCCCGGGTGAGCTCCGGCGGCCCCCCCGGCTCCCCCCGGCTACCCGCCGCTTCCCCAGATGAATCGCTCGGGGTTTGGCCTGCCCAACCTGCGCCGGAACGTCTGTCCCCACTTCTACATGACCGGCGTGCGGGGCGCGATCCCGATCCAGGCCCCCCATCTCCTCAAGGCGCTGATCCGGCAGGACCAGAACGTCTCGCGCTGCCAGCTTCGCGGTGGGGTCCATCTCGAGCAGGGCTACATCAACGACGTGTGCCTGACCCCGCGCTTCAACCAGTGCGTCTTCTACGAGGACGAGCTCAGCCGCGAGTGACGTGGGCGGCCTGACCTACGACGCCGCGCTCGCGGCGCTCCAGGAGCGGGGCCGGTTCGGAATTCGGCTGGGCCTCGGTCGGACCCGGGCGCTCCTCCGCGAGATGGGCGATCCGCAGCTGTCGTTCCGGGGTGCCCTGGTCGGCGGGACGAACGGCAAGGGCAGCGTCCTGGCTCTCGTCACGAACGCCCTGCGGGCCGCCGGACTCCGGCCCGGCGAGACCCCCAAGCCCCACCTCGTGACCTACCGCGAGCGGCTCCAGATCGCCGGCCGGCTGGTCGAACCGGTCGCCTTCGCCGGGATCGTCGAGGCCGCCCTCGAGGCCGCCGACCGGGTCGCCGGCCGCTACGGCGCCCCGACCGAGTTCGAGCTCCTGACCGCGGCAGCCTTTCGCTGGTTCGCCGACGAGGCGGTCGACCTGGCGGTCGTCGAGGTCGGCCTCGGCGGGCGGCTCGACGCCACCCATGCCTGGGACGGCGGCGTGGCCGCGATCACGAACGTGGACCTCGATCACATGGAGCACCTCGGTCCGACGATCACGGGCGATCGCTCGCGAGAAGGCCGCGATCATCATGCGCGGTGACCTGGCGGTGACCGGCGCGACGGGCGATGGCCTGGCCGTGATCCGGCGGCGCGCCGGCCGGCTCGGCGTGCCCCTCCGGATCGCTCCCGCCGGCCGAGCTGCTCGGCTTGGACCGGGACGGCATCGTGGTCGAGCTGGCCGGCCTCGGCCCGACCCGGGTCGGCCTGCGCGGCCGGCACCAGGCGGCCAACGTGGCCGTCGCCGACGGCCATCCTCGACGCCCTCGAGGAGGCCGGGATCGCCCGCGTCCCGTCAGCGGCCCGGCGTGAGGGCTACGCCGGCGCGCGCTGGCCCGGCCGGCTCGAGCTGATCGAGGCGGCGCGGCCACGAGGTCCTGCTCGACGGCGCCCACAATCCGGCCGGAGCGACGGTCCTCGCCCAGGCCCTCGACGACCTCCGGCCGTTCCTGGCCGGCGGCGCCGAGCGTGTCCCGCCGCCGGTGACCCTGGTCATCGGGGCGATGGCCGACAAGGACGTGGCCGGGATCGTGGCCGCCCTGGCTCGCTCGCGCCTCGCTCGGAGCCGGCCGGGTGATCGCCACCCAGATCGACCTGCCCCGGGCCCTGCCCGCCGAAGACCTGGCTGCGCTCTGGACGGGCGCCGCCGGGTCCCCGGCCGGGTCCGCCGCGGGGTCGGGTCCGGGCCCACGGTCCGGGTCGTCCGGCCGCCGGGCGCGGCGCTCGAGCTCGCCCTGGCCGAGGCGCCCGGCCCGATCGTCGTGGCCGGCTCGCTCTACCTCGTCGGCGAGGTCCGGGCGCTGCTCGTCGACGATCCGGCGCTCGCGCGATCGGCCGGCCGGGCGATGAGCGACGTCCGCCGCCGCACGAGGCCGCCCAGGAGCGCCCGCGGCCGAGCCGGATCGGCGGGCGCACGTTCACCTGGGGAGAGCGGACGTACGTCGTCGGGATCCTGAACGTGACCCCCGATTCGTTCTCCGGCGACGGGCTCCTGTCGGCCGGACCGGTCGAGCCCGGGTCCGAGCCGTCCTGGCCCGGGCGCCGCGGCCGCCCGGCAGATGATCGACGAGGGTGCCGACCTCCTCGATATCGGCGGCGAATCGACCCGGCCCGGCCATCGCGCCGGTCGGCCTGGACCGAGGAGATCGCCCGGGTCGTGCCGGTGATCCAGGCGATCCGGGCCGACCTGCCCGAGTCGGCGATCAGCGTCGACACGACGAAGCCCGAGGTAGCCGCGGCGGCGATCGACGGCCGGGGCGGACCTGCTCAACGACGTGTGGGGCGTCGGCCCGGACGACCGCCTGGCCCGCCTGGCCGCCGAGCGATGGCCGTGCCCGATCATCCTGATGCACAACCGGGCCGAAGCCGCGCTACCGGGACCTGCTGGCCGAGGTGATCGCCGACCTGGGCCGGGCGATCGAGCGGGCGATCGCGGCAGGCTGCTCGCTCGACAGCTGATCGTCGATCCGGGCTTCGGCTTCGGCAAGACGCCCGGAGCACAACCTGGAGATCCTTCGCCGGCTGGCCGAGCTGCATGTCCTGGGCCGGCCGATCATGCTCGGGACGTCCCGCAAGTCGACCCTCGGCCGGGTCCTCGACCTGCCGCCCGAGGAGCGGCTCGAGGCGACCCTGGCCACGTCGGCGATCGCGGTCGCGGCCGGGGTCGACCTGGTCCGGGTCCACGACGTCCGGGCCAACCTGCGGGTCAGCCCGCCTGTGCCGACGCGATCGTCCGGGCGGGCATGCCATGATGCGGCGGTGAGCGATCGGATCGTCCTCCACGACATGGTCTTCCAGCGGCCGGCACGGCGTGTCGCCGGCCGAACAGCTGAACGACCAGCCGTTCCAGGTCGACGTCGAGATGCTCCTCAACCTCCAGCCGGCCGCGGTCGAGGACGATCTCGCCCGGACCGTCGACTACGGCGCCGTCTTCGAGGTCGCCCGGACTGTCGTCGAGTCGACCAGCTTCCGGCTTGATCGAGGCCCTCGCCGAGGCGATCGCCCAGGAGGTCCTGACCGCCTTCGGGCCGATCAGCGAGGTCGGCGTCCGGGTCCGCAAGCCGGAGGCTCCGATCGACGGCACCCTGGCCTGGGCCGGCGTGGAGATCTGGCGGCGCCGGTCGGGCCGCTGGAATCCGGAACCCCGGCGCCTTGGGGGGCAGGCAACCGGGGTCCCGGAAGACAGGGTAGGCGCGCTGGCTAGGGGTTGGCCGGGCGGGTCCCGAGGGTGAGCTGAAGCTCGATCGTCTTGCCGTCGCGGTTGATCGCGAGGGTCACCGTCCGGCCGGGAGCGAACTGGGTGAGGACGGCATCGAGCGGGTGGTCGCCATCGATCGCGCTGCCTTCGATGGACGTCACGATGTCGCCGTCCTTGACCCCGGCCTTGTCGGCCGGGCTGCCCGCCACGACGCCGGGCTGGTTGGTGCCGTTGGCATCCTGGCCGCCGCTGACGCAGGCACCCTGGGCGACCGGCAGCTTGAGCTGCTGCTGGAGCTGGAGGTCGATCGTCTCGTAGCGGATCCCGATCCAGGGCCGGGCAAGGGGCTGGCCGGCGATCGCCTGCTGCATGATCGGCTTGGCGATGTTGATCGGGATCGAGAAGCCGATCCCCTGGGCGTTCGTGGCGACGGCGGTGTTGATCCCGATCACCTTGCCGAGGGCGTCGACCAGCGGCCCGCCGCTGTTGCCCGGATTGATCGCGGCGTCGGTCTGGATCAGGTTGTTGATCGAGCCGGTATCGGTATCGATGCTCCGGCCGGTGGCCGAGACGATCCCCGAGGTGACGCTGTTCGAGTAGGTCCCCAGGGGGCTGCCGATCGCGATCGCCAGCTCGCCGACCTTGATCGCCGATGAGTCGCCCAGCGGGGCCGTCGGCAGGCCCGTCGCGTCGACCTTGACCACGGCCAGGTCGGTCAGGGTGTCGATCCCGTAGATCGTGCCCTGGAACTGGCGGCCATCCTTGAGCTGGACGGTCAGGCTGTTCGTGTCGGCCACGACGTGGTGGTTGGTCAGGATCCAGCCGTGCGAGTCGAAGATCACCCCGGAGCCGATCCCCGAAGTGGCGGTGCGTCATTCGGATCGGTCCCCGCGGTCACGATCCGGACAACGGCCGGTCCGACCTTGGCCGCCGCGCTGATCGTGGCCGACTGCTCGTCGACCGTGATCGGCTGGGTCACGTTCGTGCCGCTCGTGCCCGCGCGCCGACGACGGTCGGCGCCGGCCGTCGAGGCCACCCGAGGCCGAGATCGCCGCGTACGTGCCGGCCGAGGCGAGGACCGCGGCCAGGACGGCGGTGAGGAAGACGATCCCGGCAGCCGGCCCCGCGGCGCTTGGCCGGCGGGCGCCACGACCGCGGCGGGGGCCGGCGGCTCGAACCAGGTCTCGGGGGTGGTCGCCGGCGGGGCGCCCCATGTCTGGCGCTGCCACTCGCTGGGCACCTCGGGCGGGGGCGAATAGGTCACCGGGGCGGCGGGAGGCGTTGGCGCGCTCGGCGGGATGGCCGCGGGCCCTTCGGGCTCGGGCGAGTACGGCGGCCGGCTCGGCCGGCTGGGATGCCGGCGCCGCGCTCAGGATCGGCTCTGGCAGCGGCTCGGTGATCGGCTCGCTGAGCGGGATCGGGCCAGGCTGCTGGGGGGCAGTCGTCGGGTTGGAGGACAGGGGCTCGGGTGCAGGCGCCGGGACGGCCTGATCCGGGGCGGCCGCGGGGCCGGCCTGGTCAGGCGCAGGCACTGGGGCAGCCTGCAGGGGAGCCGGAGCCCAGGGATCGAGGGGCGGCTGGTTGCTGGGATCCGGGGGATTCATGCGCGGTTGGTGCTCCTGGAAGACCGAGCAGCGTCACCTGCTCGAGCGCTCATCACCCGGGTGTCCCCGAGTGGTCCTGTCAGCGTGGGGCTTGCGGATTCAGCCGGGGAGGGTGAGCCGATGAAGAATCCGTTACCTCGGCGGACGGTTCCGTCGATCGTAGCCGGTTCTCGCGGATTTCGCCTCCCGGGCGATCTCGGGCTGGCCGGCCGGGCGGCTGGCGGCCGCCTGCTCGACCTGGCGCGGATCGCGCGGAAGGTCGACCACGAAGGACGACCCCTGGCCCAGCGTGGCTGTCCACCGTGACCCGACCGCCGTGCATGTCCACGACCGACTTGACGATCGCCAGGCCAAGGCCGCTGCCGCTGCCCCGGGCCTCGTTCGCCATCGAGCCCGCGGTAGAACCGCTCGAAGATCCGGGGCAGCTCGGCAGTGTCGATCCCGATCCCGTTGTCGCGAACCTCGATCTGGGCGCCGTCCTCGATCCGCCCGGACGTCGACGCTGACCAGGCCGCCGCTGCGCGGTGAACTTCAGGGCATTGCCGATCAGGTTCGAGACGACCTGGCCGATCCGCTGCGGATCGTGGCGGATCCGGATCGGGTTCGGGGCGGTGTGCAGGGTCAGCTCGATGCCCCGCCGGTCGGCCGTCGGCTCGGCCTGCTCGACGGCCGATTCGACGGCGGTCCGCAGGTCATCCGGGCCGCAGGTCGAGCAGGACGAGGCCCGAGTCGAGCTTCGACAGCTCGAGCAGGTTCTGGGCCAGCCAATCGAGCCGCTCGAGCTGCTGGCGGCTCGACTCGAGGAACTCGGCCCGCGTGGCCGGGTCGTTCGTCGGCGCCCTCCCGGAGCAGCTCGTTGAACATCCGCATCGCCGCGATCGGCGTGCGCAGCTCGTGGGACACGTCGGCCAGGAAGTCGCGGCTCCGGTCGCGATCCCGGCGGATGATCGCGACGCTCTCGTCGAGCCGGCCGGCCATCTGGTTGAACTGGCGCGACAGCTCGACGATCTCGGTGCTGCCGGGGTTGCGCGGGTCGATCGCGACCCGCCGGGCAAAGTCGCCCTCGGTCAGGTCGCGGGCCGCCTCGGTCAGCCGGCGCAGCGGGGTCGTGAAGCGCCGGGCCAGGAGCGAGGCGACGACGACCGACAGGAGCAGGCCGGCGATCGGCGATGACGATCAGGAGCGAGACGATCGCGGCGAGCGTGCTCGCCCGGTAGGTGTACGGGTTCGCCAGACGGACCTGGATCCCGTACTCGAACAGGCTGTTCTGCTGGACGGCGTCGGGCCCCGAGTCGCTGTACGGGATGTTGTCCCGGGCCTGGCCAGACCGGGGACTGGGCCTCGAGCGGGGCGCTGAACACGCCCGTTGGTCGCCGGGACGAGGACCTCGTTGCCGTTGCCGTCCCGGGTGATCAGGCCGAGCTGACCTTGACGTCGGCCTGGGCGAGGTCGTCGGCCAGGATCGCTGCTCGGTCGGGGTTGGCCAGGAACTGGCACGACGCGCGGATCGAGCGTGTCCGTCGGGCGACACGATCGGCTGCGCCGTCGGTCAGCGCCGTCGAGCGACGACGATGATCAGCGTCGCGGACCGTCACGGCCCGGACCTGGAGGTCGTTGACCTGGACTGTTGTAGAAGTAGTCGTCGACCCGGTTGATCACCCCGATGAAGACGAGCAGCAGGGTCAGGGCGACGACGCCCGAGAAGGCGATCGTCAGGCGGGCAGCGAAGGTCCGCGGCAGCGAGTCGACCGACCGCGCGGCGGATCCGGAGACGGCGGCCGGCCGCGCCCCGGGCGCGGATCAGCGCTCGGCGAAGGCGTAGCCGGCACCTCGAACCGTCAGGACGAAGGCGGGCAGGGACGGATCGTCCTCGATCTTCTCGCGCAGGTGGCTGACGTGGACGTTGATCGTCTTCTCGTCCTGGTCGAGCGCCTCGTAGTCGCGCAGCAGCTCGAGCAGCTCCCGGCGCGAGTAGACCCGGCCCGGCCGGCTGGCCAGGTGGCGCAGGATCTCGAACTCGGTCGCGGTCAGGGCGATCCGTCGCTGGCCGCGCTGGACGCGCCGGCGCTCGAGGTCGATCAGCAGGTCGCCGTGGCGGATCACCCGGCCGCCGGCGGCATCGGCCAGGTCGCCGTAGGCCCGCCGCAGGAGGGCCTTGATCCGGCTCATCAGCTCGCGCAGCCCGAACGGCTTGGTCAGGTAGTCGTCCGCCCCGAGCTCGAGCCCGATCACCTTGTCGACCTCGTCGTCACGCGCCGTCAGGACGAGGACGGGCGCCTTCGAACCCGTCGCCCGGAGGCGCCGGAGCACCTCGAAGCCGTCGATCCCGGGCAGGCGCGACGTCGAGCACGACGAGATCGGGCGCCTGGTTGATGGCGAAGTCGAGGCCCTCTTCGCCGCTCCGGGCGACGGTGACCTCGTAGCCCTCCTGCTGGAGGGCGTACTGGATCCCGCGGGCAACGGCGAATTCATCCTCGACGATCAGGATCGTGGCAGCCATTGCCGCAATCTACACTGCCTTGGCGAAACGGCCCGGCTGGATCGCGGCCGGCGGGAATTCGGCGCCTGTTGTGCTAGGCTCGCCGCCAACCCACGGAGGATCTTCCCCAGATGACCACGACCCGACCGAAGCTGGCTGCCACCGAGCGGCAGATCTTCGGCAAGCGCGTCGCCGGCCTGCGCCGATCGGGCAGCCTGCCGGCCGTGATCTACGGCCATGGCGTGCCGTCCCAGTCGATCACGATCGATGCGCACGACTTCGAATCGCTCCACCGCCATACCGGCCCAAACGCCCTTGTCGACGTGTCGGTCGACGGCCACCGGGCCGCCCCGGTCCTGATCCACGCGATCCAGCGCGATCCCGTCCACCAGCGCGTCCTGCATGTCGATCTGCTCGCGGTCCGGATGACCGAGGAGCTGACGGTTGATGTGCCGATCGTCTTCACCGGCGTCGCCCCGGCGGTCGAGCTGAACGGGGGCAATCTGCTCCACATGACCGAGTCGGTCCGGGTCCGGGCGCTGCCGGACCACCTGCCCCAGTCGGTCTCCCTCGCGATCGATTCGCTGGTCGACTTCGAGACCACGCTGCACGTCCGCGACCTGGTCCTGCCCGACGACGTGGTCCTGCTGACCGACCTCGACGAGGCCGTGGTCCGGGTCCAGGCGCCGCGCCTCGAGGAGGTCGCACCGGTCGCCGAGGAAGCCGCGGGCGAAGGTGCCCCCGAGGAGACCGAGACCGAGGCTGCCTCGGCCGACGCCTCCGAGTCGTGACCCTCAGCCCGGCCTGATCCCGGCCGGGCCGCCCTGTCCGATACCCGAATTCCGGGTGCCCGGATTCCCGGCGGCGTCTACGCTGGGCGCCGAGCCAGGACGTACACGACCGGTACGCGCCAGCGGAACTCGCTCCGGGAGATTCGGCCAGGCGCGCCTTCGTCCGTTCCCGAAGCCGGTCGCGGTCAGTGGCTTCCAGGTCGGAGAACGTCTCGCTCTCGGCGTAGGACTCGAGGAAGTCGGCGTACGTGGCCGGCTCGTGGTCGTGTTCGAGCCACGCCTCGCGAGCGATCACCTGCCGGAAGCCGAGCCGCCTGAGGCGGGTTGCTGCCGCGGCTGCCGAGGCAAAGTCGCCCGAGCGCGGCTCCTCCTGGTCGGCCTCGTCGAAGTCGAGATCGAGGTCGTCGATCGCCGATTCGAAGGCCTCATCGGGGGCGAACGGCTCGTCGCCGACCCGCCAGGTCACGATCGCCAGGCGGCCGCCAGGCCGGAGCACCCGGAGGGCTTCGGCCAGGGCCTGGTTCAGATTGGGCACGAGCTGGTAGACGAATGAGCTGACGATCACGTCGAACACGCCCGACTCGAACGGGAGCTTGCCCGCGTGGCCCCGGACCCAGCGAATCCGGTCCTCGGCCTGGCCGCCTCGACGCTCGTCCCAGGCCGCCTTGGCCACGGCCAGCATCGCCGCCGACCCGTCAAGGCCGACGACCTCGAGCTTCGGCCAGCGCCCGGCCGCCGCGATCGCCAGCAGGCCGGCTCCCGTTCCGACGTCGAGCAGCCGCCCCATCGCCGGGCCGCTCGTTCCGCCCGGCCGTTGCCGCCCGGCCCTGCGACCCCCGGCCCGCCACATCCGGCCAGCCCGACGCTTCGAGCCGGTCGAGGAGGCCCAGGGCCGTCGGGGCCAGGACCGGCTCCCACCAGCGCCGGTAGGCGAGCGCTGAGCGGTCGTAGCGTTCCTCGATCGTCTTCACCGGGCTATCCTCCGGGCGATGGAACTCCCGGTCAACCCGCCGATCGAGCCGATGCTGGCCAAGCCGGCCGAGACGTTTCCGAGCGACCCTGGCTGGCTCTTCGAGCCGAAGTGGGACGGTTTCCGGGCGCTCGTCTTCCGCGATGGCGACGAGGTCCTGATCCAATCCCGCGACCTGAAGCCGCTCGATCGCTACTTCCCCGAGCTGGCTGCGCCGCTCCGGGCCAACTTGCCCGAGCGTTGCGTCCTCGATGGCGAGGTGGTCATCGCCGGGAGCGATGGCCGGCTCGATTTCGATGCCCTCCTCCTGCGGATCCACCCCGCGGCTTCGCGGGTGAACATGCTGGCCGCCGAAGCGCCTGCCAGCTACGTTGCCTGGGATCTCCTCGCGCTCGGGGACGAAGATCTCCGGAGCGTCCCCCAGGGCGAGCGGCGGAGCCGGCTCGAGGCGGTCCTGGCTGCTGCCCAGCCGCCGATCCACCTGACCCCGGCGACGCTCGACCGGGCGACCGCGATCGACTGGTTCGAACGGTTCGAGGGTGCCGGGCTCGACGGCGTGGTCGCCAAGCGCCTCGATGCCATTTACCAGCCGGGCAAGCGGGCGATGCTCAAGCTCAAGCATCAGCGCACCGCCGACTGCGTCGTGGCTGGCTTCCGCTGGCACAAGGACGGCCCCGGCAGCCTGATCGGTTCGCTCCTGCTCGGTCTGTTCGACGCCGAAGGAACCCTCCACCACGTCGGGGTCACCTCGTCGTTCACGATGACCCGGCGGGCCGAGCTGGTCGCGGAGCTTGCCCCGCTGCGCGAAGGGGCCCTGGACGGCCATCCGTGGGCCGGCTGGGCCGCCTGGGCCGAGGAGGCAGCGGCGAGCGGCCAGCGGGTGCCCGGGGCCACCTCCCGCTGGAATCGCGGCCGCGACCTCTCGTGGGAGGCGCTCCGGCCCGAGCGCGTCGTGGAGGTCGCCTTCGACCACCTCCAGGGCGATCGCTTCCGGCACGGGACGACGTTCGTGCGCTGGCGGCCGGACCGCCGGCCCGAGGACTGCCGCTACGACCAGCTGGCCGAGACGCCGGCGTTCGAGCTCAGCCGGATCTTCGCCGTCGAACGGGCTACCGGTTCCGGCCGGGGGCGAGCACAATCGAACGAAACAGGCGGTTGACCGACCAGCAACCACGGAGGGCCCGACCGATGACCGACCAGCAACCACCGGCCGATCCGGAGGAGGGGACGCCGCCCGCGGCGCCCGAAGGTTCGGGCTGGGTCCAGTCGGCTCCCCCGGTTCCGCCGGCAGCCGCCGTGCCGCCGGCAACGCCCGAAGGTTCGGGCTGGGTCCAACCGGCCGCCGCGCCGCTGCCACCGGCCGCAGCCGCGGGTCCGGCACCCGAGGGCTCCGGGCTGGGTCCAACCGGCCGCCGGCTGCCCCGGCCGCGGCCGCGGGTCCGGCGTGGGGACAGCCCGCTCCGGCCGCTCCGCCGGCTTCACCCAGGGCTCCGGCTGGGTCCCACCGGCCGCCGCCGCGCCGCCGCGCCGCGGGTCCGGCGACCCCGCCCCCGCTCACCCGAAGGCTCGGGCTGGGTCCAACCGGCCGCCGCGGCTGCCCCGGCCGCGGCCGCGGGTCCGGCGTGGGGGCAGCCCGCTCCGGCCGCTCCGCCGGCTTCACCGGAGGGCTCCGGCTGGGTCGCCCCGGCTGCCACGGTGGCCGCAGCAGGCGCTGCCGTTCCACCGCCGGCCGCACCCGGCGCGCAGGGCTGGGTTCAGCCGGCTCAACCCCAGGCAGCCCAGGGTTGGGGCCAGCCAGCCCCGCCGCCGACCGGCCATGTCACGGGCCTGGCCCGGCTCGCCGGCCTGTTCCTGACCCTGCTCGGGATCTTCTGGGCCGCAGTCGGCGGTCTCCTGATCGTCGGCGGGGCGGCGCTGCGCGGATTTACCGACCAGTTCGGTGGCCTGGGCACGACCGACGATGCCGCCGGCCAGGTCGTCACCGGGATCGTGATCGGGATCGGGGTCACGATCCTGGTCCTTGCCCTGATCGAGCTGATTGGTGGCGTGGCGGTGATCTTCGGCAAGGGCTTCGGCCGGGCGGTCGGGATCATCTACTCGCTCATCTTCGGCCTGGCCTTGCTTCCGGCCCTGAGCGGAGCGACCCGGGCGAGCGACGTCACCAACGGGAGCACCGCCGGGGGCACGATCTTCCTGCTGGTGATGTTCCTGGCCTATCTCTACTCGTTCATCATCCTGCTGGCCCGCTGGCGGAGCGGCGCCCGCGCCTGACCAGGAGGCGGCGAGCCCTCCCCGGGCTTGGGGGTCAGTGGCCCGGGCTGTCAAACGGTTCTTTGGGGAAGCGGTATTCGGGTTCGCGGCCCGAGCTCGGCTGTCTGAGCGTCCGTCAGACCCGCTCGTGATCCTCGTCCACGCTCAGGTTGGGCCGCGCTCGACCGACTCGGCCTGGGGGAGCCGCTCCGAGTCGACGTACGGCGTCTTCTAAGAAACGTTTGAGCGGATCAGGAATTACCGAGGATCGGGCACGCCCGAACTACGCCGGCTAGCGGCGGTGGGCACCCTGGTAGCGCGGCGGTGGTCCCGGCGGCGGGCCGCGGCGATTGCGGAGCGCGGTTATGAGCCCGAGCCCGACCGCGGCCAGGACGACGACCACGGCGATCGGGACGATCGGCGGTCCACCACCTGACGACGTGTCGGTCTCGGACGGGGCCTGGCTGGGGGCGGCGCTGCCGCCGATCTCGCCGATGCTCGGGACGACCACGCCGATCGAGGGGCCGGCCGACGCGGGCGACGAAGGCCCTCCCGACCCGACCGCAGAGGCCGCCGGCCCGCCGCCGATCGGGGTGGCCGTCGGGTACGGCCCGCCCGGTCCCGGCGCGACCATCGCGTAGTCGCCGCCGCCGGTCACCACCGCGAGGTAGGACGCCGCGAAGCCGGCATCATCCGTCTTGAGGTTGGTCCAGCCCGAACCGTTGTCGACCGAGATCGCCTGATTGGCCGTCGTGTACGGCCCGCGCAGGCCCACGGTCACCTCGGCGCTGGCCGGGGCCATGAGCGCGACTCCGGCCTGGTTCGTGATGCTGAAGCGATAGACGTTGCCCTCGATGTGGCCCGTCGTGGGCAGCTCGTGGGGCAGGACCGGCTCGATCGAGAGCTTGATCGAGGTCGTCCCGGCAGGCAGGACGAAGGTGCCCGAGGTCGCAAAGAGCTGGGCCTGGGGCTGGAGCTCGGGGGTCGCGATCGCGATCAGCCGGTTCTTGCCGTTGTCGACCCCGGTCGTGCCCTTGGCGCCCTCCGCTCCGCCAGCGGCCCCGGCCGGCGGGATCAGCCAGAGATACGGCGCGACCGTCTGGACGCCGTCATAGAGCGGCGTGCCGCCGAGCGGCGCGAGCCACTGGGCGAGGCCGACCAGGAGGACGCCGACGGCTGCAATCGACAGCCCGAACCGGCGTTCCCGGGTCAGCGCGCCGCTCCGCGATCCATGCTCACGTCCCGCAGATTTGCACAGAGCGGCGAGGCTTGCACCGACCCATTTCCTCAGGCCTCGCCGGTCCGCACGATCACCTCATTGGACGGGGCCTGGCCAACGATGAACGCCGAGCAGTCGCAGCCCCTCGTCGATCAGCTCATTGCGCTCGGCCGGGGACGGCCTGAGCGCCAGGTCGACCTCGAGCCGCGAACCCTCCCCGGCCCGCCGGACGCGCCAGCCACCGGCGAAGCGTCCGTCGACCAGGATGCTGCCCAGCCGCCCGCCGTTGCCCGGATAGAGCGGGGTCTTCTGGCCGATGTCCATCAGCCGGGTTCGATCCTCGTGGCCGAGCAGGACGTTGTCGTACTCGGGCAGGTAGCGAATTGGGGCGGGCGTGTCGGGCCCCGGCCGCGGGGCATCGGGCAGGTCGTACAGCTCCCGGCCGCGCTCATCCCGGAACGTGACGAGCTCGGGCCGAAGACGCTCGATGGCTTCGCCGACCTGGGTCAAGCGCGACCAGTTCCGGATATCGGCGACCGTGGCCGGCCCGAATGCGGCGAGATAGCGTCGGACGACCCCGTCGGGCCGGGAGTCGGCAGCCACCGGCCGTCCGAGCCACGAGCTGGCCAGGGCCTGGGTCGGGGCGCCGCTGCGGCCCCAGATCCCGCGCGGAGGGACCTGGACGGTCGGCAGGAGGTGGCCGATCGACATCGCCAGCGACGCCGGGTCCCGCCCGGGCCAGCGCCGGGCAAGGAGCGCTCCGAGCTCGGCCCGGGTTCGCGGCCGTTCGGCCAGCAGCTCGGCGGCGGCCTCGACGACGAGGTCCAGGTCGATCCCCACCAGGTTGCGGCTGGAAGGGCGAGGCCCGATAGCCCCGTTCGAGGACCGGCTGGAAGACCGGCCACAAGGCCAGGTAGTCATCGCTCCCGACGAGATGGATCGTGACCCGCATGAGCGAAGCCCGAACCGCAACGCGGCCGGCGACGAGGTCGCCCAGATCGCCTGTTGCGAAGCCGGTCAAGCGGGTCCACAAGCCAACGTATGGCGCGTCGGGCGCCTGGGCCTGGAGCCCGACCAGGTGCTCGATCGCGGCCAGCGCCGGCAGGCTCGACCGCTCGAGCAGGAGCTGGCGAGCCAGGGTTGCCCGGTTCAGCGCCTGGCGGCTGAGGACAGCGGGTCGGGCGCGGTCGGACACGACCCTATGTTCACGAATCTTGGCTTGTCAGGAGAGCTCGATCGGCGCACGCTGACGGAGCCGGGCGGCGTACGGAGGCGCCTCCGGAATCAGCGCGAGATCGCCATGGAGCCATCGAGATTCGCTTCCGTTCAAATCGGCTGCTCCCTCCGAGCCGGAGCCGATCGAACCAGCAGCCGGGCTGCCCGTCCCGAGCCGCCTGGCGATCATGGTCGAGGACCGTCCCGCGCCGGCTGAACGCGGTCGTCGTCGGACGCCGCCCGATCCAACCCGATCGGTCAGCCCGGACGAGCTGGCGACCTGGTTCGGCTGAGGCTCAGGCGCTTCTCCGCCTGAGCGGGCGCGGCGTGGCCGGCTGGTCCTCGAGCAGCGTCACGATCTCGGCCGCGGGCACAGGCCGGGAGAACAGGTAGCCCTGCGCCTGGGGGCAGCCCAGCGCCTCGAGCCGGGCCAGCTGATCGGGTGTCTCGACGCCTTCGGCCGTGACCCGCAGATCGAGGGCCGAGGCGAACGCCAGGGTCGCGGTGACGATCGCGGTGTCTTCCCGCGAGCGGCCCAGGCCGCTGATGAACGAGCGGTCGATCTTGAGGCCCTGGACGGCGAAGCGCTTGAAGTATTCGAGCGCGGAGAAGCCCGTCCCGAAGTCGTCGATCGCGAGCTGGACGCCATGTCGCGCAGCTGGCGGAGACAGCCCTCGCTGGTGGTCGACTCGTGGAGGGTGAGCGACTCCGTGATCTCGAGGATCAGGAGCGACGGATCGAGCCCGGTCGTGGCCAGGATCTCCCGGATCTCGCCGGCGAAGCCCGGTTCGACGGCCTGCCGGGCCGGAGACATTGACGCTGATCGTCAGGCCCTCGTTGCCGAGCCCCCGGGCAGACCACTCGGCCAGGCGTCGGCAAGCTTCGAGGGTGACCAGCCGGCCGAGGGGCACGATCAGGCCGGTCGCCTCGGCCAGGGGGATGAACTCGTCCGGAGGGACCAGCCCACGAAACGGGTCGCGCCAGCGGACGAGCGCCTCGAGCCCGATGATCCGGCGTGAGGGCAGGGCCACGATCGGCTGGTAGTGGACCTCGAATTCCTCGTTGTCGATCGCGCTGCGCAGGGCGGACTCGAGTTCGAGCCGGCCCTTGGCCTGGATCCGCATCGACGGGTCGAAGACCGCGTGGCGGGCCTTGCCCAGTGACTTGGCCGCATACATCGCGGCGTCGGCGTGGGCCAGCAGGTCGTCGGCCCCGATCTGGGCGCTCCCGGACAGTGGCGATCCCGACGCTCGCCCGGACGACGATCCGGCGACCCCTCGAGCTCGATCGGCCGGCCCAGCTCGGTCGCCAGTCGTTCGGCCAGGCCCTCGGCCTCGTCGAGTCCGCTGACTCGCTCGACCAGGACGGTGAACTCGTCGCCGCCCTGGCGAGCCGCCACGTCTTCGGACCGGAGGGCCGCCTCGAGCCGGTGGGCAACCTCGATCAGGAGGCGGATCGCCGGCCCGGTGGCCGAGCGAATTGTTGACGACCTTGAAGTCGTCGAGGTCGAGGAACAGGAGGGCGACGCTCGATCGGCGCCGGCGCGAGCGGGCCAGGGCCCGCTCGGCGTGCTCGCGGAAGAGGACCCGGTTGGCCAGGCCCGTCAGCGGGTCGTGAAGCGTGTCGTGGAGGAGCTGGGCCTCGAGCCGCTTCTGCTCGGTCGTGTCGACCAGCAGGCCCTGCGAGATCCGGACACCCTCGTTCTCGGCATCGTGGAGGGCGTAGGCCTCGTCGTGGACCCACACGATCGAGTCATCGGCGGCGATCATCCGGTAGTCGAGCCGGAGCGGCTTCTCGGTCGTCCAGTGCTCGGCGTAGGCGGCCAGGGCCACGGTCCGGTCCGCGGGATGGATGATCGCCGGCCAGAGCTCCGGATCATCGACGAAGGCCCTGGCCGGGTAGCCCAGGATCGCCTCGATCTGGGGGCTCATGTAGTCGAGCCGCCCGCCGTCGCTCACGGACGGATCGGCCATGTCGATGTAGACCGGCCGCCGGGACGCTCTCGACCAGGACCTTGTAGCGGGATGCCGCCTGGGCCCGGCTGCGCAGGGCTGCCTCGAGGTTCTCCTGGGCCGAGCCGGAGAGCCGTCGAGCAGGCGGCCCCGTTCGTGCATCAGGATCGTCTGGCGGAAGCCCGCCAGAACGATCACGACGAGAGCCCCGATGTCGACCAGGCCGAAGTCCGTCGGGACGAGGTGGCGCTGGACGAGGAGCAGGGCGCTCAGGACGAGGGCCACGACCGGCAGGGCACCGAGGACGACGACGAGCCGTCTGCTCCAGGCGCTTGCCGGTCGCGGCACCGAGCCGCCAGTCGCGCCCGCCGAGGCCGACGGCGATGATCCCCAGCGGAGAAGGCATAGCTCATCGGGCTGCCCGGAGCCGGCGGCTCGACCAGGGCCTGGCGCAGCCAGGCGACCCAGGCCAGGCCGAGGATCGCGAAACCGCGCCAGGAGCAGGTAGCCGCCGCCCCTCGGAGAGGCTCGGACCGCCAGGAGGGCGACGAGCCCGGCCCCGGCGGTCGCCAGGTGGACAACCGGGTAGGTCAGGGCGACGGTCGCGCCGAGCGGGCCGAGCTCGGCCATCTGGCCGCCGGCGATCGCCCCGACGAGGGCCGTGATCGTCAGGAAGATCGCCACCGCGTCGAGGTAGACCGAGAGCTCCTCGGCCTGCCGCAGGCGATGCCGGATTGCCACCACGAGGGCGGCGATCACCGGCGGGGCCAGGAGCAGGTAGCCGGCGTCGGACGGGGCCGGGAAGGCGTACCAGCCGAGGGCCGCCTGGGCGTCCCACAGGAGCTGACCGATCAGCCAGGCTCCCGTGCCGATCGCCACGAGCGTCGCGATCAAGCGCTCCGTCGAGCTCGACCGCCAGGCGATCGAGGTGGGATAGGCAAAGGCCACGATCCCGGCGGCGGTCCAGCTGGGCGTTCTCCCACAGGGCCCGGTTGCCGCCGACATCGAGAATCGTCAGGACGACGAGGGCCGCCACGACGGGCAGGCCCGCCGCGAGCACGACGCCCGGGCGGGGCACGAGCGTGGAGCGTCCCCCGGCGATGGGCGCGTTCGACCCCCCGGCCAGGCCGGCTGAGCGAGATCCGTTGAGGCCGGTCACGGGCTGACACTGGCCGGATCGTGCCGGGGTCGGAATCACCGCTTCGCACCATGCCCCGATAGCCCATCTGCCGATCCGTCCGGCGGCATACTCGCGGCCATGTGGCGCGATCTCTTCGCGACGCTCAGGATCGAGGACTGGCTGCTGGCCGGCTGGGTTGGCCTGGCCAGCCCGCTGCTCGGTGCCTCGGGGACGGAGGGCGCCGGCCCGTTCGATCCGGGCCATCCGGTCGTGGGCGTCTTCCGGCTCGTGGCCGTGGTCGGCGCGCTCGCCTGCCTGATCACCCGGACGTCCGATCCCGGCCCGGACTCCGAGGGTGGGGTGATCGAGCGCGGGGCCATGGGTCCGCTCGTGGGCGGCCTGATCCTTGTCGGGGTCAGCGCCGTCACCGGCCTGGCTCTCACCGAGGCGGGTGCCTGGGCCGTGGTGATCGGGGCGAGTCGTCCTGCTCGCCGGCCTGCGGATCCGCTGGCCGGCCCTGCCGACCTCCGTCCGGCGAGCCCTGGTCACCCCGTTCATCCTCGCCGCCGGCGGGATCTACTGGAGCGTCCTCGACGGCGTGACGAACGGGGACTCCCTCGTGGGGCTGACCGCGGGCTCCGACCTCCGGGCGGTCGCGCCACTGGCCGGCTTCCTGCTGCTGTTCTCGGCGGTCTACTACGCGATGCTCGTCTTTGCCCCGCGCCAGGTCGCCGAGCGGGAGGGAAGCCCGATCAGCTGGCTGGCCCGCTTCGGGGTCTTCGCCGTCAGCCTCGTGTTCGGCCTCGCCTGGCTTCGCCCATTCGGAGTTTGAGGCCGACGGCTCGCGGCCCAGGTCGCCGTCGGACCCGGATCGCCGTCAGGCTCGATGGAAGACGCGGCCTTCGGCTCCATCCTTGACGGTCAGCGTGGAGCCCTCGATCCAGGCCTGCCCGGCGATATCCTGGCCGGCCACGTCGGCGTGGAGCAGACCGCTCGAATCGACCGACCAGCGGCCGGTCATCGCCTGGCCACCAGGCAGGACGGTTGAAAGTGTCCCGTCCGAGTCGACCGTGATCTCGATCGGGCCCGAGCGCCACTTGCCCACGATCGCCTCGGCCAGCGGTGGTTGGCCGGTCTGGGCGCTCGTTCCCGGCGCGGCCGGAACGGCCGTCGAGGCATCATCCTGTTCGTAGGACTTCTTCAGGACGGCCATCTCGGCCATTACCTCCGCCCGGGCGTTCGGGTCGCGGGTCTTGAGCTCGTCGAGCGCCAGCTTGGCGATCGAGCTCGGGTCGTCGGCCATCCCGGCCGGGAGAGGTTTGTCCGGTAGCTGCTCGAGGTTGACCAGGGTCGAGCTCTTCGGGAGGTAGTAGGCCCGGACGTAGCCGGCCTCCGGCGCGCCGGCGTAGAAGTGCGGCCCGACCTTGAACTGCTTGCCGGCGACGATGAGATAGTGGCTCGACTCCGCTGATCGTCCGCTGCTCTGGACGACCCGCTTCAGGATCGCCCCGTCCATCGAGACGACGCTGCCCGCCGCGAGATCCGAGGCAAGCGCGTCGCGGACCAGGGTCGCTCGCACGACCAGGACGATCGCCAGGGCGACGCAGACCACGATCGCGACGGGCTTGAAGAGGCTGCTCGAGGCCGATCCGCTCGAGGTCAGCAGGAGGACCGCGATGACGGCCGCGCCGATAGCCACGTACAGCTCGGTCTTCCGGAACGACCGATCGTCGGCGGCGTAGAGGCTTCGCTGGGCGTCGGTCAGCCGGCCGGCCTGGTTGGCCGCCAGGGCGTCGGCCGGAAATGGGCTGGCGACTGCTCCGGACATCCGATCCTCCCATGCTCGGCCGGCTTGGGCTCGCGGCGTGGCTCCAGGTTGCTGCTCCGTTTATCGCCCTCCGCCCGCCTCGGCGTCAAGGGCGATCAAGGCAGTCCGTGACGGCCTGCTAGGCCGGCTCCGAATCTCGTCCGGCCGGCGGCTTCCTTGCGGAGTCGGCCGTTGCTGCCTCCGGTTTCGCTTTCCGTCCGGGCTTGCGGGCCCAGGGCCCCGCGGTCGCGGCTTTCCAGGCCTCGATGTCCATCCCCGCCCACGGGTCGAAGTCGGATTCCAGGGCCTCCTGTACGGGCCGGTCCGCCTCGGGGACATGGATGAGATTGACCCGGACCCGGGTCCAGGTCGTCGAGCGGCCGCGCATCGAGTCCACCAGGATGTCCCGCGCTTCGAGGAATGGGACGACCTCGGGATGGCGTCCCTTCCAGCGCTCGAGCCCCGCGAGGGCCTCCGCCTGGTGCTCCGCTCGGGCGATCTCGACGACCGGGATGGCGCTCTTTCTCCGGCCGGTCGGTGTCGGCCTCGACCCGGCCCACTCGGTCGGCAGGCCGGCGTTCTCGTCCCCCGCAGCGACCGCGGCGGCCCGCTCGGCGGCGACCTCGGGCGGCGGGCCGCCGCCCTCGCCGCGGCCCGGCTCGTACTCGGACCTGGGCCTGCGTGCCCGGGAAGGTTGGACGCGGGGCGGCTCGCCGGCCTGCTTCGCGTAGTTCGGTGGCCAGGGGGCATCGCCCAGGCCCTCGTTCTCGTGGCGAGCCGAGAGCTCGAGCAGCCCGTCAAGCGAGCCGACAGCCTCGTCGATCCCCGCCCCGGGATCGCCGATCTCGGCATAGCGGGCGGGAACCGTCCTGATCGTCAGGGAGGCTGGGTCGATCGTGGCCACCTCGTCCCAGGTCAGGGGGGTCGACGCCCGGGCATCGGCCCGGGGCCGGATCGAGTAGGCCGAGGCGACGGTCCGGTCCTTGGCGTTCTGGTTGTAGTCGATGAACACGCCGTGGCGCTCCTCCTTCCACCACTTCGAGGTCGCCAGGTCGGGGGCCCGCTGTTCCACGTCCCGGGCCAGCGCGAGCGCCGCCCGGCGGACCTCCGGGAACGTCCATTGGCGCTCGATCCGGACGTTGACGTGGATTCCCCGCGACCCGGACGTCTTGGGCCAGCCGACCAGGCCGGCGGCCTCGAGCGATTCGCGTACGACCAGGGCGACGTCGCGGATCTGGGCCCACTCGACCCCGGGGACCGGGTCGAGATCGACCCGCAGCTCGTCCGGGATGGTCGAGGTCGTCGGCCCGGATCGGATGGGGGTTCAGGTCGATGCAGCCGAGGTTGACGATCCAGGCCAGCTGGGCCGCGTCGCGGATCACGACTTCGGAGGCGGTCCGGCCGGACGGAAAGGACAGCTCGACCGTCTCGATCCAGTCGGGTCGTGACTCGGGCGCCCGCTTCTGGAAGAAGAACGGTCCGTCGGCCCCGTTGACGAAGCGCTTGAGGGCCATCGGCCGGCCACCCGCCCCGCGCAAGGCGCCCTCGGCGACCGCCAGGTAGTAGCGGACGAGCTCCATCTTCGTCACGCCCAGCTCGGCAAAGAAGACCTTGTCCGGGTTGGTGATCGTCACCTCCCGGCCGGCGACCTCGAGGACCTCCGATTTGCCTGCCATCGTCACACCATACCGCCACCGATCATGGCCGAGGGTCATACTCGAGCCGCGGTCGATTCGGGCATTTCCGTTCGTTGTTGAGTTGACGGGCAGCGACGTTGCCGGCCCGACTGCGCGGTCCTGGAGGCCCTGATGCAATACCTGCTGCTGATCTACACCGCCGAGCGAGCGGACGGCCCGCCGACCGACGCGATGCTGGCCGAATCGCAGGAATACGACCGATTCACCGAGTCGCTCGTCGAGCATGGCCAGTTCCAGGGCGGCCAGGCGCTCCAACCGACCCGGGCGGCCACGACCGTCCAGGTCCGCGACGGCCGGACGCTGACCACGGACGGGCCCTATGCCGAGACGAAGGAAGCCCTGGCCGGCTACTACCTGATCGAAGCGAACGACCTGGACGAGGCGATCGACGCGGCCGCCCGGATTCCGGGCGCCCGACACGGCTCGATCGAGATCCGGCCAATTCTCGAGCGGCCGTCGATGGCCGCCTCGGCCGGCGCCGCCGGCGGCTGACGAGGCCGTTGCCCCCGCAGGCCGACCCGCGCGAGGTCGTCGAGCGCCTGTTCCGCGAGGAATTGGGCCGGACGGTCGCGACCCTGATCCGGGTCTTCGGTGACTTCGACATCGCCGAGGAGGCCGTCCAGGAGGCGTTCATCGTGGCCCTGGAGCGGTGGCCCCGGGACGGCGTCCCGGTCAACCCCGGAGCCTGGATCACGGCCACCGCCCGGAACCGGGCGATCGACCGCCTGCGCCGGACCCGGGTCCTGGCGACCAAGACCGACGAGCTCGGGCGCCAGGCCCTGATCGATGCCGATGCCCGGACGAGCGAGCCGATGGAGGAGGACGTGGCGATCGAAGATGATCGGCTCCGGCTGATCTTCACCTGCTGTCATCCGGCGCTCGCCCTCGACGCCCAGGTCGCCCTGACCCTGCGCACCCTCGGTGGCCTGACCACGCCGGAGATCGCCCGGGCCTTCCTGGTCCCAGAGGCGACCCTCGCCCAGCGGCTCGTCCGGGCCAAGCGCAAGATCCGCGAGGCCGGCATTCCCTATCGTGTTCCGCCCGACCACCTGCTCCCGGAGCGGCTCGAGGCAGTCCTGCGGGTTCTCTACCTGGTCTTCAACGAGGGCTACGCCAGCTCCGCCGGCGACGACCTGGTTCGGCGGGAGCTGACCGGCGAGGCGATCCGGCTCGCCCGGGTCCTCGTCGAGCTGATGCCCGACGAGCCTGAGGCAATCGGCCTGCTCGCCCTGATGCTCCTCCAGGACGCCCGGCGCGAAGCCCGGGTCGGGGCGTCGGGCGAGCTGGTCCTGCTGGCCGACCAGGACCGGTCGCGCTGGGATCGGGCCCGGATCGAGGAGGGCGGCCGGCTGGTCGAGCGAGCGCTCCGAATGCAGCGGACCGGCCCGTACCAGCTCCAGGCGGCGATCGCCGCGGTCCACGACGAGGCGGCCGATCCGGCCGGCACGGACTGGCCCCAGGTCGTCGAGCTGTACGGGCTGCTCGCCCGGATGACGCCCTCGCCCGTCGTCGAGCTCAACCTGGCCGTGGCCGTCGCCTTCGCCGACGGGCCGGCCGCCGGCCTCGAGCGGATCGATGCCCTGGTCGAGGCCGGCCAGCTGACCGACTACCCGTACCTCCACGCCGCCCGGGCGGATCTCCTGCGCCGGCTTGACCGGCGTGACGAAGCCGCCGAGGCCTACCGCCGGGCGGCCGACCTGGTCGGCAACTCGGTCGAGCGGCGCTTCCTCGAAGGCCGCTTGCGCGAGGTCAGCCGGCCCGCCTGACTCGCCGGTCCAGTCGCCGCGACACCGGTCCGCAACCTTCGGCGGCGCTCCACCATGCGACGATCTCCAGATGGACAGCGGAGCATGAACGGGCGAGCCGCGCGGCCGAACATGAGCCGGCCCCCGGCAGCGGGACTTGAGCCGGCCGCTGGTGCGGCCGAGCGCGAACGCCGCCGTCCGGGCCGAGCCGGCCGGGATCGGCACGGGCCGGGCCCGCGATCCACTCGCGCGCGAGGTCAAGCTGCTCGGCGCCCTTCTCGGCCAGGTGATCGCCGAGCAGGCCGGCGAGCCGCTCCTGGCCACGATCGAGGCGATCCGGGCCCAGGCCAAGGCCGGCCGGCGCGCGGTTGACCCGGATCGGCCCGGCTCGAGCAGCGAGCCGTCGCCGCCGGCCCCCGTCATCGACGGCCTCGATCAGCTCGACCTGGCCACGATCGAGTCGATCATCCGGGCCTTTGGCCTGTACTTCCAGGTCATCAACGTGGCCGAGGAGCGCGACCGGGTCCGGGCCGTCCGACGGACCGAGCGAGCCAGCCATGGCGCGCCGCCCGATTCGCTGGCCGCGGCGATCGACCAGCTGACGGCCGAGGGGCTCGAGGCGGCCCGGATCGAGGCCCTGGTCGCGGGTCTCTCCGTCGCGCCGGTCCTGACCGCCCACCCGACGGAGGCCCGCCGGCGGACCCTGCTGCTCGCCCTGCGCCGGGTCGCCCGCCTCGTCGAGGGCCTCGACGACCCGCGGATGGGCCCGGGGGACGATCGCGACCTGCGCCGGCGGCTGCGCGAGGAAATTACCTTGCTGTGGCGAACGTCCGAGCTGCGCTCGATCTCGCCGGGACCCCTCGACGAGGTCCGGAGCGCGATGGTCTTCTTTGACGAGACCCTGTTCCGGGTGACCCCCGTGGTGATCCGCGAGCTCGACGCCGCGCTGGACCGGACCGGTCGGACCCGGACCGGTCGTTCGACCCCTGCACTCGCCGCCGGCCCGGCCACCGACTCGGGTGGCACGGGCACCCGGCCAGCCCGCACCGGCACCTTCCTGCATTGGGGCAGCTGGGTCGGCGCCGACCGCGATGGCAATCCGAACGTGACCGCTGAGCTGACCGCCCAGGCCGCCCGGATCCACGCCGATCACGTCCTGCGCGGCCACGAAGCGGTCGTGAGCCGGCTGATGCAGACGATCGCGGCCACGGTCCCGGCCGGCGAAGTGGACCGCCGGATCGCCCGGCGGCTGATCGATGACGAGGACGAGCTGCCCGAGCTGATGCGCCAGCTGGACCGGCGGTTCGGTGATGAGCCGTATCGCCGCAGGCTGGGCGCGATGGCTGAGCGGTTGCGCCGGACCCGCAGTGCCCTGATCGGCGCGGCCGCCCCGTTGACCGGGCGCTACCCGGATGCTCGAGTCGTTCCGGCGGGAGCTCGAGGAGCTGGCTGAGGCGCTCGTGGCCGACGGCCTGGAGCGGGTCGCCTACGGCGAGGTCCAGGACCTTCGCTGGCAGGTCGACACGTTCGGCTTCCACCTGGCCGAGCTCGAGGTGCGCCAGCACAGCGGGATCCAGCAGGCCGCCCTGGCCAGCCTCCGGTCGCGACCTGCTCGACGGCCACCCCGGCTGCGCTCGAGCTGCTGGCGACGATCCGGGCGATCGGAGCCATCCAGCACCGCTACGGCGAGGCCGCCGCCGGCCGCTGGATCATCAGCTTCACCCGGGGGCCGGGCGACGTCCTCGACGTCCTCGCCCTGGCCGAGCTGGCCGGCCGGTCCGAGCCGGCCGCCGAGGCGACCGCCGGGTTCGCCCCGGTTCGTCCGCGACTCGATGTCGTGCCCCTGCTCGAGTCGGCCGACGCCCTCGGCCAGGCCGGGGCGCTCCTCGAAGCGCTCGTCGGCGAGCCGGCCTACCGGGCCCACCTGCGCGAGCGTGGCGACCGCCAGGAAGTGATGCTGGGCTACTCCGACTCGAACAAGGAGTCGGGCTTCGTCGCGGCCAACTGGCTGCTCTACCGGGCCCAGGTCGAGCTGGTCGAGGTCGCCTCGCGCCATGGCCTCGAGCTGACCCTGTTCCACGGCCGCGGTGGGGCGATCGGTCGCGGCGGCGGGCCGGCGGCCCGGGCCATCCGGGCCCAGCCGGCCGGCTCGATCGGGGGCCGGCTGAAGCTGACCGAGCAGGGCGAGGTGATCGCCGCGAACTACTCGAACCCGACGATTGCCCGGCGCCACCTCGAGGAGCTGGCCGGGGCAACCCTGCTCGCCTCGGCTCCGGCCGGCGGCGCCCGGCGAGTGCGGCTCGAGGCGGAGGGCCGGCCGATCATGGACGAGCTGGCAGCCACCTCGGAGGCGGCCTACCGGGGGCTGGTCGAGGGACCCGGCTTCGTCAGCTTCTTCCGCCAGGTGACCCCGATCGAGGAGCTTGCCGGGATGCGCCTCGGCTCACGCCCCGCCCGCCGGCCGTCCGCCGGCCAGTCCGGTCCCGGCTCGATCAGCGAGCTTCGGGCGATCCCCTGGGTCTTCGCCTGGTCGCAGGTCCGGCTCGGCCTGCCGGGGTGGTACGGGCTGGGCCGGGCCATCGAGTCGTACGCCGAGCGTCACGGTCCCGACGGGGCGGCCCGCCTGGCCGGGCTGTACCAGGCCTGGCCATTCTTCGAATCCCTCCTCGACAACGCCGAGCTGGCCCTGGCCCGGGTCGACCTGCGCACGGCCCGGGCCTACCGCCGGCTGGCGGGTCCCGACGCCGACGGGATCTGGGCGGCGATCGAGGCCGAGTTCGAGCGGGCCTGCCTCTGGCTCGGGCGGGTCACCGGGCGGCCCGGCCTGCTCGACGGGCTGCCCGCGGTCAGGCGCTCGCTCGCCGTCCGGGCGCCCTATCTCGATCCGCTGGCCGAGCTCCAGGTCCACCTCCTCGGCCGGCTCCGCTCGCTCGATCCGGAGGATCCGGCGGTCGGCTCGGTCCGGCGGCTCGTCGAATTGACAGTGTCAACGCGATCGCCGCAGGGCTCCAGGCGACCGGCTGATCTAAGATGGCGGTCCTGCAGCCCGAGGATTGCGTGACGGTTTCCGAGCGAACGACGGCGATCTCAGCGGGGAGCGACGTGCCCCGGCGGAAGAGCGCCTCGCCCGAGGAGATCGCCCGGCTGCTGACGGCCTACGTCACGACCGGCGATCTGCGGCCCGGCGCCCGGATCCCGTCCGAGCGGCGGCTGGCCGAGGAGCTCGGGGTGGGCCGCACGGTCGTCCGCGAGGCCCTCAAATCGCTGGCCCTGGTTGGCCTGATCGAGTCACGCCATGGCGACGGCACGTACGTCGCCGACTCGACCCCCGAATCGTTCTCGCGAGCCGTCGAGTGGCGACTCGTCGCCTGGGGCGGCGAGCGGGCCGACGTGGCCGAGGCGATCGCGGTCCTCGACGGCGACCTCGCGGCGATGGCCGCCGAGCGACGGACCGAAGCCGACCTGCTCGAGCTGGCTGCCCACCTGGCCGAGCAGGAGGCCGCACTCGAATGCCGGCGACCCGGCCGCCCTCGAGGCGGCCCACCTCGCGTTTCGGGCAACGACCGCCGTCGCCGCCACCAACGTCACCCTGGCCAGCGTGGTCGAGGCGCTGCGGGCGGCTGCCCCGATCGTGGCCCAGGCCGAGACCGCGGTGATCGAGCCCGCCGCGGACCAGCTCGTCCTCGAGGCGATCCGCCGGCGTGATGCCGGCGACGCTCGGCGGGCCGCCCGCCTCGCCCGAACCGGTTCGACGACGGCGGCCGACGGCCGGAACTGACCTACTCGGTCAGGTCGAGGTGCCGAAAGAGCAGGATCGCGGCGAGAACCGGCAGGACCGACCAGCCGATGACGGCGACGACCGATCCCCAGGCCGGGATCAAGGCGGCAATGCTCGAGTCGTCGCCTGACAGGAGGCGGGTGATCGAGCCGGTGATCGTCGCCCCGGGCAGCCACGGGATCGGGCTCTGCTGCCAGAACGGCGTGTCGGTCAGGGCCACGTCCACGACGAGGATCAGCACGGTCATCAGCAGGGCCAGGCCGGTCGAGCGGGTCACGACCGAGACGAGGATCGGCAGGGCGATGAACGGCAGGACGCACAGGACCCGGACGGCCAGCGCCGGACCGAGGTCGGGCACCGGGGCAGCGAAGTGCTGGAGGGGTGTTCCGTCGATCGACATGAAGAACGGGGCGATCGCCGCGAAGATGATCCCGATCGCCATCGTCGTCAGGACCATCCCGGTGATCAACCCGACCCGGACGGCCAGGACCGACCAGCGGCTCGCCGTCAGGTGGATCGTCCGAACCGTGCCCCACTCGAACTCGCTGGCGGTCAGGGCGATTCCCAGGTAGAGCCCGACGAGGATCACTCCGAGCGGGTTCGTGGCGACCCGGACCAGGCTGGCCGGAAAGGCGAAGGCCGGCATCTGGTCGGCGATCTGCTGGTGGAGCTGGGCCTGGACCTGGGCGAGCAGGTTCGGATCGGGGTTCGGTCCGAGGTCGACGTTCAGAACCTCGTGAATCCCCTGGACGGTCCGATTGAAGTCGTTGAGGTAGAGCAGGGCGATCATCAGCGGAACGAGGACCAGGACGAGCCACACGTCGCGCCGCCGCCCGAACCGGACAAGATCGGCCGCCAGGAGATTGGTCATCTCGCCGGCTCCAGGGCCGTTTCCTCGTCGCCGACGCCTCGACGGCCGGTTCGTCCCGGTGGTCGGTCAGGCGCAGGAAGATGTCCTCGAGCGAGTCGCGCTGGTGGACGAGCTGGTCCGGGAACAGGCCGGCCGAGGCCAGCAATCGGGCAACGTCGGCGCCGTCGGGGAGCGCCCTCGACCCACAGGGCGTCGGCGCCCGGTCCGAGCGTCACCTTCAGTCCGGCGGCCTCGAGGGCGCGTTGGCCGGCGGGACGATCGCCGGCCCCGAGCAGGAGCTCGACCCGATCCGTGCCGGCCCCGGAGAGTGCCTCCGGCGTACCCGCGGCGAGGACCCGGCCGCGATCGACGATCGCGACGTGGTCGCAGGTCCGCTCGACCTCCGTCAGCAGGTGGCTCGAGACGAGAATCGTCCGACCGGTCCCGGCCAGGGAGGTGAGCAGGTCGCGGATCTCGACGATGCCGGCCGGATCGAGGCCGTTGACCGGCTCGTCGAGGATGATGATCGGTGGATCGGCCAGGAGAGCCAGGGCAATCCCCAGCCGCTGGCGCATCCCGGTCGAGTAGCCCTTGACCGAGCGGCTGCCGACCGAGCCGAGGTCGACCAGGCCGAGGACCGCGCCGATCCGGGTCTCGGCCTGGGCCGTGGACCAGCCCCAGGTCGTGGCCACGACCCGCAGGTTGTCCCGGCCCGACAGGTGCGGATAGAAGACCGGCAGGGCGATCATCGCCCCGACCCGTTCGGCTCCCACCCAGGTCCGGTCGACTGGCGGCCCTCGATCGTGACCGTGCCCGAGTCGGCCCGGATCAGGCCGACGATGATCCGCAGGGCCGTTGTCTTGCCCGCTCCGTTTGGCCCGAGCAGGCCCACGACGTTGCCCTCGGCGACCGTCAGGTCCAGCCCGTCAAGCGCCGCCACCCGGCCATAGCGCTTGCGCAGGCCGACGATCTCGATCGTCCCGGTCAATGAGTTCCCCTGGTCCCTGGACCGGATTGGGCCCGGCCGCCGGGGAAGCATCGGGGCGTCGGGCCGCGCCGTCAACTGGACGATTGGCGGGCTTGTCTTCCTGGCCCCGAAGGCACCGGCAGGCCCGACGGCCGGTGGCTCAGGGCTCTTCGACGTCCACCACGATCCGGGTCGGTCCGGTGAGGGTCGAGACGTGGTAGCAGGCTGGTCCTTGCAGGCCGGCGATCCAGGTCACATAGCCCTCGTAGTCGCCCGTGTTGACCAGGGCCAGGAGATTCGCGTAGTCGGGCATGAACGAGGACGGCCCGCTGTAGGTCGGATAGCCGCTCGCGTCGAACAGCTTCAGGCTCAGGAAGAGCCTGCCGGGGACGTTCACCGGCTGGCCGCTGGCATCCTCGACGAAGGGCGGCGTGGCCGGCGCGACGGTCAGCTGAGGCCGGGCCGAACCGTTGAACTCGAAGACGATCCGGTCGTACGCCCCTGGGTGGCTCCCGACCCGGACATCGCTGATCCCGACGGACGTGCTGGTCGTCTTGGGCAGGACCGTCGTGCCGCAGACGAAGACCGTGCCCGAAGGCTCGGGCGGGGGACTCGCCAGGGCCGAGCTGGCCGAGGGGGCCGGTGTCGGCGCCCCGCTTGGTGGGCTGCTCGGCGAGCCGAGAGCGCTGGGCGAGGCGGCCAGGCTGGGCGATGCGCTCGGGCCGGCCGACGGCCGCAGGCCGGTCACCGATCCCGCCGGCCCGACGCCGCCCGGACCGGGCAGCGAACGGGCCACGACCACGAAGGCCACGACCATGGCGAAGGCCGTCCCCAGGGCTGCCAGGCGGATGCCGCTCAGGAGGCCCGCGAATTGGGCCGGAGCCGGCTCCGCCGGGCAGCTGGGCAAGGCGCTGCCGGAGTGACTCGGGGGCGGCGGGAAGCGTTCCCCGGTGCAGGCTCTCGCGCAGCTTCTGGTCCAGGTCGTCGTTCATCGGGTCGTGCCTCCGTCCGTCGCGTCGAGCACGTGCCGGATCTCGTTCAAGCCATGGTGGAGTCGGGATTTGACGGTTCCGAGCGGCCAGCCGAGCCGCTCGGCCACGCCCTCGAGGGTCAGGTCGGCCCAGTAGTGGAGGACGATCACGAGCCGTTCATCGGTGCTCAGGCTGCCCATCGCCCGAACGACCTCGTCCCGATTCAGGACTGTCTTGAAGGGGTCGATGTGGTCCGGGCTGCTCGCTGTCCGGGTCGATCGGACTGAACAGGATCCGGCGGCGCCGACGGAGCCGGTCCCGGCAGATGTTGACCAGGATCCGATCAAACCAGGCCTGGAAGCCGGCCGGATCGCGCAGCGATCCCGCCGCTTGCCAGGCCCGCACGAGGGCATCCTGGGTCGCGTCCTCGGCCTCGTGCCGATCGCCCAGGATCAGGCCGGCCAGGCGGTAGGCCCGGTCGAGCTCGGCGTTGGCGAGGCGCACGAAGCGCTGTCCGGCTTCACCGGTTCCGGCGGGGCCCAGTTCTCCCTCCCGAAGCTCGAGCATGGGTTGGATCGCGCGGTCGGTTGCGTCAAGCATCACATGGTTCCAGACGAACGCCAGCCCGATTCCGTTCTCGCTGGGGCGAGGAACCGTGGATTCGTGGTGCGCCGGGGCCTCCAGGGAGCCAGCCCGAGCCTAGATCCGGCGGTCCGCGGGGGCTTCCTCGTCGGCCACGACCCGCTCGCAGGTCGGGCAGAACCAGCGCGTCTCGAGGGGCGTGCCGCAGGCGGCATGGCGCAGGGCGTCGTGGCCGGCCGGATCGTGGGGACGGCCGCCCCAGTCGGCCAGCAGGCGCAAGGCGCTGGCCAGGTCGCGGCCGTCGGCGGTCAGGGCGTACTCCATCCGGGGCGGCCGTTCGGAGTAGGGGATCGCGTGGATCACCCGCTCGCGTTCGAGCCGGCGGAGGCGCTCCGTGAGGATGTTCGGGGCGATCCCCGAGACCCCGGCGAGGAGGTCGTTGAAGCGGGCCGGGCCGTCCAGCAGGCGCTCGACCAGGAGCAGGCTCCAGCGATCGCCCACCCGGTCGAGGGCCGACCCGAGGGGCGACGAGGGATCAACCGGGTTCGTCCGCCTGGCCATGTCGCCATGGTAGGCGGCCACCGCAGGGGGCTTGCGCGTTGTGCCGTCGCATAGTAACTTGCATCTTACTAGTCACTACCGACCCGTGCCGATCGGCCGAGCCGCCAACCGAGGAGTCGAACCACCCATGAGCTTCGTCGAAGATCTCCAGGGAGCCATCCAGTCCGCCATCGCGACCGCCGGACCGTCGATCGTCGGGATCGGCCGCCACCAGCGCGGCTCCGGGGTCGTTGTTGCCGACGGCCAGGTCCTGACCAACGCCCACAACCTAAGAGGCGACGAGGTCACCGTCACCTTTGGCGATGGACGGAGCACGGTCGGGACCGTCCAGGGCGTCGACCACGATGGCGACCTGGCCGTCATCGCGGTCGACACGGCGGGGGCCCCGCCGATCGGCTGGAGCGACCGATGCGTCGCCGGCCGTGGGCGCAGTCGTCTTCGGCGCGGCGGCCTCGCGCTCGGGTGGCAGCCGAGTGACCCTGGGCACCGTGTCGGCCGTCGGCCGGGCATTCCGCGGCCCCGGGGGACGGCGGATCTCGGGCAGCATCGAGCACACCGCGCCGCTTGCCTCCGGTTCGTCCGGTGGGGCGCTCCTCGACGGCGCCGGCCGGTTCATCGGGCTCAACACGAACCGAATCGGCGAGGGCTTCTACCTGGCCCTGCCGGCCGACGGCGCACTGCGCGAACGGGTCGAGTCCCTGGCCAAGGGGACCTCGGTCGAGCGGCCCCGCCTGGGGATCGCGATCGCTCCGGCGTTCGTTGCCCGTCGCCTGCGCCGGTCGGTCGGCCTGCCCGACCGGGACGGCCTGCTCGTCCGCGAGGTCGAGGACGAGAGCCCCGCGGCCGGCGCCGGGATCGCCCGCGGTGACCTGATCGTGTCAGTGGCCGGCAACCCGGTCTCGGATCCGGATGCCCTGCTCGATGCCATCTCGGCGGCAAAGCCGCCCTTCGAGATCGGCCTCGTCCGCGGCGCGGAAGAGCTGACGGTCAGCGTCGGTGCCGCGCCCGGGCGAGCGAACTAGGCAAGTCAGCCGCGCCGTCGCCCGGGCTGGTTGCCCGGGCGACGTCCGGGCGACGTCCGGGCGCGGTAGCCTGACCGGGTGCGACCCAGGATCTGGCTGTCCGACTCGGTGCCCGGGGCCGAGCTCGAGCGCCTAGCGGCGCTGGCCGACGTCCAGGTCTACCCGACCGAGGGTCCCCTGGCGAGGGTCAACGGGCAGGCCGACCTGCTGATCGCCAATGCCCCCCTGGCCCGCGTGCTCGAGGTCGCCCGAGCGCTTGACGGCCTGCGGGTGATCCAGACGATGAGTGCGGGGGTGGACCGCTACGTCGGGCAGGTTCCGTCCGGGGTGACCCTGTGCGACGCCGGCGGCGTCCACGACGTGGCCGTCGCCGAGTGGGTCCTGATGGCGATCCTGGCCGCCCAGCGGAACCTGCCGATCTATCTCGCGGCCCAGCAGCAAGCCCGCTGGCGGATGGACCGGATCGCCGGGCGCGACCTGGTCGACGCCACCGTCCTGATCGTCGGGGCTGGATCGATCGGCCGGGCCGTCGAGGCGCGCCTGGTCCCGTTCGGTGCCCGAATCGAGCGCATCGCCCGGACCGAGCGGCCGGGGATCCATCCGCTCAGCGAGCTCGGCTCGCTCCTGCCCCAGGCGGATGTCGTGGTCGTGCTCCTGCCGCTGACGGCCGAGACCCGGGGCACGTTCGACGTCGCCCGGATCGGCGCGATGCGGACCGGGGCGCTCCTGGTCAACGCCTCCCGCGGCCCGATCGTGGACACGGCCGCCCTGACCGAGGCGGTCCTGGCCGGCCGGATCCGGACGGCTCTCGACGTGACAGATCCGGAGCCCCTGCCGGACGGCCACCCCCTCTGGTCAGCGCCGGGCGCCCTGATCACGCCCCACGTGGCCAGTGACGTGGCCCGCGAGGACGAGCGCGGCTGGCAGCTCGTCTACGAGCAGGTCGAACGGCTCGCCGCGGGAGCACCCCCGGTCAATATCGTCGCCGACGGGTACTGATCCGCCTTCAACCGGCCAGCCCGCCCACCGGCCGGTAGCGTTCGTCGACCGGGCGCAGGAGCAGCCCGCCAACGATGAAGAACAGGACGGCCAGGGCATAGGCTGCCCGCGGACCGGCTCCGCCGCCGACCGTCTGATCGACCGCGTCCATGAGGGTCCCGCCGAGGGCCAGGGCGAAGATGCTGGCCGAAGCCGTGGCGACGTTGCTGATCCCCATGTAACGACCGGATGAGGCCTTCGGGATGATGTCCGTCATCAGGGCCCAGTCGACGGCCAGGAAGGTACCCGAGGCAAGCCCGAACAGGAAGACGCCCACGAAGGCAACCGGCAATGCCGGGGCGAACGTGACCAGGGTCATGCCCGCCGTGGCCAGGACGAAGCTCGTGTACAGCAGGCGCTTCCGCCCGACCCGGTCGGACAGCCGGCCGGCCGGCACGACCGCGCTGATGTTCGCGATCAGGACGAGGCCGACGACGACGATGAACGTCGTGCCGCTCTGGGTCTCGTCCAGCCCGAAGGTCCGGTGCAGGTAGAACGGACCGAGGGCCGCCAGCATCGCTCCACCCATCAGGAACAGGAGGCGCGAGCCGACCAGCCAGAGGAAGCTGCGCTCGCGCAGGACGTCGGTCCCCCAGGCCTCGCGGGCCACGCTCAGCCATGAGCGGCCATTGCGTGACTTCGTCACGTTGCCGTCGTTCACCCGGAAGACGACCCCGAGCATCGTGGTCAGCTCGAGCGCGCCGAGCGAGATCGTGGCCAGGAAGTAGTTGTGGGTGACCGCCGCGATCGAGCCGATCGTGAACCCGGCGACCTGGCCCATGACCTGCATCAGCCCGACGAGCGAGCTGGCCAGCCCGACCTGGTGGGGCGGGACGAGGTCGGGGACGTAGCCCTGGAACGGCCCCTGGGCGACGTTGCTGCTGAACTGCAGGAAGACCACGAACAGGGCGATCGCGGCCAGCGAGTTCGAGGCGGCGATGCCAACCAGGAACACGACGTCGAACAGCGAGCCGACCAGGATGTACGGCTTGCGCCGGCCCCAGCGAGTGATCGTGTAGTCGCTCAGCGAACCGACGGTCGGCTGGACCAGGAGCGCCACGAGCGAGCCGCCCACGGTCAGGGCGAACAGGGTCGTCCCCTCGGTCCCGGGCGTCACGAGGCCGGTGAACTGGAGCCGATTGCCCAGGATGTTCGTCAGGCCGGCGAAGATCGACGAGATGCCCAGCCAGTAGAGCGACAGGCGGACGAGCTGGCGGACCGGCAGGGTTGCCGTCGGGCGGCCGAACGCAGCGTCGACCCCGCTCAGGTGACTCGGCTCGGGCAGAGCGCGGCGTAGTCGCAGCGCTGGCAGAGCGAGGCGGACGGCGTCGCGGCGAAGTTCCCTGAGCGGATCAGGGCGGCCCGGGCGAGCAGCTCCGTCCGGGCGAGGTCCAGCTCGGCGTCGGTGCGGGTGCCGCTCAGCCGGGTCGACGACTCGGTGAAGTACAGGGTGACCTTGTCCGGGCGGCCCAGGCCCAGGGCATCCCGGCAGGCAAGCGCATAGATCGTCAGCTGGAGGTTGACGGCGGGCTCCTTCTGGGCGCCCATGTTGCCGGTCTTGTAGTCGACCACCTCGATCCCGCCCGAGTCCAGCCGGTCGACCCGATCGATCGAGCCGGTGATCCGGACCGGCGGGCTGCCGTCCTCCGGGTCGAGGGTCAGCTCGAAGGGGAGCTCCTCGTGGAGGGCCGTTCCGGTCGTGCTCAGCTCCTGCTCCCAGAACCGGTCGAGGAGGTTGCCGACCCGGCGCTGGTAGGCGACTTCGGTGGACTGGTCGCCGAACTCCTCGGACTTCCAGCCGGCCCTGAAGATCCGCTCGAGATCCTGCCGGGTGGGGGCCGCCTCTCCCCTGGCCAGGCGTTCGCGCCGCTCGCGGGTGAACTGCTCGAAGGCCGCATGGGCGGCCGAGCCAAAGGCGAAGTAGCCGGTCGTGCCGGCCGTCGGGATGCGATAGACGTGGGCAAACGCGTACTGCAGCGGACAGCGCTCGTAGGTCGAGAACTGCGAGTAGCTGAAATGGGCCGGCAGCGGGGCAACCTCGAGGAGGTTGGCTCCGGCGGCGCTGTCCAGGCCGAGCTCGATGAAGGTGAACGGGTCGAGGCCGAGCTCGCGGGCGGTCTGGGCGTCCATGGCCGCCGACCGGCCGACCTCGGCCAGCTGATCGGTCAGGCGCTGCCGGGCCGCATCCGATTCGGGTGCCGCCGGATCGAGCCCTTCGAGCAGGCCGACCAGCTCCGTCGCCCGGAGCCGGATCGCCAGGCGCCGCTCGCGCTTCGACGACAGGGGCATGACCCGCCGGACTGCGGCCACCGTCCGCTCCAGGGTCGGGTCGGAGGCGGCGCTCGCGGCAGGGGGATCGGGCAAGGCCCACTGGCTCGTCTCGTCTGCTCCGCCCGTGCGATCGATGAACCGGATCGCCGGCCCGTCGCCGTCTGGACCGGTCCCCCGCAGCTCCCCGATGAACGGAGAAGGCGCGAGCTTCCTGGCCGGACCGCCATGACAGGTCACGATGAGGCGGTCCTCGGCCCGGGTCAGGGCGACGTAGAGCAGGCGGCGCTCCTCCTCCAGGCCGAAGTCCGCCGAAGGACGGCCCTCGCGCAGGAGATCGACCGGGAGCAGGTCGAACGAGGCCATCCCGGTCGGCCACTCCTTCTCGACCAGGCCCGGCACGATCACGACCGGGAACTCGAGGCCCTTGGCCTGGTAGACGGTCATCAGCCGGACGCCTTCGACGTCCTCGCTCAGCTCGACGCTCGTGGCCAGCTCGCCGCCGGCATCCTTGTAGGCGTCGAGATAGTCCACGAACTGGCTCAGGTGGCCGCCCGGAAAGGCCGCCTGCCAGTCGCTTGCGAAGCGCAGGAAGCTGGCCAGGTTGAGGGCGATCCGCTGCGACTCGCGGGTGTCCGCGCCGATCAGGTCGAGGAACTGGCCGGTTCGCTCGACGAACCGCTCGAGCACGCTGAACGGTCCCTCGCGCCAGGTCATCGGCGACAGGTCGTCGATCGTCTCGAGCAGCCGCCGGAGACGGGCCCGGGTGCCCGGCCCGATCTCCACGTCGCGGGTCGCCGGCCGGCCGGCCGGACCGGACGGGCCGGACTCCTCGGCGGGCTCGCCGACCTGCTCCACGGTCACCTGGCCCGAGGCGACGATCTGGCGGACCGTCTCGACCAGGTGGCTCCGGTCGAACCGGGCCATCCGGCTGATCGAGAGGATCTCGAGCGGATCGAGCCGCCACGGGCCGGCCGACAGCATCCGGACGAGGGCCACGTCATCGTGGGGGTTGGCGATCGCCCGGAGGCTCTGCTCGATGTCCCGAACCTCGGGCGTGTCGAACAGGGATACGCCTCCGACCACGGCGTAGGGGATCCCTTCCTCGCGCAGGCGAGCCACGATCTCGCTCCGGTGCTTGTGCTTGCGGTAGAGGACGGCCACGTCCGACCAGGCCGGCCCGTCGTCGTCCCGGGCAGCGGCGCTCCGGATCGCATCGACGACCGCGACCGCCTCATCCTCGGGCCCGGCGCATTCGATGACGTCGACCGACGCGCCGGGCGCCCGGGTCGTGACGAGGCGCTTGTCGGGCTCCTGGCGGCCGGTGTTGTGGGCGATCAGGCGGTTGGCCACGGTCAGGATCTCGGGCACGGAGCGGAAGTTCTGCTCGAGTCGCAGCCGGATCGGCGCTCCCGGCGCTCGTCCGGCCAGGTCATGGATCGGCGGGCCGGAGAACCGCCGGACGAACTCGTCGAAGGCGGCGAAGCTGGCGCCCCGGAAGTGGTAGATCGACTGGTCGTCGTCGCCCACGACCATCACGTTGTCCGGTCGGTCGGGGGTTCGGCCGAGCAGCTCGATCAGCTCGATCTGGGCGACGTTGGCATCCTGGAACTCGTCCACGAGGATGTAGCGGTACGAGCGCTGCGCCCGGCGGAGGATGTTCGGCCTGACCTTCCAGAGCTGGGTGACCGCGGCGATCTGCTCCCCGAAGTCGAGTGCGCCTCGCCGCTCCAGCTCGGCCTGGTACAGCCGGTAGACCCGGGCCAGCTCCTCCAGCCGGATGATCTCGAGGGCGGCCCCATCGGCGACGTAGGACGCGGCGAGGCGGGAGATCTCGACCTGCTCGGCCGGGCTGAACTTGTCGAGCGGCAGGAGCTGGCCGATCCCTCCGACCGATCGCCGGGCTTCCCGATCGGCGGCCTTCTCCGGGGAGGGCTTGCTGGCCGGCAGCGGGTCGCCCCGGTCCTCGGCTCGCTCGTACCGGCGGAGCTTCATGACTTCCTTGCGGATCTTCCGCGGAGCGGCCAGGTTGCCCTGCTGGGCGAGCCGTTCGCAGGCGGCCTCGAATGATCCATGACGGGCCTCGAAGACGGCCCGCTCCTCGGCCACGTAGGCCTCGAAATCGGCTGGGCTGACGAGCTCGTCCTTGGCCCGGTTGATGAACTGGACGAACGGCCGGAGGGCCCAGAACGCGGCGTGGTAGAGCAGCTCGAGGTCCGGCTCGAGGTCGCGCAGGAGGAGGACCTGGCCGATCCCGTCGAGCACCTCCGGGTTCGGTGGCAGGCCGGCCTCGCCGGCCGCCTCGGTCAGGACGTGGTGGCAGAAGCTGTGGAAGTTCGAGACGGTCATCCTGGCCCGGACCGTCGGGCCGACCAGGTGGTCAAGTCGCTCCTGGAGCTCGCGCGCCGCCTTGACGTTGTAGGTCAGGACGAGGATCTGCTCGGGCAGGAGTGGGCCCGAGAACGGGTTCCCGGGTTCGGGCTGGGCTGGCTCGGACCCGGGCGGCGTGGATTCGGTTGGCCCGGATTCGGCCGGCTCGGGCTCGACCGGCCAGAGCCCGACCTGGGTCGGCCCGTCGGCGGCGCCGGAGGCCGCTTGGCCGACAGGTTCAATCGGTTCATCGGGCAGCAGCCGACCGAGGTTGTCCCGGCCGCCGGTTCCATGCGTTTCCAGGAGCCAGCGAACGCGTTCGACGATGACCCGGGTCTTGCCCGTGCCCGCGCCGGCGATCACGACCGCCGGCCCGTCACCGAAGCGGACGATCCGCTCCTGCTCCGAGGTCAGCGAGATCGGCTCGAGCTCTCTCGGATCGGTCAAGCCGGGCCGACCGGCGAAGGTTCGTCTGTTGGTCCGGTCACCATGCGAGGAGAGTACCCGGCAGGCGTGACAGCTTGTCCGTCACCGCGGGTCAGTCGACGATGGCCATCCGATCGCCGGAGCTCGCCGCAGCCGATTCGAGGGCGAGCTTCGCGCTGGCCCCGACCGCCGGCCGGGGACGGAGCGTGTTCTCGCCGATCGTCCCGCGCGGCAGCCGCCGGTACCAGACGTAGCCCAGGACAGCCGCGACGAACGAGATCGCCCCGCCAATCCAGATCGCTTCCAACGCCCCGCTGTTCGCCGCGATCGCCCCGAACAGGAGCCCGCCGATCGGGCTCGTCCCGGCGAAGACCGTCAGGTACACGCTCATCACCCGGCCGCGCAGCTCGTCGGGCACCTCGAGCTGGATGACCGTGTTGGCCGTGGCCATCATCGTGATCGCCCCGGCCCCGGCAAAGAACATCAGGACCAGGTCGGCCGGGTAGCTCGTGATCGAGCCCATCGCCACCTGGGACAGCCCCAGCACGGCGGCGCCGATCAGCATCCGGACCGCCCGGGTCCCGCCGAAGGCGATCGCCAGGGCGGCCAGCAGCGAACCCAGCCCCGAGGCCGCCATCAGGAAGCCGTAGCCGCTGGCGCCGACATGGAGGACGTCGTCGGCCAGGGGCGGGATCACGATCGAGAAGTTGATCCCGAATGTCGCCACCACCCCGACGACGGCGATCGAGAGCAGGACGATCCCGGTCTGCCGGACATAGCGCAACCCTTCGGCCAGGTTCGTGACGACGGCCCCGACCGAGGTCGGGCGGTCGAACCGGCGCGAGGGCCGCAGCTCGAGCTCGTTCATCAGGAACAGGCCGCCCAGCACGGCCAGGAAGCTGATGGCATCGATCAGGAAGGCGATCGGCACGCCGAAGGCCCCGATCGCGAGGCCGGCCAGGGCTGGGCCGATGATCCGGGCCGCGTTGAACATCGCCGAATTCAGGGCGACGGCGTTGCTGATGTCGTCCTTGCCGACCATCTCGACCGCGAACGCCTGGCGGGTCGGCATGTCGACCGAGTTCCGGACGCCCATGATCGCCGCCAGCAGGAAGACCTGCCAGACCTGGACGACCCCGGTGACCGTCAAGAGGAACAGGGCGAAGCTGACGAACATCGCCACGGTCTGGGTGACGTACAGCGTTCGTCGCTTGGGCAGGCCATCGGCGATCAGGCCGCCGAACAGGCCGAGGATGAGCACCGGGCCGAACTGGAAGACCGCCAGCAGGCCGAGGTCGAACGGATTGCCGGTCAGCTGGAGGATCAGCCAGCTCTGGGCGACGGCGGTCATCCAGGTCCCGATGAGGGACACCAGCTGGCCGCCGAAGAACAGGCGGTAGTTGCGGTGGCCGAAGGCGCTCAGGCCGCGCGAGTCGAAGAAGGCGGGACGGGTCATCGGATCGAGCCGTCCCCGCCCGCATCGATGTCCGCCAGGCGGGCCGACAGCCGGCTGCGGCGAGCTTCGACGGCCTCGACCATCGCCTCGATCCGTTCGATCTTCTCGCGCAGGATGCCCGCCTGGCGATCCACCCGGGCGAGCGAGCCGACGAGGATCGCTCGCCGCTCGGCGGCATCGCTCGAACGAGAGAACGCCTCGCGAGCCCGGCCCCGGGCCGCCTCGTCCTCGAGCAGGAGGCTGATCTCCGCGAGCGAGAAGCCGGCGTCATCGCGGAGGCCCTTGATGAACTCGAGCCGCTCGACGTCCGAGGCGTCGTAGAGGCGGTAGGCGCCCTCGCTCCGGGCGGCCGGGCTGAGCAGGCCGAGCTCCTCGTAGTAGCGGATCGAGCGGGTGGTCAGGCCGAGCTCGGAGGCGACCTCCTGGATCCGGAGGAGGCGTGGTTCGGCCGAAGCCGATCCGGAAGCGCCCGATTCGGGAACGCCCGATTCGGTCGTCAGGTCCTTGGTCGAGGAGGGGTCGGCGGGCGGGGTTTGAAGGGTCACCCGAGAACTGTAGCACACATTGACGTGTACGTAAACGTTATAGCGAGGCGAGGATCATCCGCCTCCGCGGCGGTGCTAGGCTCGCGACTGCAGGTCCAACCTCCCGACAGACTGGAAGCGGTGGTTTCGATGAAGGACGCACGGCTGTTCGAGTACATCAATGAGCTGTCCCGCGAGGAGGAGGAGCTGTTCGCCCGGGCCGGCGACGGCAGCGGCCTGAGCCAGGCCGACATCGACCGGCTGGAGGAGATCAAGGTCGAGCTCGACCAGGGCTACGACCTGCTCCACCAGCGCGAGGCGCGCAAGGCCGCCGGGCTGGATCCTGCCGAGGCGGAGCTGCGCCCGCCGGAGATCGTCGAGCGCTACCAGCAATAGGTCACGACCAGCACCGGCTGCTGGCCGCGGCGCTCAGGCGCCGGACCAGGTGAAGCGGTAGCGCAGGAACAGGTGGTCCGCCGCGCGGCGGACCGAGACGAGCCGGGCCCAGGGGGCGCTGGCGACTTCGAAGGCGAATCCCTCGGCGAGCCCGAAGCGCTCGGCGCCGGCTGCTCGCCCGGCGATCTGGGGCGCCACGGTCAGGAACAGCTCGTCGAGCAGCTCGGCCCGGAGCAGGTCGCCGATCAGGTGCGGCCCGCCCTCGCAGAGGATCAGGCCGGCGCCGGCCGAGGCGCTGATCCGGAGCAGGTCGGAGGCGCTCACCGCCGCGCCTGCCCCCACCACCTCCAGGCGGGCATTCGGGGCGAGCCGATGGGGAGCCAGGCCCCGGGCCCCCTGGGCCGTCGTGACGACGATCACTGGCACGTCCGGCGCAGACAGGCCGGGATGGTCCGGCTCGAGGTCGCCCCGGCCGGTGGCGACGACCGTGGTGGGTTCGGCGGAAACGACCCCGATTCGCTCCCGCCAGGCGGCGTAGGCGCCGGCCGAGACCGGCCGCACGTGGCGAGCCGTCCATTCGTGGGTCGGCGCGGCGCGGACCGTGCCCGCCCCGACGAGGACGACGTCGGCCATCGCCCGGAGCAGGCCCATGACGAAGCGATCGGAGTCGGCGAAGCCGCTGACCTCGCCGCCACCCGACCTGCCCTCCGTGTCAAAGGCGACAACGCCGTCGATCGTCGACACGAAGTTGGCGATGACCGTCGGTCGGTCTGGCCGAAGGACGACGAACAGCTGCCCGTCGTAGCCGGCCTCCAGCTCCTCGGGAAAGGTCCCGCCCCGGGAGGACCCTTCGGGCGGTTTCTCTTCCCAGAGGCGCTCAAGCGCGACCGGCCCGGCGCCGGCGCGGGCGTGCCCGCTCGAAGCGGTCAGGACCCGGCTCCCCGCAGGCCGCTCACGTCGAAGAACTCGCCGCGCAGCTGGGGGCTCTCGACGTAGACGCCGCGATAGGAGGTGGTCCGGGTCTTGGGGTGGTCCTCGCGCACGCCGCGCATCTGGGTGCACAGGTGATGGGCCTCGACGTAGACCGCCACGCCGTGGGGCTCCATCATCCGATCGAGCTCCTCGCCGATCTGGTAGGTCATCCGCTCCTGGACCCCGAACCGCCGGGTGATCACCCGGACGAGGCGGGTCAGCTTGCTGATCCCGATGATCCCCTCGTGGGCCACGTAGCCGACGTAGACATTGCCGAAGAACGGCAGGGCGTGGTGCTCGCACAGGGAGAAGAATGGGATCGGGCCTTCGACGACCTGGGCGATCTCGCAGTTCGCCCCACCCCGGCACTCGGTCGGGAAGGCGGTCAGCAGCTTGGGGTCGCCCTCGTAGCCCGAGGTCGTGTCGAACAGCGCGCGCAGGAACCGCTGCGGCGTGGACCGGGTCCCGGGCGTGTCGAGGTCAAGCCCGAGGGCGGCCAGGATCTCGGCCAGGTAGCCCTCGTAGCGGACCCAGTCCTCGGCGCTGACCGGGCGCGGGTGATCGGGCACGAGGCGCTGCTCGAGCCCGTCGTCGGACGGTTCGGGATGATGGTGCGAGTGACTGGTCGTCTCGGTTGTCATGGGCGGCTCACCGTCAACGGGCTGAATCGGTCGATCGTCCAGTCGATGATACGAGCCGCCCGCGTTCATGGATCCCGGCGCCCCAGATCCGCCTAGAATCAGGCCATGGATCGCGCCATGGTTCGAAGAATCGCCGGTCGGATCGGACTGGCCATCGGCATCGTCCTGCTGATCGCCCTGATCGCCCTGGCCGTGATCGGGATGCCGACCAGCCTGACCTGATCGATCCCGCCGCTCGGCCGAACGCTTGCGAGCCTGCGCCTGCGAGCCGCGCGTTCGAAGCGGGCCGTTCAGCCCGCCTTCTCAGCCCGCCTCTTCAGCCGGCGTTGGCCTTCTTGCCCTGGCGTCCCGTGAGCGGAACTCGACTGAACAGGAGCACTCCGGGCATGTCGGGTCGGCTGCTGACATAGACGGTCGCTCCGGCCGCCTTGATCACTTTGCTGGCGGCGGCCCGAGCCGTGGCGGCCTTGCCCTCGTACTCCCAGGGCAGCACCTGCGAGGCGGCGCCGACGCTGACCTCATTGACGAGCTTGGCGAGGTCCTCATCGCGGGGATTTGAGCGACGACCGCGAGGAGTTGGCTTGCGCTTGAGATCTTCAAGATTGAGTGGCTTGCCAACCTTGATCGTGGTGAACTTGGCCAATTGATTGCCTCCCGTGGCACGAACCCCCGACGACGTTGCGCGCCGAAGCACTGTACGCAATCGTGATCGCCAAGTCCAGCATCAATCGTGTTGACCAACGATCAACGGTTCAGCGGCGCGGGTTGAAGAACCACACGAGGCAGCCGAGGATTGCCACACCAGCCAACCAGGGGATGAACAGGATGACCCCGGTCATCAACCCGGCGGCGCCCAGGATCACATTGCCGGTCAGAGTCGGAACGCAGGAGATGACGAGGAAGACGACGATCCAGATCAGCAGCAGGACCCGGAACGAAGGTGTACACACCCGAACGATAGCGGCGCGGGAGCGTAGTTCGCCGGGCGGGGGCTATTCGCTGTGCAAACTGGTTGCTTGGTACAATCAAATGATGGTGACGCTGGAATCCGAGGACACCCTGGTCCGGGCCGAGCAGGCGCTCACTGAGCTGATGCGCCTGTTCAATCGGCCGGTCGTCCAACGCCGCCTGATCGCACGGGCCGGCCTCGAGATCGAGATCGGCGCGGCCTGGACCCTCGGCCGGCTCGGCCAGCTCGGCCCATCCCGCCCGACCGATCTGGCCCAGTCGCTGGGCGTCGACGCCTCATCGATCACCCACCGGGTTCGGGCCCTCGAACGGGCCGGCCTCGTTGAACGGCTGGCCGATCCGGACGACGGCCGGGCCTGGGTGATCGGGCTGTCTGACGCCGGCCGGGCCGCCCTGGCCGCCCTGCGAGCGGCCCGGGCCGAGTTCGTCGAACGCCTCCTGGCCGGTTGGTGGACGCCGATCGGCGTGCCTTCGGGATCGCCCTGGATCGAGTCCGAGCCTCGCTCGTAGCGGAGCTCGAGGAGGCATGAACCGGCGGGTCGGCTCCAACTACAAGTGGATCGCCCTCTCGAATACCACCCTCGGGATCCTGATGGCCGCGATCGACGGCTCGATCGTGATCATCGCCCTGCCGGCGATCTTCAATGGGATCCAGCTCGACCCGCTTGAACCCGGCAGCACCGCCTACCTCCTGTGGATCTTCATGGGCTACCTCCTCGTCACGGCCGTCCTGGTCGTGGCCTTCGGCTGGCTGGGCGATCGATACGGCCGGGTCAAGATGTATACCGGCGGCTTCCTGATCTTCACGATCGGCTCGATCCTGCTCGCCTTTACCCCGTTCATGGGCACGGCCGGGGCGCTCTGGATCATCGCCATGCGGATCGTCCAGGGCATCGGCGGGGCGTTCCTGTTTGCGAACTCGGCGGCCATCCTGACCGACGCCTTTCCGCTCGAACCAGCGCGGCCTGGCCCTGGGAATCAACGGCGTCGCCGCCATCGCCGGCCAGTTCATCGGCCTGCTCCTGGGCGGCTTCCTGGCCACGATCAACTGGCGGCTCGTGTTCTTCGTCAGTGTCCCGATCGGGATCGTCGGGACGATCTGGGCGTATCTCCGGCTCGAGGAGCTGAGCACGACCACGGTGCGCCGGATGGATTGGTGGGGCAACCTGACCTTCGCCTTCGGCCTGTCGATGATCCTGATCGGGATCACCTATGGCATCCAGCCCTACGGCAACCAGCCGATGGGCTGGACCAGCCCGATGGTGATCGGGCTGATCGGCGGGGGGATCCTCCTGCTGGTCCTGTTCGTCTGGATCGAGCAGCGGGTGGTCGAGCCGTTCTTCGACCTGTCCCTGTTCAGGATCCGGGCCTTCGCGGCCGGCAACATCGCCAGCCTGCTGGCATCCACCGCCCGGGGCGGCCTGTCGTTCATCATCGTGATCTGGCTCCAGGGGATCTGGCTGCCGGTCCATGGCTACAGCTACGCCGACACGCCCCTGTGGGCCGGCATCTTCATGCTGCCCCTGACGGTCGGATTCCTGATCGCCGGGCCGTTGTCCGGGTTCCTGTCGGACCGCTTCGGGGCCCGCCTGTTCGCCACCGGTGGGATGATCCTGGCGGCGCTCGCCTTCATTGGATTGACCGGCCTGCCGGTCCAGTTCGCCTACCCCGCCCTGGCCTTCTTCCTCTTCCTGGCCGGCCTCGGGTCAGGCTTGTTCAACTCGCCTAATGCGGCCGCGATCATGAACAGCGTGCCGGCCAATCAGCGCGGGGCAGCATCCGGGATGCGGGCGGTCTTCGCCAACGCCGGCTTCGTGGTGTCGATCGGCCTGTTCTTCTCGCTGATGATCACCGGCCTGGCCGGTTCGCTCCGGACGACCCTGTATGCCGGGTTGATCGCCCACGACGTACCGGCCGACGTGGCGACGAAGATCTCGCAGCTGCCGCCGGTCTCGAGCCTGTTCGCGTCACTGCTCGGCTACAACCCGATGGCCTCGCTCCTGCCCGCGGACGTGCTGAAGGCGTTGCCACCCGACCAGGCCGCGATCCTGACCGGCAAGGATTTCTTCCCGGGCCTGATCAGCGGGCCGTTCCACGACGGCCTGGTCATCGTCTTCGTCGTCGCAGCCGGCATGTCCGTGGCCGCCGCCGTCGCCTCGAGCCTGAGGGGCGGCAAGTACGTCCACCAGGAGCTTCCGGTCAGCGAAGCGGACCTCGCGACGCACTGATCACACCTCCGGTTCTCCGGCAAGCACCGGATCCAGCTCGGCTAGCGTTGACAACCCGCCGCCCCTGCGGCAACGGCCAGATTGTTCAGTATTGACTGAACGTACCGAATGTTCTAGCGTAACCTCGTGACCGACGACGAAGCCGTGTTCGTGGAGGAGATGGGCCAGTACCTCGGGACCTACAAGTTCGTCCCGATGTCGGGCCGGGTATGGGCCTGGTTGCTCATCTGCGAGCCGGCCGAGCAGACAGCAGCCGACCTGGCGGCCGAGCTCCAGGCCAGCCGCGGCGCCATCAGCGCCGCCGTCGCCTTCCTGTCCAGCGCGGGGATGATCCGACGGGCGCGTCGTCGGGGCGACCGGCGCGAGTACTTCAGCGCCCCTCCCGGCACGTTCAACGCGATCCTGCGCTCGATCGGTTCGGCCTATGGGCGACTGGTCCGGATCACCGAGGACGGCCTCGTCGCACTCGCGGAGCGGCCTCGCGTCGATCCGCCAGCGACTCCTCGAGGTCCACGACGCCGCGGTGTTCCTGGAACGCGATTTGCCGGTCCTGATCGAGCGCTATCTGGGCGAACGTGAAGCCCGCCTGGCCTCGTCCTCGTCGAGCCGGATCCTGCCGGCCGCCGATCTGGCCAGGCAAGTGACGGGTTAGTGGGAGGCTGAGCTGGCCATGGCAGGCGCAACCGACATCATCCGAACCGAACAGCTGACCAAGTCGTATGGGCCGGCCCGGGGGATCATCGAGGTCGACCTGTCGGTCGGGCAGGGCGAGGTCTTTGGCTTCCTCGGGCCGAACGGAGCCGGCAAGACGACCGCCATCCGGACGATCCTCGACCTGATCCGGCCGACCAGCGGCAAGGCGTTCGTATTCGGCATCGAGAGCACGGTCGACCCGATCTCGATCCATCGCCGGATCGGCTACCTCCCCGGCGAGTTCAGCCTGTACGACCGGCTGACCGGCCGGCAGACGCTGACCTACTTCGCCAACCTCCGGGGTGGCGTCGATGCCTCGTTCCAGGACGACCTGGTCCAGCGCTTCGACCTCGACCCGTCGCGCCGCTTCCGGGAGTATTCCAAGGGCAACAAGCAGAAGGTTGGCCTGGTGGCCGCCCTCCAGCATCGGCCCGACCTGCTGATCCTTGACGAGCCCACGTCGGGCCTCGACCCGCTGGTCCAGCAGACGTTCAACGCCGTGATCCGGGAGACGGTCGCCGACGGCCGAACGGTCTTCCTCTCGAGCCACGTCCTGTCCGAGGTCGAGAAGACCTGCGATCGAGTGGCGATCATCCGCGACGGCCGGCTGGTCCGGGTCGACCGGGTCGATGCCCTGCGTGACCTGGCCCACCACCAGGTCGAGCTGCGCTTCGCGGGAACCGTGCCGGCCGAGGCTTTCGAGCACCTGCCGGGGGTCAGCGAGGTGAGCGCCGAGGACCACGTCCTGCGACTGCGCGTGGCCGGGCCGATCTCGCCCGTGGTCCAGGCCGCGGCGAAGTTCGAGCTGCTTGATTTCGTCAGTCGCGAGCCGAGCCTCGAGGAGACGTTCCTGGCCGAGTATGGCCAGGAGGCCGGTCATGTCGGCTGACGCCGGTCGGGCGGCCGCCAGCCTGCGACCCATCCCGCTGGGTCAACGCCTGTACGGCTTCGGCAGCATCTACGGCAAGACGATCCGCGACTCGCGCCTCGCCTTCCTGGTCGCGGCGGGGCTGATGGGCGGGATCGCCCTCGCCCTGGGCGCAGCCATCGGGACGGTCTTTCCGACCCCGGAAGCGCGCCTCGAGGTGGACAAGCTCATCGGCAGCATCCCGGCCTCGATGGTCAATCTCTTCGGCAACGCGACCTTGCTCGGCCCGAAGCTGGGAACCCTGGGCGGCTACATGAGCTGGAAGTACGGCGCCCTGTTCGGCCTGGGCACGGCCCTCTGGTCGATCCTGGCCCTGTCCGGGACGCTTGCCGGCGAAGTCCGCAAGGGGAGCCTCGACTTCGTCGCGGCCGGGCCCTTCGGCAAGCGCCGGATCGCCCTCGAGAAGCTCGCCGGACACCTGACGATGCTGTGGCTGGCGATGGCCTTCGTGGCGATCATGATCTTCGTCAGCTCGAATGCCTTCGGTGACGCGGCGCTGGGCGATGACATCCCGCTCGGCGGCGCGATCTCGTTCACCCTCTGGGCCGGCTTCCTGGCGATGTGCTTTGGCGGCCTGGCGTTCGCCCTCGCCCCGCTCCTGGGCCGGGCCGGGTCGGCGGCCATCGCCGGTATCGTCATGGTGGTCCTGTGGGTCATGAGCGGCCTCGACATCGGTGGCCCGCTCGTCAACCTGAGCCCGTTCCACTGGACCGTCGACCACATTCCGCTGGCTGGGTTCTACGACTGGCCGGGGATGCTCGCGGTGCTCGTCGCCGGGGTCCTCCTGCTGGCCCTCGGGGTCGAGATCTTCAGCCGGCGCGACCTGGGGGTGGGCTCGGCCGTTTCCGCTGCCCTCCCTGCCGGCCGTCGTCCTGGGGGTTCGCGGGCCGGTCGCGCGGGCCTTCGGCGACCAGCTGCCACGGGCGCTCGCCTGGGGCCTGGGCATGGGCCTGATGGGCGCCCTGCTCGCCTCGCTGGTGGGCTCCTTCGCCAAGGAGATCGGGAGCGACCCCGGCTTGATCAAGACCTTCGCCGCGATCTTCCCCGGCTTCGACTTCAGCACCGCCGGCGGCTGGCTCCAGCTGTACCTGGCGATCCTGTACATCGCGGCCGGCCTGGCAGCCGCGACGTTCGTCTCGAAGTGGGCTTCGGACGAGACCGACGGCCGGCTCGAGGAGATCCTGGCCAGCCCGCTGACGCGGGCGCGCTGGGTGATCGCCGGGGGGATCGCCGCGATCAGCTCGGTGATCCTGATGACCGTGATCTTCGCCCTGGGGATCGGCCTCGGGGCGGCGGCCGGCGGCGCGACGGCCGGGGATGCCCTGCTCGGTTCGGCCGCCCTGGGCCTCTACGGCGCCGCGGTCGTCGGGGTCGGCGTCGCTGTCGGCGGCCTGTGGCGGACCTCGATCGCCGCGGAGATCGCCGTTCTGGCGGTGGTCGTCGACCTATCTGATCGACCTGCTCGCACCCGCCGCTCAAGCTGCCCGACTGGTTCCACCAGCTGGCCCTGACGGCGCACCTTGGGCCAGCCGATGATCGGCCAGTGGGACGCGGCCGGGATCCTCGCCTGCCTTGTCGCTGGCCGTTGGCGGCGTGCTGCTCGGCGCCTGGGGAATGACCCGTCGCGACGTGCAGCGCTGAGAGCGGTCAGTCCCGGGGTTCGAGCTTGAGGGCGGCCGAGTTGATGCAGTAGCGCTGGCCGGTCGGGTTCGGTCCGTCGTCGAAGACGTGGCCGAGGTGCCCGCCACACGAGGCGCACGTCGCCTCGGTCCGGCTCATGAAGAACGTCCGATCGGTCTGGGTGGCCACGGCGTCCGTGCTGGCCGGAGCGAAGAAGCTCGGCCAGCCCGTGCCCGACTCGAACTTCGTGTCCGAGCTGAACAGCTCGGCGCCGCACCCGGCGCAGCGATAGACGCCGTCCCGGTGCTCGTTCCAGAGAGCGCCGGTGAAGGCCCGCTCGGTGCCTTTCTGACGCAGCACGTGGTATTGCTCGGGGGTCAGCTCGGCCCGCCACTGGCTGTCGGACTTCATCTGGATGGAACCATCGGCGTTGGCCGTCCTGGGAGTGCTCATGCGCCCACGGTACGCCTGATTTGTTGCCGGACGATGACGTCAGCCGCGGGTCAGGACGCCACTCCGGGAGTTCGCCCGCGAGAGCGAGTCGACGGTCACGGCGGCCAGCAGGACGAGGCCCGTGGCGATCAGCTGCCACTGGATCGGCAGGCCGAGCAGGTACAGGCCGTTGTAGATCGCGCCGATCACGAGGCCGCCGAGCAGACCGTGGATCGGCCGGCCGCGCCCGCCGAACAGGCTCGTTCCGCCGATGACCGCTGCGGCCACCGCGTACAGGACGAGCTGCCCGCCGTTGATGTTCGTGCTGATCCCGCCCTGCCAGGACAGGTAGATGATCCCGCCGATGCCACCCGTGAACGAGCACAGGATGAAGCCCCACGTGCGCACGTTGGGAACGCTGATCCCGGCCCGCCGGGCCGCTTCGGGGTTGCCGCCCACGGCGTACACGTGGAGCCCGAACTGGCTCCGCTCGAGGAGGAGGGTCCAGGCCCCGAGGACGACGAGCACGATCGGCAGCACCCAGGGCACGCCCTGGATCACCAGGAAGGTGCCCCGGTTCACGTTGCAGATCGCCACGACGACGATCCCGGCCAGGGCCATGAACACGATCTTGGCCACGGTCAGGCCGACCGGCGGGGCGACCAGCCCGCTCCTGCGCCGGCGGTTGTCACGGATCCACATCAGGCTCCCGAGCCCGACCACGATCACGGCCAGGCCGATCCAGGCGATGATCGGCTCGATGTTGCTGTTGACGATCCCGTACAGGACCTCCTGGTTCTTGAGGACCGAGCTCGAGATCGGGACGCTGCCGCCGGCCCCGAGCAGGATGATCATCACCCCGAACCAGAGCAGGTAGCCGGCCAGGGTCACGACGAAGGCCGGCAGGCGCAGCTTCGTGATGATCACGCCGTGGATCAAGCCGATCCCGGCCGTCACCAGGAGCCCGCAGATGATCGCGAACCACCAGGGCAGATCGAGCCCCGGCTGGACCATGTTGCCGGCGATGATCCCGCCGATGGCCCCGACGTAGCCGACCGACAGGTCGATCTCGCCGAGCAGCAGGACGAAGCCCTCGGCCATCGCCAGGACGATGAAGACCGAGCTCTGGACGAACAGGTTGACCATGTTGGCCGGGGACAGGAAGCGGCCGCTCGGGCTGACCAGCTGGAAGACGATCGGTCACGATGACCAGGGCCAGGACGACCGGCAGGACGCCGACGTCACCGCCCTTGACCCGGGCCCACCAGCCGCGCAGGTACTCGCCCAGGGACTGGGCGACGAGGGCCGGCGGGACGACCTCGACGGCCGCAGCGGTAAGGTCGGGCCCGGTCTCGGCCTCGATCTCGGTGGCCATCAGGCTCGGGTCGACCGGGAGGTCGTCGGCTCCTGCCATCGTCAGGCCACCCCCTGGCTCGTGCCGGCCGCGGCGAGCGCCCGGCTGGATCCGCCACTGGTCATGAAGTCCACGACGCGCTCGCGGTCGAACGCCGAGGCGCGGTCCTGGACGACCATCCGGCCGAGGTGCAGGACCGCGATCCGGTCGGCCACCTCGAAGACGTCATTCAGGTTGTGCGAGATGAGCATGACGGCCAGGCCGTGGTCCTTCAGGCGCTTGATCAGGTCGAGGACCATCTGGGTCTGGGCCACGCCCAGGGCCGCCGTCGGCTCGTCGAGAAGGACCAGCTTCGAGTTCCACATGACGGCCTTGGCCACCGCCACGGCCTGGCGCTGGCCGCCCGACAGGGTCGCCACGGGCTGCCGGATCGAGCGGACGGTGGTCACGTGCAGGCTGGCCAGGGTCTCCGCGGCGGCGCGCTCCATGCTGTCCGACTCGAGGAAGAGCCGGCCGTGGCGCTCTCGACCGAGGAACATGTTCTGGACGATGTCGAGGTTGTCGGCCAGGGCGAGGTCCTGGTAGACGGTCTCGATCCCGAGGGCCCCCGAATCCTTCGGTGACCGGATGTGGACGGGCTTGCCCTCCCACAGGATCTCGCCGGCATCGGGCTGATAGATCCCGGCGACGCACTTGATCAGGGACGATTTGCCCGCGCCGTTGTCGCCGCACAGCGCGGTCACATGACCCGAGAACAGGTCGAGGTCGACCCCGAACAGGGCCTGGACCGCCCCGAAGTGCTTGCTGACCCCGCGCAACGCGAGGAGCGGCTCAGTTGCGGCCGCCGGCGGTGGGACCGCCGGCTCCTGGGCACTGCCGATCACTGTCACGGACGTCGCTCCCCATCCCGGATCATCGGTTCCATTTCACCCCATCCCCCGTGCATGGTAAACGCCGTGTCGCTGCCGCATTGGACGCGGCTGCGGCACGGCGTCATCGGTCACGAGCGCCCGGCGCGAGGCCCGACGCTCGTGACAATTCATCGCGCTGTTACTGGATGCCGGCGGCCTGGCAGGTGGCGGCGCCAACGGCGGCGCACAGGTCAGAGGCCTTGATGAAGTTGTCCTTGATCACCGTCTGCTCCATGTTCGCGGCGGTCACCCAGAGCGGGGTCAGCAGCGACGCGGGCTCGGAGACCGAGGCGTTCTTCGGGTCGGTGGTGGTGCCGTTCATGAGGCTCGCGGGCGGCTGCTGGCCGGCTCGCAGGAAGGTCGCGATCGTGACCGCGTCCTGGGCCTCGAGGTAGATCGCCTTGTAGACCGAACCGCACTGGAAGTTCTGGAGGACATACTCCATGCCCTGCAGGGTGGCATCCTGGCCGGTCGTCGGGATCTTCTTGGCCGGGACGCCGGCCGTCTTGAGGTCGGTGATCACGGCGTTGGCGAGACCGTCATTGGCCTCGATCGTGGCGTTGATCTCCGGGTGGGCCGTGAAGGCCTGCTGGAAGATCGTGCCGCCCTGGGCGTTGTTCCAACCGGGGGCGAGCTGCTCGCCGACGAGGGTCATGCCCTGGGAGTTGGTGGCTCCAGCGGCGACCTGGGCGACCTTCTGGCCCCAGACCGCGTCGTTGTAGCCCTTGGCGAAGTCGATCGCGTTCGGGTCGGTGTCCTGGCCGCCGTCAACGGTGAAGACCTTCGGCGCGGTTACGCCCCAGTCCGTGACGCACTGCAGGAAGCCCTTGCCGATCAGCTCGCCCACCTGGACGTTGTCGAAGCTGACGTAGAACGTGCTGTTGCCCTGGAAGGTCGCCCGGTCGTAGCTGATCATGGCGACGTTGTGGGCGGCGGCGTAGGCCTGGATCTGATTGCCCACGGTGCTGCTGTTCGGGGCGATGATCAGGACCTTGGCACCGTTGGTGATGTCGGCCTGGGCCATCGACAGCTGGACGGAGTCGACGCCGCCGGCGTTCTCGATCTTGAAGTCGCTGGCGGAGTAGCCGGCGGCCGTGAACGCCTGCATCAGGTACGGGGCGTCGAAGTTGACCCAGCGGGTCGACGACGTCGTGTCAGGCATGACCACGCCGACGAGCCCAGTGCCCGCCGAGGTGATCGGCTTCAGCAGGGCCATCGCCGAGAAGCCGGAATCGAAGCTGCCCGGGGTCATGCTGGAAGCATCGCCCGTGCCGCCCGAGGCGGCCGAACTCGGTGCGGTCGAGGCACCAGTCGAGGCAGCGGCCGTTGGGGCCGCCGTCGGAGCAGTGGTCGGCGCGGCCGTGGCCGGCGCTGTCGTGGCGGTCGATGAGCAGCCCGCGAGGATCGCGGCCACTGCAACAATCGCTGCCGCAGTTTTCTTCGTGTGCAAGTCGATTCTCCTCCTCAGGAAGTTGGAATTGCTCGAACCGGACCGGCGCTTCCGTCAGGCGCCCAGCCGGCCGGCATTCTCCATAAGCAATTCGCGAGAGTCTAGCTCAGTGATGTCGGTGCACCTCCTTGCGCGCGCGAGCGAGCGGTTATTGGGTTCAGGGGGTAAGGAATGACTGGAGAAGGGGTGGTCCGGCTGGGCGGCTTGCGCCGGCTAACCGGCGAGAAGGCCGCCCGAGTCATCCAGGCGGCCGGATCGGCCAGGAGCGGCTCGAATGCGAGCTCGGCCGCACCGAGCAGGGGAGCATTGATTCCCAGGGTCGCCGGCACGATCTGAACCATCGACCGTGAGGCTGGCAGGGCGCGCCGTTCCAATTCGGTCAGCATCGCCTGCGCAGCATACTGGTAGGCGCGTCCGAACAGTCCGCCGAGCACCACCAGCTGCGGATTGAGCACGTTGACCAGCCCGGCCAGGCCGAAACCGAGCCAGCGCCCGACGTCATCCAGGGCGGCCAGGGCCGCCGGCGAACCGGCCGCCGCCTCGGCCAGGACCCGCTCGACCTCCTCCCGCCCACCGTCGGCCGAGCGACCGGCCCGCAGGAGCAGGGCGCCTTCGCCGATCTCGGTCTCCCAGCAGCCGACCGAGCCGCACTGGCACGGGCGGCCGTCGGCGTTGACCGGGATGTGGCCGACCTCGCCGCCGTAGCCGGCCGCCCCGGTCATCGGCCGGCCGTCGATGATGAGCCCGCCGCCGATCCCGACTTCGCCCCAGATCAGGAGGACGTTGTCGGCCCCGATTGCGGCGCCTCGGCGGTGCTCGGCGAGCACGCCCAGGTCCGCGTCGTTGGCCACCGCGATCGGCTCGGGCAGGCCCAGGGCGGCGGCCAGCCGGTTGCCCAGGGACACGTCGTGCCAGCCCAGGTTCGGGGCGAACGAGACGAAGCCGTCGGAGCGCCGGGTCGTGCCGACAACCGCCACGCCCACGCCGACGATCGCGTCGGGCAGGCCCGACTGGATCCGGACGGTCCGGGCCAGCTCGACCAGGTCGGTCACGGTCTCCTCGATCGACGAGTGGCCGGGCGGCCGGTCGACCCGGGTCAGCTGATGAACGGTCCCACCCAGGCCGACGACGGCCGCCGCGATCGAGTCGACGGCGACCTCGAGGGCCAGGACCGCCGCCGTCGTAGGATTGGGCGAAACCACGGCCGAGGGCCGACCCGGGCTCCCGTCCGGCGAGGCCCGCTCCTCCGGAGACAAGGCCGGCCGCGGCGAGCTCCGCGGTCAGGCTCTTGATGCCCGTCCGGGTCAGGCCGCTGTGGGCCACGAGGTCGGACCGCGAGAGCGGGCCGGCGAGGTGGAGCTCACGCAGGATCGTGCTCAGGTTCGCCCGGCGAACCGTCTCGCTGCGCTGTCCGATCAGGTCGCTCGAGAGCGCCATCCGGTCTGGGACCCTCTCTAACGCATATTTAGGAAACTGTCTAACAAACGTTACCAAGTGTCAAGATAGCCGAAACCGATCCGCAATCGAGCGACAACCCTCGACGCCGTCCTTGGGCCGCAGGCGGGGATCGCCGGGAAATGGCCCGAACCGACGCGACCAGGGTTGCCTCGGCCTGCGGGCCGGCGAGCCGGCGCTCGATCCCGACGACCACCGGGCGGGGCGCCGATTCCCTCCTAGGACCCGGCTCGTTCGGCCAGGCGGACCAGTGCCTGGAGGTCCTCGACCGGCGCTTCCAGGAGGCCCGGAGGTGGCGTGGCAAAGATCGCCTCGATCGCCTCGTGGGTCGAGCGTCCCGCCTCGGTCAGCTCCAGGAGCTTCACCCGGCGATCATCCGGCGAGACGGATCGGCGGATCTCGCCGCGCGCCTCGAGGCGGTCGACGATGTCGGTCACCCAGGCCGGGTTCACGCCGAACCTGCGTGGCCAGCTGATTGGTCGGTCCGATCGGCATCGTGGCGATCGCATTCAGGGATGCCGCCATCACCTTGCTCAGGCCCGAGGCGCTCGAGCTCGCGCGATGTCGGCTTCGAGGTGGACCTGGGCGGCCGCCATGAGCAAACCGCCAGCCATGCCGGGCGAGCTCCTCCGCGATCATCACGTTCGGTCATCAGGCTCAAAGATTAGCACGACCATATCGTTGCGCACGACCAGATGGTTCCGTCTACGCTATGATCCCCGCTGGATCTCCCAAATCCCGCAGCCGCCGGTCGCCCGAAAGAGAGACGATGCACAGCTTCTTCACCAGCCTCGGACGGTTCTCGGTCCGCTTCCGGTTCCTGATCGTCATCGCCTGGATCGTCGTCCCGATCCTGGCGGTCAAGACCCTGCCCTCGCTGAGCGACGTCGCCAAGGACACGACCAGCGGCTTCCTGCCGGCCACGCGCGCCGAGCATGCAGGCGGCGGCCCTGGCCGCGCCGTTCCAGAACGCCTCGCTGGCCGCGGCGACCCTCGTTGCCGCCCGCGACGGCGGCGCTGACGGCCGCCGACAACGCGGCGATCGATCACGCTCGAGGCCCAGATCAGGACGGTCGACCGGCGTCAAGATCGTGCTCGACCTGGGCATCTCGGGCGACGGGCAGGCCCGCCAGGCGCTGGTCGAGGCCGACGTCGTCGCGTTCAGCGGCGGGCCCGAGGCCCAGGGCGTCGTCGATGACATCCGGGCCCTGTTCGACCAGCGCCGGCGCGCCGGCCGGGCTCCAGGTCCACCTGACCGGCCAGCTGGCCACCCATGGTCGACACGACGCGCCACGCCGGCCAGTCGCAGAACCGACACCCAGCGGCTGTCGCTCCTGTTCATCATCGTCCTCCTCCTGCTCGCGTTCCGGGCAGTCCTGGCCCCGCTCGTCACCCTGATCCCGGCGGCCCTCGTGCTGGTCCTGTCGGGCCCGGTGATCGCCTGGTCGACCCGCTTCGGCGTCCAGGTCTCGTCGATCACCCAGCTCCTGCTGGTCGTCCTGATCCTCGGCGCCGGGACCGACTACGGCGTGTTCCTCGTCTTCCGCGTGCGCGAGGAGCTGCGCAAGGGCCTGAGCCCGCACGAGGCCGTCGATCCAGGTCCGTCAGCCGGGTCGGCGAATCGATCACCTTCTCGGCATTCACCGTCATCGCCGCCCTGGTGACCCTGGTCCTGGCCGAGTTCGGGTTCTACCAGAGCCTTGGACCGGCCCTCGCGATCGGCATCGCCCTGATGCTGCTGGCCGGCCTGACCCTGCTGCCGGCGCTCCTGGCGATCCTCGGCCGGGCGGTCTTCTGGCCGACCCGCCCGACCGTCGTCGAGACACCCGCGCGCCGGGCTGTGGGACCGCGTCTCGCGGGTTCACGACCCGCCGGCCGGGCCTGACCCTGGCGGCGGGCCTGATCCTGTTCCTGGGCGCTCAGCGTCTTCGCGTTCACGACCGCCGACGGCCGGCTTCGGGGCCGCGCCGACCAGCGCCGGACGCACCGACTCGGCCCAGGGCACCGCCCTGATCGAGGACCACTTCCCATCGTCGACACGCCGGGTCGCAGCGCCGTCCTGATGGCGTTCCCGACCTCGGTCTGGGAGGACCCCTCGGTGCTCCAGATCGCCCAGACCAGCTGGGACCTTTCCCGAATTCAGCGGGGTCGTCGGGCCGCTCAATCCGAACGGGGTCAGCCTCACGCCCGACCAGCTCAGCCCAGCTTCATGCGAAGCTCGGACCGGCCCAGGCCCTGCCGCCGGTGCCGGTCACGACCGACGTTCCGAACGAGCTGTACAACGCCTACCGGACGACCGGCCAGCTGATCAGCGCCGACGGCAAGACGATCCAGTTCTCGGTCGAGTTCGCCAACGGCGACTCGTCCAGCCCGGCCGCCCTGGCCGCGGTGCCCGCTGCTCGAGCCGATGTCGACCAGCGGCGGCCGGGCGGCCGGAGCCTCAGACAGCGGGATCTTCGGCCAGGTCGCCTTTGCCTATGACGTCAGCCACATCTCGAGCCAGGACCTGACCCGGATCATCCCGATCGTGGCCGCTCCTCATCGCGATCCTGCTGGCCCTCGTCCTGCGCAGCCTGGTCGCTCCGCTCTACCTCGTGGCGAGCATCGTCCTGTCGTACTTCGCGGCGCTGGGCGTGACGGCCCTGGTCTTCGTCAAGCTGGGCGGCCAGGACGGCATCAACTTCATCCTGCCGTTCCTGATGTTCGTCTTCCTGATGGCCCTCGGCTCGGACTACAACATCCTGATCATGAGCCGGATCCGGGAGGAGGCCCATCGCGCTCCCCCTGCGTGAAGCGGTGGCCCGGGCGATCGGCCGGACCGGCAGCACGGTCACCACGGCCGGGGTGATCCTGGCCGGGACGTTCGCGGTCCTGGCGATCGCCGGTGGCTGCGCCGGCGGCGGGCAGATCCAGCAGATCGGCTACGGCGTGGCTGCCGGGATCCTGATGGATACCTTCCTGGTCCGATCGCTGCTGGTCCCCTCGCATCGTCGTCCTGCTCGGTCGCTGGAACTGGTGGCCGAGCAAGCTCGAGCCCGACGCGTCCCGACGGCGGGCGACCCGGCAGCAACCCGACGACCGGCTAGATCGTGGCGAGCCGCCCGTCGGCGATCGCCGCCTGGTAGGCCCGGTGGTCGCGCTCGTTCTGGTCGGCGTAGGCCTCGGCAAAGTCGGCGATGGCGCTGTCGAACGTGTCGCCTGAGCCGAGGTACGAGGCGATCGCCACGGCGTCGCCCGTCCGCGCGTGGGCCCGGGCCAGCGACCAGCCGCAGATCGACCCGTAGAAGTCGAGCCCGAGTGGCTGCATCGAGGTCGTGTCGACGGAGCCCTTCATGTCCCACAGCTGGCGGACGTAGAAGTCCTGGCCGAACGGCACCGCGGGTCCAGCCCAGGAAGATGTCGGAGGTGCTCTGCATCGCCCGCTGGCCGGTCACGACCCGTTCGCCGTGGTTCTCGTGATGGCTGTGCTCGAAGTACGGCTCGAGGACCGATTCGGTCGCCTCCTTCGCCTGGAGGATCAGCGGGTCGTCCTCGTCCCGGCCCTCGAGGACGATCACGAAGCAGCGAGTCCCGACGCTGCCGACTCCGACGACCTTGCGGGCGCCATCGACGAACCGGAATCGCTCGAGGAAGTCCCGCCGGTTCTCGGCCATCGAAGCGCGGTACTCGGCGAACACCTTGGCCAGTTGCTCGGGCGTGCCGACCCGCGAGTCGTGGACGATCACCGGCGGGTCCTCGATGATGACCCGCCGGCCGTCGATGATCGTCGGTAAGCGACTCGAACGCCTTCAGCCCATCACGCGAGCGGGCCTTGGCAAAGATCTGCGTCGATCCCGCGGCGGCGCTTGGCCGAGGCGGCGCCCTTGTTCGCCGGCCAGGCCTCGAGGGCGGCGAGGATATCGCCGTCGGTGATCTTCGAGTACCAGATGTCGATCAGGCGCATCCCGGCGTAGCGGGCCATCCACTCGCGATAGCCGCGGACCGCGGTCATCGTGCAGTCCGACTCTGGCCGCGCGCTGAAGCCGTTCTCGCGGCCGGCGACGACGATGCTCGCGGCCAGTCGCTTGACGTCCCACTCCCAGGGCCCGGGCAACGTCTCGTCGAAGTCGTTGGCGTCGAAGACGAGTGTCTCGCTCGGGCGACCCGAACAGGCCGAAGTTCGAGAGATGCGAGTCTCCGCTGGCCTGGACCAGGATGTCGGTGCGCGGAGTCGTGGACAGGTCGAAGGCCATGACCGCCGGCGTTCCTCGGTAATAGGCGAACGGCGACGCGGCCATTCGGCTGTGGCGGAGGGCCACGAGGTCCGGCCAGCGGGCGGATCCTCCTGGGCGTCCAGGATCGCCATCGGGTCGCGTCCCGGGGCCGGCTCGAAGGCTGGCGTGGCTGGCCCGTGGCACGCGCTTGCGGGCTGCCTTGCCGGCTTCGGCCCGGTCTGTCGGATCCACCCAGGGACGGGCGGTCCAGGTCACCCCCGCCGCCGCTTCAACCGCCCAGGCCTCCTCCAGGCTGCTCGCGGTCTTCGATCCCCGGGCCGGGCTTCGCGTCATCTGGCTGCCCCATCTGTCCATCGATCCTCGGCTTCATGGGGTGACCACGAACAATACACCCGGGCTTGCGTCGATCGAGGCCCCGCTCGGCATCGGTCAGCCGGATCGCTCGCCTCAGCCGAGGAGCGAGCCTACGTCTCCGGCCGGCGATCACGGAAGAACGTCTGGACCGAGCGTGTCCGGGCGATCGAATTCGAGGTCGATCGCGCCCACGAGCAGGGTTTCAGCTGGGCCAGATTCGGCCAGGACGGCGCCGAGGGGATCGACCAGGAAGGAGCCGCCGTAGAACGTGATGTCCGCCTCGACCCCCACCCGGTTCACCGCCAGGACGAACAGGGCGTTGGCCACGGCATGGCCCCGCATCACCGTCCGCCAGGCATCGTGGGTCTCGAGGTCCGGCGTGGACGGCTCGGATCCGATCGCGGTCGGGTAGACGATGAGCTCGGCGCCCTTCAGGGCGAGGATCCGGGCCACCTCGGGGAACCACTGATCCCAGCAGGTTGCCAGCCCGAGGGTCAGGCGGGCGCCGCCGACGGGGACCTCGAAGACCGGGTAGTCCGAGTCACCCGGCGCGAAGTAGAACTTCTCGGCATAGCCGGCCGAGTCCGGGATGTGCGCCTTGCGGCTCGTGCCGAGGAGGCTGCCGTCGGGTCCCACGATGACCGCGGTGTTGTAGCACAGCCCGGCCATCGCCCGTTCGTAGACGGAGCCGACGATGGCGACGTGGAGGCGTCCAGCGACCTCGGCCAGGGCCTCGGTCGTGGGCCCGGGCAGCGGTTCCGCCCAGTCGAGGTACTCCGGCCGGTGGGGCAGCTGCGGAAAGTAGCCGGCGCTGAACAGCTCCGGCAGGGCGATCAGCTGGGCACCCTGAGCGGCCGCCCGTTCGATCGAGCTGATCGCCCGTTGGAGATTGGCTGTCCGGTCGGGGCCCATCGCCATCTGGACACCGGCGATCCGGATCGGATCGGTCATCGCTCCTTGCTCCCGCCCAGGTCCCAGGTCAGCATCACGTGGGCAGATTTATCGGTCGTGCCGGTTGTGCTGTACGTCCCGAGGGCCGCCTCGTTGTCAGCGTCGGTCAGGACCCACATGTCGTAGCAGCCGCCGGCCCGGGCAATCTCGAGGAGCGCCTGGACCAGCGCCCGGCCGATCCCCCGCCGCCGAAAGGCCTCTCCGACCGCGAGCTCGTAGAGGAACATCTCGGTGCCCTTGTCCGGATGGGTCATCTCGATCCCGCTGACGAAGCCGGCCGCCACGTCGCCCACGTAAGCCAGCAGCAGATGGTGGCCCGGCGAGCGCAGGAATCGCTCTGAGGTCGGCAGGCCCGGCGGGTGATCGAAGAGGTCGCCGGCAGCGACGACCAGCTCGCCATCGCCTGGCCCGAGCGTCCGGATCGTCACTGTCATCAGGTTCCAGTCTGAGGCCCGGCGAAGGTCTCGGCTACCCGGCCGGCCTTGGCTGGCCTGCCTTCGGCCGGGAGGGGCTTGCCATTCGCCGGCATATACGTATAATGCTGCGTATACCACCTCTCGAATGACCCGGGGAGTTACGATGCCGACGTGCCGAACAAGACGATCTACGTTTCCGAAGGCGACCAATCTCTCTTCCGGCGGGCCCAGGAGCTGGCCGGCGGCAATCTCTCGGCGGCCATCGCCAGCGCCCTCCGTCGCTACGTTGACGTCGAGGAGGCCCGGACCCAGGGCTTCGACGAGATTACCGTTCGAGTCGGGCCCGGGGCCGGCCGCAAGGTTCGCTTCAGCGGCGTTCTGCTGGGAGAGTGGGCCGCCTCGAACTCCGGCCGCTGGGACCACTACCGGGTCTACCGCACGCGGACGGGCAAGTTCGCCATCCACACCGAGCGCAGCCCCGAATGGACGATGCAGAACGCCGAGGGCAAGCCGGCTGGCTGGCGAGGCCATCTCGGGATCGGTGACGTCCGGTACGGTTCGGTTCCGCGAGAGGCGACCCTGGACGTCGTGGCGACCGTCGATGAGCTCCGCGACAGGATCCCGCCCGAGCTGTTCGAGATGGTCGGCTCGATCGCTCGCCAGCCGCCCGTCGAGGACCTCGACATCTAGCGCTCTCGCGGTGGCCCGGCCATGAGTCCCGCCATGAGCCCGACCCAGGCCCCTCCGGCGATCTCGGTTCGGGGACTCCGCAAGGCGTTCGGCGATCACGTCGTGCTCGACGGGATCGACCTCGATGTCGCCGCCGGCAGCGTCTTCGCCCTGCTCGGCCCAAACGGGGCCGGCAAGACCACGATCGTCCACATCCTCTCCACCCTGATCGCGGCGGACGACGGCGCGATCCGGATCGGTGGCCATGACGTCCGGACGGAGCCGGGCGCGGTCCGGGCCGTGATCGGCCTGACTGGCCAGTTCTCGGCCGTCGACCAGCTGTTCAGCGGCCGGGAGAACCTGCGCCTGATGGCCGACCTGCGCCACCTCGGCCGGGAGGCCGGCCGGGCCCGGGTCGAGGAGCTGCTCGCCCAGTTCGACCTGGTCGAGGCGGCCGGGCGCCCCGTCGCGACGTATTCGGGCGGGATGCGCCGCCGGCTCGACCTGGCGATGACCCTCGTGGGCGAGCCCCGGATCATCTTCCTCGACGAGCCGACGGCGGGTCTCGATCCGCGCAGCCGCCGGGCGTTGTGGGACACGATCCGCGACCTGGCCGGCCAGGGCGTGACGATCCTGCTGACGACCCAGTACCTCGATGAGGCCGACCGCCTGGCCGACCGGATCGCCTTCCTCGACAACGGCCGGATCGTGGCCGAGGGCACGCCGGCCGAGCTCAAGCGCCTCGTCCCCGGCGGCCAGATCCGCCTGGAGTTTGCCGACCTCGACAGCCCTCGAGCGAGCCGCCGCCGCCCTCGGCCAGCCGGCGCGCAACGACGATGACCTGGCCCTCCAGCTTCCCGGCGGAGGGATCGCTGAGCTGCGGGCCGTGCTCGATCGGCTGGACGCCAGCTCGATCGCGGTCGACGGGCTGTCGGTCCGGACGCCGGACCTCGACGACGTCTTCCTGTCGCTCACCGAGCGCCCGATCGCCGCCGGCGAGGTCGAGACCGACACTGCCCACGCCCAGGCCAACGAACCGACAGGAGCCGCCCGATGACCGTTCTGACAACCCCCGCCTCCGCCCGGCCGCACGTCGTGGGCGACTCGGCGACGATGCTTCGCCGGAACCTTCGCCGGATGCGTCGGTATCCGTCGCTGACGATCTTCGTCGCCGGGACGCCGGTCGTGATCCTGCTCCTGTTCGTCTACGTCTTCGGCGGGACGCTCGGGGCGGGCCTCGGAATTCCGGGTGCCGGCCGGGACGCCTACGTCGCCTACGTGATGCCCGGCATCCTCGTCCTGACGATCACCGCTGCCGCCCAGGGCACGGCGATCGCGATCGCCATGGATATGCAGGAAGGGATCATCGCCCGCTTCCGGACGATGGCCGTGGCCCGATCGTCGGTCCTCACCGGCCACGTCATCGGCAGCGTGATCCAGACCGGCCTGGCCCTGGCCGTGGTCATCGTCGCCGGGCTGATCATTGGCTTCCGCCCGACGACCAGCCCGCTCGCCTGGGTCGCGGCCGCCGGCATCCTCGGCCTGACGGCCGTGGCGATCAGCTGGCTGTCGGTGGCCCTGGGGATGGCCGCCAACAGCGTCGAGACCGCCAGCAACCTGCCGATGTTCCTGATCCTGCTGCCGTTCCTGAGCTCGGGCTTCGTCCCGACCGAATCGATGCCCGGCCCCCTGGCGTTCTTCGCCGAAAACCAGCCGTTCACGCCGATCATCGAATTGGTCCGAGGCCTCCTCCTTGGAACGGGCGCCGGCACGAGCCTGGGGGCGAACTGCCTGCTGGCGGTCGGCTGGTGTGTCCTGATCGCGGCAGTCGGTTGGGCCTGGTCCCTCAGGCTGTACGACCGCCCCCCACGGAGCTGAGCCGGACGCCAAGACAGCCTGGCTGCGGACCGTGCCCCGGCGCTCGATCGCGCCGCCCGCCTCGAACCGTCAGGCGTCGGCCGCCGGGGCAACCTCGCCTGCGGGCTCGAACTCGAAGGTCGTGCGCATCGGCTCCTCGTGCATGAAGGCAACCGCGACGACCGCGATGACCGCCCCCACGACGCCGACCCAGAAGGTGGCCGCGATGGCGATCGAGAACGCCTCGTGGATGCCCTGGACGATGGCCGGGATCAACGGCGCGATCTGGGGCTGCTGGGCGGGCGGGACGCTGGCCAGGATCCGCTGGCCGAGGTCGCCGGTCCCGGTCAGGTCGACTGCGCTGCCGCCCGCGAAGCCGTCCACGACCTGCTGGGGCACGCCGGCCGCCACGAGCTGCTTCGGGATCTCGGTCACGAGCCGGGTCGCCAGGAGCGATCCGGCGAAGGTCAGCCCGATCGTCCCGCCGATCTGCTGGAAGAACGTCAGGCTGGCCGTGGCCACCCCGATCCGGGCGGCGTTGACCGAGTTCTGGACGACGAGGGTGAAGACGGCGAACGACGGGCCGATGCCCAGGCCGGCGATGACCATCCAGAACCAGAGGGCCGGCCGGGGCGTCTCCGCGGTCAGCTGGGTCATGAGGACGAGGCCGACCGCGAGCATGACCAGGGAGACGAGCATCAGGATCTTGTACTTGCCGGTCCGGGCCACGATCTGGCCCGACATCGTGGCGCTCACGATCAGGCCGCCGACCAGCGGCAGGAGGTTGTAGCCCGAGATCGTGGCGCTCGCCCCGCCCACGGTCTGGAACCAGCGCGGCAGGAAGATGACCGCCCCGAAGAAGCCGAAGGCGGCGAAGAACATCGCCGTGACCGAGACCGAGAAGTTGCGGATCCGGAACAGGCCGAGCGGCACGATCGGATCCGCTGCCCGCGACTCGATCCAGATGAACACGGCCGTGATCAGGAGGCCGGCCACGATCAGGCCGCCGACCGCCGGGTCGGTCCACTCGCCGGTGCCCTTGTTGGTCAGGCCGATCAGGATCAGGGTGATCGCCGCGGCGAAGACCGCCGCCCCGAGGTAGTCGATGTTGCGGGCCGCGTCCGGCCGCTTGATCGCCGGCAGGAGCCGCCAGATGATGACCAGCGAGACCAGGCCGATCGGCACGTTGACGAAGAAGATCCAGTGCCAGCCGACCGTGTCGGTGATCACCCCGCCGATCGCCGGCCCGATCAGGAACGAGACCCCGAAGACGGCCCCGAACAGGCCCAGGTACTTGCCTCGCTCCGACGGCGTGTACAGGTCGGCGACCACGGCCAGCGCGACCGGGAAGATCGCCCCTCCGCCCAGGCCCTGGAGGCCGCGGAACAGGATCAGCTGCTCCATCGACTGGCTGAGGCCGGACAGGACCGACGAGACCAGGAACAGGCTGACCGCGAAGATGATGATCGGGCGCCGCCCGAACAGGTCCGACAGCTTGCCGTAGATCGGGCCGCTGATCGTCGACGTCAGGAGGTAGATCGTGACGACCCAGACGTACAGGTCGTTGCCGTTCAGGTCGGTCACGATGACCGGCAGGGCCGTGCCGACGACGGTCTGGTCGAGGGCGAAGAGGAACAGGGCGAGCAGGATCGCCCCGAGGATCTGAAGTCGCTGGCGGGCTGTCAGCCCAAAGTCGGCTGAAGCCTGTTCGGACATCCCGTCGTTCCTCCACAAGCGCCGATTCGGCCGGCGACCGACGGTGTCGGACGACGTGACGCGGGCCCCCGCATGACGCGGGCATCAGGACGCCCGGACAGTCTAGGCGAAGCCGGCGGCGCGATCCACCTCGACCGGGCGAGCGTCGCCGGGCGGCTGGACCGCACGGGCCGAACGGGCGCCGTCCGGAACGGGCTCGATGTGGCTGACGCGCCGGGGTACTCTACTGGTCGGCCGGCCGACCATTGAAGGTCTGCGGGTATCTCGCGATCACGAGAGGGAGTGGATGATGGGTTGCATCGTCGCGATCTTCGGGATGATCCTGCCGCGCTTCGCCCTGCTCGCCGGCTGGGCCAACGACCAGGCCTATTGGAACAACGTGTTCGGCTCGCAGATCTGGCTCGGCCTGGGCTTCCTGTTCCTGCCCTGGACAACCCTGATCTACGGCCTCGTCCAGCAGAACGGCTTGAGCCTCCTGAACTGGATCTTCCTGGCCGGTGCGGTCCTCTGCGACCTGGGCACCTGGGGCGGCGGGATCCTGGGCAACCGGAAGACGATCTCGAACTACCGGGACGCTTAGGCTCGGCCGGCCGGCGGCTCGTCCGGGGCCACGCTCGAGGGCCACGTCCGGATCCGGCTGGGTGAAGGTGGCGACGGTCGCCACGATCGCGATCCCGCCCAACCAGCCGCCCAGGACGTCGGTCGGGTAGTGCGCCCCGAGGGCGATCCGCGACAGCCCGATCAGGACGGGTAGCCCGGCGAGCACGATTGCCGCTGCCAGGCGAAGCCAGGTCGGCCAGCCGGTGCGCCAGACGAGCAGGGCGATCAGGCCGTAGGTGACGGTGCTGTTCAGGGAGTGGCCCGAGGGAAAGCTGAAGCCGGGAGCAACGACCAGCGAACCCGCCGGGCGGACCCGGGCGATCGTGATCTTGACGAATGAGGTCCAGATCGATGCCCCGGCCAGCGCCAGCTCCGTAGATCGCGGCCAGTCGCCAGCGACGGCGAGCCAGCAGGGCGACCACGATCAGGACGCCGATCGGGATGAGGATCGCACCACCGGCCGCGGTGATCCTGGTCCAGGTATCGGTCGAGATCGGCAGGCCCTTGACGAAGGCGATCACCGGCTCGTCGAACAAGACCGCACCCTGGCCGTGGACGACGAAGCCGAGGACGGCGAAGGCGACGATCGCCGCCACCGCGAGCCAGGCCCAGCGCGCGGCCGTACGAGCCCGGGCGCCGGGCCGCGACCAGGCGGGTCACGGATCGCTCCGCAGCCGGGAGTACACGACGCAGTCCACCGCCCGGCCGTCGTGCTGCCGGTCCCAGGATCGGAGGACGCCCTCGCGCTGGAATCCGGCTCGCTCGACCATCCGATCGGAGCGCTCGTTGCCGACCATGATGAACGTGTCGATCCGGATGACCTCGGTTGTTGCGAACGTCCAGTCGGTCACGAGGCGGAGCGCTCGCGATCCGACGCCCCGGCCGCGCGCCTCAGGGGCGAGCCAGAGGCCCAGGGTTGCCTGGTGCCCGTCCGGCCCGAACATGGTCACGGCCCCAAGGACCCGGCCGTCGGCGGCCTCGGTGATCGCAAACGGGGCGCCCGTTCCGTCCCGCCACATCGCCAGGGCGGCCTCGACGAAGGCATCGGCGTCGGCCGCCAGGAACGGCTGGGGGATCGTCACCCAGCGGGCAATCTCGGGGTCCTGGCAGATCCTGAGGACCGCTTCGGCGTCGGCCAGCCGCCACGCTCGGAGCAGGAGCTCATCGACGGGCAGGATGACGGTCGAACCTCCTTCCATCGGGCCATTCTCGCCGCTCATGAGCCTCCCGGCAGGCGCTCCTCGCCGGCTGTCGGGCGCTTGTCGCGAGCCCGGGCGACGGGGGCCCGACCAGTCCTGCCAACGGGTCTCGAAGTGTAGTTTTCGAAGCAAGGATGTGGCACAGTGGTGCTTCGGCCCGCGCTTTCGGGCCGCCGGGAGGAGAGTGACGATCGTCTGACGAACTTGCATCGTGCTCAGTTCGCCACTGCTGAAGGCCATCTGAAACAAGAGGAATCTCAATGAAGAACCCGCCCATCCTGGTCTCGGTCATCGGCTTCTTTGCCGCCCTGGCCGGCTTCGAGTTCATCTTCTTCGGCTTCCGCGCGATCGGTTTCGACTGGTTCGGCATCTTCGGCGACCTGCCGGCGGTCGAGCATGTCGGCCTGTGGGGCTGGCTCGCGATCATCACCGGGGTGATCTGGCTGATGGCTGCAGGCGGCCTCTGGGCGCTCCAGCCGTGGGCCCGCGTCTTCGCCCTGATCATGGCCGGCTTCGGCCTGTTCGAGGCGGCGCTCGCCTTCTTCCAGTTCCCGGGCACCGGGATCGGCTTCTCGATGGCCCTCCTGCCCGCCCTGATCTTCTGGTACATGAACACGGCCGAGGTCAAGGCTGCCTTCGGCGAGGGAGAGCCCCCAGCAGCCGTCTGAACGACTGGACGGACCTGGCAAGCAGAGCGGGCGCACATTGACGTGCGCCCGCTCGCACGTTAGGAAGCTCGAGGTGACGTTTCGCCCCGAACCGACGAGGGTCGACCAGGGCGAGTCGAGCCGGGACCCGGGCCGACGCCAGAAAGACGAGGTTTCATGACCGCGACGACCGGCCCAGCGGGGGGACCCGCCTCGGCGGCGACGGACGACAACTGGTACGCCCTGACGAGCGATGAGGTCGCCGCCCGGCTCAAGGTCGATCCGGCCAGCGGCCTGAGCGCGGCCGAGGTGAGCCAGCGGCTCCAGACGTACGGCCCGAATGCCCTGGCCGAGGCCAAGCCGGTGCCGGTCTGGCAGCGCTTCCTCAAGCAGTACAAGGAATACATGCAGATCGTGCTCGTCGGAGCGGCGATCGTCAGCCTCCTGATCCACGAGTACGTGACCGGCGTCGGCCTGATCCTGCTGACCCTGTTCAACGCCTGGCTCGGCTACCACCAGGAGGGCAAGGCCGAGGCGGCGGCAGCGGCCCTGGGCAAGATGATGAAGGCCGTGGCCAAGGTTCGGCGCGACGGTGACATCGTCCAGGTCGAGGCCGACCAGATCGTGCCGGGCGACATCGTCGTGGTCGATGCCGGCGATCGGGTGCCGGCCGACGGCCGGGTGATCGTGGCGGCCACCCTCCAGGTCGAAGAGGGCGCCCTGACCGGCGAGAGCGTCGCCGTCGAGAAGGACATCGACGCGATCAGCGGCGGGGACGTTCCGCTGGGCGATCGAAGCGACATGGCGTTCATGAACACGAACGTCACCCGGGGTCACGGCGAGATCCTCGTGACCACGACCGGAATGAACTCGGAGGTCGGGCACATCGCCAACGTCCTGGCCGGCCAGAAGGTCGAGAAGTCGCCCCTGACCAAGCAGGTCGACCGGCTGACGATCTTCATCCTGGGCATGGCCGGCCTGGGCTTCGTGCTGATCGTGTTCATGGGCCTGAGGCAGGGCGAAGACCCGAAGCAGCTGTTCAACATCGGGGTGTCCCTGGCGGTCGGCTCGATCCCGGATGCCCTGCCCGCGGTCGTGACCCTGATCCTGGCGGTCGGCTCCGTGGCCATGGCCCAGCGCCACGCGATCATGAAGACCCTGCCCTCGGTCGAGACGCTCGGCTCGACCTCCTCGATCAATTCGGACAAGACCGGCACGCTGACGATGAACCAGATGACCGTCCGCGAGATCTCGACGGCGGCCCATCACTACACGGTCAGCGGCCAGGGCTACAGCTTCGAGGGCCAGGTCCAGCGGACGACCGGCGAGGTCGAGACGAACCTCGACTACGTGATGTTCCCCTGCGCCCTGTGCAACGACTCGGACATCCAGGACGGGGCCGTCGTGGGCGACCCGACCGAGGGCGCCCTGTACGTCCTGGCCCAGAAGGGCGGCGTTGACGTCAAGGCCTTCCGGGTGAGCTACCCGCGGGTCGCCTCGGTCCCCTTCGACTCCGACTACAAGTTCATGGCGACCTTCCACCGGATGCCGGGCGCGGCGGGCAAGGACGTGATCCGGGCCTACGTCAAGGGTGCCCCGGACGTGATCCTCGGCCGGTCGTCGTTCGCCCGGATGCCGGGCGGGGTCTCGGCCCCGCTGACCGACGAGATGCGGGCCAAGGTCCTGGCCGAGAACGAGCGGATCGCCAGCCAGGGGCTGCGGGTCCTGGCCTTTGCCCAGCGTGAGTTCGACCCGGCGACGTTCGACCCCCGGGCCGACACGATGGCCTTGATGGAGGACCTCGAGCTGGCCGCCCTGGTCGGCGAGGTCGACCCGCCGCGGGACGAGGCCCGGACCGCGATTGCCGAGGCGAAGGGCGCCGGAATCCGGGTCCGGATGATCACCGGCGACCACGCGATCACGGCTGCCGCGATCGCCAGGGAGCTGGGGATCGAAGGCCGGGCCGTGACCGGCGCCGAGTTCGGGGCCCTGACGGATGCCGAAGCTGACGAGCAGGTCGATGAGATCGGGGTCTTCGCCCGGGTGGCGCCCGAGCACAAGGTCCGCCTCGTCGAAGTCCTCCGGCGCAAGGGCAACATCGTGGCGATGACCGGCGACGGGGTGAACGACGCGCCGGCGATCGGGGCCGCCGACATCGGGATCGCCATGGGCATCACCGGCACCGACGTGGCCAAGGGCGCTGCCCGGATGATCCTGGCCGACGACAACTTCGCCACGATCGTGGCCGCCGTCGAGCAGGGCCGGATCGTCTACGACAACCTCCAGAAGTTCATCCGGATCCAGGTCGCCAACCTGTTCATGTTCATCCTGGCCTTTGTCGGCTCGAGCCTGTTCGCGATCGCCGGGACGGCCCTGTTCAGCCCGCTCCAGGTTCTCTGGATCCACATGGCGATCGTGGCCCCGATCGGCGGCGTGCTCGGGCTCGATGCGGCCTCGCCCGGGATCATGAAGCGCCGGCCCCGGCCCTTCAACGAGCAGATCATCTCCCGGCCGATGATGGTCCGCCTGTTCGTCGCCGGCCTGTTCATGGCCGCCTCGGCGCTCGTCCTCGTCCAGATCGGCAAGACGACCTACGGGTCGCTCCAGGAGGGTCAGACGATGGCGATCGTCGGGCTGTCCCTGATGAACATCTTCCTGGCCCTCAACCTGCGCTTCCCCGAGGGCAGCGCCTTCGAGCGGGCCACCCTGGCCAACCCGAAGTTCCTCGAGGCGATCGGCTGGGTCATCCTGGCCTCGATCCTGATCACCTCGACCGGCGTCTTCCAGACGTTGTTCGACACCGTCTCGCTGACGGCCGAGCAATGGGGCATCTGCGTCGTGCCCGGGGTGCTCCTGCTGGCCCTCGGCGAGCTGTACAAGGCCTACCTGAGGAGCCGCCGCCCGGCGGCCGAGCCACCAGCGACGACCGGTGCCGCGGCGGCAGCCGGCTGAGAATGGGGCGGGCAGCAGGCGGCTCCCGCCCGGGGGGAGCGGTTCGGCGGATGACATCGCCGTAGCCAGCCCTCGGGGGCTCCTCCCGATCCTGACGTGGCTGCCCCGGTACGATCGGGCGTGGCTGCGGGCCGACGTGATCGCCGGGATCGCGGTCACGGCGATGATCGTGCCCAAGAACCTGGGCTACGCCGAGATCGCGGGCGTGCCGGTCCAGAACGGGCTGTACGCGGCGGCGGCCGGGGCGATCATCTACGCCCTGTTCTGCACCTCGCGCCACATCTCGACCGGGCCGAGCTCGTCCCTGGCCACGGTCGCCGGCGGGGCGGTGATCGTGACCGGCCTGGCCGGCGAGGGCGCGGCCCAGCTCGTGGCCGCGATCGCCCTGGTCACCGGGCTCTTGTTCCTGCTGATGTCGGCCCTCCGCCTCGGCTGGATCGCCCAGTTCCTGTCGAAGGCCGTCGTGACCGGTTTCCTGGCCGGGGCCGCGATCGACGTGATCGTGGGCGAGCTGCCGAAGCTGACCGGGACCTCGGCCGATGGTTCGAACGTCCTGGCCGAGTTCGTGTCGTGGCTCGGCGGGCTCGGAGCGATCCATCCGGCCACCCTCGTGGTGGCCGTTGCCGCCCTCGGCGCGATCCTCGGGCTGCGGTTCCTCGCGCCGAAGGTCCCGGGCGCCCTGGTCCTGGTCGTCGGTGGGCTGCTCGCCTCCTACCTGTTCAACCTCGACGCGCGCGGGGTGGCCCTCGTCGGACCTGTGCCGAGCGGCCTGCCCCTGCCCGAGATCCCAAGCCTCCAGCTCGTCGGCCAGCACGTGCCCGAGATCGGGATCGCCTCGGTGGCCCTCGTCCTGATCGGCTTCTCCCAGACCGCCGGCGACGCCCGCGCCTTCGCGACCCGCCACCACTACCGGATCGACGTGAACCAGGAGTCGGTCGCCCAGGGTATGGCCAATGTCGCGGCGGGGCTCGTCCAGGGGATGCCCGTATCGACCAGCCTGTCGGCCAGCTCGCTGAACGAGTCCGCCGGGGCCCGGACGCCGCTCGCCTCGCTGGTCACGGGCCTCCTCGTCATCCTGACCCTGATCCTGCTCGCGCCGCTCTTCTCGGAGCTGCCCAAGGCCGTCCTCGGAGCGATCATCATCGACGCCGTGCTCTTCGGAATGATCGACCTGGCCGAATTTCGACGTTTGGCGCGGGTCTCCCGGTTCGACCTCGGGGTTGCCCTGGCGGCGGTCGCCGGGGTGCTCCTGGCCGGGGTCCTGTTCGGGATCGTGATCGGGGTTGGGCTCTCGCTCGTCTGGCTGATCTACGTGGCCACCCGGCCGGCGATGGCCCTCCTCGGACGCGAGCCCGGCACCCAGGTCTTCCGCGACATCGAGCTGAACCCGGCCGACGAGACGTTCCCGGGGATCGTCGTCCTCCGCCTCGACGGTGGCCTGTTCTTCGCCACGGCGGAGGCCTTCGACGAGCGGGTGCGCCAGGTCATGACCGGCGACCAGGCGCTCCGGGCACTCGTGCTCGACCTTGAAGGGGTCGGCTTCATCGACTCGCAGGGCGCCGCCAAGCTGAGCGAGGTCCTCGACCTGGCCCAGGCCGAGGGTGTGAGCCTGCGGATTGCCCGGGTCAAGCCGGGGGTGCTCCTCGTCCTGCGGTCCGAGGGTCTGATCGATCGGATCGGAACCGACCATGTCCACGGCAACGTCCATCGGGCGGTCGAAGCCCAGCTGGCGGAGGATCGGCCGGATCGGCCCGGGCAGCGGCTCCGGCCGGCGGGCCGTCGGAGGCGGGCTCAGGCCAGGTGGCGCCCGCCGGAGGCGACCGCATCATGACCGCCGCGACGTCGACGACGAGGGAACGTCGGGTCGAGCGCTGGATGCCCGGCATCCGGGTCTTCCGGACGTACCAGCGGGCCTGGCTGCCGCGCGACCTGATCGCCGGGCTGGTCCTCGTGACCCTGCTCGTCCCGCAGGGCATGGCCTACGCCGAGATCGCCGGCCTGCCCCCGATCACCGGGCTGTACACGACCGTTGTCTGCCTCGTCGCGTTCGCCCTCGTCGGCTCTTCCCCGGTCCTCGTCCTCGGCCCGGATTCATCGCTCGGGCCGATCATCGCCGCGGCGATCCTGCCCCTGGCCGCGGGCAACGAGGCCCAGGCGATTGCCCTCGCCGGGATGCTCGCCCTGATGGTCGGAGCGATCACGGCCGGGGCGGGCCTCGCCCGGCTGGGGTTCGTGGCCGACCTCCTCTCGAGCCCGGTCCGGACCGGCTACCTGGCCGGCCTCGCGGTCACGATCTTCATCGGCCAGCTGCCCAAGCTGTTCGGCTTCTCGACCGACGCGAGCGGCCTTGTCGGCGAGGTGATCGCGTTCGTCCAGAACCTCGACCAGACGAACGCCTGGGCGCTCGGGATCGGGCTCGTCAGCCTGGTCACGATCCTCGGCCTGAAGCACTTCTCGCCCCGCACACCGGGGATCCTCGTGGCCGTCGTCGTGTCAATCGCGGCCTCGGTTGTGTTCGACCTCGCGGCGCGCGGCGTGGACGTGATCGGAGTCCTGCCCCAGGGCTTCCCGAGCCCGGCGATTCCGTCCGTCTCGGCCAACGACCTGCCGCCGCTCCTGGCCGCTGCCGTCGGGATCTCTCTCGTCGCGATCGGCGACACGATCTCGACCTCCGGCGCGTTCGCGACCCGGGGCGGCTACGAGGTCGATTCGAACCAGGAGCTGGCCGGGATCGGCTCGGCCAACATCGCCGCCGCCCTGTTCAGCGGGTTCCCGGTCAGCACGAGCGGCTCGCGGACCGCCGTGGCGGTCCAGTCCGGGGCGAAGACCCAGCTGACCGGGATCGTGGCCGCAGTCCTCGTCCTGGTCATGCTCGTGTTCCTGCCGGGCCTCGTCCAGAACATGCCCCAGCCGGTCCTGGCTGCGGTCGTCATCGCCGCTTCGATCAGCCTGTTCGACGTGGCCGAGCTGCGCCGCCTGGCCCGGGTTCGCCCGGCCGAGTTCCTGCTCGCCCTGGCCTGTCTGCTGGGTGTCGCCTTCGTCGGCGTCCTGCAGGGGATCGTGATCGCGGTCGGGCTGTCGATGGTCTACATCTTCAAGCGGGTCTGGGCACCCTATTCGGCCGTCCTCGGCGAAGCCCCCGGGGGTGCCGGATACCACGACGTCAGCCGCTTTCCCGAGGCCGAGCAGATCCCCGGGCTCGTGATCGTGCGCTGGTCGGCGCCCCTGTTCTTCGCCAACGCGAACCAGTTCCGGGACCGGATCCGGGACCTCGTGGCGTCCGCCCAGCCGCCCGCCCGCTGGGTCCTGATTGCCGCCGAACCGATCACCGACGTCGACGTCACGGCGGGGGCGATGCTGCTCGATCTCCACGAGGAGCTGGCGGCCAGCGGGATCGTCCTGGCCTTTGCCGAGGTCCAGTCGCCGGTCCGCGACTGGATCGTGCGCTACCGTGGGTCCGGCACGGCGGCCAGGGCGCGTTCGTATCGGTCGATCCGGGAGGCGGTGGCCGCCTACCTCGAGGAGAATTCAGGCACGCACGGCAGTCCGTGATCGAATGGGAGGCACAGGGATCGTGGCGAAGAAGCAGGGCAAGGCCGGCAAGGCCGCCCGGTCAGCGGAGGCTGCGGCGAGGCGCCAGAGGCCGCCGCGGCGGACGGCGAGCCCAAGGCCAAGATGAACACGAAGGAGTACGAGCGCGAGATGCGCCAGTCTCCACGGCGAGCTCGTGGCGATGCAGGAGTGGGTCAAGGACACCGGGGCCAAGGTCTGCATCGTGTTCGAGGGCCGGGACACGGCCGGCAAGGGCGGCGTGATCAAGCGGATCACCGAGCGGGTGAGCCCGCGCGTGTTCAAGGTCGTGGCCTTGTCCGCGCCGACCGCGCGCGAGAAGTCGCAGATGTACATCCAGCGCTACGTGACCCACTTCCCGGCAGCCGGCGAGGTGATCATCTTCGATCGGAGCTGGTACAACCGGGCCGGCGTCGAGCGGGTCATGGGCTTCTGCACGCCCGAGGAGAGCGACCGGTTCCTCGAGCAGGTCCCGGCCGTCGAGAAGGCGATGGTCGACAACGGGATCATCCTGCTCAAGTACTGGCTCGAGGTCAGCGCGGACGAGCAGACCCGGCGGCTCGAGGGCCGGATCAACGACCCGCGCAAGATCTGGAAGCTGACCGACATGGACCTCCGCTCCTACCAGCACTGGTATGACTACTCGCGAGCGCGTGACGGGATGTTCGAGGCGACCGATACGCCCTGGGCGCCGTGGTACGTCGCTCACACGAACGACAAGAAGCGGGGCCGGCTGAACATCATCAGCCATCTCCTGAGCCGGATCCCGTACGAGCCGCTCGAGCCGCGCGACATCAAGCTGCCCAAGCGCCAGGCCGCCGGCAAGTACAAGGACCCGAAGCTGTCCTTGAAGGAGATCCCAGAGCCGTTCTGAGCTGGCGGCCTGAGGCGAGCTCAGGCCTCGGCAGCCCGAAGTCGGTCAGGAGCCCGGGAGCGCCGTCAGGCTTCGGCCGGCGCGGCTTCGCCCTCGACGGGGCTTCGGGCGGGCCGGCTCGAAGCAGCAGGTCGCGTTCGCGCAGGTAGTTCGCGACCGCCAGGATCGCGGCGGCGGTCGGGATCGCGAAGATCGCCCCGGCGATGCCGGCCAGCGATGAGCCGACGATCACGACTGCGAACACGGCCACCGGCTTCAGCTTGACGGCCGCGCCCATCACCAGCTGGGTGATGATCACCTGGACGAGGATCGCCGCGATCAGGCTGACAGCCAGGGCCGGGCCGACCGCGTCGGGGGCGAGCACGAGGGCGAACGCCGGCAGGACGGCCCAGGCGATCAGCGGGCCGATCCAGGGGATGAAGATGATCAGCCCGGCGATGATCCCGATCAGGGCCCCGAGCGGGATGCCGAGCACGAACGCCGCGATCCAGACGATCCCGCCGAAGATCACCCCGATCAGCAGCCGGCCCCGGACGAACCCACCGAACGAGACGGCGATCGCCTTCTCGAGGCCGGTCAGGTCGCTGTAGGTGGACATCGGCAGGAATGGCCGGAGCCAGCCGAGCAGGGTCACCTGGCCGGCGGCCAGGCCGACCGAGATGATCACCGCCGTGAACAGGGCCCCGATGACCGCCGCGACATTCCGGACGATCGTGCCGAGCGCATCGCCCAGCTCCTGCCCGTAGCCCTGGATGAAGTCGTTGATCCGATCGATCGGATCGGCGCCGCCCGGCAGGTGGATGTCGCCCTCGTCGAGGATCGGCTGGAGCAAGGTTCGGATCCGGGCCAGGATCTCGGGCAGCCGATCGATGAAGGCGACCGCGGCGTTGAAGATCGCGATTGCGGCGGCGCAGATCACGACGAAGGCGACGACGATCACGACCACGTACACGAGCGCCGCCGACAAGCCCCGGGAATGCGGGGGCAGGTGGGCCTGCAGCCAGCCGATCGGGGGTTCGAGCACGTACGACGTCAGCCAGGCGATGAACAGGATCAGGGCCGGCCAGCGGAGCAGGGCGAAGAAGTCGGATGTGAAGTTGACGACCACGGCGGCCAGGGCCAGGACGACCAGCCAGAAGACGACCCGGGCCTCGCGTCGCGAGACGACATCCCAGATCGACGTGGTCGGCCGCTGCACGCGGGCATTGTAGGCGGACGACACCGGCCGATTGAGCGCGAGCGACGGGTGGGGCCGGTGCTAGAGTGGCCGGACCGGACCGGATCGACTCGATGGAGGAGCCATGGACCTCATGAACGACGCTCGCCGACTCGCGATGATCGGCACCTTCTTCATCGTCGTCGGCTGGGTCGCCGTGATCTACGCGCTCATCGCCGGAGCGATCTGGTGGATCGACCTCGCCCAGCGGGCGGCCTTCAACTTCATCGAGGCGTTCGCGATCTCGGCTTCAGCGGTCGGTCTGCCGATCTTCGCCGCGTTCCTCGTGGCCGGCCTCGGCTACTCGATGCGGCTGGTCGCGCTGTACATCGCCGGCAAGTCCCAGTAGCTCACCGCCGGAGGCACGATGTTCGCTCGACGGCTGGCCGCCCTGGTTGCCCTCGTGGGGCTGGTTGCGGCGTGCACGGCCGGTCCCGGCACGGGCGGCGAGATCGAAGGCATCCAGTGGGTGCTCCGCTCGTACGACCAGGCCGGCACCCTGACGATCGTCCCGGACACGGTCTTCGCCGACGCCCAGTTCAGCAGCTACCAGGTCAGCGGCTCGTCGGGCTGCAACTCGTACAAGGCGCTCTACCAGGCCGGCGGCCGAACGCTCATCGTGGGCAACCCGAGCGTCACCCTGATGGCCTGCGACAAGGCCACGATGGACTTCGAGCAGACCTTCCTGACCTTGCTCCAGTCGAGTCGCTTCTACGGCGTCCAGCGTGACACCCTGACCGTCTGGAACGCCGATCGGACGAACATCCTCGTGTTCGATGCCGCGCCGCGGAATCCGCTCCTCGGCCGATGGCAGGTCGACTCGTTTGCGACCCCGTCCGGCTCGGTCTCGGTCCCGATCGCGGGGACATCACTCGAGGTGACCTTCGGCCTCCTCAACGTCAGTGGCTTCTCCGGCTGCAATTCCTTCAGCGGGACCTACTCGACGAACGGGAACGTCGTCCGGATCGGCGGCCTTGCTTCGACCCGGATCGCCTGTCCCCAGGACGTGATGGACCAGGAATTGGCCTTCCTCGCCGCGCTCCAGGGTGTCGCCTTCATCGACTACCAGGGTTCGACCGTCCTGCTCGAAGATCGCAACAATCGAATCCAGGTGGCCCTCGTTCAGCCTCAACCCGAAGCGTCGCCGTCCGGATCGCCGAGCATCGCCCCGACCCCGGGGCCAACCGCCTCGCCGAGCGCAGGGACCACGCCAACCCCGGGTCCGACCGCCACTCCGACGGTCGCCCCGACCGCCACGCCCACGGCGACCCGACCCTCGGCCGACGATCGCGCCGAGCCAGGCACCATCGGCTTCGTCCTCGCCGATCCCACCCTCGGCAACCTGCGACCTCGCCGTACCGAACGGCGGCCCGACCGTCGCCAAGATCGTCTACCCGGGCGGCTGGTACACCCCGACCGAGCCGGCCGACCTCGTCTGCCGCTACTTCGACCCGCAGCCGATCACGGTGCCGACCGATCCGACCACGCTCCAGACCGCGGTCATGGCCTCGATCTCGAGCCAGGCCTTCGCCGACGCCGTGACCGCCGCCACCGATCCGACGAAGTGGACGGTGACCCGACAGGGTGGCTCGTCGATCGGCGGGACGAACGGGACCTGCATCGACGCGGTGGCCCTCGTTGACAGCCCCGGGATCACGACGGGGATGTCGAGCTTCTCCTGCCTGGTCGACGTCGGGACGGCCGGCACGGTCGTGATCCGGACGACCGGCACGGCCACGGATCCGACCTACCGGGTCAAGATCGCCGTCGTGGGGCTGATGACCGCCAGCTCGGCCTACCAGCCCCAGCCCTGACCCAGTCCGGCGATGGACGAGGACGTCGTCATTCGCCGGCCCGGCTATCGCCTGCCCTCGACGGTCTCACTGCCTTCGGTGGGCGAGGCCGTGCCCTGCGTCGTCCTGTTCGCCGGGAGTGGCCCGACCGACCGCGACTGGAACTCGCCCGCCCTGCCCGGCAGGAACGGCAGCGGGGCGCTCCTGGCGGAGGCCCTCCAGGCCCGTGGGGTCGGATCGATCCGCTTCGACAAGGTGGGCTCCGGGGTCAACATGCCGAAGAGCAACGCGCCCGACGATCTGAAGATGCTCGAGGTCCTGTCCCTGGCCCACTACGTCGATGAAGCCGTCGCCGCCTTCGACGAGCTGGCCGGGCGGCCGCGCTGCGGCAGGATCTACCTCGTCGGGCACAGCGAAGGATCGATCCACGCCTCGTCGGCGGCGATCTCGAAGCAGGCGGACGGACGTTTCGGCGGGCTGATCAGCCTGTCGGGTCCGGCCCGCTCGATCCTCGAGACGGCGATCGAGCAGATCCGGGCGATCCACCTCAAGGCGGGCCTCGATGCGGCGGTCGTCGATCGATCGCTGGGGGCCTTTCGCTCGGCGATGCTGGACCCGGACGCACCGGCGCCGGACCTCAGCGACGTGCCCGAGGCCGCCGGCCTGTGGCAGGCCGCCCATGCGCCAATCCAGCAGGCCGTCGTGCGCGAATTGATGTTCGTCGATCCGCTCGCCGCCCTCCCCGCCTACCGCGGCCGGGCCCTGGTCGTCTCGGCGGCCAACGACGCCCAGGTGCCCGGGTCCGATGCGGACGCGATCTTCGGGGCCCTGGGCAGCCCCGCAAGGGACAAGGAACGGGTCACCGTCGCCGCGGCAAATCACGTCTACAAGTCGGAGACCCGAGCGCCGTCGACGATCAGCCAGGCCGAGATTGTCGCGACCTACAACGACGATGGGCACCCGCTCGCCGCGGGCCTCGTCGATGCGATCGTGGGTTTCGTCGGCGCGGGCTGAGGCCGGGCTCCGAGGCTCGCGCGAGCCCGCCCTTCAGCAGTCGAAGGCGAACCAGCAGATGTCGTTGCGCAGTCGCTCGTCGTCGACCACGAGGGCCCGGATCGCCTCGGGAAGCTGCTCGCGCTGCCAGCGGCATTCGGCTCGTGCCGCTGCGTCCGCGCTGTCGTCGGGAGCGGCGGCGCGAACCGCCTTGATCGCGTAGGCGGCCGCCCCGAGCTCGTGGGCGGCGACGTGGGCGACGGCCGCCGCCTGGGCAGCCGCATACGCGGCGTACCGCGCGGCACCGGCCAGGTCCCTGGCCGCCGCGTTGGCGTGACCGGCCGCCGTCCGGGACTCGGTCATCGTCACCTGGCCGCGAGCCCAGGCCCGGCCACGCTCGATCGCTCGCCGCGGGCGATCGTCGTCGGGACGAAGCTGCTCGAAGTGGTGGAGGACGTGCTCGGCGCAGCCCGCCGCCCAGACCGCGAGCCGGTGATGGTCGGCCTCCTCGAGCGTCCCGCCCCGCCGGACCGTTACGAGCCGCGGGTCCCGGACATCGCTCAGGATCACCGGCGCACGGTTGGCTCGTAGCGCATCGCCACGGCGCCGGAGCCGAATTCCTGGCGGCTGACGAGCCTCAGGTCGAGCGGCTTGGAGAGGCCGGCGAACAGGGTCGGGCCATGGCCGACGAGCCTCGGCTGGACGACGAATTCGTACTCGTCGATCAGCCCGAGCTCGGCCAACGCCAGCGGGAGCGTCACGCCGCCCACGAGCAAGCCCTTGCCCGGTTCGTCCTTGAGCGCCTGAACGGCGGTCCGAAGGTCCCCGCGCAGCAGCTCGGCATTCCAATCGACCTGATCGAGGGTGCTCGACACGACGTACTTCCTGGCCGCGTCGATCGTCAGGGCGAACGGCTCCATCCAGGGCTCCATCCATTCGGGCAACGGGCCCGCGGGCAGTGCCTGGCGCCAGGCGGACTCCATCATCTGGTAGGTCACCCGGCCGAACAGCAGGGCGTCGGCCCGGGCGAGGTTCTCGGCCGCGTGGCGATGGAGCTCCTCGTCGGCGATCCCCTCCCGGTGATCACAACAGCCGTCCAGGCTGACGTTGATCGTGTAGCGCAGTGGTCGCATTGCCAGAGGGTACCGCCGAGTCCGGTCAGGCTTCGTCTCCTACCCACGTATCCTTCAAAGTGATGATCGAGGTCAGCCCGGCTCAATCAGGCGAAGCGCTGGTGGATCTGATCGCGCTGGCCCGGGAGTACGTGGCCTGGATGCTCGGCGAGGTTCGCCGGCGATACCCCGAGCTCGACCCGGAGGAGTTCGCGGCCGAGCACACCTATGACGACCTGGGCCAGAAGTTCCCGGGGAACCATGTGCCCCCGGACGGCTGCCTGCTGATTGCCCGGCAGGACGGCCTGGCCTGCGGGTGCATCGCCCTGGGCCGCTTGACCGACGACATTTGCGAGATGCGGACGCTGTTCGTCCGACCGGAATTTCGCGGCTCGGGCGCCGGGCGCAAGCTGGCCGAGACCTGCCTCGAGCAGGCCCAGCTGCTGGGCTACCGGGCGATCCGCCTCGATACGCTGGCGTTCATGGAGGGGGCCCAGTCCCTGTACCAGTCGATGGGCTTTCACCCGATCGAGCCGTACCTGGATCTGTCCGCTGAGCTGAAGCTGAAGATCCGGTTCTTCGAGCGCGAGCTCTGAGGCGCGACCCGGGATGGCGATGACTGAGCATGCGGTGGTGATCGCGGGTGCCGGCCCGACGGGACTCGTCCTGGCGGGAGAGCTGGGCCTGGCCGGCATTGACGTCATCGTCCTCGAGCGGCGCCCCAGCCAGGACCTCCCGGGATCGCGGGCCGGCGGCCTGCAGTCGCGGACGATCGAGGTCTTCGATCAGCGTGGCCTCGCCGATCGGTTTTTGGCCGAGGGCCAGGTGGCCCAGGTCGCCGGGTTCGCCATGATCCGCCTCGACATCAGCGACTTCCCGACGCGGCATCCCTACGGGCTCGGGCTATGGCAGAAGCACATCGAGCGGATCCTCGCCGGCTGGGTCACCGAGCTGCACGTTCCGATCCGCTACGGCCTCGAGCTGACCGGATTCGCCCAGGACGACTCGGGCGTGGAGGTCGAGCTGTCCGACGGCCAACGGCTGCGGGCGGCGTACCTCGTCGGCTGCGACGGCGGCCGCAGCCTCGTTCGCAAGGAGGCCGGGATCGACTTCGCCGGCTGGGATCCGACGACCAGCGCCCTGCTCGCCGAGGTCGAGATGACCGAGGAGCCCGAACTCGGCGTTCGCCGTACCCCGACGGGTACGCACGCCCTGGGCAAGGTCGACTACGAGGTCAAGGACGGCGCGGTCGTCTACGAGCCGGGGGGCAAGGTCGGGGTCATGCTCACGGAGCCCGGGATTGGCACGGGCGAGCCCACCCTGGGCGATCTCAAGGAGGGGCTTGTCGCAGTCTACGGAACCGATTACGGGATCCACAGCCCGACCTGGATCACCAGGTTCACCGACGTGACCCGCCAGGCGGTCGCCTACCGCAACGGCCGGGTCCTGCTCGCCGGCGACGCCGCCCACGTCCACTCCCCGGTCGGTGGGCAGGGCCTCAACATGGGTGTCCAGGATGCCCTGAACCTGGGCTGGAAGCTGGCCCAGGTGGTCAAGGGGACATCACCGGAGAGCCTGCTCGACACCTACCATGACGAGCGCCACCCGGTCGCTGCCCGGGTTCTCCGGACGACGATGGCCCAGGTCGCGCTCCTGCGGGTCGACGATCGGGTGGAGGCGCTGCGCGACAGCGTTTCGGAGCTGCTGGGCATGGACGAGCCTCGTCGACGGTTCGGCGGGATGATGTCCGGCCTGGACATCCACTACAACCTCGGCGAGGGCCATCCGCTCCTCGGTCGCCGGATGCCCGATCTCGACCTGGTCACCGCGCCACGGGCCCGGGCGGCTCTTCAGCCTGCTCCACGCTGCCCGGCCGGTGCTGCTCAACCTTGGCCAACCCGGTCGCTTCGACATCTCCCGCTGGGCGGACCGGGTCCAGCTCGTCGACGCCACGTATGACGGCCAGTGGGAGCTGCCGGTGCTCGGCGTGGTCGCCGCTCCGTCCGGCTGTGCTCGTTCGGCCCGACGGGTACGTGGCCTGGGTGGGGACCGAGCAGGAGGTTGGGTTGGCGGAGGCCCTCACCACCTGGTTCGGACCGCCCTTCGCGGCGTAGCCACTCGCACGGGGACGAGTGGAGCCGACACTCGGATTTGAACCGAGGACCTGCTGTTTACGAAACAGCTGCTCTACCGCTGAGCTATGTCGGCGCGGCTGCGAGTCTACCAGCCCGGTCCGGATGGCAGCCCGGCTCCGGCCGGTCCGAGCGGCCGGCTCAGTAGATCCCGACCGGACGTTCGATCGCGGCGTCGGGCAGGAACGTGCGATCGACCAGGACGCGGATGACGTAGTCGATTTCCAGGCCCGCCCCGTCGAACGAAGGCGACGACCCGGCGGGGATGACGAGCGAGATGTCGCCGGTGCCTCCGGCCAGCGATCCCGGGTCGACGGGGACGGAGGCGAGAATCGCCTCGGTGCCGTTCGGGGCATTCGTCCGGCGGTGAAGCTCGAGCCGGGCTGAGCCGCCGTGGGGGACCGATGGCCAGCTCGCCCGGACGACCAGGGTGGAGCCAGCCGGCGCAGGCAGGGGCGACGCGACATCAATCGTCCCATCACCGATCGAGACGCTGTCGAGCAGGCTCTCGCCACCCTGCTTGCCGACGCCGGCCCGGAGGAGATCCGGGTTCTGGGCGACCGGCAGCGGCAGCGCCACGAAGTGATCGGCGCCCATCGGGATGTCCCAGTGGACCTCGATCGCCCAGGCCACGATCGACTCACCGAGGTGGGCGGTGGGCGGCCCAAGCGGCGGAGCCGGGATCGAGAACGTGCCCTGCCAGGTTCCGCCGGCCTCGAAGGTCGTCGGGATCACCGGCTCGCTGAAGTCATCCGTGGCGAACAGGCTGCCATGGCACTCGACCCACGACTCCGTGTTCGTGACGTGGCCTTGGCCGTCCTCGTGGGTGGCCGATTCGCGCCGCTCATCGAGCCGCAGACCGACGAGCCGCAGCACCGCCGACCTGGCCCGGACTGCCTCGCCGGTCCTGAGCGCGATCGTGCCCGTGATCGTCTCGCCGACGACGGCCGGCTGGTCAACGCTGATCGTGCCGCTGAGCGGACCCCCGTCGCTCGGCCGGACGAGGTCGTTTGGCCCGACGTCCTGGAGCGGATGGCTGCCCTCCGGCCCGGCCAGGCGTCCCCCGTTGAGGGCGTCGAACGGCGATGGCGCCGAGCCCGCATGAGGTGTGAGCCCGAACCCGAGGCTCACGATCGGACCGGCGTGGCGGGATCGATATCGCGACCGCCGACCTTCCAGCGGCGCTCAATCTCGTCGATGCCATAGGCCACGACGTGCCGTGGGCGAGATCCTGATCAGCTCCCCGCTGAAGCCGCGGCCGAGTGCGTCGCCGCCGGCCTCGAGGCGGATCGCCTCGCCGCGAATCTCGATCAGGCGCGGCTGCCACGGCGGCAGGACGTCATCGACGACGAAGGCCACCCGCGGATCGAGGCCGATGTCTCGCCACTTCTTGGTGGCCCCGAGCTCGTGCCCGCCGATGTCGATCGTGTCGGTCTCCGGGTTGTACCGATAGCTGACCGGCACGACGTGGGGCGCGCCGTCCGGGCCGACCGTCGCCAGGCGCCCCAGGCGCTGGCTGGCGAGGTAGTCGAGCTCGGCCGGGCTGAACGCGCTCACGCCTGTGGCTCGCCGGCTGTCGGATCATGGGTCGGATCGTCGAACCGGATCGCTCCCGGGCGGCGGTTGGCCAGGACCGGGATCTGGCGGCGGATCGCGGCGACCCGGTCGAGGTCGAGCTCGGCCTGGATGATCGCCACCTCGTCGGCCGCCTGGGCGATCACCGTGCCCCACGGATCGATGATCATCGAGCGGCCGTGGGACCGCACCCCGCCGGCGTTGCCGATCTGGGCCGGGGCGATCACGTAGGCGCCGTTCTCGATCGCCCGGGCCCGGAGCAGGACCTCCCAATGGTCGCGCCCGGTCCGCTCGAGGAAGTTGGCCGGCACGGCCAGGATCTCGGCCCCGGCGACCGCCAGCGCGCGATACAGCTCGGGAAAGCGCAGGTCGTAGCAGATCGTCAGGCCGATCTTCGCCCCATCCACCTCGGCAATCACGGCCCGGTCGCCCGGCGTGACCCGGTCCGACTCCTGGTCAGCTGGCCCGTCCTCGAGGTCGACGTCGAACAGGTGGATCTTCCGGTAGGTGGCCGCGATCGCGCCGCTCGGGTCGATCAGGACGCTCGTGTTGTACGGCCGTCCGGCCGGTCCGGACTCCGCCAGGGTCCCGGCCAGGATCCACACGCCGTGCTCCCGGGCGACCGCGGCGAAGGCGTCGCTGAACGGTCCGGGGATCGGCCGGGCCGAGGCCCGATAGCCCTCATCGGGGCCACGAAACTGGAGGTACTCCGGCAGGGCGACGAGTCGGGCGCCTCCCTGGGCAGCGACTCCCGCGAGGCGAGCAGCCTCCGTCACGTTCGCCGCTGCGTCCTCGCCGGCGTCGAGTTGGACAAGGGCCACGGATAGGCGAGCCATCCCCGGAGGATGCCACAGCGCCTGCAGTTCATTCGCCGCTCCGGGTCCTGAGTCTCTCCGGCTCTGAGCGACCGCTCACTTTCAAATCGTTCATTGACGAAGCGTTACGCGGGATCCGCGACCCGACTCGGGCCCTCGGGAAGGCCTCAGCCCAATTTCGTGCACGACCCGCCGACCCAATCCGGACCGTCGCTCCCATTCCGCACCACGATCGACCGTAAGGTTTCATTGCTGAAGGATTTGACACGAACGGGCCTGGCTGGCCGACGTGGCCTCGGAATGGGCGAGGCTAGCTCTCGAGCGGGGCCTCGCCCGGCAACGAGACCGTGAAGGCGGCTCCATGGCCGGGCTGGAACGGCTCGATCACGAGATCGCCGTTCATCGCCCGGCACAGCTCGCGCGAGACGTACAGGCCGAGCCCGCTGCCGTCCTCGGCGTTCGCGCCGCTGCCCCGGCTGAATCGCTCGAACAGGCGGGCCCGATCCTGGTCGGCCACGCCCGGGCCATGGTCGACGATCGTCATCGAGATCCGGCCGCGGGCTCGGTGCGGTCGAGATCTCGACCTCGATCGGCTGGTGCCGGCCGTACTTCACGGCGTTGTCGAGCAGCGCCCAGAGGACCTGGTCGAGCTGGTCGCTGTCGGCCACGGCGAGCCAACCACCGGACCGGTCGTCGATCGCGAAGGGCACGTCGTCCACGGCCAGCGCCTCCCAGGCCCGCCGGGCGCGTGGCGCCAAGGCCGACGACCTCGGCCTGCGGCCGGAGGGCCCCGGACTCGAGCCGGGTGACCGTGAGCAGCTGGCGGACCATCCGGGAGAGCCGCTCCGACTGCTCGGTGATGATCGCCAGGCGCCGATCCGGGTGCTCCTCGCCGAGCTGCTCGGCGAACGCCCGGATGCTCGTCAGGGGTGTCTGGAGGTTGTGGCTGACGCCGCGCAGGAAGTCGTCCTTGGCCGCATCGAGCTCGACCAGCTTCGCGTTCTGGTCGGCGACCCGCTGGAAGAGCTGGGCATTCCGGATCGCCACGCCAACCTCGGCGGCGAACAGCTCGAGCAGGTTCTGGTCGGCGGGCTCCCAGGCCCGGGTGGCCGGCAGGTGGCCGACGATCAGGCCGAGCCGCTCGTCGCCGGCCCGCAGCTCCGCCCGGATCGGCCGGGGATCGCCCGGGATCGCCTCCTCTTCTTCGACCGTCGTCGGATCGACGAGCAGGATCAGGTTGTCGATCATCCCGAAAACGATCCGGGCGTCGTTCGAGGCGCGCCCGACGAGGAACTCGACGCCGTCGCGGGGCGAGGCGTGCTCGATCGCCGACAGGATCCGGCCGAGCTCGCGATTGCGCCGCTCGAGCGCTCCGGCCAGCCGGTTGTGGCTCTCGGCCAGGCGCGACAGCTCGTCGTCACCGCCGACGACGATCGGAGTGGACAGGTCACCGGCCGAGACCCGGTCGACCGCGGCAGCGATCGCCCGGAGGGGCGAGGTCAGGTCGGCCGCCAGGAGATAGGCGACGAGGACGGCGATCAGGGCGACGAGGGCCACGAACAGGAGGAGCAGGCGGGGCACGGTCGAGAGGGGATCGGGCAGCCGGAGCGCGGCTACGAGGAGGAGTCCGAAGACGGCCAGCGGAATGACGGCTGCGGCGACCAGGGCGAACATGAGCCGGGTTCGAAAGCCGATCCCGCCGCCGACCGATGGCGGGGGGATCGTCCGATCGTGGAACGGGGTTTCTCCGCCGCGCCCGGCTCCGGTCGGTTCGGGTCCCGGATCGGTTGCGGTGTCGGCCTGCGGTCGCGGTTGACCCGGGCTCGCCTGGGCCGTCATTCGGCCCTGCCCGCCTCCTGGGCGACCAGCCGATAGCCGATGCCCCGAACGGTCAGGAGATGGGTCGGATGATTCGGGTCGGGCTCGAGCTTCTGGCGCAGCCGGCGCATCGTGACCCAGACGTAGGACGGATCGGCATCCTCGGTCTCGGCCCAGCCCCGGGCGAGGAGCGTCTCGGTGCTGACCGTGTTGCCGAGGTTGGCGGCAAGGGCGTACAGCAGCCGGGACTCGGTCGGCGTGAGCGGCACGGGCTTGCCGGCGACGACCGCCTCCCGGCGATGGAGCTCGAGGACGAGCTGCGGTCCGAGGGCGAGGCTCTGGCGGGGGACCTTGTCCCCGAGCCGGCGCAGGACCCGGTTGATCCGGGCCCGCAGCTCGGGGTAGTGGTACGGCTTGGTGACGTAGTCCTCGGCGACCTCGTCGAGCAGGTCGGCCTTGTTGTCGCCGGTGTCGATCGCGGTCAGGACGATGATCGGCAGGTCGGCCCGGCCCTTGACCTCGCGGGCCAGGGTCAGGCCGTCCATCCGGGGCATCATCATGTCGATCACGAGGAGGTCCGGCCAGGCGTGATCGAGCCGGCGCATCGCCTCGATCCCGTCCCGGGCGGTGGCGACCTCGTAGCCGTCCGCCCGGAGCTGCTCGGCGAGCACGACGAGCAGGTTCGGATCGTCGTCCACGACGAGGATTTGAGGCGCCGCCGCCGGACCGTTCGGGCCGACGCTCAGCATCGATCCAAGCTCAGCATCGGCCGAGCATAGCAGCGCCGAATCTCCTTCCGAAACGCCCCGAACGTCCGGGCCTCGGCTTGTTGGCCCGCGGCGTCGCCCGGTCTCTCTGCACCCGCGGCGTCGCCGCGTCCTCAGCTCGTTGGCCCGCGGCGTCGCCCGGTCCCCGGCTCTTGCCCGCGGCGCCGCCCGGTCCTCTGCCCGCGGCGCCGCCCGGTCCTCCGGCGCCGCCTCGTCCCCGGCCCCGCCCGCGCGCCGCCCGGTCCCCGGCGCCCGCGGCGTCGCGTGGGGCGAACAGAACTGCCGAACACGCCCCGGGTTGCCATGGTTTCACCGGCTCGAAGCCCTCGATTTGTTCGCAGTCGGCGAACGATTGCGCCGAATGAGCGTGGGTTTGGGGCGCCGGGAAGGTGCGATTCGGCGATTCTGTTCGCCGAGGGCGACGCGACGGATCCGGCCAGGGCGACGCGACGGATCCGGCCAGGGCGACGCGACGGATCCGGCCAGGGCGACGCGCGGACGCCGCGTCGCGTGGGGCGAACAGAACTGCCGAACACGGCCCGGGTTGAGGTTTCACCGGCTCGAAGCCCTCGATTTGTTCGCAGTCGGCGAACGATTGCGCCGAATGAGCGTGGGTTTGGGGCGCCGCGGGAGTGCGATTCAGCGATCTGTTCGCCGCAGCGGCGACGGCCGGACGCCAGCGGCGACGCGCGGACCGGCCACGGTGTGGCCGGACGCGGCCGCCGGCCTAGGGGGCCTTGCGATCGACGAAGCGGCAGCGTGGGGCGATCGGGCAGTTGGCGCAGTCGGGCTTGCGGGCGTGGCACAGCTTGCGGCCGTGGGTGATCAGGTTGACGTGGGCCTCGTACATCTGGTCGGGCTCGAGCATCGCCAGGTACAGCTCGTGGGCGTCGTCGGCGCTGGCCTTGTCGGGGATCAGGCCGACCCGCTTGCTGACCCGCTCGACGTGGCGGTCGACCGGCATGAGCGGCATCCCGAACGAGAACATCAGGAGCACGGAGGCCGTCTTCCGGCCGATCCCGTCGATCCGGGTGAGCCACTCGCGGGCCTCGAGGGCCGGCATGTCGCCCAGGAACTCGAGCGAGTGGTCGCCCCGCTCCTCCCGGATCAGTCGAAGGGCGGCCTGGATCCGGGGCGACTTGACCACGGGCAGGCCGCCCGGCCGGATCGCCTCGATCAGCTGCTCGATCGGGGCCTGCTCGACGGCCAGCCAGTCGGGCGGCGCACCGTCGGCCAGGCCGTCGCCGCCCCAGCCGTCGCCGGCCCAATGGGATTCGACCGGCTCGTTCGAGGGGAAGGTTCGCCGGAGCGACTCGAACGCCCGCTCGGCGTTCACGTCGGCGCTGTTCTGGGTGAGGATCGTCAGGATCAGCTCGCTCGTCGGGCCGAGTCGGCGCCGCCAGGTCGGTCGGCCGTAGATCGAGGCGAGCCCGTCGAGGACGTACGGGACGAGGCCGGGCCGGGTCCGCTCGAGGCGGCGGGCCCATGTTCGGGCCGGGTTGGCCGGCTTCCGCCGCCGCGGGCGCGGCTTGGCCTTCGTCCGTGGCTTGGCCGTCGTTCGGGGCCGGGCCACGGTGGGGGGCGTGGCTTCCGGAGTCATGCGGCGAGAGTCATGCGGCGAGAGTCATGCGCCGAGAGTCAAGCGGCGAGCCAGGTGGCCGCCCGGGCCAGTCGCTCGCCGCAGGCCACCACCGGCGCCGCGCCGGCGGCCATCGCCTCGGCCACCGGGACATCGCGTTCGTTCACGGCCACGACCTCGACCCCGAGCGGTTCCAGCGCCGCCACGCCCGCCGGCTCGACGCCGCCGCCCACGGCGATGCAGCGCACGCCCGCGGTCCGGGCCCGCCGGGCCACCCCCAGGGCCGTCTTGCCGAAGGCCGTCTGGGCGTCGATCCGGCCCTCGCCGGTGATCACCAGGTCGGCCTTGGCGAGCGTGCCGTCGAGGTCCACCTCGCCGGCGACCAGGTCCACCCCGGGTTCGAGCGCGAGCCGGAGCAGGCGATCGGCCAGGCAGAGCAGCCCGAAGCCGACACCTCCGGCGGCACCGGCCCCGGGGGTGTCGCGCTCGCGGCGCCCCGTGGCCGCCTCGAGCAGGTCGGCGTAGTGGGCCAGCCGCTCGTCGAGAACCGCGACGTCGGCCGGTGTCGCGCCTTTCTGGGGACCATACGTGGCGGCCGCGCCGGTCGGGCCGAGGAGTGGATTGCTCACGTCGCAGGCGACGAGGAGCTCGAGCGCGGCCAGGCGGGGGTCGAGGCCGGCAAGGTCGATTCGATCCTCGTCGACCCAGCCGCCGAGCGCGTCGAGGATCCCGGCCCCGCCGTCGGTCGTGGCGCTGCCGCCGATCCCGAGCACGATCCGTCGCACGCCCGCATCGAGCACCGCCCGGAGGATCAGGCCCGTGCCCGCCGTGGTTGCCCCGAGCGGGTCGCGCTCGGCCAGGGCCAGGCGCGACAGGCCCGATGCGGCGGCCATCTCCACGACCGCGACCGCGCCATCGTTCGAGCGGAGCCAGGGCGCATCGATCGGGCGGCCGATCGGATCGACCGTCGGCGCGATTCGCTCGGTCCAGCCACCGCTCGCGGCGATCGCGGCAAGGGTCCCCTCGCCGCCGTCGGCCAGCGGCCGGAGCAGGAGATCGTCGTCCGGGCGGGCCCGCTGCCAGCCTTCGGCCAGCGCCTCGGCAACCTCGACGGAGGTGAGCGAGCCCTTGAACGAATCCGGCGCGAACAGGACCGTCGTCACTCGCTCGTCTCGCCCGCCCGCTTCTCGAGGTACTCGGGGATCCGGTTCATCGGCGGCCGTTCCTGGTCGGCCAGCTCGATCACCTCCAGGCCGAGCCGGCCGTGGCCGGATCGGGGCAGCTTCATCGTCGAGCCGAGCTCGGCGAACAGGCGAGCCTTGCGCCGTTCCTCGAGCCGCTTCATGACGGCCTGGAGGATGACGAAGCTCATCCGGCTGAGCCCTTCGAGCTCCTGGTTGCGGTGGATCCGTCGCTCCAGGTCGACCTGGCCGAGGCCCTCGAGGCCGATCCTCTCGGCCGCGTCGATCAGGTGGCCGATCTCGACCGCGTAGCCGGTGAAGAAGGGCAGGGTCTCGAGGAGCGACCGGCGCCCGGCGTACTCCCCCGCGAGCGGCTGGATGAAACCCGAGAGCTCCGGGTAGAAGAGGTTGATCAGGGGCCGGGCGACGAGCTCGGTGACCCGCCCGCCGCCACCCTCCTTGAGCACCCCGCCCTCGACGATCGGCCGCTGGTAGTAGCCCTTGACGTACTGCAGGCGGGGCTCCGTCAGGAGCGGCCCGAGCGTGCCGTAGACCATTCGCGGGTGCCAGTTCCGGACGTCCGTGTCGGCCCACACGATCAGGTCGCCGCTCGTCGCGTAGAGGCTCTTCCAGAGCGCCTCGCCCTTGCCCCGGAAGCTGCCGTAGCGCTCGAGGACGTCGGGATGGCTGACCACCCGGGCGCCTTCGGCCTCGGCGATCTCGCGGGTCCGGTCGGTCGAGGCGGAGTCGATCACGAGGACCTCGTCGAGGAGGGGAACCCGGCCCATCATCTCGCGCATCGCCCGGGCCACGATCGGCCCGATCGTCTCCTCCTCGTTCAGGCTGGGCAGGACCAGGCTGATCGTCAGGCCCTGCTTCTCCTTGAGCTGGACCAGCCGGCGCAGGTCGGCGAACTCGGCATGGTGGAAGTTCGACTCGCCGAACCAGCGCTCGACCCGGGTCGGGATCGCCCGGTTCTCCTCGGCCGCCCGATCGGCCGCGGCCAGCGTCTCGGCCCGCTCGGCCAGCTTCTCGAACGTCTTCCGGCCGATCGTCTCGCGGGTCTTGACCACGACGACCGTCGGCCGGGCGCGGGTGGCGATCGCCTCGGGCAGGGCCCCGAACAGGTGGGCCTCGCGGCCGCCCTCGGCCGGCGAGGCCGAGGCGCCCACGACGACCACGTCGGCCCGCTCGGCCTCGCGCAGGATCGCCGTCCGGACGTTGGCCGCCTCGCGCACGAGGGGCTCGGCCGCCCCCCGGACGTGCTGCTTCACGAAGGCCGCCAGGGCTCGCTCGGCCTGGGCTCGGACGGGCCCGGTGATCCCGGCCGGGACGACATGGAGGACCGTGACGGTCGCTCCGTGGTACGTCCCGAGGGCGTCGGCAAAGGTCAGGGCCAGCTCGGCATGGGGCCCGCCCCGGACCGGCACGAGGATCCGCCGGATCTCGGTCGAACCGCGCTGCTTGACGACCGCGATGTCGCACGGCGCCGCCCGGACGACCTGGTCGATCGTGGGCGAGACGACCGAGCTCGGCTCACCGCTCGCCCGGCCCCGTCGCCGGGTTCCCTCGGTCGGGCGTGTCGTTGACATGGATCGTGTGCCGGCCACCCCAGCCGAACACGAGCAGGTCGGCCTCCTCCTCGACCGCCGCCTCGACGATCCCCTCGGCGGCATGGCGGGCGATCCGGACGATCGGATGGATCGGCACGCCTTCCGGGGCGTAGTCGAGGACCCGCTGGAGCAGGCGCCGGGCATGGCGGGCGCGGGTGGCGCCCTCGGACAGGGGCATCCCCTCGGGTACCTCGACGATGCCCAGCGCCCGCAGCTCGCCGGCCCGCGGCTCGAGCAGCGCCGCACCGATCCGGACGAGCTCGCCGGCCGTGCCCGGGTTGGCGACCGGGATCAGGATCCGGACCGGCAGGGGCGTTCGGTTCACAGGGCGTTCCAGCGTTCGACCAGGTACGGCTTGAGCAGCTCGAATTCGCGGGCCTGGCGCTCGACCCGCTCCTCGGCCTCGTCGGTCGTGATGTCCCGATTCTCGACGACGAAGCTGGCCACCCGGCCGAAGTAGATCGGGACGAGGCCGGCCACGTAGCGCTCGAGGGTCGCCGACGCCTTGGCGGCCGCGTCCCCCGTGGCCCGCTCGAGCCGGCCGGCGGTCGCGACCAGGTCGTAGATCACCCGGGCCCAGATGTCGTCGGGGAAGTGGAAGCCGGCCAGGGCATCGGCCATCTCGTGGGTGCTCGGGCCGGTCGCGCCTGCCCGAGGCGCCGGTATCGCCGCCGTGGACGCCCAGCCGGCGGCGACGCATCGTCGAACCGCTGGCCGGCCTCGGCCGCCAGCTCGAGGACCGTGGCGAGGGTCGCCGGGGCGAGCATCTCGGCCCACGTGTCGGCCATCCCGACCGAGCCGAGGTTGAACTCGGAGACGAGGCGGAGGGTGTTCACCTCGAGCGGCGGCGGATCGACGATCCGCTCGAAGCCGTAGGCCGGCACGTCGTGCGAGCCCTTGATCTCGAGCCAGCGCTCGGGGCTCCGGGCGGCCAGCCGGAGGATCGTGGCCACGACCTGGCGGAACATCGGCCCGAGATCCGCGCCGGGATCCTTGGGATCGTGGACCTTGGCCCCGAGCCGGGCCTGGCAGACGGCGTAGCCGCCGGCCAGGGCCTCCGTCGTCATCCAGATGTCGATCCCGAATCGGCTCACCTCGGCATCCCAGCTGTCGAGCTCGAGGTAGTGCCGGACGAGGTCGCCCGAGACGCCGAAGTCGCCCCCGATCGGCTGGCGGATCCGGTTGCCGTAGAGGGCCCGGGTCAGCGGGTAGGTGACCGTGTTCGTGATCGTCCCGTCGTACTTGTAGCGGGCGTAGAGCGGGGCCACGAAGTCGTAGCCGCCCTTGATCACCGGACCGGCCAGCAGCTCGATCCACTCGGGCACGATCGAGCGCAGGTCCGAATCGACCACGACGAGGGCGCTGACCTTGAGCGCGGCGGCCATCTCGAAGATCGTCCGAAGGGCCGCCCCCTTGCCCCCGACCCCGTTCACCTCGGGATAGGTCAGGGTCACCTTCTCGAGCCGGTTGGTGGGCCGGACGAGCAGGATCCGCTCGATGTAGTCCGGCGGCTCGGTCTCGGCCACGACCCGCTGGGTCCCGTCCGGCGAGCCGGCATCCGAGTTGACCAGGACCGGCCGGAGGTCGGGGAAGTACTGGACGAGGCCGGCCTGGGCGGCCCGCACGACGTAGCCGATCGTGGCCGCATTCTTGAAGCTCGGGATGCCGACCATGATGTCGGCCGGGGCAAGCTGTTCGACCAGCTCGCCGATCGGACCGGTCAGCGCGCTGTCGACCACTAGCGGGTCGGGATCTTGGCGGTCGCCCAGCCGTCGTTGTCGAGGCCCGGCTGGTAGCGGCCGTTGGCCGCCTTGTAGGCGACGGTCTGGAAGCCGATCGAGCGCCACGAGATCAGCCAGGCGTCGAGCGGCGGACGGACGTAGATCCCCCGCCGGACGAGCCGGTTCTCCTCGAGGACGCTCTCGAGGACGCGCTTTCGCTCGAGGAGCGGGACATCGAGGATCTCCTCGTCGTCGACGACCAGCAGGTCGATCGCCACGAATGCGATCAGGCGCCGCCGGCTCGGCCACGGTCGGGCGGGGCTCGGAGTAGAGCTCCTCGTGGCGCCGCCCGCCGCCCATCAGGAGCTGGCGCATCATGTCGTTCGAGGTCGGCGTCTTGACCGCGGTCAGGGCCAGGCCCTTCGGGTCCGCGCTCGACCCGGTCGGTGAGATAGCCGTCGAGCACGAGGGACGTGGCCAGGGTCGCCTCGGCCAGCGCCGCCGCGACCTCGGGATAGCCCTCGAGCAGCTCGCCATCCTCGTCCTGGATTGCCACGAACGGTCCGGCCGCGGCCCGTGGCCCGGTCAGCTCGACGTGGGCCAGGACTCGCTCGCCGACCCAGATCGGCTCGATCAGGGGATCCTTGACCCGCCGCCCGTCCTGGCGACCGAAGCGCTGCGGTCGCAGGTCGCTCCGAGCCGGTTCCGCCATCGCATCCATCGGCCAAGGATACCCGTCCCGGCCGCGCGCTCCATCGGCCCGGCCTCAGCCGGTCGTCAGGTCAACGATCCGGGTAGCCGTCGGGGTGTGCCCGGCGCCAGGCCCAGGCCGAGCCGATCATCTCGCCCAGGCTGCCCTGCTGCGGGATCCAGCCGAGGACCTCCCGGGCGCGGTCGGCGGCGGCCACGAGGACGGGCGGATCGCCGGCCCGCCGTGGGCCGATCGTCGAGGCGATCGCGGTGCCGATCACCGCTCCGGCCGCGGCCAGCACCTGGCGCACGCTGAAGCCGCTGCCCGTGCCCAGGTTGCAGCGCCGTGTAGGAGTCCCCGGCAGCCGCCTCCGAGCCGGTCGCCTCGAGCGCCGAGAGATGGGCCGTGGCCAGGTCCTCGACGTGGATGTAATCCCGGATCGGGGTGCCGTCCGGGGTCGGGTAGTCGTCCCCGAAGAGGGTCACCGGCCGGCCCGACTCGACCGCGGCCAGGATGTTCGGGATCAGATGCGTCTCCGGATCGTGCGACTCGCCGTTCCGTTCCGTCGCCCCGGCCACGTTGAAGTAGCGCAGGGCGACGCTGCGCAGGCCGTAGGCCGTGCCGTACCAGCGGAGGGCCCCCTCGAACGTCCGCTTCGACTCGCCGTAGGGATTGATCGGAGCGAGCGGGGCCGACTCGGTGATCGGGATCGTCTCGGGCACGCCGTAGACGGCGGCGGTCGAGCTGAAGACGAACCGATTCACGCCGGCGGCCCGGGCGGCCTCGAGGAGGGCGATGCCCCCGACGATGTTCGCCCGGTAGTAGATCGCGGGGTCGCGGATCGACTCGCCGACGAGCGACCGGGCGGCGCAATGGAGGATCGCCTCGATCCCCTGGTCGCGCAGGAGTCGCTCGACGGCGGCCTGGTCGGCGTAGCTCGATCGACTGAACGTGGCCTCGACCGGGACCGCTCCGGCATGTCCCGTCGAACAGTCGTCGAGGATCACCACCGCGTGGCCCTCGGCCAGCAGGCGCTCGACGGTGACCGAGCCGACGTAGCCCGCCCCGCCGCTGACGAGGATCCTCATCGGGAGCGTCCAAAGAGGCGCGCGACGAGGCCCGGCTTGCCCGCGCCGACGAGCTCGCCCGGCGACTCCTGGGTGCCCGGCTTCGCCGGGGCCGGGCTGAGCGGCGGCGGCGCGGCGACCGGCTGGCCTGCCCCGGCCAGCACCTCGCGGAGGCGCGCCTCCATCCGGAGCGCGGCGCTGTTCTCGGGGTCGATCAGGAGGGCCTCGAGGGCCAGCTCGTGGGCCCCGACCTGGTCGCCCCGTTCGAGCCGAACCCGGGCCAGGCCGACGACCGCCATGGCGTTGCCTGGATCGGCCGACGCGACCTGCTGGTAGATCTTCTCGGCCTGGTCCACCAGCCCCAGGTCGAGCTCCTGCTCGGCCTGGACCATCAACTCGATCATCGATCCTCCGAGAGCATCGCCTGGGCCCGCAGCATCAGGGTCGGAGCGTCATTCTGACCGGGATCGTTGATCACGACCTCGACCAATCGGTCGAGGATCAAGCCGAGAGCCGGGCCCTGGGCCAGGCCGAGCTCGCGGATCAGGTCGTCGCCGTCGATCGCCAGGCCGGACCGGTCGAGGACCGCCTGGGCCTGGAGCTGCTCGGCGATCCGGGCCTCGAGCTCGTCGAGATCGCCGGCCTCCGCCGGCAGGCCGCTGCCCACGTTGTCCGCCCGTCGCAGGGCGATCAGCTCGGCCAGGGCCGCCGGGCCGAGCCGGCCGATCAGCCGGCGCACCGCCGTGTCGCTCCAGGTTGGCTCGTAGTTGAACATGTGGTTGCGGACGAGCAGGCCGACCCGTTCGACGACCTTCCGCGGGAAATGCAGCCGGGTCAGGAGCGCCTCGGCCAGGTCGCCGCCGACGGCGTCGTGGCCGATGAAGTGGCCATCGCTGGCGGTGGCCGGCTTGCCGATGTCGTGGACGAGGGCGGCCAGCCGGACGACGCCGCAGGTTCGCGCGGCACGGCATCGACGGCCCGCACGGTGTGATCCCACAGGTCGTCGCCGCTGATCTTGGCCTGGGTAACGCCGCGCTGGTCGGCCAGCTCGACCGAGACCTGGCGGAGCAGGCCGGTCGCCTTCGAGCAGGCGCAGGCCGAGCGACGGTCGCTGGGCGGCCAGCAGCCGCTCAAGCTCGCTCGCGATCCGCTCGCCCGACAGGTGCCGGACGAGCTCGACGTGGCGGGTCACGGCCGCGAGGGTGGACGGCGCGATCGTGAACTCGAGCTGGGCGGCGAGCCGGACGGCCCGGATCATCCTCAGGGCATCCTCGCCGAAGCGATCGTCGGCCACTCCGACCGCGACCAGGCGGCGTCGCTCCAGGTCGGCCCGGCCGCCGAACGGATCGACCAGGCTCGGCCCGGCCCCCGGCAGGGCACCCCAGGCCAGGGCGTTGACCGTGAAGTCGCGCCGGGCGAGGTCCTCCTCGATCGTCGTCCCGAACTCGACCCGGTGGGGCCGTCGGAAGTCGGCGTAATCGTGGTCCCGCCGGAACGTCGTGATCTGGTACTCGACGCCGTCCCGCTCGAGGGCGACCGTCCCGAAGGCGTTCTCGTAGCGGGCATTGGGAAAGAGCGCCTGGATCTGTTCGGGACGGGCATCCGTGGCCATGTCCCAGTCGTGGGGCGTCCGGCCGAGGAGCAGGTCGCGGAGCGAGCCGCCGACGACCCAGCCGGCCCGGCCGTCGGCCTCGAGGATGGTCAGGATCTCCCGGACGGGCGCCGGAATCCGGGCCGCGAGCGGACCGTCGGCTTCGTTCGTGATCAGCTGGGGCGGCCCGGTTCCGGCCGTCAGTTCCGGCCGAGGAAGAGGTAGCCCCGCCAGGCTTCGTTGCGCTCGTCGGCGAGATACGGGGTGAACAGCGAATAGACGTCGCTCCGCGGTTCGAACGGCGGATGGACGAGCCGGAGGCGGGCTTCGTCGAGCGTCTTGCCACCCTTGCGGTGGTTGCACGACTTGCAGGCCGCGACGAGGTTCTCCCAGCTGTGGGCGCCGCCTCGATGGCGGGGGATCACGTGGTCGAGGGTGAGGTCGCTGGCCTGGCGCCCGCAGTACTGGCAGCGATGGCCGTCCCGGGCGAAGATCTCCCGCCGGGTCAGCTTGACCCGCGGCCGCGGCCGGCGAATGTGGTGCTGGAGCCGGATGACGCTCGGCGCCCGGAATTCCTGGCGGGGCGTGCGAATCATCTGGTGGTCGTATTCGACCACCTCGGCCTTCTCGCCGAAGACGAGCCGGAACGCGCGCGGCAGATTGCACACGTTGAGCGGTTCGTAATTCTGGTTCAGCACGAGGACCGCACCGTCCATGGCGCGGATGCTATCAGGGCCGCGGTGCGGCGGCGCCGGTGGCCGGATCCCAGCCGCCGGCCTGGCCGACCTTCGAGGCCAGCGGCCGGCCAAGGCAATCCGAGATGAACCGGGCCGCCGCCAGGATTCCGGCCAGGCGAACGCCGTGCTGCCAGCCCGACGCGTCGAGGAAGTAGACGAGGTCCTCGGTGGCCAGGTTACCCGCCGCACCCGGCGCATACGGGCAGCCACCGGTGCCGCCCGTCGAGGCATCGAATGTCCGGATTCCCGCCCGCAGGCCGGCCGCAACGTTGGCCAGGGCAGTGCCCCGGGTGTCGTGGAAGTGGAAGGCGATCTGCTCGGCCTTGAGGCCGGCCCCAATGGCCAGCCCCGTCAACGTCTCGACCTGGTCGGGCACGCCCACCCCGATCGTGTCGCCGAAGCAGATCTCGTCGACGCCCAGCTCGGCCAGGCGCAGGGCAACCTCCACGGCGGTTGACGGCTCGATCGCGCCGACGTACGGGCAGCCGAAGGCGGTCGAGACGTAGGCCCGCCGCCACCAGCCGAGCGCTGCGGCCCGGGCCAGGACCGGCCGGAACGCCTCGATCGACTCGTCGATCGTCATCCCGATGTTGTGCTTGGTGAAGGCATCCGAAGCAGCGGTGAACACGGCCAGGGCGTTGGCCCCGGCCGCCTCGGCCCGGGCCATGCCCCGCTCATTCGGGACGAGAACCGGGTAGCGCACCGCGTGGCTGGCGCCCGTTTCGCGCTCCTGGGCCTCGAGCAGCGCCCGGAGGAGCTCGTCGCCGTCGGCCAGCTGGGGGATCGCCGAGGGGCGGACGAAGCTCGTCGCCTCGATCTCGGTCAGTCCCGCCGCGGCCAGCAGCTCGATGAAGCGGAGCTTGTCCGCCGTGGCAATCGGGCGAGCCTCGTTCTGGAGCCCGTCGCGCGGCCCGACCTCGTAGATCCGGACCCTTCGGTCAGCCTCAGGCATGGCCGACATCGGAGCGGCTCAGCCGCCGCCCTTGCCCGGGGTCGTGCCGGCCGACTCGCCGCCGTTCTCGATCCGGGCGATCTGGACCTCGATCGCCGAGATCTCCTCGCAGGCCGCCCGGTAGTCCGGCCCGCCCAGCTTCGCCCCGTCGCGCCGGCGGCGGGCCGCGGCATGGAGCGCCAGGAGCTCGGACCGGGTGGCGGGCAGGGCATCGGTCATCGTTGTTCCTCCATCTGCCCGACTACGGTAGCGCCTCGCGTCCCGGCGGTCAGGCCGACCAGCGGCTGGCCCCGGTTGACCTGCTCGCCCCGGGCGACGAGAACCTCATCGATCGTCCCGTCGGACGGCGACGTGACGACGTGCTCCATCTTCATCGCCTCGACCGTCACCAGCGCCTGTCCGGCCGCCACGGTCGTGCCTGGTCCGACATGAACGGCCAGGACGCGGCCGGGCATGGGCGAGCGGACTTCGACCGCTCCGCCGGTCGCCTGGCCGGCTGCCGAGCGGGCGGCCCGGTCGACGTCCGGCGGTGGCGCGAGCCGGAAGGCGACGCTCCGGCCGTCATCGTCGACGAAGGCGGTGCCAGTCTCATCGAGCACGGCCAGGGGGCCCCCGCCGCGAACGTCGAGCTCGACGGAGCGTTCCAGCCCACCCAATTCGAGCCGGATTCGGGCCGGCCCGTTCAATCGCCAGCCGTCTCCATCCAGGGTGGCGATCGCGGCGGCAGCGGCCTGCCAGGCGGTCTCGCTCGGAGCCTCAGCCGAAGCCTTGCCCGAAGCGTTGCCCGAAGCGTTGCCGGCCGGCGGCCAGATCTGCTCGAGGGTGTCGATCCGGGCCTCTCCGGCCTGGACGATCGGCTGGCCGGCCAGCCAGCGCAGGAAGTGGAGGTTCGTCACGACCCCCAGGACGACGGTTTCGGCCAGGGCCTGCTCGAGCCGAGCCAGGGCCTCCGATCGGCTCGGTCCGCCGACGATCACCTTGGCCAGCATCGGATCGAAGCGCAGGTCGACGACCGAGCCGAGCTCGATCCCGGAATCGACCCGGACGTCGGCGCCGAGGCCAGCGGAGCGCCTCGATCCGGCCGATCGAGGGCAGGAAGCCCGCGTCGGGATCCTCGGCGTAGAGCCGCACCTCGATGGCGTGACCGCCGATGCTGCGAGCCGCGTCGGCCTCGGCCTGGTCGAAGCCGAGAGGCTCGCCGGCGGCGATCCGCAGCTGGTCGGCCACGAGATCCCGGCCGGTGATCAGCTCGGTCACCGGATGCTCCACCTGGAGCCGGGTGTTCATCTCGAGGAAGTGGTAGCGGCCATCGTCGTCGAGGAGGAACTCGCAGGTGCCGGCCGAGCGATAGCCGACAGACCCGGCGAGGGTCAGGGCCGCCTGGCCGAGCTGCTCCCGAAGGCCTTCGCCAACCGCCGGCGACGGGCTCTCCTCGAAGACCTTCTGGTGGCGACGCTGGAGTGAGCAATCACGCTCGCCGAGGTGCACCCCGTGGCCGTTCGCGTCGAACAGGACCTGGATCTCGACGTGGCGGGGCCCGGCCAGGAACCGCTCGAGGACGAGGCGATCGTCGCCGAAGGCCGCCGCCGCCTCGCGCCGGGCCGTTTGGAGCGCATCGATGAAGGCCCCGGGCGGATCGAGTCGATCGACGACCCGCATGCCCTTGCCACCGCCCCCAGCGGCCGGCTTGATCAGGATCGCGTGCCCGGATCGGCCGCGACCGGTGCTTCCGGCGATCCGTCGGGCTGCTTCGAGCAGCGCCGGATCGGACTGGTCGTCGCCGTCGTAGCCGGGCACGACCGGAATTCCGAGGCTGGCGGCGAGCCGGCGGGCCGACGCCTTGTCGCCCATCGCCCGGATCGCTCCAGGAGGCGGCCCGACCCAGCGGATGCCGGCTCGCTCGACGGCCTCGGCGAAGTCGGCGTTCTCGGACAGGAAGCCAAACCCGGGGTGAAGGGCATCGGCGCCGGCTGCCCGGGCCGCGCTCACGACCGCCGCGCTGTCGAGCAGGTCCACCGCCGGAGCGGCGCCCGTCCCGGGCACGATCACCCGGATGCCGAGGGCCTCGGCCGAGCGTCGGACCCGGACCGCGATCTCGCCCCGGTTGGCGATGAAGAGGGTCCGGATTGGATCGATCTGTGGAGCCGCGAGGCGTTCGCGGGCCGGCCTTCGCTGCTCGTACGCGTCAATCGCGTCAGAAGCGACACGCCACCGGCCACCAACGCGCCTGGCCGGGAGCGATCCGTCGGCGATCCAGCGCTGCACGGACCGGGTCGTGGCCCCGAGGCGCTCGGCGACCTGGCGTGGCGTCAGCTCATCGGGCATCGTGACGCGATTGTCGCGTTCTGATCCACCCCTGGCAAGCGACCCGTCCCTGGCCGGCACGCAGGGGCCAGGGACCCCAATCAGGTCAAGGCGTCGCGGTGGCCGGCAAGCTCGGGGCTGGGGACGGCGTGGGCGGGGGCGCGAGTCGAATCGAGTCGAGGACAGCCTGGACCTCGGCTGAGTCCTGGGCGGTCTCGTTGGGCGTCTGCGGCGCATCGATGACGAGGCGTTGGCCCGCAACGTCGAGGATCCACACCCGATCAGTCTCGCCCGGGGTCAGGTCATTCGTCGCTCCCAGAGGGAGCTCCCAGACCTCGTATGTCCCGTCCGCGGTCAAGGTGCACTGACCGAACGTTGCCGGCGCAGTCAGCGTCAGCTGCTTGCCGGAGTAGCCACCGAAGGTGACCTCAGTTGGAGCCGCCTGGACCAGGCCGGGGAGACTCGCCAGTGCAGTCGAGAGGTCATCCACGGTCGGGCCGGGCGGTGGGTTGAGCAGGCCCCGTGCGTGACATGGATCTGCGTCAACGTCGCTGAAGATCGAGAAGTTCACCGCTGCGGGTCCCAGGGGCTTCGACAGGAACACGGCATAGGGCCCCGGGATCTCCGCCTGCCAGCCAGCCGGCACGCTGAACGTGACCCGAATCGGGAATGGGTCCCCCGCGACAAAGGTTCCGGCTGGCAATCGACCGGTGAAGTCGACCAGGACGCTCGGGCTGGGACTGGCCGTCGATGTCGATCCTCCGACCCCACCCGCCTTCGGCACGAACGAGAACGCGATGAGGGCGAGGACAACCAGGGCGACCGCTCCGACGGCGATCCGAACTTGATGATTCACCTTGGGTAACCTCCACCCGGGCCACCAGGCTCGGCGTTGTGGGGTCGCCGGTAGTTGGTCGAGCACGCTGTCAAGGACGCGGTCCGGAAGCGTGTTCACTCCCTCCTCCAGCCACGACCGGACGATGCTGGTGACCTCGCGATCGGTGCTCACTGAGCGACCTCCCGCAGGACCGGCCGAGCGTCGGCCTCGAGGGCCGCGCGAAGCCCGCGCATCGCATGGAATAGACGAGATCGGACCGTGCCGGTCGGGACGCCGAGGATCTCGGCGACCTGGTCCACCGGCAGGTCGGCGTAGTGATGCAGGACGACCACGGCGCGATGTTCGATTGACAGTCGCCGGAACCCCCGCTCGAGCTCGTCGCGATCGACGACCCCGCTCATGCCCCCGGTGACCCCCGGTTCATCGAGCTTCAGAAGATGGAGATTCGCGCCCACCTGGCGACTCCGGCGACCCTCGGCGTAGCAGGCGCGCACAAGGAGCCGGTACGACCAGGCGTCAAACAGCGCCGGGTCGCGGAGTTGGGGCAGGTCTCGCCAGATGCTCAGCAGCGCCTGCTGCGTCGCGTCTTCGGCGAGGTGGACGTCGCGCAGGATCCTGTACGAGACCGCGTGCAGCCGGCCACTGGCGGCGAGGGCGAGGTTCGCGAAGGCCTCTTCATCGCCGTGCTGGGCCCGAACCACGAGGTCGGTATCCATCTGCCCACCCATCGCGGCGTCACCTGGTGGTGACACTCACCAAGTATGGGAGTCGATCCGGGCAGGGCGACTCAAAGTTTTCGCCCCGGCCGCCTCCGCGTTCGGCACGGTCGCCTGCGGCGAACAAAATGCCGGAATGACCGGTGGCCGGGTGCCCGTGGGCGCTCAATTCGGTTGATTTGTCCTTCTGCGGCGAACAAACCGCGGGAAGGGGGCGAATTGGGCGACCGCTGGGGTTGCCATTCGGTCGATGTGTTCGCCTGCCGCGAACGCCCCGGGCCGAGGCCGGCCCCGAGCGGATCAGTCCTCTCGCGCTGCCCAATCGGGTGGCCGCTTCTCGGCAAATGCCCGGAGGCCCTCCTGGGCCTCGGGAGTGCGGCGCTGTCGGGCAATCACCCTCGCCGTGTGCCATTTCGACGACCCGTGGGGCAGGCCGCGGACCTCGCGCACGATCGCCTTGGCCGCCCGAGCTGCCGTGGGACCTGCGGCCAGGACATCGGCGATCGCCCCAGCCACTGCCGCATCGAGGGCATCGGCGCCTTCGGCCAGCTCGTGGACCAGGCCGATCCGCTGGGCCCGGACCGCATCGAAGCGTCGACCGGGCGGGAACAGCGCCCGGGCCTGGCTCTCGCCGATCTTGGCGATCACGAACGGCGAGATGACCGCAGGCAGGATCCCCAGCCGGGTCTCGGTGAAGCCGAAGCGGGTGCCCGACTCCGCGATCACCAGGTCGCTGACCGCGCACAGGCCGGTCCCGCCTCCGAGCGCCGCGCCGTGGACCCGGGCGATGACCGGGACCGGGCAGGTGTCGATCGCCTCGAACATCTCGGCCATCGCCATCGCGTCCTGCTCGTTCGCCTCGGTTTCGAGCTCGAGCGCGGCGCGCATCCAGGCGATGTCTGCGCCGGCACAGAACGACGGCCCGTCGCCGGCCAGGACGACGACCCGGAGGCGCTCCGGCGGCTCATTTGCCAGCCCGGAGAAGGCCGTTCGGAGCTGGGCGATCAGCGAGGCATCGAAGGCGTTGTGGCGCTCCGGGCGGGCCAGGGTCAAGTGCGCCACGACGCCGTCGGGGCCGCTCCGAACGAGCCGCAGGGCGGGATGCTCCAGATCGGTCATGCCGATCATCGTACGGCCGGCCCCACCCCGCCGTGGACGGCTGGGCTACCCTCGGTCGATGCCAGACGCGATCGACCACATCGTGATCGCCTGCTCCGACCCGGACGCCGCCGCCGACGAGATCGAGGCCCGCCTCGGCCTGCGGGCGACCGGGGCCGGCCGGCACACCGCCCTCGGCACGTTCAACCGCCTGATCTGGCTCGGCGACAGCTTCATCGAGCTGATCGGGGTCGAGGCACGGAAGCTGGCCGAGGCGAGCTGGATCGGCCGGCCCGTCCTGGCCGCGGCCGACGCCGGCGGGGGTTTCGCGACCTGGGCGGCCGTCTCGAGCCGGATCGCATGCTGAGGTCGCCGACCTGCGAAGCGCGGGCTCCACGATCGAGGAGCCCCGAGCGGGCGAGCGGGTCCGGCCCGACGGCCGGGTCGTCCGCTGGACGCTGGCCGTGGCCCTCCCACTCGGCCCGCTCGAGCCGCCGTTCCTGATCGAGCACGACATGACCGCCGCCGAGTGGAGCCCGGCCGAGCGAGCCGAGCGCGAGGCCCAGGGCCATCCGATCGGCGGGCCGGTTCGGTTGGACGTGCTCGAGCTTCCGACGCCGGATGTCCGGCGGGCGACGGATCGCTACCTCCGGATGGTCGGGATCGGACCATTCCGGCCCTCCCTGGCCGGGCATGGCGGACGCGATGCCGCGCTTGGGCCGCACACCGTCCGGTTCGTGCCCGACCCGGGGCCAGGCTGGCCCGTCGCCACGATCCACCTGCGGGTCGCGCTGGACGATACCGCTCCCGGGACCGAGGTCCGCAGCCTCGAGCTGTTCGGCTGTCGCTGGGTCATTCGCGCGAGCTGAGCTCCTCAGGCCGAGGGACCGGCGCGACCAGGCGAGTCGCGATCTGGACCAGGCCGGCCCGCGCCATGTTGCGGTCCGAGCCCTCACCGACGAGCGCGTCCGAGGCGACATGGGTGCAGGCCTGCCGCAGCGGCCGCCGCTTGCCCGAACGCCGATGAGCGCGGCGCTGGATCCCGCGCCGGCGGTAGTCGGGACGGACGGCCGCCGGCCGTCAGCCAGCCGATTCCGTCGTGCTGAATCGAGGACCCCGACGCCGACAATCTGGCCGTCCGACGTCTGCTGCGTAGAGCCGCCGGTGGGCCTGGGCACGGCGTCCCGACGAGGTGGGTGGCCATCCGCCGCAGCCAGCCTTCGCGGACCGCTCCAGGCGAGTCGGCCGCGATCGCCGCCTCCACCCACCGATCCGGCCTTCGTCGGCGAACACCTCCCGGATCGTCACGCCGGGCACCCCAGGACCCGCCTCGATGGCCCGCGCTTCGGCGGCGAAGACGGCGCTGCGGTCCGCCGCCTCCGACGACCACTCGGGCTCAACGCCGGCGAGCATGCGCGCGTCCGCCTCGATCTCTGCCCAGCCTTCGACCGCCCGCCGCTGCGAAGAACCGTGCTGCCGACCCGCAGGAGCAGGGCCGGCGACGCAGTCACTGCCCACCGCCCGGTTTCGCGATCGGCCCTGCGACCTCGCGGCTGGCCGCCATCACCAGCTCGGCCGTCGTCGACGATCGCGATCTCCATGCCGGCGGCCGCCGAGACCCGCCACATCGCCAGCAGCGACGCCCGATTTGCTCGATCGACACGATCGACGAGCCGGTCGAGCTCGCCATCCGGCATCACGCGCTACATCCGGAACACGCCGAAGCGCGTCTCGGGGATCGGTGCATGCAGGCTCGCTGCCAGGCCCAGGGCCAGGACCCGCCGGGTATCGAGCGGGTCGATCACCCCGTCATCCCACAGCCGGGCGCTGGCAAAGTAGGGGCTGCCCTCGGCCTCGTAGCGGTCGAGGATCGGGGCCTCGAACGCGTCTCGCTCCTCCTCCGAGGTGAACGGCCCGCCGACGGTGGACAGGACCCGGGCCGCCTGCCGGCCGCCCATCACGCTGATCCGGCTGTTCGGCCAGGACCACAGGAAGCGCGGCGAATAGGCCCGCCCGGACATCGCGTAGTTGCCCGCGCCGAAGCTGCCGCCGACGATCACGGTGAACTTCGGGACCTCCGCGCAGGCGACCGCCATGACCATCTTCGCCCCGTCCTTGGCGATCCCGCCCGCCTCGTACTCGCGGCCGACCATGAACCCGGTGATGTTCTGGAGGAACACGAGCGGGATCCGGCGCTGGGCCGCCAGCTCGATGAAGTGGGCGCCCTTGAGGGCCGATTGGCTGAACAGGATCCCGTCGTTGGCGATGATCCCGACCGGGTAGCCCTCGAGGTGGGCGAAGCCGCACACGAGCGTCTCGCCGTACAGCGGCTTGAACTCGTGGAAGCGGCTGCCATCGACCAGCCGGGCGATCACCTCGCGGATCGCCAGTGGCCGGCGCAGGTCGGCCGGGATCGCCTGCGTAGAGATGGGCCGGCGGCCGTCCGGGGCGACCGCCGGCGGCTCGGGCGCTCGCCGCTCCCAGGGCGGCGCCGGCGGCCTGCGATTCAGGTTGCTCACGATCGAGCGGCCGAGGGCGAGCGCATGCTCGTCGTCGAGGGCCTCGTGATCGACGACGCCGCTGATCCGGGCGTGGACGCTGACCCCGCCCAGGTCCTCGGCGCTGACGTCCTCGCCGGTCGCCGCCTTCACCAGCGGCGGGCCGCCCAGGAAGATCGTGCCGGTGCCCTTGACGATCACGGTCTCGTCGCTCATCGCCGGCACGTAGGCCCCGCCGGCCGTGCTGCTGCCCATGACCAGCGACGACCTGGGGAATGGCGGCGGCCGACAGGCGGGCCTGGTTGTAGAAGATCCGGCCGAAGTGCTCGCGGTCCGGGAAGACGTCGGCCTGGAGGGGCAGGAAGGCCCCGCCCGAATCGACCAGGTAGACGCAGGGCAGCCGGTTCTCGAGGGCGATCTCCTGCGCCCGCAGGTGCTTCTTGACCGTCAACGGGAAGTACGTGCCGCCCTTGACGGTCGCGTCGTTGGCGACGATGACGCAGGTCACGCCCTCGACCTGGCCGAGGCCGGTGACGATCCCGGCGCTCGGCGCATCCCGGCCATCCTCGCCGTACACGCCGTCGGCGGCCAGCGGGCTCAGCTCGAGGAAGGCCGAGCCCGGGTCGAGAAGGCGGTCGATCCGCTCGCGGACCGGCAGCTTGCCGCGGGCCCGGTGCTTCTCGATCGCGACCGGGTCGCCGCCCGCCCCATTGGCGCTACCCGCGCCTGCCGATCGCGCAGGTCGGCGACGAGCTCGTCCATCGCGGCCTGGTTCGCGAGGCTCTCGGCGCTCGCCGGATCGAGCTGGCTGCGGAGCACGGTCATGGCCCGATCATAGCCGCCGGGCCTTGCGGTCTGGACTCGGCGCCGGCGCGTCTCCGCCTGGCCGCGTCGGCCACGCGTCATCTCCGCCGGCCGCGCATCGGCCGACCGCGTCTCGCCGGCCGGTCAGTCTCCGCCGAGCCGGTCGATCCCGCGGCCGGGTCGCCGGTCGAGGCGAACAAAACAGTGTCTGCGGCGGGGACGGGCCGACGCGCGGAGGCCCGTTTGCGGTGCTCGTTCGCCTGGGCGAACGATTCGGTCGAACCGAACGGCTGCGACCGCCGGCGTGCGCTCGATTCGTTGGTTTTGTTCGCCGGCCGCGACGGGAGGCGGGCCAGCAGGACGACGCGTGGCGCGGCGCAGCACGGCGCGGCCAGCAGGCGCGGCCACGCAGATCGACGCGTGGCGCAGGCCAGCAGGCGAGGTCGCAGCTGGCGCTTCCCACATTTGCGCCTAACCGGCCGGCGCATTGCCACGCTCGCCGGCACCCGGTCGCTCGCCTGGAAACGTGCTACTGTCCGTGGGCAAGTGAGCACTGCGCGACTCCCGCCTCGAACCGAGGCCGGAGCGTCGGATCCCGCCGCCCGGGCCGAGGCGATCCGGCGCGATCTGGCCGAGGCGTGGGGCGAGATGGGCGCCTCGTGGGGCGTCGCGCCGGCGATCGCCCGGGTCCACATCTACCTGATGGCCCGCGGCGAGCCGCTGACCGAGCGCGAGGTGCGCGAGGCGCTCGGGCTGAGCCACCGGGCCGCCAGCCTCGCCCTCGATGCGGCGATCCGCTGGGGCGTCGTCGAGCGGGTCGAGGAGCCGCGGCGCGTCGGCCGGCGCGGTCCCGCGGGGTCGGCCTACGCCTCGGTCGGCGACCACTTCCGCTGGTTCAGCCGGGTGATCGAGCACCGCAAGGCGCTCGAGGGCGATCCGATCATCGAGGTCCTCGAGCGAACCGCGGCCGACGCGGTCGACGCCGCGGCCGAGTACCCGGACGACCCCGAGCTGGCCGACCTGCGCGACTGGCTGGCGACCTTCCTGTGGTTCGTGCGCCTGTTCAACCGGGCAATCGGCCTCGTCCCGGTCCTCGAGCCGGCCGAGCTCGAGCACCTGCTCGACCTGCTCGCCAGGATCCCCGACGACACGATCCTGCGGCTCGTCCGGCTGCTCGGCCAGCTGCCCGACGAGGACGTCCTTGGCCTCGTCGGCGCCCTGTCCGAGCTGTCGCCGACGGCCGCGCGGCGGTCGCTCAAGCTGATGGCCGGGGTCGTCCGGACCGTCGGGCGCTGACCGCAGCGGCTGGCCAGCCGCGCGGGGAGGGTCCCCCGACCCGGGAAGGCGGCGTCTCCTCCCGGGATCCTTCGCGGCTCATGCGATAATCCGAACCGGCGTGACACGATCCGGCCCGCTCGATCGGGGCTTTCCCCGGGGCCAAGCCCAGGCCGACGTGGACCGCACGAGACACCGGAGCCAGCACATGACCACAGATACCTCCACCTGGGCCACCAAGAAGGGCCTCGCCCAGATGCTCAAGGGCGGCGTCATCATGGACGTCGTCACGCCCGAGCAGGCGAAGATCGCCGAAGAAGCCGGCGCCGTCGCCGTCATGGCCCTCGAGCGCGTCCCCTCGGATATCCGGGCGACCGGCGGGGTCGCCCGGATGAGCGACCCGTCGATGATCGTCGGGATCATGGACGCGGTCTCGATCCCGGTGATGGCCAAGGCCCGGATCGGGCATTTCGTCGAGGCCCAGATCCTCGAGGCGCTCGGCGTCGACTACATCGACGAGTCCGAGGTCCTGACGCCGGCCGACGAGCCGAACCACATCGACAAGCACGCCTTCAAGGTCCCCTTCGTGTGCGGCTCGCGCAACCTCGGCGAGGCGCTCCGCCGGATCAGCGAGGGCGCCGCGATGATGCGGACGAAGGGCGAGGCCGGGACGGGCAACATCGTCGAGGCGGTCCGCCACATCCGGACCGTCAACGCCGAGCTGCGCCGGCTCCACGGCATGCGCGAGGACGAGCTGTTCGTGGCCGCCAAGGAGCTCGGCGCGCCGCTCGAGCTCGTCCGCCAGGTCGCCGCGGCCGGCAAGCTGCCGGTCGTCAACTTCGTCGCCGGCGGGATCGCCACGCCGGCCGATGCGGCCCTGGCGATGCAGCTCGGCGCCGAGGGCGTCTTCGTCGGCTCGGGCATCTTCAAGAGCGAGGATCCGGCCCGGATGGCGAATGCGATCGTCCAGGCGACGACCCATTTCGACAACCCGGCCCTGCTGGCCGAGGTCAGCAAGGGCCTCGGCGCTGCGATGCGCGGCATCAGCATGGAGTCGATCCCGGAGCAGGAGCGGCTGGCCGTCCGGGGCTGGTAGCACCAGGCCGGTCGAACCGATGAAGATCGGAGTCCTGGCCCTCCAGGGCGACTTCATCGAGCACGTCCGAACCTACCGCTCGATCGGTGTCGAAGCGGTCGAGGTCCGCCTGCCCGAGCACCTCGAGGGGGTCAGCGGGCTGGCCCTGCCCGGCGGCGAGAGCACGGCGATTCGCCGCCTCATCGAACGCTGGGGTCTTCGCCAGCCGATCCTCGACCTGGCCGAGACCGGGGCCCCGATCTTCGGCACGTGCGCCGGGATGATCCTCCTCGCCCGCGAGATCGCCGGCGGCGAGCAGCCGGTCCTGCCCCTGCTCGACGTGACGCGTCCAGCGCAATGCCTTCGGCCGGCAGCTCGATTCGTTCGAGGGTGAGCTGGACGTACCGATGCTCGGCGACGAGCCGGTCCACGGCGTCTTCATCCGGGCCCCGGTCATCGAGCGGGTCGGCCAGGTCGTCGACGTGATGGCCCGCCTCGACGACGGCCGGATCGTGGCGGTTCGCGAGAAGAACATCATCGCCACCGCATTCCACCCCGAGCTCGCCGGCGAGACCCGCTTCCACCGGCTGGTGGCCACGATGGCCGCCGAGCATGACGATCCCGGGCGAAGGCTCCGGGCGGCGCCACCACCCGGTTCGCCGGGAACGGACGGCCCAGTGAGGCCCGCTCGATGAGCCGGTCCCGATGAGCCTCGCGGGCAAGGTCCGGATGGCCCGCCTGACCGACCTGGCCCCGCTCGGCGAGCTGTCCCGGCTGGCCCAGACGGACGCCGCCCGGTCGCTCGGCCTGCCCGTCACCCGCCCGCGGATGGGCGTGTTCAGCCTCTTCCGGCTGCCGCTCGGCGCATTCCAGCCGAATGACCTGCTGTACGTCTACGAAGAAGATCGCCGGATCAGCGGCCTGCTCCGGGTCGAGCGCGACAGCCACCGCGACGAATGGACGGTGGTCGAGCTCGATGCGATCGGCCAGGTCGACGCCGGCGACATCCGCTTCCGCCTCGTCCAGCATCTCCTGCGCGACGGTGCCAGGCGGGGCGCCCTGCGCTTCCATGTCGCCTGTGCCGATGCCGACGGCAACGTCGAGCTGTTCATGCAGGCCGGCTTTGCCCGCTACGGCGAGGAGAAGATCCTCTTCCGCGATTCGGTCGAACGCCTGCCCGAGCCGTGGGACGACGAGCGAACGAATGCCTGCGGGATCCGCCCGGCCGATCCGCTCGACGCCCTCGCCCTGGCCCGGCTCTACGCGTCGGTTACCCCCCAGCCGGTCCAGCGCCTCGAGGCCTACCGGCTGCCCGACTGGGAGCGCCAGGGCGCCGGCTGGCGGGTGCCGCGCTCGAGCCTGACCCCGATCCTCCGCTTCGCCGACGTCGAGGCCTTCGTCCAGGACCAGCCGGCCGGGGCCGGTGGCGATGCCCGGGAGCTGTCGGCGCTGATCCAGGTCGCCGTCGCCAAGGAGGATCAGCCCCACTACCTCCGGATCCTGGCCCGGCCCGAGTCGGACGTCGCCCCGCTGGTGGAATACGGCCTCGGGGTGATCGCCGCCCGGACGGGCAACGGGCAGCAGGCCCAGCACGGAGTGATCTCGTCGGTTCGAACCTACGAATCACCGATCGATCGCCGGTTCGAGGAGGCCGGCTTCGAGCTCGAGTCGAGCGTGACCCTGCTCCTCAGCGAGGCGATGGTCCGGGTGGCCGAGCCCGCTCTCGTCCCGGCCATCCGATGAATTCCGCGCCGTTCGGTACGCTTCTCGCCCCCGCCCCTGCCGGGACCCAGGCCCTTGCCCCGGCCGTCCCACCTGCACCGCCCCCGCCACGCAACCAGGAGGTTCCGTGACCGCAACGCCCGCCAACCCCGATCGCGAAGCGATGGATGACCTCGACCTGCTCCTGGCGGCCCTGCCGCCGGAGGTCGTCGAGGCAGTCCACGCGCCTGACCGACCAGTCGAGCCTGATCGAGGTCGTCCTCGATCTCGGCCGGCGTCCCGAGGCGCGCTTCCCGAACAGTGAGGTGACCCTGCTCGAGCGCGAGATCCGCGAATCGGACCTCGCCTACGTCGTCGACCACATCGGCACGTTCGGCGACGACAACCGGGCGGGGATCGAGCGGACCCTCCATCGGATCAGCGCGATCCGCAATCGGAGCGGCAAGATCGTCGGCCTGACCTGCCGGATCGGCAAGGCCGTGTTCGGGACGATCGAGATCATCAACGACTTCGTCGAGAGCGGGAAGTCGATCCTGATCATGGGCCGGCCGGGCATCGGCAAGACGACGATGCTGCGCGAGGCCGCCCGGGTCCTGGCCGACGACATGGGCAAGCGGGTCGTCGTCGTCGACACGAGCAACGAGATCGCCGGCGACGGCGACATCCCCCACCCGGCGATCGGCAAGGCCCGCCGGATGCAGGTCCGCACGCCGTCCCTCCAGCACGAGGTGATGATCGAGGCGGTCGAGAACCACATGCCCCAGGTCATCGTGATCGACGAGATCGGGACCGAGCTGGAGGCCCAGGCGGCTCGCACGATCGCCGAGCGCGGCGTCCAGCTGATCGGCACGGCCCACGGCAACAACCTCGACAACCTGATGCTGAACCCGACCCTGTCCGACCTGATCGGCGGGATCCAGAGCGTGACCCTGGGCGACGAGGAGGCCCGCCGCCGGCGCTCGCAGAAGAGCGTCCTCGAGCGGAAGCAGCCGCCGACCTTCGACGTGATCATCGAGATCCAGGACCGCGAGCGGGTCATCGTCCACGCCGACGTGGCCGAGACGGTCGATGAGATGCTCCGGGGCAACCCGGTTGCGCCCGAGCTGCGCTGGCGCGACGAGGAGGGTGTTCATCGCTCCCAGTCACGGCCGCGCCCGTCCCCGCGCGAGACGCTCGGCAGCGAGCGCTTCGCCGGGCTGATCGGAACCGGCAGCCCCTGGGGGGTCGAGCCGGGCTGGCGGGGCGAGAGCACGTACCGCAGCGGTGGCTATCGCGATGCCGGGGCAGGCGCCGGTTCGGGCGGCTATCGCTCGGGCTATCGGCCGGGCGCGAGCGGCGGCTGGCGGCAGACCCGGGGTGGCACGACCCGCGAGTCGAATCCGCGCGGTCGCTTAGGCGGGCCCGGCCGGCCGGGTGATCCAGAGCGCGGGGATGATGCCGGGGGAGCGCTTTGCCGTCGAACCGGGCCGTGGCGGGCCCGGTGGAGCCTCCGGCGGCCGGGGCAATCTCGGTGGACCGCGCCGGGCCGGGTTCGAGCCCGGCCCGTCCTCGGCCGGTCAGGTGGCCGACCTGCCGTTCATCGCCGGCGAGATCGCCGACCGGGGGCCGCTCGAGCGCGGTGCCCCGTTGCCGACCGACGTGCCCGCCCGCGAGCTGCGCGAGCGCGAGCGCCAGGCGGCCTGGCGCGATCAGGCCAGCCGGGCCCTGACGGCCCTCAAGGCCGACGAGGGGACGGCCCCGGTCAATGCTCCGGAGCTCGATGGCCGTCCGGCCGACGATGACGAGGGCCCGGCCGGGCCGACTGATCCGGTTGGTTCGCCTGGCTCCCCGGCGGCCCGCCTGCGGCCGGAGCCGCTCGGCCCCGGCCTCCGGGCTTCGGCTTCGGGCCGGTCCTCAGCCGGCTCGGCCTCAGCCGGTCCAGCCTCAGCCAGCCACGCCCTAGCCGGCGCCGGTGCCCAGCGACGGGCCTGCCCTGGACGGGCCTGCCAGCCCGTCGGCCCTTGGGCCCGACGATGACGACGACGATCAATCAGACCGTGGCCTCGGACGCGGGCTCGGGCGAGATCCTGCAGGTCACCGAGGGTCTCCTGCCGACCCTCCGGGTGCTGCCCTTCGGGGTCAGCCGGAAGCGCCTCGAGCAGGCGATCCGGGAGCTGCAGCTGCCGGTCTTCGTCGCCCATTCGATCGACGAGGCCGACGTCGTGATGACCCTTCGGAGCGAGTACCGCTCGAAGCCGCCGATCATCCGCGAGGCGGAGGACCGGGGGATGCCGGTCTACGTCCTGAAGAGCAACACCGTCGTCCAGATGCACGCCAGCCTGACCTCGATCTTCTCGCTCGCCCTCGACCCGCGCGAAGCCGCGTTGCGCGAGACCGAGGAGGCGATCGGGATGGTCATCGAGCGCTCGGAAGCCGTCGAGCTGTCGCCCCAGAGCGCGTACATCCGCCGCCTCCAGCACCAGATGGCCGAACGGGCCAACCTCGTCTCGCGCTCGCGCGGCCGGGAGCCCTACCGGCGAGTCCGGCTCTACCCCGACCAGGCCCGCATCTGGCGCTAGTCGATCGCTGCGGTCGAGGCTGCGCGCTCGACCGCCACGCGTCCGGGCGTGCCAGCAGCCGGCGCTGGCGCGGGGCCGGCCCTCCCTTACGCTCCTGCGCGTCGCCTGGGGCGAACCAAACGAGGGCATGCCTTCGCTCTCGACGCCCGGGGCGGCGAGCAATCGTGAACATGTTCGCGCCGCGCGAACAGTTCGCTTAGACGGCTCCGGAGTCGGCAGATGATCGGTGAATAAGGCCCTTCTGTTCTCCTGTGGCGACGCGATCGACGGCCCGAGCTAGCCGCCTGATCCGCCGCATCGCTCGGTCCGCCGCATCGCCGGTCCGCCGCATCGCTCGTCCGCCGCATCAGGACAGGAGAGTTGGCTTGGCCGACGACGGCGATCTTGCTCGCTCGCATCGACTGGTCTCGCGCGAAGCCACCCGGATTGCGCGTCTCGATGCGACCAACGTGGGCCAGGAGTTTCGGGAGCTGCGATTACGCCTCGGGGTTCGACCAGTCCGACGTGGCCAGGGTCGCTGGAGTCGCTCGATCGGTGATTTCGGAGCTCGAGGCCGGCGACCCGAGTGTCGGGCTGGCCATCCAACGGCGCACCGCCATCGCCCTCGGGGCTGACCTCCGCGTCCATATCTACCCCGGCTCGACCCCCATGCTTCACGATGCTGGGCACGGTCGCATCATCGAACGCATCGTCGCTCTCGCGCCATCGGCTGCTGGCAGGCAGAGCTCGAAGCCCGCGTGCCGGGCGGCGGTCGGACGTCCATCGATGTGCGCTTGTCGATGCCCGGGTCGATCGTCTTGATCGAAGTTGAGACGCACGTGTCCGTCGCTGGGAGCAGGTGCTCCGCCAGCTGTTCGAGAAACGCGAGAGCGTTCGAGCCGTCAACCCCGACGGCGTGCAGGTCTACGCCGTCTTGTGCCTGCCTCCGACGCGCCACCATCGGCGCCCTCGTTTCGGAACTCGGCTGAGTCGGTGCGAACGGCCGCTTCCCGGCGAACTCCGATGAGCTGCGCCGCGCGCTGGAAGAGGGCACGGCCTGGCCGGGCGACGGGATCCTGTGGGTGGCTGGCGGACAGTCTCGTCGTCGTTCGCAGGCCCCGAGGCGTGTCGCGGCGGGCGAACCACAACGGCCGAGCGTCGGCGCAGCCTGGTCAGCCCGCGGGCTGAATCACCGATCTGTTCGCCGGGGGCGAATAATTTCACGGACTGGTCGTCCGGGTGCGCCCGTCTCGACGCAATTGTCGTCTTGCTCGGGCGTTCTGTTCGCCCCAGGCGACTGCGGCCAGGGGGCGCTTCGACGGGGTCGCCGGTCGGACCGCCGCTCGTCCGCGCTCGGCCACGGAGCGCTCAGCGGCGTCCCGAACTCGGCGTGTCGTTCGGCCCGCCGACGCGAGCCGCGGGACGCCTAGTGCTCCGTTGTGCCGGTGAAGGTCCAGCCGTCGATCCGGACCGCTGGCACGACGACCCCGCCGAGAAAGCCCTTCAGGCAGCGCCGGTCGCGTCCGACGCCGCTGATCCCGGCGATCGCGTCGAGGTAGCTCTGGGTGAAGCGCAGGTTGCGGACCGGACCGACGATCCTGCCGTCCTCGACCAGGAAGGTCCCGTCGCGGGTCATCCCGGTCACGATCGCCAGCTTGGGATGGACCGGGTTCGTGTAATGGAAGCGGGTCACCAGCAGCCCTCGGCTCGAGCCCGCCGATCAGCTCCTCGCGGCTGGCCGTCCCGGCGTCCATCACCATGTTCAGCGGGAACGGCCCCCACGGGTTCGGCGCGGGAAGCCCGTGGCCGGTCGAGCGGCGGCCGTCCCGGGCGGCGGTCTGGGCGTCGTAGACGACCCCGGCACAGACGCCCCGCATCGAGCAGCGTCGACCCGCTGCTTCTCGACCCCCTCGTAGTCGAAGGCCATCGGCAGGCCGGCCGGGTCGGAGCCGTCGTCCCGGATCGTGACGAGCTCGCTGCCGACCCGCTTGCCCAGCTCGACGAACGAGCGGCCCTCCTGGACGGCGAGGGCCGAGAAGCCGAGATAGCCGAGCATGTCCAGCACGTCGACGACGGCGTAGGTGTCGAGCACGACCGGGTAGTCGCCCGCCTTGACCGCGACCGGGTTGGCCATCGACCGGGCCGCGCTCGGATGCTTCGGCACCGATGGCCGCCGCATCGATCGCCGTCGCGTCGACGTTGGCCGCTTCGGCATAGCCCGAGCCGCCGTCCGGACCCATCGAGACCGTGATCAGCTGCGACCAGGTCCGCCGGCCGCTGGCCCGGACCCCGCGCGAGTTGGCCACCGTGACCGTCTCGCTCGTCGTCGCGAACGAGCCGTAGGCGACGACGCCGGCCTCGTCGGCCCGGGCGATCACCGCCCGCGCACCCTCGGCCCGAAGCTCGGGTGTCGCCTCGGCCGTGGCCGGGCTCCAGGCGGCCGGCCAGTCGGGGATCGGCTTCGGACCGGGGCCGGGCAGCGAGGTGAAGCCCTCGTTCGGGGCGACGTTGCGGGCGATCGCTCCGGCGGCCTCGACGACGGCGCGCAGGCCCTCGCGGTCGAACCGGCCCGTTGCGGCCACGCCGATCCGCTGGCCGTTGACGAAGCGCAGGTTCAGCCGGGCGTCGGACTCGGCCACGTTCTGGTGGATCTCGCTGTTGGCGAATCGGGTCAGGGCGGCGTCGTCGGCCTGGATCACGACCTCGGCCTCGGTCGCGCCGGCGGCGGTCGCCTGCTCGACGACCCGCTCGGCGATCGCCAGCCAGGCAGCCGGGTCCTTCGTCCCATTGGGCTGGCTCACTTCGGCTGGCTCACTTCGGCTGGCTCACTTCGGCTGGCTCACTTCGCTGCGACCCACGACCGGCTCACCACTTCCCGACCCCGACCTGGACGTTCCGGAAGCGGGCCCCGGGCACCGCGTGGCCGACGTGGCCGGTCTGGCCCGGCTCGCCCTTGCCGCAGTTGGGCGTTCCGAGCATCACGTAGCTCCGCTCGTCGCCGACCGCATCGCACGAGCGCCAGAACTCGTAGGTGATCCCGGTATAGGTCGGGTTCTTGAAGAGCCGGCCCTTGCGGCCGCCCTTGATCTCGTAGGCGACCTCTGTGGCGAACTGGAAGTTCAGTCGACGGTCATCGATCGACCAGCTCCGGTTCGAGCTGAGGTACAGGCCGTCATCGGTGTCGGCCACGATCTCATCGAGGCTCATGCCCGGGCTTGGGCAGCAGGTTGATGTTCGTCATCCGGATCAGGGGGATCCGGTTCCAGCCGTCGGCCCGCATCGCGCCGCCGGACCGGCGGCCGATCCGGGGGGCCGTCTCGCGGCTGCTCAGGTAGCCGACGAGGATCCCTTCCTTGATCAGGGGCACGGCCTGGGCCGGCACGCCCTCGTCGTCCCAGCCGAACGTGCCCAGGCCGCCGGGCGCCGTCGCGTCGGCGGTGATATCGATCAGGTCCGAGCCGTAGCGGAAGCCCGATTCGAGCTTGTCGGTCGTGAGGAAGCTCGTCCCGGCATAGGACGCCTCGGTGCCGAAGACCCGGTCGAGCTCGGTCGGGTGGCCGCAGCTCTCGTGGACCTGGAGGTAGAGCTGGGACGGGTCGAGGATGATCGTCATCCGGCCCGAGGGGCATTGCGGCGCGGTCAGCAGGGCGACGGCTTCCTCGGACAGCGCCTCGGCGTGATCGACCAGGCGCAGGCTCCGGATGTACTCGTAGCCGCCCGACTGCCAGCCGCCACCCGCGTCCGGATAGCTCCGGCGCTGGTGCTCGTCGCCCTCGATCGCGTTCGTCTCGAGGCCCGTGCCGACGTGGGTGATCGTCTGCTCGGTCTGGCTGCCCTCGGTCGAGGCGAAGATCGTGTGATCGCGCTGGGCCGCGTACATCGACTCGGTGAAGGCGATCCCGGCGACGGCCGAGGCCGCCTCGTCGGCTGCCAGCAGGTCGCCGATCTTCGTCTCGAGCGGGACCCTGAACGGGTCTTCGACGACCGGCGTCTCGAACGTGCCCTGGACCGCCGGCCGCTCGTCGAGGCGGACCCGGTTGCGCAGGGCGGTCGCCGATGCCCGGCCGATCCGGACGGCCTCCGCCGCCACCCGATCGACCTCGGCCGCTTCGAGCCGGTGGCTCGAGGCGAAGCCCCACGCTCCGTCGACCAGGACCCGGACGCCGAAGCCCTCGCTCTCGCCGGAGGCAACCCCTTCGACCCGGCCGGACTTGACGCTGATCGACTCGTCCATTCGATGGACGATTCGGACATCGGCGTAGGTTGCCCCGCGGGTCGTGGCCGTCGACAGGGCGCGGTCGGTCAACTCTCGCATCGGCGGCACGATAGCAGGCCTGGCCTCAGTAGGCGGGTCCGGTCAGGATCGCCTGGCTCGTCAGCCACATCCCCAGGGCGAAGATCAGGCAGGCCGCTCCGACGGGAATGAGCGGCGCGAGGCGGCCGAGGCTGGACGCCGACGGCAGCCGGTCGATGCGATCCCGGGTGAAGACGAGGGCGAGGCCGACGCCGCCCAGGACGATCGCCATGCCCAGGCCGAAGGCGATCACGAGGACCAGGCCGTAGGCTGGCCGATCAACATTGATCGCGGCCAGCAGGATGATCAGGGCATTGGTCGAGGGGATCAGGCCGCCGGCCAGGCCCAGCACGAACAGGCTGCGCCAGCCGATCGGTGCGTCGGGTGGGGCGAAGCCCTCGTGGCTGTGCTGCTGGTCGAGGCCGTTCTCGCGCGAATGCGTGTGGGTCTGCCCAGGCCCGACGCCATGCGAGTGGCCGTGCTCCCCACCAGGCCGGCCGGCCCGCCGGGCCTGGTAGGCGCGCGCCTGACCGAGGAGCAGCCAGGCGCCGATCGCGAGGACGGTCAGCCCGGACAGGACCGGAGCGACCGTGTTGAACAGCTCCGGCGCCACGTCACGGACCTGGAGGATCACCGCCGCGAGCAGGATGATCCCGAGGGTGTGGGAAACGGTCACGGCCAACCCCAGGGCGACCGCGTGGAGCGCGGTCCCGCGCGAGCCCACGAGGTAGGCCCCCATCAGGGTCTTGCCGTGGCCGGGGGTCAGGGCGTGGCCGGCGCCCAGCATCAGGGCGGCGAGGAGCGAGGTGATCAGGACAAGCGGGGTGACCGCCGAGCTCCCGATGAGGCCGGCGATGTCGACCCCGACGACCCCGCCCGGAACGGCTCCCGTCCCGCTGCCGGGATCGCTTCCGCCGGCGCCGCATGAGCGCTCCGACAGCGGCGTCCGGTCCATTGGACGGCTGGGCCCCTCCGCCGCTCGAGGCCGGGCCGGTCGAAGCCTCCGGCGGGGCCGATGGAGTCGGCGTGGCGGGGGCCACCAGAGGCAGTGCATCGCTCGGCTCCACGTACGGTGTCAGAGGCCCGCCCGGGCTGGCCTGGAACGACACGTCGTTGATCGCGAGCGGGTGGGGGATCAGCTTGGGCGGGTACAGGCGGAGCCGGTTCGAAACGGAGGTCGTCGGCAGGTGACCGAGCGCCAGGCTCACGCCGCTGCCGGTCACGACCACCTCGTGCCAACCGATCCGGCCGGGGCTGGAGGTGTCATCGAAGCCGATCGCGGTGTTCGCGGCGAGCGGTCCCGGCAGGCCGGCGGTGAACTCGCAGACGAGGCGCATCGTGCTCAGGCCGGCGGTTCCCGGCGGGAAGCTCAGCCCGGCCCCGAACTCGACCAGCGACAGGCGGCTTCCAGCGGCGGTCAGGTCGAGGTCCGGCACGAGGCGAGGACAGGCGGCCAGCCGCTCGGCCTCGGCCTCGGCGTCGGAGATCACCCCGTCGCCGTTCGTGTCGATCGAGAGGCGGGCCTGGAAGGTCGGGATCTCGGCCTCGTCGATGACGACGTCGAGCACGATCCGGTCGGGCTCGACCCGGATCCCGGCAAAGTGATTGACGGTGAAGTTGCCGAGCGGATGGGCCAGGACAATCGCCGGCAGGAGGATCAGGAGGCCGATCGACAGGAGCAGCGCCCGGGCGGATCGTCGGACCATTCCGGCCATCCTAATCGGGACCGCCCCGACGCCCCGCCGGTCGCCGGCGGCGGACAGTTCCGGGGCCGGCGAAGGCGGTTCAAGGCCGGTCAGGGGTCGAACACGGGTCGGGCCGGGAGGGCGCTCGGCTACACTCGACCGCGTGAATCCCCCAGCCGGCGGTGATCCGCGGGAAGGCCCGCGAGGCGCCGTACCTGCCGAACGCCCGGCGGAAACCCAGCGCCCGCGGTCCGGCTGGTTCGTCACCTTCGAGGGTCCCGAAGGCTCGGGCAAGACGGTCCAGGCGGCCCGCCTGCGCGATCTCGCGGCGGCCGCCGGTATTTCCGCCCTGGTCACCCGCGAACCGGGCGGCACGGCCGTCGGCGAGCTGATCCGGGGAATCCGACGAATGCCGGGCACGACGCCGTGCCCCTCGGGCCGCGGACGGACGCCCTCCTGTTCAATGCCGCCAGGGCCCAGCACGTGAGCGACGTGCTCCGGCCGGCTCTCGAGCGAGGCGAGCTCGTGATCTGCGCCCGCTACGCCGATTCGACCCTCGCCTACCAGGGCTATGGCAGTGGCCTGTCGATCGACGCGCTGCGTGAGCTCGAGCGCCTGGCCATCGACGGCCTTCGGCCCGACCTGACGGTCCTGCTCGACCTGGCCCCCGAGATCGGCCTCGCCCGCAAGGGCGGCGACGAGCTCCAGCGGTTCGAGTCGGGCATGGACCTGGCCTATCATCGGCGGGTGAGGGAGGGATTCCAGGCGATCGCGGCGGTCGAGCCGGATCGCGTCGTGACCGTCGATGCGGGCGCGAGCGTCGACGCGGTCTTCGACCGGATTCGCTCGGCTGTCAGCCGTTTGGCAGGCCTCGAGCGCCTGGCCGCGGTGCGTCCCGACCCCGCGATCGATGAACCGCGCTCGTCCGCCCTGCGCATGGATCGATGAGCGAGCCGTCTGCCCCGGCGACGGGCCGCCTGAACAGTGCCACCGACGATGCCGATCGAGCCGTCCTCGAGGCGATCGCCGGTGGGGATCACGGAGCGATCGAGCTCCTCTACGAGAGATACCGAACGATGGCCTATGGCCTTGCCCTCCGAATCACCGGTGATCCTGGCCTGGCCGACGATGTCGTCCAGGAAGCGTTCGTCGGTGCCTGGCGCAACGCCGGCCGCTACGCCACCGAGCGCGGCAGCGTCAAGACCTGGCTCCTGGCGATCGTCCACCACCGGGCAATCGACGCGCTCCGCCGGCGCCGCCCGACGAGCGAGCTGCCGGAGCACGAAGAGGCGCCGCCGCCGAGCCTGACCCAGCCCGACGTCTGGTCCGAGGTCGCCGGCCGGCTCGATCGCGAGGCGATCCTGGCCGCCCTCCAGACGCTCTCGCCGGTCCAGCGCGAAGCGCTCGAGCTGGGCTACTTCAGCGGGCTGACCCAGCAGGAGATCGCCCTTCGCACGAACGCTCCGCTGGGCACGGTCAAGAGCCGGATGCGCCTGGGCATGCTCCAGATGCGGGGCGCCCTCGTCGGCTTCGGGCCGGAGGGCAGCGGCCGGCCGGGGCCGGGGCCGGGGCCGGGCGAGCGGCGGCCGACCCGGCGAGACCGGCCCGGGTGGTGCCTCGTGAGCGCCCTGAGCTGCGACGAGGTCCGCGACCTGGCCGCCGGCTTCGTGCTCGGGGCGCTCGACCCGGCGACGATGCACGACGTCCGCGACCACCTGTCGACCTGCCCCGAGCCGCATCCCGAGATGGCCGAGCTGGGCGGTGTCGTGCCCTACCTTGCCGAGTCGGTCGAGCCGGCCGAGCCGCCGGCCGAGCTCCGTGGCCGGATCATGGCCGCGATCGAGGCCGAGGTTCGGGCCAGCGAACGGACCGATGCCGCGGCCGACCGGCTGGTCGCCTCGTTCGCCGAGCCTGCCGTGGCCCCGGTTTCAACACCGCGGAGGCGGCCCCGGCCGGGACCCAGGCCCGGCTCGCCGATGCATCCGTCGCTCCGGAGGCGTCCGAGCGGACCTCGGCGGACGCGGCCGTGTCACCCGCGACGCCGGCGCCGATCAACCTCGACGCGGAACGAGCCCGCCGTCGATCGCCCGTCCGCTGGCTGGCCGCGATCGCAGCGGTCCTCGTGATCGTCGTCCTGGGGGCCTGGAACATCGTCCTGAACCAGCAGCTGTCGTCGGCCCAGGCCCAGCAGGCTGCCACCGAACAGGTCCTGGCGATCGCCCAGCAGCCGGGCGGCCAGGCCGCGATCCTGACCCCGGGCACGTCCGGCGGGCCGACCGGCTTGGCCGCCGTCGCGCACCGACGGCTCGTTCGCCCTGGCGGTCCACGGCCTCGCCCCAACGAGCGGCAGCCAGGTCTATGAGGCCTGGGTCATCGCGCCGGCCGGCACGCCGACACCCGTCGGCTCCTTCGAGGTCGGCTCGGATGGGCTCGGCCGGCTGACCACGACGAACGTCCCGACCGGCAGCAGCCTGACCGTTGGCCTGACCCGGGAGCCCGCCAGCGGGGCGACGACGCCGACCCTGCCGATGGTCGTGAGCGGGGTCACGACCCAGCACAGCTAGGCCGCGACGACTCGATCTTCCCCGGTGCAACTGGGCCCGAGCCAGGGTCGTGGCCGACCCGGCGCGGGCCGGCGACGGTCCCACCCGAGGCGAGCTAGGGCCGGAGCGACGTCAGCCAGTTTCGACGCTTGGGCGAGCGACGTCGGCCCAGCCCGGCGAGCTTGGCCGAGCCGACGTCGCAGGGGCTACCAGTCGCAGGAAATGCGCGACTCGGTTCCATCGGTCGCTTCGGATTGGGACGGAATCGTTCGCTCCTGGCGGACAAAGGACGGTGCGGTCCCGACGGTCGTGCGCTGGCCGCTCTGCCGCTCGTTTGCCCAGGGCGACCCGGCCCTCGGCCTAGCCGGTCTGTGTCAGCCCGCCTGGGTCGGGCTGGCGGCGAGCTTGCCCGGGCCCTCCTCGCGCGCCGCGGCCAGCGCGGCGGTCGCCGCAGCTGAGCAGCTCCTCGGAGCTCGCCCCATCGGCCGGAAAGCGGGCCAGGCCGACGGAGACGCTGATCCGGCGGCCGTCCTGCTCGGCCAGGCCGGCCACCCCGTCGAGGATCCGCTGGGCGACGGTCATGCCGGCCGCGCCGGGGGCGATCAGGACGAACTCGTCGCCGCCGTAGCGGGCGACCGTGTCGACCAGCCGGACCGATTCGGCCAGGACCGGGCCACGGCCCGCAGGATGTCATCGCCGGCTTCGTGGCCGGCCGGCGTCATTGACGGCACTCAGCCCGTCGACGTCGATCAGGGCGACCGAGACCTCGCCGCCCTGGCGGGCCGCCCGGGCCAGCTCGAGCTCGAGGACGCGGCCCAGTGTCCGGGTGTTCGCCAGGCCGGTCAGCGGGTCGGTGTGGGCCATCCGCTCGAACCACTCCGACCGCTCGGCGACGAGCGAGCTCATCCGGGCCCGATCGATGGCCACCGCGGCGATGTCGGCGATCCCCTGGAGGATCTCTCGATCCTGGTCGCTGAACTCATGCGGCGCCGGCCAGCCGAAGGCGAGGACCCCGACGCCCATGTCGACGCCATCGTGGCCGACGACGAGGGGCAGCAGCGCATCGACGATCTGGGTCCCGTCGGAGCGGGTCACGACGTGCCCCATCGCGGCGACAGCTCGCGGGCCGCGACGGCGATCGGGTTGCTCTCGTCGTTGGCGTCGGCCTCGAATGAGCGGTCCGCCTCGGGGCTCATCCCGGTCGAGGCGAGGAGCTGGAGCCCCGGTCGATCGGGATCCTCGACAAGGACCGCGCCGACGACCGCTCCGGTCGATTCGGTCGCGGCACCGAGCAGGGCGGACAGGGTCTGGTCCAGGTCGGCCGAGCGGGCGAGGGCCGCGGCGCTGATCGCGAGCGGATTGGTCGTGCGATCCATCGGGCTGAAGGTCTCCCTGGTTCCGGGTGATGTGCCGGACGGGCGGCCGGGCCATTGTACGACCGCCGATCCGGGGCCTCGACCGGTGCCGGCCGTCTTTCGGCCGGGGGAGCAGTCGGCCTCGACGACCAGAGGCCTCGACGCCGCGCCGGTCCGCCCGTATCCTCGGGGCCATGAAGCTGGTCGTGGCGATTGTTCACAACGAGGACGCGGGCGCCCTGGTCGACGGCCTGCTCGAGCGCGACTACCGGGCCACCCGGCTCCATTCGTCGGGCGGCTTCCTGAAGCAGTCGAACGCGACGATCATCGTGGGCGTCGAAGAGCCCCAGATCGAGGAGGTCCTGGCGATCATCCGGCGGACCTGCACCGCCCGGACCCAGATCGTCAACCCGATGCCCCCGATCATGGAGCCCGGCGAGTTCTTCATGCCCTACCCGCTCGAGGTCGAGGTCGGCGGTGCGACCGTCTTCGTCCTGCCTGTTGAACGGTTCGAACGGCTCTGATTCGGCCCGACCTCGTCGACGTCTGGATCTTCCGCGACTCGCGGCAGCCCCGCCGGCGACTCGAGATCCTGCTCATGCGCCGGGCTCCCGGCCGGATCCTGGCGGGCCTCTGGCAATGCGTCTCGGGCTCGCTCGAGCCGGGCGAGCGGATTCTCGAAGGGGCCCTGCGCGAGCTCCGCGAGGAGACCGGCTTCGATCGGCCAAGCATCGAGGCGCTGTTTGATCTCGACCAGGTCAACCAGTTCCACGAGCCGAGCGTCGACGCGATCGTGACCGCGGCGATCTTCGCGGTCCGGGTCCGGCCGGGCAGCGAGCCGGTCCTGTCCCACGAGCACGATGCGCTCCAATGGGTCGGCCCGCGGGCGGCCCTCGAGATCGCAATCTGGCCGGCCTATCGCGAGTCGATCCGCCGGATCGAGGCGGACCTGGCCAATCCGGCCGCTCCGGAGCGGGCGGCCTGGTTCCGCCTCGAGCTCGACGGTCGACGTCCGGTGGCCAAGGCCCAGCCGGCCGGCCCCCGGCCCGGCTGACGCGGCCCGCTACCTCCGGCTTGAGCTGGGCCCCCCGCGGCCCGGCCCGGACCCAGCCCGGCCCGGGCCGGCTGGTAGACTGGTCAAGGGAGCGGTCCGACGCGTCGGCGGCGGCGCGGCCGTCCCGGAGGCAAGCGTGCGGACATCGACCGTCACCCTCTCGATCGCGCCCGTTGTCGATCCCGCCCAGCGCCGGATCTTCCACTCGAAGGTCGACACGATTCGGCCGACCTATGGCTTCGAGGACGTCTCCCTGGCTCCCGGCACGAGCACGGTCGAGCCGAACGACGTCGCGACCGACCAGGACCTGGCCGGGATCAGCCTGGCGATCCCGATCATCGCCTCGGCCATGGACGCGGTCGTCGACGTCCGCCTGGCCGGTGAGCTGGCCCGGCTGGGCGGGCTGGCGATCATCAACCTCGAGGGCGTCCAGACCCGCTACGACGATCCCGACGCCATCCTTGCCCGGATCGCGGCCGCGCCCGATGACGAGGTCCATGGCCTGCTCGCCGAGGCGTACGCCGCCCCGATCCGGGACGATCTCGTCGGCCGCCGGATCGACGAGCTCCATGCCGCCGGCTCGAAGGCGGCCGTTGCGGCCACGCCCGGCCGCCGCCCGTCGCTTCGGAGCCCTGTGTGCCGAGCGCGGCGCCGACCTGTTCCTCGTCCAGAGCCAGGTCAGCAGCGCCCGCCACCTGGCCTCCGAGTACGAGCCGCTCTCCCTGGCCGAGTTCACCCGGTCGATGCCGATCCCGGTCGCGGTCGGCAACACGACGAATGCCGAGGCGGCGTTCGCCCTGATGGAGCAGGGCGCCGCCGCCGTCTTCGTCGGAGTGGGTCCGGGCGCCGCCTGCACGACCCGCGAGGTCCTCGGGATCGGCGTCCCCCAGGTCACCGCGATCAGCGACGTGGCCGCCGCCCGCGACGCCTACCTGGCCGAGACCGGTCGCTACGTCCCGGTCGTGGCCGACGGCGGAATGCGCCGGGGTGGCGAGCTGGCCAAGGCGATCGCTGCCGGCGCCGATCTCCTGATGATCGGCTCGCCCCTGGCCCGCTCGGCCGAGGCCCCCGGTCGGGGGACGAACTGGGGGATGGCCGCTCCGTCGGCGACGCTCCCCAGGGGGACCCGGATCAAGGTCGGCACGGTCGGCTCGCTCGAGCGGATCCTGTTCGGACCGGCCAGCGCCACTGACGGCTCGGAGAACCTCGTGGGCGCCCTGCGCCAGTCGATGGCGGCCCTCGGCGCCCGGTCGATTCGGGAGATGCAGGCGGCCGAGCTCGTCTTTGCCCCGGCGACCCAGACCGAGGGCAAGTCCTGGCAGCGGTCCCGCTGAGCGACCCGAATTGGGGCCTGCCGGTCCTGGACGAGGGCTCCCAGCCCGTCGTCGAATCGATCACCGTCTACGAGGCCGCGGGCGGGCTGCCCTTCTTCGAGGCCCTGGTCGACCGCTTCTACGCCGGCGTAGCCGACGACCCGACGCTCCTGGCGATCTACCCCGAGCCGGACGACCTCACCGGCGCGCGCCATCGGCTGAGCCTGTTCCTGGCCCAGTACTGGGGCGGACCGCGAACCTACGACGAAGAGCGTGGCCATCCTCGCCTCCGGATGCGCCATGCGCGGTTCGCGATCGGCTCGGCCGAACGGGACGCCTGGCTGCGCCACATGCGGCGGGCCCTGGCCGAGCTGGCCCCACCAGCCGAGGTCGCAGAGCGGCTCGAGGCGTACTTCGCCCCGGTCGCCGAGGGCCTGCGCAATCGTCCCTGAAGGCCGCTTCGCCGGGCGGCTAGACTTGCCCGAGGCGGACTTCCGGGGCGCTGGTGGAGGGCAGGATTGACGGACGCGAACCCGGTCGAGGGCGAGCCGGCCCACCCGGATCAGCCCAAGCGCGGCAAGACGGTCCATGGCGACGCCGCGAACGCGGGTCATCGCGTCCTTGCTCCCGACGACGCCGAGGTCGAGGCCTACCTCGAGACTGCGCTCAAGGCCCCCGCTCCCGAACGCGCGCCCGGTGATCGACCCGGCATCGGCCTGCCGGCAACGTCGGCCGAATTGAGCGGACCCGACACGGTCGTCATCCTCGACTTCGGCAGCCAGTTCGCCCAGCTGATCGCCCGCCGGGTCCGCGAGCTCCACGTCTACTCCGAGCTTCTGCCCCACGACACCCCGTGGGCCGAGATCGAGCGCCGCCGGCCGAAGGCCGTGATCCTGTCGGGCGGTCCGAATTCGGTCTACGACGCCGATGCGCCGATGCCCGACGCGGGCGTCTGGCGGGGTCGCGTCCCGGTCCTCGGGATCTGCTACGGCGCCCAGCTGATGGCCCGCGAGCTGGGCGGCGACGTCGTCCCGGCCAACCGCCGCGAGTACGGGCCGGCCAACGTCACGATCACCAGCGTGGACGGCCTGTTCACCGGCCTCGACCGCGAGCAGCCCGTCTGGATGAGCCACGGCGACTCGATCACCCGCCTGCCCGAAGGCTTCCGGGCGACGGCCCAGACCGACGCCTCGCCCCTGGCCGGCTTCGCCGATCCGTCCCGGGGGCTGTACGCGATCCAGTTCCATCCCGAGGTGGCCCACACCCCGCGCGGCCGGGAGATCCTGGGCAACTTCGTCCTGGGCATCGCCGGCGCCCGGCCGACCTGGACCCCGGCCAGCTTCATCGACACGACCGTGGCCGAGATCCGGGCCCGAGTCGACGACCACGCCCGGGCGACCGGCTCCGAAGGCCTGGTGATCTGCGCCCTGAGCGGCGGGGTCGATTCGGCCGTCGCGGCGGCCCTCGTCCATCGCGCCGTGGGCGACCGGCTGACCTGCATCTACGTCGACCACGGGCTGATGCGCAAGCGGGAGTCGGAGCTGCTCCGGACCACCTTCGAGGCGAACCTCGGGATGCGCCTCGTGATGGTCGACGCTCGCCAGCGCTTTCTCGACCGGCTGGCCGGAGTCGAGGACCCCGAGCTGAAGCGCAAGATCATCGGCGACGAGTTCATCCGGGTCTTCGAGGAGGAGGCGACCCGGCTGGGCCAGATCGACTTCCTGACCCAGGGCACGCTCTACCCCGACGTCATCGAGAGCGCCACGTCCGAGACGAAGGCCGCCCAGAAGATCAAGACCCACCACAACGTCGGCGGGCTGCCGGCCGACCTCCGCTTCAAGCTGATCGAGCCGCTGCGCTACCTGTTCAAGGACGAGGTCCGGGCCGTCGGCCAGGAGCTGGGCCTGCCCGAGGCGATGGTCCAGCGCCAGCCGTTCCCCGGGCCCGGCCTGGCGATCCGGATCATCGGTGAGGTCACGGCGGAGCGCCTCGAGACCCTCCGCGAGGCCGACTGGATCGTGATCGACGAGATCAAGGCCGCCGGGCTGTACCGGAGCGTCTGGCAGTCGTTCGCGATCCTGACCCCGGTCCGGAGCGTGGGCGTGATGGGTGACGGCCGGACGTACGCCAACGTCGTGGCGATCCGGGCCGTGACCTCCGACGATGGAATGACCGCCGATTGGGCCAAGCTGCCGTACGACGTGCTGGGCAAGATCAGCTCCCGGATCGTGAACGAGGTTCCCGGCGTCAATCGGGTCGTCTATGACATCAGCTCGAAGCCGCCGGCCACGATCGAGTGGGAATAGGCCTGCCGGTCGCGCGGCGCAGCGTACCAACGGGTGGTTCGACCGCTCGCCCGAGGCGCTAGAGTTTCGTCATGGCGAAGCGGACCCGCGATACCCAGGAACCGGCCGGATCGGCCCAGCCCGAGCCCGCCCCGGGCGGGGCGATGACCGAGCCGACGGCCGGCGCCGCCGGGACGGCCAGCGAGCCGGTTGAGCTGGACAGTCCGACGACCGAGGCTGCGGCCGAGGCGCCACTGACCGTCACCTCGCCGGATGCCACGGCACCTGCTCAAGCCGCGGAGGGCTCGCTCGAAGAGCTTTCGGCTGAGACCGTCAGCGCCGCCGCGGCCGCTGCCTGGCCCGATGTCTCGAATGTCCCGGCCGAGCCGCGCTGCCCGTGGTGCTCGGCGGTCCTGCCCGGCGAGGACCTGGTGACCTGCCCGAGCTGCGGCGCCCAGCTGAACGGGGCGGCCGAGGCCGAGGTCCCGGGCGTCACCACGATCGATGTCTCGGCCCTCGCCTGGAAGGCCGGCGCTCCGCCGCGGCGGAACAAGCTGATGTCCTGGATCTCGGGCGACGTGGACGACGAGGTCGACCTGTCGAAGGTCTCGCCGGGCGCCGTCGAGCCACCGTCGCTGGCTGTCCGGCGCGAGATCCTGAGGCTCGAGCTCGAGGCTGAGGGGATCAGCCTGCCCCACGACGCCGAGCCCTCGGAAGAGGACGAGGTGTCCGCCGGGGTCGAGGCGGCAAGCGGCCAGGAACCGAGCTCGAGCGCCGATCCGCCCGAGCCCCGATTCGCAGCAACCCGGCGGAGGATCGACCAGCGCCTGACCGGCCCAGTCGGTGCCGGACCGCCTGCCGCCGCCCGGGCCGTCATTCCTGCCCGAATCCGAGGTCCGGCTTGGAGCCCGGGCGGGTCGAGTCGGGCTGGGCCGGCCCACGACCCTTGATGACGGCTGGTGGCTGACCGTCCTGTGGGCGGCTGACGACGAGGGTGTCCTGTCGTTCCGGGACGCGGCGCCGGCTGCCGGCCCGCCACCCGACCCGCCGGTGGTTCGACTCGGCCCGACCCTCGCCGGCGCGTTGTCCGGGCTGATCCTCGAGGAAGACGGCCGGCTGTGCATTCGCCTTGCCCCGCTCGCGCCGCCCCAGGATCCGCGTTCGCCCTGGCGTTCGCCGATCGTCGTTCGGGCCGCCTTCAAGTGGGAGCCGGCCCGGGCCCTGGCGACGCCGCCCGACGAGCTGGCCCGGACGGTGCTCGAGGCCTTCGCCCGGACCCTGGAGCGCATCGGCCGCGGCTGACCCGCTCCACGGCCCGTTCCGGTCGCACAGAGTAGACTCGGCCGACAGTGCGCGACCTGTTCGACGAGTTCCTGGACGAGCTCCGCCGCAGACAAGCCGAGGCGGCAGCCGCCAGCTCGGGAGAGCCGCCGCGTCCCACCGGGGATTCGTCCGAAGACCCCGAAGAGAAGCCGGACCCGGACGACGAGAAGCCGGCAAAGGACGACGACTCCGAGGCCGGGTCAGACGAGCCGGCGACAGCCGACGAGGCGCCTGAGGCAGACGAACGCAGGCCCGGTCGCGGCCGGTCGTCGTCGAGGGCGGGCGCTCCACTGGCCGGCGCGGATCGCAGCGCGGCGGCGGCGGCGGAAGACGACCGCCTCGTCCCCGGGTGGTGGTCGGCGGTCCCCACGACGGGGCCGACTCGGGCGGGCTCTTCCGGCGGTTCGGCCTGGGCATGATCGCCGTGGCGATCGTGATCGTGGTGGTCCTCCTCGGGGTCGGGGTCAACTTCCTGACTGATGCGATCTGGTTCCAGAGCGTCGGCTTCGAGAGCGTCTTCTGGACGCGCGTCCTGACCCAGATCGGCCTGTTCGCGGTCGGCGGGATCGTCGCCCTGGTCTTCCTGCTATTCAACTTCTGGCTGGCCGGCCGGCTCCTGCCGCCGCCCGACATGGATCGGCCGAGCCCGTTCGCCGGATGGATCGAGCGCTTCGTCGGCGACGAGCCCTCGCGAGGCTGGGAAGGACGGCCGTCGACCCTGGCCGCCCGGCAATCGAATGGGCGCCGGCCGGACGCCCGAGGGGATCGGCCTGACCGCGGATGACCTGCCGGACATCGCCCCGATCGCTCGCTGGGTCCTGATCGCCCTGGTCATCCTGATCGCCCTGGGCGTGGCCAGCTCCGCCGCCGGGCACTGGGAGACGATCCTGCTCTGGCGCAACCAGGTCCCCTACAGTCCGCCAGGCGTGGCCCCCGTGGTCGACCCGATCTTCGGGCGCGATGTCAGCTTCTACCTGTTCCAGCTGCCGTTCCTGCGCTGGATCCAGTCGGCCGCCAACGGCCTGCTCCTGGCCGCCCTGGCCGTCACGGCGGGGCGGTACCTGGTCGGCGCCCTGCGGGGCGGGATCACCTTCACGACCCCGATGCGGATCCACCTGGCGGTCCTGGCCGGGCTGTACCTGGCCACGATCGCGGTCGGCTACCAGCTGGACAAGCTCGAGCTCGTGTACAGCGCCAACGGCGTCGCGACCGGGCGTCAGCTACACCGACCAGAACGCCCGCTTCCTGGCCTTCGACGTGCTGACCGTGGTCGCCGCGATCGCCGGGGCGCTCCTCGTCGCCGGCGCCTTCACCCGGATGCTCTGGCCGCTCGGGGCGGTGATCATCTTCTGGCTGAGTGCGTCGGTCGTGCTCGGCCAGGTCTACCCGGCGGCGATTCAGCGTCTGGCGGTCGAGCCCGACCAGCTGAACAAGGAGACGCAGTACATCAAGAACAACATCTCGATGACCCGGACCGCGTATGACCTCAATTCCTGGGACGTCAGCGACTACTCGGGCCAGGCTCCGCTGACGGCCGCGGCCGTGGCCAGCGAGGCCGGCACGTTCGTGAATGCGCGCCTGTGGGATGCCGCTCCGCTGCGCGACTCGCTGGACCAGCTCCAGACGGTCCGCCAGTACTACGACTTCACCAACGTCGACACCGATCGCTACAACATCGACAACACATCCCGGCAGGTGATGCTCGCCGGGCGGGAGCTTGCGCCCGAGAAGAATCCCCAGGCCGACTTCGTGGGTCAACCAGCGGATCACGTTCACCCACGGCATCGGCGTGGCGATGGTCCCGGTCAACGCGGCGACCTCCGAGGGCCAGCCGGACCTGTTCATCCGCGACCTGCCGCCGGTGTCCTCCAACGGGGCGCCCGAGATCAGCCAGCCCCGGATCTACTTCGGCGAACGGCCGAGCGACTGGATCGTGACCGGCGCCCGACAGGACGAGTTCGACTACCCGGTCGGCCAGGAGGCCGGAGCTCCGGCCAGCCAGGGCGCCACGACACGCTGGACGGGGACCACCGGGATCAAGCTCGATACGACGTTCTCGCGCCTGGTCTGGGCGGTCGAGCTGAAGGACCTGAACCTGCTGATCAGCGACCAGATCACGAACCAGAGCCAGCTCCTGATCCATCGCTCGATCGATGACCGGATCTCCATGGTTGCCCCCTTCCTGACCCTCGACAGCGATCCGTACCTCGTCGTCACCAGCTCGGGCGGCCTGGTCTACATCCAGGACGCCTACACGACGAGCGACCAGTTCCCGAACGCCCAGATCGCCAACTCTGGCCAGCTCGCGACCGGCTCGAGCCTGGCCGGGATGGACTTCAACTACATCCGCAACAGCGTCAAGGTGGTCGTGGACGCCTACACCGGCCAGATGACGTTCTACGTCGCCGACCCGTCCGATCCGATCATCCGGACCTACGAGGCGGTCTTCCCCAAGCTGTTCACGCCGCTCAGCGCGATGCCCGCCGACCTGCAGGCCCACCTGCGGGTGCCCGAGGACCTGTTCGACGTCCAGACCCGCGAGTACGCCCGCTACCACGTGACCGACCCGGCGGCGTTCTACAACAACACCGACCTGTGGACGATCCCGCCCAATGCGGGCGGTACCCAGAGCCTGCCCAACGTGGCCTACTACGTCGAGATGCGCCTGCCCGACGTGTCGTCGCCCGAGTTCCTGCTCCTCCAGCCGATGGTCCCGGCCAGCCGTCCGAACATGATCGCCTGGATCGCTGCCCGGAACGATGCCCCGAACTATGGCCAGGTCCGGGTCTACAAGTTCCCCCAGGACACCTCGGTCCTCGGCCCGAACCAGATCTCGGCCAAGATCGACGCGGACCCCACGATCAGCGCCCAGCTCACCCTGTGGGACCAGGCCGGGAGCAAGGTGATCAAGGGCAACCTGATCGTCGTGCCGATCCAGGATTCGCTGATCTATCTCCAGCCGATCTACCTCCAGTCGGCCAACAGCGCCTTCCCGGCCTTCCAGCGGATCGTCGTGGCCAGCACGACCGATGTCGTCTGGGACAGCACCCTGTCCGGCGCGTTGACCAAGCTCCTGGCGAACTGCCCGCCGTCACTCCCCCCGGCGCCAGCCCGGCCCGTCGAGCAGCGGTCCGAGCAGCGGTCCGAGCAGCGGCCCGACCCCGACCGCAACCCCGGCAGCCGGGGCGACGCCGCCGGCCGGTGACGTGGCCGCCCTGATCGCCTATGCCAACCAGCACTTCGAGCTGGCCCAGGCAGCCCTGCGCGACGGCGACTTCGCGACCTACGGAGCCGAGATCGCCAAGGTCCAGCAGGCCCTCCAGGAGCTGAGCGGCCTCGTCTCGCCTGCCCCGAGCCCGAGCGCCCAGCCCTAGGCCGTCGATGTCCGGGCTGCGCATGGTCCGGCTGGCGGCGAGCCGTTCGGTGGCCAGCCTCGAGCTCTGGCCGGTCGCCCTGGCCGGCTTCCTGGCCCGGGGCGGGATCGTGATCGTCTGCCTCCCGGTCGTGGTCGTGCCCAGCCTGGTCGGCCTGGGAACGCTCGGTCGGTCCGGCCTCGCTCACGCCCAACGGCCCGACCGTGGGCCTGATCGTGCGGCTCGTCCTGGTGGTCACCCTGGGCCTGGTCACGCTGATCCTGGGCACGATCATCGGAGCCGCGGCCGAGATCGCCCTGGTCGAGCCGGGTTCGGCCCGGTCTCCCGGGACTGCTCGGCCGGGTCAGCCTCGTCCGGCTGGTGGGCCTGGTCCCGATTGCGCTCGCCCTGGCGCTCGGGCTGCCGCGACTCGGCCAGGCGGCGTACCTCGAGCTGACCGCGCCGACGAACCTGACCGACCCGTTCGCCCTCCGCGTCGCCGTCCAGGTTCCCGAGGTCGTCGCGCCTGATCGTCCTCACCTGGGCGGTCGGCGAGGCCTGGGCCGGTCTGGCCGTTCGGCTCGTCGTCCTGCGCGGGGCCGGGGTCCTGGCGGCCCTGACCGGCGCGATCGGACTGACCGTGCGGCGGCCCCTGGCCGTGGCTCGCCGCAATCGTCCTGCCACTGCTCGTGATGCTGGCCCTTCTCGGCCTGGTCCTGGCCGGCCTGGCCTGGTCCTGGGGCCTGGCCCGCGATCAGCTGCTTGGTCCGGGCGGCCCGGCCGAAGTCGGCCCGATGATCGTCTCGACGCTCGTCTTCGTCACCTGCTGGATTGCCGGCCTGGGCCTGATCGGCGGGCTGGCCACCTGGCGCAGCCTGAGCCTGACCCTGACTGTCGGGGAGGACCATCGGGGGAGTGTTCGGACCAACCCCGAGCGTGCCACCCTGTAGCGCCCGAGCCCCCGGGAACCGCCGGCGGTCGGAGCGAGAGGTGTGGAACATTGCCCAGGAAGCCGATCGCCTGCCCCGCGTGCGGCGCACTCGTCTCCGGCGGGCGGCTGTCGTGCCCGGCCTGTGGGACCCTGGTCGCCGCCGTGAGCGGCGCGAATCCAGTCGCGAAGAGCTCGGCGACGAGCATCCCCGCGGCGAAGAGCACGGCTTCGACCGGCTCGACCTCGTCGGGCGTGGGCCCGAAGAGCCCGCCGGCGCGGAGCTCGGCCGCCCGAACAACGGCCGCCGGCGGACCGTCGTCGCCCCAGCCCAGGCCGGCTGAGGCCGCGGCCCCGGCGTTCCCCAAGGCTGCAGCCAGGCGCACGCTGCGCCCGGGCCCGGTCCCGCCAGCCGGGTTCGCCCCGTCTTCGGCGCCGGAGCCACCGATGATCCGGCCGAGCCGGACCGGCTCGATCCTCAGCCAGCTCGAGGCGCGCCGGCCGGCCGGCCTGCCCGAGGTCCCGCCCGCCCCGGTGCGTCCGGTCAGCCCGTCGATTCCAGGCTCCTACCTCGCGCCGTCGGCTGCCTTCATCGCGCCCACGCCGGGCGCCCGCCCGGTCCGGGTCGACGAATCGAGCTTCCTCCGACCGAGCGGGGGCTATTCGGCCAGTGCCGCGGCGACCTCGGCCCCGGTCGCCCTGGCCCCGGCCCTGAGCTCCAGCCCGGCTGCGGCGCCGTCCACTCCGTCCGAGGCGGCCCAGATGCAGACCGGCTCGGCCCGGAGCACGATCACGGTGGGCACGCCGACCGAGCTACCGGGCTGGCTGGCGATCGCCGGCTCGGCCATCGCCGCCGTCAGCTTCCTCATGCCCTGGTCGCGGGATGGCGTCATCGGCGCCATCGGGAGCGGCTACTTCGACCGCTGGGGCCTGGCCAACTCGGGCTACCTGCCGGTCGTCCTGGCTACCCTCGCCCTCCTCGCGATCAACGGCATCCCGAACCCGATCCCGGTCTGGATCCGGGCCGGAATCGCGCCGCTCCTCGTGGGCGGGGTCACCTTCGGGCTCGATTGGGCCTACCAGACCCGGCCGTACAGTGACGGCCTCGGAGTCACCCTGCTCCTCGTCGGCTCGCTCGTCCTGATCGTGGGCGGGATCCTCGGAGTCCGCTCGGCCCGTCACCCGGCACCTCCGCCGCTCGTCTAGCCCGCGCGAGACCCCTGATACACTGCCTGACGGCAGACGCGGGTCGGCAAGGGCTCACAGGAGGCACGGACCAGGCGGATGGACCAGGTGATCAGCACAGTCGGGGGCGCCCTCGGCGGCTTCTTCGACTCACCGATCGTCTCGTTCGGCCTGCGGGCGATGGCGGCCTACATCGTGGTCGTCTGGCTCGCCACGGCCTACTGGGCCTTCCGGGACATGCAGACCCGGTCGGACAATCCGATCCTGCCCTACCTCGCGGCCAGCCTGATCATCCTGTTCACCCCGGTCCTGTTCATCTTTGCCGCCCTGATCTACCGGCTGATCCGGCCGCACGAGAAGATCGGCGAGGCAGCCGAGCGATCGCTCGCCGAGGAAGCCCTCCTGAACGAGGTCGAGGCGGTCCCGCACTGCCCGGGCTGCGCCCGGCGAGTGGCCGACCAGTGGCTCATCTGCCCGACCTGCCGGACCCGTCTGAATCGGGTCTGCCCGAACTGCAATCGCCTGGTCGGCCTGGACTGGTCGCTGTGCGCCTGGTGCGGCAAGGACTTCGAGCGGCGTGACCTGATGCCGGTCACGATCGGAGCGACCCCGGCTCCGTACCCCGTCGCCGCGGCGGTCTCGGCCGGTGCCAGCATCTCGGCCACGAGCGCAAGCTCGGCCCCCGCGCCGGTCAGCATCGAGCCGGATGGCGCTCCCACGACAAGCCGGCGATCGACCCGGACGTCGGGGACGCGAGCCGCCCGGTCAGCCTCCGACCCGCTGCCCGAGCGTTGACCGGGCCGGGCCAGGTCGGCCCGGGCGAGAACGACCCGAGCGATCCGGACCCGGCGCCCGTGCCCGACCGGCTCGGGATGCGGACCTTCTCGCTCGAAGGGCGCCACGCGCCGGGGCTCTATCTCGTCGGCTGGCTCTCCAGTCTGCTCGGCGTCGCCACGATCTTCGTCGTCCTGCTCGCCCAGCCGAAGGACCTCGCCGGGGCGATCCTGCTCGGCGCCGGAACCTTCCTCCTGACCGTCGGTCTCGGCGCGGCCGCGGGCTCACAGGCGATCGAGCGCCAGGCGGCCGGCCGCCTGGCCTACCGGGGGCCGTCGCCCTTCCTGCTCTTCGGCGCGACCGTCGCCCTGACCCTGTTCGTCGAGCTCCTCTCGCTGGCCCCCCTTGGCGCCCTCGACGTTCCCCCGGATTCGGCCCTCGCAGCGCTCGTTGGCCTGCTGATCCTGAACCTCAGCGCCACCGTCCTGATCGCCCTGTTCGTGGTCGGCTCGGGCTCGCTCTCCTGGCGCGAGATGGGCGTACCCCTGCCCGGTCCGTCCGGCTGGCACGTGGCGCGGCTCGCCCAGGATCTCGTGATCGGGATGGCCCTGGCGATTCCGATCCTGTTCCTGACCGGGGTCCTCGGGGCTTTGCTGATCCAGCTCGTCGGCGCCAGCCCGAGCTCGCCGCTGCCGGCAGCCAGCACGCCGGCCGAAGCCGCCCTGAACCTCTTCTCGGGCGTGGTCATTGCCCCGCTCGGCGAGGAGCTCTTCTATCGCGGCTTCTCGACGACGGCCTGGGTCCGGGACCTGGGCGTGCGCTCCGGCATCGTCCGGGCGGCCCTCCTGTTCGCGGTTGCCCACGTGCTGACCCTGCCGGGCACGCCGGCGACGGCCCTGATCGCCTTCCTCGTCCGGATCCCGATCGCTCTGGCCCTGGGCTGGATCTTCGTCCGGCGCGGCTCACTGGCCGCCTCGTTCGGGATGCACGCGATGTTCAACGCGATCCCGCTCGTGCTGGTCGGCCTGTCCGTCAGCTGAGGCCCCGGCCGGGTCCAGCGGCAGAGGCGCGATGCAGCCCGGGATGATCGCCCGGTGAGGGTCGCCTCGTAAGGTTCGTCGTGTTCCCGGTCCCGGACGGCGGGGGAATCGGCGGGCTCCGTTGTTCGGGTCCGGGGACACCACTCCGCCGCGATCCGAGGGCTCCGATGACGAATCCGTTTGCGCCCCTGGCCTTCGACCCCGAAACGGTCCGCCGGGTCGGCCGAGCCCTGCGCGAGCTGCCCGAGGCTGAACGTCCCCGGGAGCGCCTCGCCCTGCGCGGGGCCGGCGGGCTCAGCTCGGCCGAGCTGATCGCCATCGTCTGGGGCACCGGCGCGCGAGGCATGAGCGCGGTCGACCTGGCGGAGGAGGCAGTCGCCCGTCACGACGGCCTGACCGGTCTTGCCCGCGCCTCGGACGCCGAGCTGGCGGCGATCCCCGGCATCGGGCCGGTCCGGGCGGCCCAGCTCAGCGCCGCCTTCGAGCTCGGCCGTCGACTCCTGGCCGACTGGCCGACCGGTCGCTGGACGATCCGGGCTCCGCGCGACGTGGCCGACCGGCTGATCCTCCAGATGGGCCGCCTGGAACGCGAGGAGCTCCGGGTCGTCCTCCTGAACACGAAGAACGTCGTGCTCCGGGTGGCGACGGTCTACCAGGGCAACGTCAGCTCGAGCCTGGTCCGGGTCGGCGAGCTCTATCGAGACGCGGTCCGCCTGAACGCCTCAGGCCTGATCCTCGTCCACAACCACCCGTCGGGCGATCCCACGCCCTCCCCGGATGACCTCCACCTGACCGCCGAGGCCCTTGCCGCCGGGCGGCTGCTCGACATCGAGCTGCTCGACCATCTCGTCATCGGCCACGACGCCTTCGTCTCTCTGCGCGAACGGGGCGTCGCCTTCGGCCGCTCGACCGGCGCGCCCTAGGCGGAGGCGGCCCGGCGAGCGGGCGGCCGGGTGGGCCGTCGTCGGGACGCCGTTCGCCTGGCGGCCACCCAGGGACAAAGGCATGCGGCCTCTCCGGAAACCGGGGACGCCACGGGCGGTCCCGGACGTTCGGAGACACCGGCCAGCTCGCCTGCAGGGGGGTGACTGAGCGTCGCCAGAGGCGAACAAACAGCGCGAATCGACCAGGCTGATGATCGTCGAATGGGCCGGTCCCAGCCCGCTGTTCGCGTCCGGCGAACGAACTCGGCAATAGGATCCGAGCAAATGCACCGCGGGCGGCGTTGAGGCCCTTCTGTTCGCTGGAGGCGACGTCCGGATCCGAGCAAGTGCACCGCGGGCAGAGTTGACGCCCTCTGTTCGCTGGAGGCGACGTCCGGATCAGGGCCGACGTCCGGATCAGGGCCGACGTCCGGATCCGAGCCGACGTCCGGATCGGGCCGACGTCCGGATCGGGGGGCAGTCGTCCCGCCCGCCCGATCAGGTGCCGGCGTCGCCTTGGGCGAACAGAACGAGGGAATCGAGGCCTCGGGCCAGCGGCCTCACAAGGGCTTCGGCCTTTCGTTCGCACCTGGCGAACGAAACAGCCAAGCGCGGGTCGATGCCAGCCTCGCGGCGCCCCCTTGACGGTCGTTTGTCCGCCCAGGGCGACCCCGAGATCGAATTTCGGCGAGCCGGCGACTTCAGCTCGCCGGGAGGGGGTGACCCAGCGTCGCTAGAGGCGAACAAACAGCGCGAATCGACTGGGCTGAAGACCGTCGATCGGGCCGGTCACAGCGCGCTGTTCGCGTCCGGCGAACGAGCTCGGCAAGATGGAACGGAGCAAATGCGCCGTGGGCAGCGTTGAGGCCTTCTGTTCGCCGGAGGCGACGTCCGGATCGGGGCCGACGTCCGGATCAGGGCCGACGTCCGGATCCGAGCCGACGTCCGGATCGGGGGGCAGTCGTCCGCCCGCCCGGTCCCCTTGGAACAAGGCAGGGTCTCGAGCCGGCCGGCCGCCGGCTGCCAAGCCGGCCGGCTAGACCGCCTTGACCGCCGCGGTCAGGGCCGACAGGCCTTCCTTGGCGTCGGCAAAGAGCATCCCCGTCTTCGGATCCGTGTAGAGCTCGTTGTCGATCCCGGCGTAGCCGCGGCCCATCGAGCGCTTGATCACGATGATCGACTTGGCGTGGTCGACGTCGAGGATCGGCATGCCCGAGACCGGCGAGCCAGGGTGGCGGGCAGCCGGGTTCGTCACGTCGTTCGCGCCGACGACGAGGGCCACGTCGGCCCGCTCGAAGTCCGGGTTGATCTCGTCCATCTCCTTGAGCTGGGGATAGGGCACGTTCGCCTCGGCCAGCAGGACGTTCATGTGGCCGGGCATCCGGCCGGCGACGGGATGGATCGCGTACTTCACGTCCACGCCCTTCGACTCGAGCAGCTCGGCCAGCTCGCGGACCTGGTGCTGGGCCTGGGCCACGGCCAGGCCGTAGCCGGGCACGATGATCACGCTCTGGGCGTACGCCAGCTGGATCGCCGCGTCGTCGGCCGAGATCTCGCGGACGCTCCCGCCAGCTCCGCCGGCCGTGGCCCCGGCCGTCGAAATCGCCGGTACCGAAGCCGCCGGCCAGGATGTTCAGGATCGATCGGTTCATCGCCGTTGCCATCAGGTTGGTCAGGATCGATCCGGACGCACCGACGAGCGCTCCGGCGATGATCAGGACCGGGTTGCCGATCACGAAGCCGGCCATCGCCGCGGCCGTTCCGGTCAGGGCGTTCAGGAGGCTGATCACGACCGGCATGTCGGCCCCGCCGATCGGCAGGACCATCGTGATCCCGAAGATCAGGCCGGCCGCCACGATCAGGGCCAGGACGACGAGGACGACCGAGGAGTCGAGGGTCAGGGCTGCCGGCCGCGGCGAGGACCAGGACCGCCGTCCCGATCACGGCCACCGCGGCGATCGCGATCGTCAGGATCCGGCCGCCCGGGACCACGATCGGCTTGCCCGGGATGAGGCCCTGGAGCTTGCCCCCGGCGATCAGCGAGCCGGTGAAGGTGACCGAGCCGAAGATCGCCCCGAGGACGACGAAGATCGTCGTCGCGGTATCGGCTCCGCCGGCGCCAGTGAGCCGGATGAAGTCGTCGATCGCGACGAGCGCGGCCGCCCCGCCGCCGACCGCGTTGAACAGGGACACCAGCTGGGGCATCGCCGTCATCTTCACGGTCCGGGCCGTGTACAGGCCGGCGCCGCCACCGATCAGGAAGCCGATGACGATGATCGCCAGGGCGGCCGCGCTCAGGCCCTCGGGCCGGAGGATCAGCTGGACCAGGGTCGCCCCGACGGCCACGACCATGCCCGAGGCGCTCAGCCGGTTGCCGTTGCGGGCGGTCGCCGGCGAATTCATCTGGTGCAGGCCGAGGACGAAGCAGGCCGCCCCGATCAGCCAGGCGATGTAGACGAAGGTGTAGATCCAGGCCTGGCTCATCAGGCCTGGCCCTCGGTCTCGTCCGAGGCGACCGGCTTGGCCGGCGCCTTCTTGCGGAACATCTGGAGCATCCGGTCGGTCACGACATAGCCCCCGACGACGTTCATCGCGCCGAAGACCATCGCCACGAAGGCCAGCAGGTAGCTCAGCGGGTTGTCGGCCTCGGCGGCGATCAGCATCGCCCCGACCAGGACGATCCCATGGATCGAGTTGGCACCCGACATGAGCGGCGTGTGGAGGGTGGCCGGGACCTTGCTGATGACCTCAAAGCCGACGAGGATCGCCAGCACGAACAGGGCCAGCGAGTTGAGCAGCTCCGTGCTCATCCGGCGGCTCCGCCGGGCCCCCCGGCCGGGGCCGGTTCGAGCAGCTTGCGGGTCGCCGCCTGGACCACCGCCCCGTCATGGGTGATGACCGTGCCGGCGGTGATCTCCTCGTCGAAGTCGTAGTGCATCGTGCCTTCCTTGACGAAGTGGAGGAGCAGGGCGGCGATGTTCCGGGCGTAGAACGCCGACGAGCCGGCCGGCATCGTGGCCGGCAGGTTCTCCGGAGCGATGATCGTGACCCCGTTGTCGGTCACGATCGTCTCGCCGACCCGCGAGAGCTCGCAGTTGCCGCCCAGGCTCGAGGCGGCCATGTCGACGATGACCGAGCCCGGCTTCATCAGGCCGACCGCCGCCGCGGTGACCAGGACCGGCGGCCGCCGGCCGGGAACCTGGGCGGTCGTGATGACGACGTCCATCCCGCCGATGTAGCCGTTCAGCTCGTTCTGCTGGGCGGTCCGCTCTTCGGCGGTCAGCTCCCGGGCGTAGCCGCCCGAGCCCGACGCGTCGCCCACGGACTTCAGGACGAGAAACTGGGCGCCCAGCGACTGGGCCTGCTCCTTCGTCTCCGAGCGGACGTCGTAGGCCTTGACCACGGCCCCCAGGCGGCGGGCCGTGCCGATCGCCTGGAGGCCGGCCACGCCGATCCCGAGGACGAGGACGTTGGCCGGCTTGGCCGTGCCGGCCGCGGTCGTCAGGAGCGGGAAGTAGCGCCCGAAGGCGTTGGCGGCGATCAGCACTGCCTTGTAGCCCCCGACGTTGGCCTGGGAGCTGAGGGCATCCATCGACTGGGCCCGGGAAAGGGTCCGGGGCAGGGCGTCGAGGCTGATCGCGGTCACGCCCCGTCCGGCCAGGCTGGCCGCCAGGCCCGGATCGATCAGGGGCTGGAGGAGGCCGATCACGGCCTGGCCGGTCCGCAGGCGGGCGACCTCGGCCTCGGACGGCTTCTGGACCCGCAGGACGACGTCGGACTGGGCGTACAGCTCGGCCGTCGAGACGACCGTGGCCCCGGCCTCGCCGTAGAGCGCATCCGGAATCGCCGCGCCATCGCCGGCGCCGGCTTCGACGAGCACTTCGAGCCCGGCGGCCGTCAGCTTGCCGAGCGCCTCGGGTACCAGGGCGACCCGCCGCTCACCGGGCGCGGTCTCCCTGGCGACACCGACCTTCATGAGCACCACCTGTCCATCTGGCGGGTCGGGGAATTTTGGGGATCTGACGCTCGACAGGATACCCGGGCCGGCAGTCCGGCGTGATCGGACGGCGGTTGCGGCCCGGTTGCGACGGCGGGCCCGGCGATCGGTGCCCGGGGGCACCACGAGCTGCGCGACCACGCTCAGCCGGCCCGGGTACTACCCCAATCGGCTGCCTCCGCGCCAAGGTCGTCCGAAAGGTGCCCGCCCCAGTGTTTGCTGCAGCAGCTCGGCTCGGGCCGCGCGAATTAGGACGTTCGGGCTATGGCACGGACGCCGACCGTCAAAGCATCGTTGGACAGGCCGCACCGACCCAGGTGACGGGACCGCCACGGAAGCCGGAGAAGATGATCCGCCCGCTCCGCCACACGCGCCTTCACCGGCCGAACAGCAAGGGCCAGGCCCTGGTCGAGTTCGCCTTCGTCTTCCCCCTGTTCATGGTCCTCCTGGTCGGCGTGATCGAGTACGGCTTCCTGATGAACGCGACCCTGGCCGCCAGCTTTGCGACCCGCGACGCGTCCCTGATCGCCGCCGAGGCCGGCAATGCGACCGGGGCCGACTGCGCGATCCTCAAGAAGATCGAGGACGACATCAGCGGCCCGTCGAACGCCAGCAACATCGTCAACGTCCAGATCTACTGGGCGGACTCGACGACCGGCGCCCAGAAGAGTGGCTACGTCAACACCTACCCCCGAAGCACGTCCCAGACGATCTCGTGCACCGTCGGAGGCTCGACCTTCACCCTGCCCTACGGCACGCCCACGATCGGCTACCCCGAGTCGAGCCGGTGCAACATCATCAGCGGGGCTGACCTGCGCCTCGGGCCACTCCGGCCTCGACACGATCGGCGTCCAGGTCACCTACAACTACACCTGGCATACCCCGCTCAAGAGCCTGCTCGGCTTCACCGGGCCCGGCTGGACCATCGTCAAGTCGAACGCGATGGAGATGGAGCCGGTCCTGTGAGCCGCCGACGCGAGCGCCAGCGGGGCCAGGGCATGGTCGAGTTCGCGATCATCGTGCCGGCCTTCCTGCTGCTCCTGATGGGCATGCTCGAATTCGGGTTCGTGTTCACCCACAACCTCAGCCTCGAGTACGCGACCCGCGAAGGCGCCCGGGCCGGCTCGACCCTGGCCGACGGGGGCGGGGTGACGGCCACCTGCAACGCGATCGACCAGAACATCATCAACGCGGTGACCAAGGTCCTCAAGAGCCCCGGCTCGCCGATCGTCGGCTATCCCAACGGCGTGTCCTCGATCAAGATCTGGCAGTCCGACCTGAGCGGCAATCCCATCGCCGGGACGACCAATACCTGGCTGAACAAGAACGACGGGACGATGACGTTCACCCCGCCGGCCTCGCCCGTCTGGACGCCCTGCAACCGCCACAACACGACCTGGATCTGCAGCAGCGGCTGCCCCTCGTATTGCAGCGGCAACGTCTGTCCGCCCGACTCGCTCGGGGTCAGCCTGACCTACACGTACACGATGGTCACGCCCCTCGGCGCGATCGAGAAGTTCTTCGGTCCGGCCGGGCCGGCCACCCTGACGATGACCGACAAGACGGTCATGTCGCTCAACCCGACGAACTGAGGACGCTCCGATGCCTGCTTCGGCGCGCCCGACGTCCCCCGGCACCCGGCTCTCGCGCCGGCGGCGGAATGGCCAGATCCTGGTGATCTTTGCCGGCGGGATCGTCGCCCTGATCGGCATCGTCGCGATCGTCGTCGACGTCTCCTGGTACTGGGCCAACACCCTGCGCGTCCAGCGCGCCGCCGACGCGGCGGCCCTGGCCGGCGCGGTCTACCTGCCGGGCAGCACCACGAACGCCTACCTGTACGCCGACAATGAAGCCACCAAGAATGGCTACACGACCGGCGGCGGCATCGTGGTCACGCCACTCCAGGACACGGCCAACGGCGGGACCGACCCGCGCCAGCTCGACGTCACGATCTCGGCGCCGGTCCAGACGTTCTTCATGCGCGTCTTCGGGCTCAACACGATCACGGCGACCCGGACCTCGAAGGCGATCTACGTGCAGCCCGTCCCGATGGGCAGCCCCGAGAACTACTACGGGGTGTCCTGCCTGACGACCCCATCCGATTCGAACTGCGACTCGACGACGGCCGTTCCGAACGCAACCGGCGTCGGGACCCTCGCCTCGAAGGGCTTCTGGGGAGCGATCCAATCGTCCGGTGATGAGCACAACGAAGGCGATGCGTTCACGCCCTACAACGACCCGCTCAATCCCGGATCGAACTCGGCCGGCGGGACGAACCCGGACTACGCCGTGAACGGCGAGCCGTACAACTACCAGGTCGTCGTTCCGGCCAACGGCGGAGCCGTGTACATCTTCGACCCGACGTTCTGCCCGGTCGGCGGGGGCTACGGCGTTGCCGACCACTACAACGCGGACAACAGCCGCCAATACGGCGGGACGGCCGGCAAGTATTACTCGGTCTCGACTTACTACAGCCTGTACAACACGAACAACACGATCTTTACCGAAGCCGACGACTCGCTCGTCACCGCCTCCGGAAGCCTGTTCCAGCAGGAGTTCCAGATCGACAACAGCGGGACCTACGGAACGGTCGGCTCGAGCGGCCCGGCGGTCGGCGACACGAGCGCCGACGGCCGCACGGCGATCGACTGCGGCGCCGGCAAGATCGCCAGTCCGGCGATCGGCGGCTACTGGCACAACAAGTGGTGGCCGCTGGCCACCGGCCTGGCCGCCGGGACGTACCGCGTCCTGATCCAGTCGGCTGCGGTCGGGGCGGTCAACTGGAAGGCGCAGGCCGAGAACGCCTGGTCGATCGAAGTGACCGACAGCTCGGGCTCGCCCGAGGTCCACGGCCTGGGTCGGATGGCGGGCTACAACGTCCTGAGCAGTGGCTACCAGCGGATGTATCTCGCCCAGATTGACCAGACTGCCGCGGGCAAGACGATCGAGATCGACCTGTTCGACCCCGGCGACGTGTCCGGGTGACGCCTTCCTGCGGGTCCTGAGCCCCGACGGCAACGCCTACAACTACGCCACGTTCACCTATAGCACCGACTCGAACTGCCATGGCGGGCAAGAGCGACGCCTGCTCGAACGCCAGCGGAACGACCGTCGTCCAGACGGCCAAGGGCGGCGCGAGCTCGTTCAACAACACCTGGCTCAAGCTCCTGATCCCCCTCCCATCGACCTACGGCTCGACCGGGCTGACCCCTCCGGGGGAGACGCAGCCGGGCTGGTGGAAGATCGAATACCAGGTTGCCGGCGGTGACGACACCACGACCTGGGAGGTCAACGTCCTGGGGAACCCGGTTCACCTGGTCGTGCCCTGACCTCACGTCCGGCGGAACGTGATCTCACCCCGCCCGTACTCGAGATTGACTCCATGCGCCTGAACTCGAATCGCCGCCTGCCTCGACCGGTCACGAACCGGCGCCGGACGAAGGCCCAGCAAGGCCAGGTCCTGGTGATCTTCGCGGGCGCGATCGTGGCCCTGATCGGCATCGTCGCGATCGTCGTCGACGTGTCCTGGTATTGGGCCAACAGCCTGCGCGTCCAGCGAACGGCCGATGCGGCCGCCCTGGCCGGAGCGGTCTACCTGCCCGGGAACACCGCCAGTGCCTACTCCTACGCGATTGCCGAGGCAACCAAGAACGGTTACACGGCCGGGGGAGGGGTGACGGTCACCCCGATCCAGGATTCGCTCAACGGTGGGACCGACCCGCGCCAGCTCGACGTCACGGTCTCGGCCCCGGTCCAGACGTTCTTCATGCGGATCTTCGGGCTCAATACGATCACTGCCACCCGGACCTCGAAGGCGATCTACGTCCAGCCGGTGCCGATGGGCAGCCCGCAGGCCTACTACGGGGTCGGCTGCTTCGACCTGAGCGCGACCCATGCGACGTGCAATACGGTCGGCCAGAGCAACGGGGCCAGCGGGGTGCCCCTTTCGACGAGCGGAACCGTGTTCACGGGCTCGCAGCTGAACAGCCAGGGCTTCTGGGGCTCGGTCCAGACCCGCGGCGGCAACCAGTCCAACGGTGACGCCTTCTCGCCCGAGAACAACAACACGAGCTGCGGCTCATCGTGCGGGGCGAATGCCAACTACGACCCGAACGGCTACTCGTACGCCGTGAAGTTCACCTCCGGCGGCGGGGCCATCTATGTCTTCGACCCTGCCTTCTGTGCGATGGGCAACAACGCGGCCGGCCTGCCCCAGGGCGCCGGCGACCACTGGCTGAGCGGCACGAATGCCGTCTCGACCTACTACAGCGTCTACAACACGAACGGCACGGCCTTCACCACCGCCGATGACGTCCTCGTCGCCAGCTCCGGCACGCTCTTCGAGAACCAGCAGGGCTCGGACGTGACGAACGGCGGCCCGGCCGTCGGCGGTGGCGTGACCGACTGCGGAGCGAGCGCCTACCACGACAAGTGGTGGCTGGTCGGCTCCGGCAACGGCTCGACCGCGAGCGGGCTGTCGGCCGGCACGTACCGGGTCCAGATCAGCACGACCAACCCGTCGAACGCGTCGATCAACGCCAGCACCAATGCCGAGAACATGTTCTCGATCATGGCCACCGGCGGCGGCTCGCCGGCCGTCTACGGCGGCGGCCGGATGGCCGCCTACAACAACCTGGCCCTGGGCAGCCAGACGTTCTACCTGGCCCAGATCGACCAGACCGCCGCGGGCAAGACCCTCGAGATCGACCTGTTCGACGTGGGCGACGTGAATGGCGGGGCCTGGCTCCAGATCCTCGACCCGGACAACAACGTGTACACCCCGGCGACGTTCTCGTACACGGCCGACTCGAACGCCTCGTCGGGCCACACCTCGGGCACGAACGTGACCTGCATCCAGGCCAACGGCGGGTCCACCTCCGGCCTCACCCCACCGGCGGGCTGCCCCAATGCCACCTCCGGAGGCAGCTTCTACCAGAACTCCTGGCTCAAGATCCTCGTCCCGCTGCCCTCGAGCTACGGCTCCGTCGGCCTGACCCCAACCGGCGAGAGCCAGGCCGGCTGGTGGAAGGTCACCTACACCGTCGGCGGCGGCAGCGACCTCACGACCTGGGAGGTCAACGTCCTGGGCAACCCGGTCCACCTCGTGGTGCCCTGAGCTCGTAGCTAGGGGATCCCGCGGAGCCGGGTTCGTCCGGAGGCGCCCGAGGATATCCAGTAGACATCCTCATTGACAGGTAGCTTGGCGGGTAGGCCCGGCGGGGCCTGGCGAGCCGGCTGAGAGCCGTCCGGCTCGAGGCGCTGCTAGTCCCGTGGTATCCCCGCCGCAGAAGCCCCTGCCCGCGCGAGCCCCGCGCCGCGGCGCCCGACAGGGCCTCGGCGGCCTGACCGGGCCGCGCAATACGGCAGCTTGCCTATTGTTCGCGGGTTCGGCGGACCGGGCGATAGTCCGCGCCTGCCATCGGCCGCCCGGTGGACGGGCCGGCCGCAGCGCAATGGCCCCGCCACACTCGAACATGCCGACCCTGGACCGCCGACTTCGTCACCGGCCCGCCGACCGATCCGCGCCGGATGGCCAGGCGCTGGTCGAGTTCGCCCTGGTCATCCCGGTCTTCCTCGTCCTGCTGATGGGCCTGATCGAGTTCGCCTTCCTGATGAACGGCCTGCTCTCGATCAACTACGCCTCGCGAGACGCCGCCCTGATCGGGGCCGAGGCCGGCAACGGGCTGGGGGCGGACTGCCAGATCCTGGCCAAGGTCGAGCAGGACGTGAGCGCTCCGGCGAGCGCCGCGAACATCACCGAGGTCCAGATCTACTGGACGAGCAGCACCGGCCAGCTGCTCGACCCGAACGGGAACGTCACTGCCGGGCCGGGCCAGGCCGTGGACTCGTACAGCCGGACGGGCACGACGACGTGCCGGCTCCCCGACGGCACGAGCAAGACCGTGCCCTACTCGCTCGACGGCCCGGCCACCTACCCGGACTCGGCCCGCTGCAACGACATCGGCGGAACGAGCGAGGGCTGCCTGCCCGGCCACCCTGGGCCTGACACGATCGCTGTCGCGATCACCTACCACGACTCCTGGCGGACGCCCCTCCACGGCCTGCTCGGCCTGCTCGGCAACGGCTGGACGCTGACCGAGTCCAACCCGATGCGGATGGAGCCGGTCCTGTGAGGCTGGCCCGCCGGCGCCGGACGGGAGTTCAAGCGGGCAGCGCGGTCAGGGCCTCGTCGAGTTCGCCCTGATCCTGCCCGTCTTCCTGCTGATCCTGCTGGGCATGATCGAGTTCGGGTTCGTGTTCAGCCACGATCTGACGATCGAATACGCGACTCGCGAGGGTGCCCGGGCGGGAGCCGCCCTGGATAACGGTGGCGGTCCGCTGGGCTGCCCCGGAGCGGCCAGCTGGCAGACGGTCGATCCCCTGGTCGTCGCCGCCGTCGAGCGGGTGCTCACCTCGCCGGGCTCGCAGGTCCTGGTCGCCAACGTCTCCCGGATCGTGATCTACAAGGCCGACCCCACCACCGGAGCGAATGACCAGGGGCTGGAGGACGTCTGGACCTACGCCCCCGGCGCCGGGCCCGTGCCGGCGGGCGATACCCAGCCGCTCGATTTCGTCGAATTCCTCGTTCCCCGGCGGCGACGCCTGGCCGGCCTGCAGTCGGAGCAACGTCGCCCCGCGGATCGACTCGATCGGGGTAAGCGTGTCGTACACGTACCACTTCCAGACGCCGCTGGCCACGATCGAGGGCTTCTTCGGCGGGGGCAACCCGACCCTGACGATCACCGACCGGACGGTCATGCAGCTCAACCCGGGCTCGAGCTAGGAGCGCTGAGCACGATGACCGTCAGCCTCCCGCCCGCCCGGAGCCCCCGACAGCGAGGCCAGATCCTGGTGATCTTTGCCGCCGCGATCGTCGTCCTGCTGGGCTTCTGCGCGATCGTCGTCGACATCTCCTGGTTCTGGGCGAACAGCCTGCGGGTTCAGCGCGCGGCCGACGCTGCCGCCCTGGCCGGCGTGGTCAATCTCCCGGCCGACGTGGCCCGAGGCGAGGCCACGGCCGCCACGGCCGCCGGCCAGAACGGCTACGTCGTCACCAACGGCTGCGGCGCCGACGGGGTCAGCCCCGCCAGCGTGCCCGGGATGTGCGCCTATCCCGACCCGGCCAACGACCGCCAGCTTGACGTCACGATCTCCGAGCCGGTCAACACGTTCTTCATGCGCGTCTTCGGGCTCGACACGATCACGGCCACTCGGACCTCGAAGGCGGTCTACGTCCTGCCCGTGCCGATGGGCAGTCCCCAGGCCTGGTACGGGGTCGGCTGCCTCCGAACCCCGACCGGCCCCGAGCCGGCCTGTGCCGGCGGCGGATCGAATGGGCCGAGCGGGATCCCGGATGCGAGCCGGTCGAACCCCTCGCCGCCGACCGGCCCGACGGCGCCCGCCCAGATCCCCAGCCAGGGCTTCTTCGGTGTCGGCGATCACGCAAGGGCGGCGACGCCTCGAACGGGGACGCGTTCGACCCGACCTCCGACGCCGCCCGGGGCGGCAACCCGAGCTACAGCCCGGCCGGCGTCTACTACGAGGTGCTCGTCCCGCCCGGCGATGGCAATGGCAGCGTCCACGTCTTCGACCCGGGCTTCTGCTCGGTCGATTCGGGCGACGCCAAGCCCGGCGACACGAAGGGCGACTGGGGCGTCGGCGACCACTGGATCGGTGGCCCGCAGAACCCCGTCTCGACCTGGTACAACCTGTGGGACACCCACGGCAACCCGCTGGCGACGAACGAGTACTCGCTCGTGGCGACCTCGGGCAGCCAGTTCGAGGCGAACACCGGGGGCGACCCAGGGCTGGACTACACGGGTACCGCCGGCGCCTGCCCGACGAGCGGCGCCCACGACCCGTTCCACGACCGCTGGTGGACGATGGCCGGCGGGCTGCCTGCCGGCGAGTATGAGCTGCAGGTGACCACGACCAAGGTCGACACGTCGCGCGACGGCGGCCACGACGTCCTCGATCCGTCGGTCAACGCCAACGTCAATGCCGAGAACATGTACTCGCTCGAGGTGACGGCTGCCGGGGCGGCCAGCCCGCAGGTCCACGGCGAAGGCTCGATGGTCGCCTACAACAACGTGGCCGGCGGCGACCAGGTCTTCTACCTGGCCCAGATCCCGGCGATCGACGCCGGCAAGACCCTCGAGATCGACCTCTTCGACGTCGGTGACGTCAAGGGCACGGCGACGCTGTTCGTCGAGGACCCCGACGGCAACGTCTATTCCAACCCGACCTTCAACTACACGGCCGACGCGCAATGCAACAACGCGATCGGCTCGAACTGTTCAGGCGCGGCGGTCAATTCGATCACGGCCACGTTCCCGGGCGGAGGCCATCCCTTCGACGACTCGTGGCTGACGATCCTGATCCCCCTGCCCGCCACGTACGGCAGCAGTGGCCTGACCCCCCACGGCGAGTCGGAGGCGGGCTGGTGGAAGATCGACTACCGGATCGCATCAGGGGTCCAGTCGAACGACACGACGACCTGGCGGGTCAGCGTCCGGGGCAATCCGGTCCACCTGATCGTGCCCTAGGAAGACGCCCGGCCCTAGGCCGCCTGGGCGCTTTGGCTGACGCCAGCCGGCTTGTTGCCACCGGGCAACGCGAACCGCGTTCCACGCTCGGGCCGGGCTCTTTCTCTCAAGGTCGTCTGCAAGGTAGGCTCCGTAGTCTTCGCGTTCCCCGCTGGGACCTTGGTCCTATGAAGCGGTGATGGGTCGACCGGACCATCGCCGTCGATAACCTATCAACTCCTCCAGCCGTGCCCAGGACTTCGGAGACCATGCATCGCCCGACTCTCAGCCGACGCCGCCGATCGTCCAGGTCTGATGGACAGTCGCTGGTCGAGTTCGCGCTTGTCTTCCCGCTCTTCCTGATCCTGCTCCTGGCCACGATCGAGTTCGCCTTCGCCTTCAACGCCGTGCTCAGCGAGAACTACGCCACGCGCGACGCCTCGTTGATCGGGGCCGAGGCCGGCTCGAACGCGGGCGCCGACTGCCAGATCATCAAGCAGGTCCTGGCCGACATGAACCCGCCGGTCGTGGCGGCGAACATCAGCTCGATCGTCATCTACCGGGCAAACTCATCCGGCGGCCCGTGGACGGGCAACGTGACCACCTCGGGCAATACCTGGGTCCACAGCACGTCGCCCACAACCGATTGCAGCCTGTACGGCGGCTCGGCCACGACGCCCTTCAAGCTGACGACCACGAACTATCCCGAGGGCCTGCCCAACCTCGTCAGCGGTGCGGGCGGCCGCTGTGACTACATCGCTCGGCTGCCCGAACAACACGCTCCGAACCCGCGACACGATCGGCGTCCAGGTCGCCTACACGTACAACTGGCATACGCCGCTGATGAACTTCGTGCCGCTGCCGACCGGGAACTTCACGATCACCCGTTCGAATGAGATGCGGATGGAGCCGATCCTGTGACCGGCCCGATTCGCCGGATCGCTTGGACAACTCGCCGCCGCCGGGCCACCCAGCGGGGACAGGGCCTGGTCGAGTTCTCGCTCATGGTCCCGCTGTTCATGATCCTCCTGCTGGGCATGCTCGAGCTCGGCTTTGCCTTCAACCACCAGCTGACCCTCCAGTACGCGACCCGCGAGGGCGCCCGGATCGGGGCGGATCTCGTCGACGGCGGCGGCACGGGCTGCCCGAATGGGACCAAGGTCGACCCAACGATCGTCGAGGCCGTCGACCGGATCCTCGCCTCGACGGGCTCACCGATCCCCCTGTCACAGGTCGGCAGGATCCGGATCTTCCAGGCCGACAGCAACGGCGGCGACACCCTGGGCAAGGACAACGACTGGGTCTATACGGCGTCGCCCTTCACCGACGCCAACGGCATCGTCCTGAACTTCAAGCCGGGTGGCTCCAACAGCTGGAGCGTCTGCTCGCGCTCGAACGTCGATGGCCACACGTTTGCCGGGGCGGTCGACTCGATCGGGATCTCGATCACCTACACCTACAAGCTGACGACGCCGCTGGCCGGTGCGCTGAAGCTGATCGGGGGCAACCAGGCGGCGACGATCCCGATGACCGACGCAACCATCATGCAGTTCAACCCAACCTCGAACTAGTGAGTACGACCGTGCCCTCGACTCCTGCAGCCCGTCTGCGCGCCAGGTCAGCGGCCATTCGGCAGCCGAGGACGCGGACCCAGCGCGGCCAGATCCTCGTCCTGCTCGTCCTGTCGATCTTCGTCCTGATGGGCTTCATTGCCCTCGTGATCGACGTCAGCTGGTATTGGAGCAACTCGCTCCGAATTCAGCGGGCCGCCGATTCCGCCGCCCTGGCCGGCGCGGTCGACCTGCCCGGTGCACCGTCGAGCGGCACGGCCGATGCCCTGGCCGAAGCCAAGAAGAATGGCTATGTCCCGGGCGGCGGGGTCACGATCTCGGCCGTCCAGGACGGCACGGTCAAGAACCAGATGGACGTCACGATCAGCGCCCCGGTCAACACGTTCTTCATGCGGATCTTCGGGATCCAGAAGATCCAGTCGACCCGGAGCTCGAAGGCCCTCTTCACCCTGCCCGTTCCAATGGGCAGCCCGGAGAACTACTACGGCAACTTCGGCGTCGTCCGCAACCAGACCTTCAACGGGGCGCTGGTGACGACGCCCAGCGGCCAGACGACCCTCAGCGGACCCGGGGCGGTGTGCGCAAACGGCCTCGCCAATTGCTTCAAGGACACCGGCGGCCAAACCCTGAACCCGCGCGGGTTCTGGGCGACGATGAACACGGAGGGCGCCAACAACGTTGATGGTGACGCGTTCCAGCCTTTCTACGACACGGCCACGAGCTCGCCAGCCAAGACGTGCGGGACCACTTCAGGGATCACCGCCTGCTACGACCCGACGAACTACTACAACTACGCGATCTCGATGCCGCCCAATACGACCGGTGGCCGGGTCTTCGTCTTCGACCCAACCTTCTGCGCAACCGACATCGCCAGCGGGACGGGCGATCGCTGGTTCGGCGGCAACAACCCGGTCAGCTCCTGGTACGAGCTGTTCAACACGAATAACACCCCCTACGACAACACGGATGACACCCGACTGGCTACGTCAGGCACCCTCTTCGAGGACCAGAACGGCTTCGATTCGACGATGAACCCCGACCCGACGCCGCCGGCCTCGATCCCCAGCGGCGCGACCGAGTGCAAGCAGGTGACCACGGTCTACAAGACGGGCGGGGTCGCAAACGGATTGAACTATCACGACTCGTGGTATCTCCTCTACAGCGGCTTGACCGGCGGCGCCAACGGCACGGTCTACCGCCTCCACACGACCGGCACGCTGCCCCCGAATACGACGGCGGGCTCCGCCAACCAGAAGAGCACCGACGGCGAGCAAAGCTTTGCGATCTTTGCCGACGACACCCAGGGAACGACCAGCAACGGCCTCCTACCGACGGTCTACGGCCTGGGCGCGATGCAGATGTTCACCCCGCTTTCGGGAACGTCCAGCTCGACCTTCTACCTCGCCCAGGTCCCGAACTTCTACGCCGGCAAGACCCTCGAGCTCAGCCTCTGGGACCCCGGCGACACCTCCCCGTTGAGCGCCACACTCTCCATCCAGATCCCGACGGCAGCCGGTTGGAGCAACACGCCGTTCACCTACTCAGCCGTGACCGGGACCACGAACGGCAACCGGAACAACGCCTGCAACTCGAACTCGAGCGGGGGCAGCCAGGTCAGCGGGGTCCAGACCTCAACCGGGGCATCGCTGGGCCTGTTCAACGGCTGCTGGCTGACGATGGACGTGCCCATTCCGGCCAACTACACGGCCCAGCAGAACGGCTGGTGGAAGATCCTCTATTCGATGAACGGCAGCGGGACGTCCCAGGACGTCACGACCTGGACGGCCCAGATCATCGGCAACCCAGTCCACCTGATCGTCCCCTGATCGAGGGCCGCTAACCCGCAGATCTCGCGCCAGGACGAACGGGGCCGTCGGTACTACCGGCGGCTTCGTCGAATTCAGGGCTGGATGACCTTGGTCCCGGTGCGGTCGGGCAACGCCCGCCGGGGCTGGTGCAGTTGGTTGCGGTCTGCGTGATTGAACCGCGTCCGCTCATACCTAAGGTACTGGTACGAGGGTCACGCACCGGCCGACTCCTCCCAGGACCTTCATCCCACCTTCATCCCGCCGGGCATCCAGGAGCACCATGTCGACCTCTGCCAGGACCTTCCGGAAGCCGCCTCGAGCCCGCCAGCTGGCCGGTTCGCTGGCGGCTCTCTTCTTCGCCGCCGCCGCGGTGCCGTTCTCGACGGGCGCGGTGGCGGCGGCCAGCACTCCCCACGCCGTGGCCGACACCGGCTGCGGCATCGTCCCGCTCGACGTCGAGCTCGTGATCGACCGGTCCGGCAGCATGGGCGAGACCCAGAACGCCTCGGGCAACCCGCCCCAGGTCCGGATGTACTACGCCAAGGCCGCCGCCCACGATCTCGTCGACACGCTCAACAGTGAAGGCGGCGTCGGCGGCTCCGGCCGGCATCACGTCGGCCTGTCGTCGTTCGGTAACGACAACGCAACGACGAACCTGGCCCTCGGGACCTCCAGCGCGTCGGCTGTCGGCAGCGCGATCGACGGCCTGACCGCGAACGGCGATACGCCGCTCCGCCAGGGGATGGCCAAGGGCGCCGCCGACATGACCGCCCACAAGCGGACCACGGCCAACGACCTGACCGTCCAGCACGTGATCATCTTCGTCTCGGATGGCCGGCCGAACCCGGATAACACCGGCCCAAGCGGCGCCCGGCCGACGGCCCAGAACATCAGCGACTTCCAGGCTGCCGCCGACGCTGTCTACTCGATCGCCATCGGCCAGGGCGGCAGCGGCTCGAACGCGGTCGACCTGCCCCTGATGGAGTCGCTCGCCAAGCCCGCCGCCAACTACTTCCACGTCGTCAATGCCAGCGACCTCCAGGACGTGTTCAGCCAGATCACGACCGACATCACCTGCCGGCCGGCGATCGAGATCCACAAGTCGGCCAGCGTCCAGAACCTGCCGGCCGGCGGCGGTTCCGTCACCTACACCTACGCCGTCACGAACGTGGGCAACGTGGCCCTGACCAACGTCACCGTCTCTGACGACAAGTGCGCCTCGGTCAGCTACGTGTCCGGGGATGCCAACAGCAACAACGCCCTCGACCTGACCGAGGCCTGGTCGTTCACCTGCTCGAGCAACCTGACCCAGACCACGACGAACGTCGCGACCGCCAGCGGCTGGGACGGCAACACCCAGGTCACCGACACCGACTCGGCCACCGTGACGGTCGCCGATCCGACCCCGACGCCCACGCCGACCCCGACGCCCACGCCGACCCCAACGCCCACGCCGACCCCAACGCCCACGCCGACGCCGACCCCGACGCCGACCCCAACGCCCACGCCGACCCCGACGCCCACGCCGACGCCGACGCCCACGCCGACGCCGACGCCCACGCCGACGCCCACCCCGACGCCGACGCCCACGCCGACGCCCACGCCGACCCCGACGCCCACGCCGACGCCGACGCCCACGCCGACCCCGACGCCGACGCCCACCCCGACGCCCACGCCGACGCCGACGCCGGTCGTGACGCCAACCCCGAGCGCCACGCCGACCGGTGGCGTCGAAGCCGCCACGGCGACCCCGCGGATCACGCCGCCGGCGACCAGCACGGTCGACCCGGTGACCCCGTCGGGCTCCTCGTCGAACATCGGTTTCCTGATGATCCTGTTCGCGGTCGTGGCCCTGGTCGTCGGGTTCGCCCCGATGGCTGACAGCCGCAAGCCCACCGGCCGGCACGCTCGCCGACGCCGCTGATCGACTCCCAGCTCACGGTCCCCGAGACCGACGAAGCGGGGCACGTCCACCGAGGGCGTGCCCCGCTTTCATGTTGCCTTCAACCGAGTCCAAATTGACCTTCGCCAAAGACTTGAGCCAGAGTTCGTCGCAGGCCCCGTCGAGGAGGGCCTGGCCGAGGGATGTCGCCAAGGGCGAACAGATCGAGCGAATCCAACGCCGAGCCCGCCGAGTCGCTTCGGAATTGGTCAATCTCGCTCCTGGCGGACAAAGTGACGAAACGAAGGTCCAGACGGTCGTTGCGCCGCGACGGCCGTTTGTTCGCCTGGGGCGACGCAACCCGGTCGGAGCCGGTCCCCGAGACCGACGAAGCGGGGCACGTCCACCGCGGGCGTGCCCCGCTTCCATGTTTGGCGGGTCAGGCTGGCCGGCTCGTCACCGGCCGGTGCTCAGGGCACGGCCTCGATCGTGCCCATCAGGCCATGCGACTCATCGCCGATCCCGGCGGTGAAGAAGAGCGTCAGCGGGCCGCCAGCGGCGGCATCGCCAAAGCGCAGGCCCCACAGGCCGTTGATCGCGATGACGTTGCCGTCCTCGTTCTTCAGCTGCCCGTCGAAGTGCCCCGTGGTCGGGTTGTAGGCATTGATCGTGCCGTCACCGAAGTTGCCGACCAGGAGATCGCCCGCGAAATGGCCGAAGCCGGCCGGTGCCAGGCCAGGCCCCAGGGCGAGTTCAGATGGCCTCGGGAGGCCAGCCGCTGGAGCAGATGGCCGCGCAGGTCGTAGACGTCCACGAAGCCATGGCCGGCCCCGGCGACGTCGTCATGCTTCTCGGCGTCCTGCTTGGCATACGTGACGTACAGCTTGCCGTTGAAGTTCTGGATGTTGAATGGGGCATATCCGGCCGGAATGCCCGGATCCTGGAACGCCTTGGCCCAATGGACCAGCTTGTACTTCCCGTTGAACACGTCGACTGTGCCGGTTCGGAAGTTCGCCGCGTAGAGGAAGTCGCCGGTCGGGTCGGTCGTGATCGCCAGGCCCTTGTAGACGGCATTCGGGACGGTCACCCCGAGCTGCGCCCAGACCGACGGCGCGGGCGGCGGTACGGCCGGATTCCAGCCCACGATCGAGCCCGTCTCGGTCGCGAAGATGAACAGCGGCGGACCGTGGAACTTGCCGCTCGAGATGTCGAAGTTCTTGGCGTCATTGAAGACCGTGCCGGTCGGCGCGCCGGTTGGGATGCCCACGACGAGCGGGACCGGGAGGAGGGCGCTGCCGCTGATCGCCCCGTGGTACAGGGTGGTGACGTTGCTCCCGTTGTCGGAGACCCAGATCGGGGTGGCGGGTCCAGCCGACATGCCCCAGGGGTTGACCAGGTTCGGGTCGGTGATCCGGGCGACGCCCGGGATGTCCGAGACGAGGTTGCGTCTGGCGATAGACGTTCGGGATCGCCCCGGCCGGGGAGATCGCGCTGCGCCGGCTGCGACCGGCTTGGCCGCCGCGCTGGCCGGTCCGGCAATGGCCAGGACCAGGGCCCCGGCTGCTGAGTACCGCCCCGACGGCTCGCCTGCCGAGCGGCCGCCGGTAGACGCTGCTCGGTCGCGGCCCGCTCGCGTGAGGATTGGGATCGTGGGTCATGACCGCGTCCTCCGTTGGCACGCGCTTGGCACGGCGCTGGCGCGAATAGAGGTAGGTACGGTCCTGGCCGGTGGTCGGTTTGGGGGCGTCCGGTAGGGACGCCGCTGGTCAGAGGACCCGGTCGGGGGTGATCCCGGCGATCGTGGGGGCTCCAAGGAGCGCCATCGCGATCCGGATCTCCGCGTCAAGGATCTCGACGAGCGGAGCAGGCCGGCCTCGCCGCCGGCCGCCAGGGCGTACAGGTAGGGCCGGCCAATGAACACCGCCTGGGCGCCGAGGGCCAGGGCGGTCATCACGTCGGTCCCTCGCCGGACGCCGCCATCGAGGTAGACCTCGGCCCGCCCGGCGACCGCCTGGACGACCGGCTCGAGCGCGTCGAGGCTGGCCGGGGCCCGGTCGAGCTGCCGGCCGCCATGGTTCGAGACGACAATCCCCGCGGCGCCGTGCTCGACTGCCCGGACCGCGTCGGCCGGGTCGAGGATGCCCTTGATCACGATCGGCAGGTTGCTCAGGCCGCCCAGCCAGGCCAGGTCGTCCAGTCCAGCGACTGTCGATCTGGTGGCCGAACGGGCCGCGGTTCGGTGCTTCACCGCCAACGTTCGGCAGGAGGCCCTCGTCCACCACGGGATCGCGCAGGTCTCGCTCGCGATAGCCAGCAGCCGCAAAGTCGACCGTCAGGACGATCGCGTCGTAGCGAGCCGCCACCGCTCGGGCGACGGCCGCCTCGGATGCCCCGCGATCCTTCTGGACATACAGTTGGAACCAGCGCGGACCCGGGCCGGCCGAGGCAACCTGCTCGATCGATCGGTTGGCGAACGTGGACAGGCAGTAGAGCAGGCCGGAGCCGGAGGCAACCCGGGCCGGCACCAGCTCGGCATCCGGATGGGCCAGCCCCTGCAGGGCGGCCGGGGCGAACCCGACCGGCAGGGAGACCGCCCGGCCGAGCAGGCTTGTGCCCGGCTCCACCTTCGCGACATCGACCAGGACCCGCGGCAACAGGTGGCGCCGGGCGAAGGCCGCCTCGTTGTCACGCATCGTCTGCTCGTCCCACGAGCCGCCCGCGTAGTAGGCGTAGGCGGACGGGCTGAGCCGTTCCCGGGCCAGCGCCTCGAACTCGCGCAGGTTGGCGATCGTCGTCATGCGGGGTACCGGGAGGTCATCAGAAGGCTTCGAGCGCTCAGGGCCATGACCCGCCCAATGACGGCCTCCAGTTCCTTCGTCAGGCGTCGTTCCTTCGGCACGGGCCGGTGGGACAGCCTCGCACTCAGCCGGGTCAAGGAACCAAGTACCCGTCGGACCGAGATGGTGGTTGCTACCCTCACGACGATGGCTGCTCAGTCGCTTCCGGATCCCGCGTCGCCCGATCCGGCGTCGATCGAGCTCGAAGCCGACGGTGGGGCGCTCCGACGAGGCACCCTGCGGTTCCTCGACGATCGGGTGGAGCAACGCTATCAACGCCAGGGCGGTGCGGAGAGCCAGATCGGATTCCGCATCGCGACAGCCACGGCGGCGGTCATGTGGCTGTTGGCCGTCGTCGTCATCCCGACGAGCACACCGATCCCGCCAGGTCTCGCAATCGCCGTGTGCTTCGCGATGTCGGCGTTCAACTCGGCAGGCTTCCTGCTTTCGGCCAGGGCCGACACCCTGGATCGGCAGCACTCGACCATTTCCGTTCTGACCGCCGTGAACGGGCTGGTCATCCTGTGGCTTGCGTCCGAGGGTGGCGTCCTGCCGGGATATGGGATCAGCGCGATCCTGCTGCTCTTTATCTTCGGGTTCGTCGCCCGGACTGCGTTCATCTTTGCCGCAATGCGGACGGCCGTCATCGTCGTCGGCTTCGTGGTCGCTGCCGTCCTCTATCCGGGCCGGAGCAACCTCCTCGTCGACACGTTCATCTTTGGAGCCGCCGTGATCGGGAGCCTGGTGGCCCTCCGGCTGCTCGAGCAGTCGCGTCGCCGGGTCTTCTACCAGGACATCGTGATCACCCACCAGGCAGACGCGTTGAGGCTCGAGAAGGACCGGGCCGATGCGCTGCTGCTCAACGTCCTTCCGGAGTCGATCTCATCGCGCCTCCTCGCGGGCGAGCGGACGATCGCCGATCAGTACCCGGCGGTCACGGTGCTGTTTGCCGACATCGTCGGGTTCACCCCGTTGACCGGACGTCTGCCGGCCGACGAATTGGTCGGGATGCTGGGCCGGCTCTTTGCCCGCTTCGACGAGCTCGTGGCCGCCGGCGGACTCGAGAAGATCAAGACCATCGGCGATGCCTACATGGCCGCGGGCGGACTGCCCGAGGCGCTCGAAGACCACGCAGCCCGGGTCGTCGACCTCGGCCTGGCGATGATCGACGCCGCCTCTCAGGAGAGCGAGCCAGGCGCCGACCTTCGCCTCCGAGTCGGCCTGCACTCGGGGCCGGTCATCGGTGGCGTGATCGGCGACCGCAAGTTTGCCTTCGACATCTGGGGCGAAACCGTGAACATCGCCAGCAGGCTGGAATCGCAGGGTATCCCGGGCCGCGTCCATGTCGGCAGCGAAACCTGGCGAACCGTGCAGGATCTGTTCGAAGCGGAGCCGCGCGGTCCGATCGACCTTCGCGGACTCGGTCCGATGGAGACCTACCTGATCGTCGGGCGCCGGCCAGTTCGGACGGCAGTCGTTACCATCGCAGCAGAGCCCCGTGAAGAACGCTCAAGTCGGTGACGATTGCCCGGTCTGGCTGGCCCGCCCGGAGGGATTCGAACCCCCGACCTGCTGATCCGAAGTCAGCTGCTCTGATCCACTGAGCTACGGGCGGACCGTCGGATGATAGTCGACCCCGGCCGGCTCGCAAAAACCGGGCGCAGGGCCATGTCGTATCAGTCCCGGCAGGTCGAGAAGGGGCTTGCACCAACGGAGGTTCCCAGATGTCAGTTCTCCGACCGATCGCCGCAATCGTGCTCGTCGCCGGGCTGGCCGCTGCGTGTACGAGCAGCGGGACAACGACCGCTCCTGCCACCGCGCCGGCCAGCGTCGCTCCGGCCAGCGTCGCTCCGGCCGGTTCCGCGGCCGCCGCCGGCGGTGACATGGCGATTGTCGTCACGTCCGGCACGTCGCCCACCCTCGGGACCTACCTCGTCGGCCCGAAGGGACTGGCCCTGTACACCAAGACCGGTGACACGTCGACGTCGTCGACCTGCACGGGCGCTTGCGCCGTGGCCTGGCCCCCGTTGCTCGTGGCGACCGGCGGAGCTGCCAGCGGCGGGTCGGGCGTGACCGGCGCCTTCGGGACGCTCACGCGAGCCGACGGGACCGTCCAGGTCACCTACATGGGCCTGCCCCTGTACTACTGGAAGGGCGACAGTGCGCCGACCGATACGACCGGCGAAGGCGTCAATGGCTTCCTCGTGGCCGGCACGTCCGGCCCGATCCCGGCCCCCAGCGCCTCGGGCAAGCCTGGCTACTGAGCCAGACCGGTCGGCTCGCGCCCACTGAGCCGAACGACCAGGGAGCAGGACCCGAGACCCGGGTCCTGCTCTTTAAATCAGCCCGCTCGACGCCGCCGGACTACGGCTTGGTCGAGGCGTTGGGGGCCGCTCCACCGGCCGCCCCGACCTTGGGCTGGCGGACGACGATCGCGGTGTAGCTGCCGGAGCTGCCGGTGCCGAAGACCAGGACCGTCCGGCCAACCTGGAGATCGCCTGCCTTGGCCAGCTCGCCGTCCGTCCGGATCCGGGTCGCGCTGGTCAGGCTGAACGTCGCGCCCTTGCCGTCCGGACCGACGACCGTCAGCGAGGTGGCATTCACGGCGCTGACCTGGCCGCGCTCGTAGTGGATGTCCACGAACGTGCCGCCCTTGGCCCGGACGACGAAGTCGCCCCGGACCACCCGGCTCAGGAGCTTGCTGCCGAGGCGGAGCTGGGCCGCATTGATCGTGGCCTCGTCGACCTGGCCTGCGCCGGCTCCGCCGGCCGAGCTCGCGACCGATGAATCGAGGCCCGGAACGACCGGGGCCGGACCGCTCGAGGCGGCATTGATCACCGGGACGGCGACGACGCCGACGAGCCCCAGGGCGAGGATGACCGTCGCGATCCGACGGGCCCCGAACTGCTGGATCCGAGCGTTCATGGGTGCTGAGCTCCTGGTCCGGACGTGATGGTGGGCTGACTGAGCCGATCCTGCCCGTCCCCCAGGGTGACAACAAGGCAAGAGCGGTAACCGGATGTAAGGGGACCGTAAGGCGCGATCCCGGCTCTACCGCCAGCACCGGACCGAGCGCGCTTCGCGGCTGGTATGTTGGCGCGGTGACAGCCGAGTCCGGCCTCGAGCAAATCGGCCCGACGATCGACCGGATCGGCGAGGGCCCGATCTGGGACGGCCCGAGCGGGACCCTGATCTGGGTCGACATCATGTCCGGCCTGGTCCGTCGTTACAGCCCCTCGACCGGCCTGACCACGACCCTCGATGTCGGGCGCCATGTCGGCGCCGTTGCCGTGCGGGCCGGGGGCGGCCTCGTCCTGGCCACCGATGACGGCTTCCGGCTGCTCGACCCGGGCCAGGCAGCCACCCGGCTCATCGCCCCGATCGGCGCCGACGATCCCGAGCGGCGGATGAACGACGGAAAATGCGACCCGAGCGGCCGGTTCTGGGCGGGCACGATGCGCTATGACAAGGCGACCGGCGGCGGTGCCCTCTACTGCCTTGGGCCGGATGGCACGGTCGGCGTCAAGGTCCCGACCGTGACGATCTCGAACGGGCTCGACTGGAGCCTGGACGGACGGACGATGTACTACGTCGATACGCCGATCCAGCGGATCGACGCGTTCGAGTTCGACCCGGCCGACGGCTCGCTGGGAACCCGCCGGCCACTGGTCACGATCGATCCCGCCGATGGCAACCCGGACGGCCTGACGGTCGACGCCGAGGGCCATATCTGGCTCGCCCTGTGGCGCGGCTGGGCGGTCCGGCGCTACTCGCCCGAGGGCCGCTTCGAGCGGGAAATCCGCCTGCCGACGGCCCTCGTGACCAGCGTCGCCTTTGGCGGAGCGAACCTCGACGAGCTGTACATCACCTCGGCGAACGAAGAGCTGGACGATCGCGAACGGGCGGCCCAGCCCGAGGCCGGCGCCCTGTTCCGCTATCGGCCCGGCGTGCGCGGCCGGCTGGCCAACACCTTCGCGGGCTAGCGGACCCCTCGCCGCGGCCGCGCCAGGGTCGGGTTGCGCTCCGGCGTGCGCTCGAGGTCGCATGATCGGCCCGGTTCCGGTATAACGGCACTCGTGCGCCGACACTTCGTCCGGGCCGCCCTGGGAGTCGCGCTGGCGGCTGGCGCCCTCGCCGCGACCCCCTCGCTGATCCCCTCGTCCGCCGCGGTTCCCGCTGGAGATGTGGCCGGAGCGACGGCCACGGCAGGCCCGGCGGCCGGGACTGGCTCGGCCGGTCCGGCAACCGCGCCCGCCCCGATCGCCAGCCTGCCCGCCCTGACCAGCGTCGCCGCGATCCAGGCCGAGCCCGGCCACGGCCGCCAGCCGCCGCCGACGGCTCCCGACCCCTCGTCCCTGACCGGCTATATCTGGCCGCTGCCCCACGGCCGGATCACGAATCCCTTCGGGCCCGACTGGTACAGCGACAACACGGTCGATGGCGTGCGCTTCCACGACGGCCTGGATATCGCCACGTTCTGCGGCGATCGGATCGTGGCCGCCCATGACGGGACCGTCCTGGCGGCCGGACGCAAGGTCGATCCGTGGATGGGCTGGATCGGCTCGCTCGCCCCATCCGTCGCCCGGCGCGACAAGTACAACCTGTGGGGCGAGCTGCCGATCGTGATCGTGATCGACGACGGCAACGGCTATCGGAGCATCTACGCCCACTTCAGCAAGATCGCGGTCACGGTCGGCCAGACGATCCGGGCCGGCCAGTTCATCGGCTGGGAGGGCCGGACGGGCTACGCGACCGGCTGCCACCTCCACTACGGCCTGTTCAGCCCGTATGCGACGGATCGCTTCGGCCTGCGCGCCGACGTCGTGAAGCGGACGCTCCTGCCGGCCTGGGAGATTGCCCGGATCAACCCGCTCCTCGTCCTGCCGCCTCGACCGGCGCCCGGCACGGGCGCACCGGGCCCGAGCGCGGCGCCGGTCCCCGGCCCGTCGGCCAGTCCGCAGCCGAGTCCCTCAGGGCCCTAGTTCGCCTCGTCTCGCTGCCCGGCCCGCTCGTAGCGACGGGCGATCAGCGACCACGCCGGCAGCCGCCCGAGGGATGAGCTGAGGGTCGGGGCTGGTCGGCCGTCCCGGCTCTCGATGGCGAGGAGCGAGTCGGTGGCGGTCGCATCGGCCGGCCGGGCGTCGACCAGGGCGACGTCGATCCGGACCTGGCCGGGGACGTCGCTGCCGAGGCCGTCGATGAGCGCCTGGGGAACGGCGTCGCCTTCGAACGATGCCCGGATCTCGCCGGTCGCCCGCCAGGTGGGCCGGCGCAGGAGGATGCCCCGCCAGGCGGCGGCCGTCTCCGGCCCGACCGTACCGTCGCCCGGCCGGGGTTCCAGCGCGACCGACTCGCCCCGCGCCCATCGGGCGGCCTGGTGGAGCAGGGCGTACTCGTCGAGGTCGGCGTAGCCGGCCAAGGCGTCGGCCGGCGAGACCGTCCCGGCCAGGGCCCGGATCGACGGGCCGAAGGCTTCGGCCAGGTCGAGGTCGATCGCCCGGACAGTGCGATGAAAGTAGACCTGCTCGTACATGAACAGCCGGGCCGACAGGAACATCTCGAGGGCCCCCAGGCCGGACTCGTACAGGGTCAGGCCGCGCTCGCTGATGAAGGCGTAGCGGCGCAGCCGCTCGACGTCGACCGGACCAACCGACACCCCGGTCAGATAGGCGTCGCGCCGGACGTAGTCGAGGTTGTCGACCGTGAAGACGCCCGACAGGAGCGGCTGGAGCCAGCGCACCCAGCGCGGCATCGCCGGATCGACCAGGGCCGGCTTCGAGATCAGGAACGAGACCCAGCGCGGGTCGATCGATTTGCCCGGTCGGAAGGCATCCCGCTCGGGGACCGCGCCGGGTGCCCGGCGCAGGTCCTGGATGAGGCCGGCCAGCTCGCGCTCGATGATCAGCTGGCCGAGATCCTCGTGGGTCAGCCGCTTCGGGCCCGGCCGGCGCGGATCGGGCGGCGCCTCGAAGTCGCCGAGAACGTGCTCGTCGAAGAAGTGGGCGAACGGACCATGACCGACGTCATGGAGCAGGCCGGCGATCCGGAGCGTCTCGACGACCAGGCCCTCGGAGGGGACCGGCTCGCCGGCCGCCGCGAGGCTCTGGGCGAGGCTCGGGTAGAGGCTGCGAGCCCACAGGCCGGCCTCGTGCATCACCCCGAGGCCGTGGGTGAACCGGCTGTGCTCGGCGGTTGGGAAGACCCAGCGCGCGCTCTGGAGCTGGCTGATCCGGCGGAGGCGCTGGAGCCAGGCTGTGTCGAGCAGGTCGTCCTCGGCGTGGGCTTCGACCGGCAGTCCGAGCGCGTTGGAGTCGGCCGGATCGAGCCGCTTGGTCAGCTCGATATAGCCGTGAACCGGATCGCTGATCAGGTTGGTGGCCGCGAAGGGGTGGCGGCGCATGAGCCGCGGTCAGGGCACCGTAAACGTCGTCGACGTCAGCCAGCCGGAGACGTTGCCGACAGTGTCGCGGGCCTCGATCCGGATCTCCAGGCTCGTCCCCGGGGCTAGGTTGCGGAACGTCGCGCTGGTCCCGGTCGAACGGATCCGGAGCCAGTGCCAGGAACCGCGGTTGACCCGGATCTGGACATCGTAGTTGGCGACTGCGGCGGTGTGCGTCTGGAGACGGGGCTCGTAGGCCGTCCAGCTCCAATGGACCGTCTGGGCGTAGTGGTAGGCGGAGGTCCAGCTCGGGATCGGCCGGTTGTGCTCGGGACCCTCGAGGAAGAGGATCGAGCCGTAGGTCGTGTGGTTGGCGGCCCGGTAGGCCACCCCGACCCCGACGTAATTGAAGGTGCTGCTCGTGATCAGGGCGAAATGCTCAGGGCTGCCCTTCCAGAGCCCGTACAGGGCGCTTGCGGCCTTCGCCCCGAACGTCGTCGTCGTGTCGGCGATCGCCTCGCCGCACTGGTACCAGGTGATCCGCTCGACCACGAACAGGTTGCAGGGAGACCCGCCGTAGCTCGTGTGGGTGAGAATTGCGTGGTCGGCCATCCAGGCCGCCCGATCCGTGGCCCAGGCCGCCAGTCGGCTGTCGACCCGCAGGGCGACGAGGTTGCGGCTGGCTCGATCGGCATTCATCGAGTTCAGAATTTGGCTATCCATCGTGGCTGCGGTGCTGACCGTTGCCGGGGTGGTCGTGGCCAGCGTGGTCGTGGCCGGACTGGTCGGGGCCGGCCCGGCGGCCGCCGCTCCAGGCGGCTGGACGAACCAGGCCCCGGCAACGAGGACGGCAAGGAGAGCCGCCCGGACGGGGTGCATCGCGCGGGTCGCGGATCGTCGACGGGCGAACAATGGACGGCTAGGGTAACCGAAACGATTTTGGTGCGTACCACACCAGTGGTCACCGCTCCCTACCGTTCTGGACCAACCCGAACCTGACCACCCCAGACCTTACCGAACCGAACCACGCCGGAGGAGGCAGTCCGGGTCCTGCTCAGCCGGCTGCGTAGCGCCTCGTCGCGGAATCGAGGATCGAGCGGACCTCGGCCCGCAGGTCCGCCGGCTCAAGGACCTCGACATCCGCCCCCCAGCCCAGGATCCACGACCGGATCTCGACGATCCCCGCCACGGTCGCCCGCCAGATCAGGCGGCCGTCGGGTTCGACCTCGACCGCCTGGCTGGGATGCCAGCGCGTCTCCTGGACCCGGCCGGCAACCGCGCTCGAGAAGCGCAGCCGGACCTCCGCCGCCGGTTGGTCCGAGATGATGTCCCAGGCCACCGTCAGGGACTGCTCGATGGCCGCCTCCGAGGGCGGCTCGAATTGGTCGAGGGTCGTCGTGACCGATTCGATCCGGCTGATCTTGAAGGTCCGGACCGCCGCCCGGGTCTCGTCGAAGCCGATGAGGTACAGCGCCCGAGTCGTCAGGGAGGGCTCGATCAGGTAGGGCCGGACCCGCGCCCGGCGGGTGCCTTTTTGGGCGTCGTAGGTCCCCGTCCGATAGTCCAGCTCCACGACCCGTCGATCGGCCCAGGCGCCGGTCAGGCTCCGAATGATCGAGCGCCGGCCGGGTTCGGCCGGGCGCATCTGGGACAGGGCATCGACCGAGTCGACGATGTGCCGGGCCAGCACCGGCGGCAGCCCCTCGGCGAGCTTCTGGAAGGCGGCGCCGAGGTCCGGGTCGTACTCGTCCGCGTAGCGAGCCATCAGGCGAGCCGACAGGAAGACGGCCATCGCCTCTTCTCGGGTCAGGCTGAAGGCCGGCAGGAGCCCGCTGTCGGCCAGGCCGTAATGACCCTCCTCGGACCAGATCGGGAGGAGCAGCTCCTCCTCGATCGCCTTCAGGTCACGGTAGACCGTCCGCTTCGACATTCCGACCGCGGCCGCGATCTCCTCCGGGGTCGCGCCCCGGTCGCCCCGCCCCTCGAGGAACCGGACGACCCGGTAGAAGCGGGCGGTGCGGTCCCGCTTCGCGCTGAGCCGGTCACGCTCGTCGAAGGTCATCTCCCCTCCCGCCGTCGAGCGACGGCTCGCTGGGCCGGCCGGCTCATCCTGCCGGCGGGCTGATCGTCCGGAACTGGTCCCGGTTCGTTGCGTCGAGGGTCACCTCGATGGCCCCGAGAATGCCGTCCCGGCCGAGCGGAGCCGCCTCGCCGCTGACCGACGACTCGACCTTGCCGATTTCACCATCAGAGAAGATCCAGTAGTCGAGCCTGCCCCGCCAGTGCTCGAGCGGATCTGCGCCGACAAACCAGGCGACCTGGGGAAACGCGGCGACGAACGTCGGGCCATCGATCTCGATCCGGCAATGGCGGGCCCGGGCTCCCTCGATGAACTCAAGGCCGCGGTCCTCGGCAGCCGTGCGCAGCTCGCTGGTCAGCGCCTCGGCCTGGACCTGGAGGTCGATCCCGCCTCCGGCCACGGCGCCTGGATCGGCCCGGCTCCAGGCCCCGCCCGCCGTCTGGAGCCAGGTATCTGCGCCGACCCGGGCCGCCCCGTAGCGGCCGAGGGCCCGGTCGGTCGCCACGTCGGCGGTCCAGCGGAGGTCGGTCCCGCTCCGTTCGCCAACGAGCTGGTATTGGCCGACCGGGTGGTCGTCGATCGAGGCCGACATCTGCTCGCTCAGGAGGGCCGTGGTGCCGGTCGTGATCGGGCTCGAGCAATCCGGCGGCTGGCGGTTCGGGTCGGTCGGCCCGAACGGCGAGAAGGCCGCCGGACGATCGCGCAGGGCGAGGTCATTGGCCACGGCGACGCCGGCGAAGGTCGAGCTGATCACGAGGGTGGCCCCGATCCCGAGGCCGATCCCCCGGGCCAGCCTGACCGATCGGGGCGACCCGCTGCCGAGCATCCGTCGGGCGATTCCGAGGCCGGCGAAGATGCTCGTCGCGAGGAGGGCCAGGAACCATGGATAAGCCAGCTCCAGCGAGGGGAGCAGGGTCTGGGCCCCACCGTTCACGACCTGGTTCAGGACCGCCCCGGTCGACGGGATCAGGAGCAGGATCGCCCCCACCCCGAGGCTCATCACCCCGAGGAACATTCGCTCGCCGCGGACCAGGGGTGGCCAGGCGACCGCCGCCAGCCCGACCCCGGTCGGGGCGACGGCGACCAGGCCGACCACGACGTCGATCGGGCCGCCCGGGCGGTAGGCCAGCAGGATGTACAGGGCACCCAGCCCCCACAGCACGGTCAGGGCCAGCGCGGTCAAGCCGGAGCTCGATCGTTCGAAATCGCACGGGCCGGAGTCTAGACCCGCGTCGGCCGTCCGGCGGTTCCGCCCCGCGTCACCGGATGGCCTGCTCGACCGTCAGGGATGGCAACGGGACGATCGTCGCCCCGGCGGAGGGCGGTATGGACGGTTCAGGTCGGGTATCGAGCAGCACGGCGGGCGCTCCCGGTCGCCGCAAGTACTACCCCCGATGGTACCGAGGGCCTATCGATCGGACCCCGCCAGATCGCGACAGTACCGACATCGGGAGACGTTCCCGACCTGGCACATCTGACGATCCGGGAGCAACAGGCGGAACGTGGACCATGGCCGAACGTCGTCGCAGCGGGGCGCACGCAACCGGGGCTCGATCCCGGGTCGCGGCCTCGTCGCGGGCGGTCGCGGCGGGCTCCGCGGGCGCGTCTGGCTCCAGCATCTCCACGGCCCCGAAGGCGACCCGGACGGTCCGCCACCAGGGACCGGCGAACCACGACCCGGCGACGCGAGCGACCTATCGGCTCCTCCTCCTGAAGGGCCTGGCGGCTGACGAAGCGGCGAACCTGACCGCCTACCTGTGCGGACTGCCCGTGGGCGAGGCCCATTGGACGCTGAGCGAGATCAACCGGCTGCTCTTCCTGCGCGAGCTCGAGCCGGACCGGCCGATGGGGCCTCGACGAAGACACCGGCCGGCTGCACTGAGCGGAAGGCAACGGGCGGCTGACCGCCCCGGACCAGATCAAGGGTCGAGCTGGCGCTCTCCTCCTCCCGCCAGCCCGGTCCGACCACCGAAGCGGCGTCGTGCCTCCTCCCGACGCCGCTTCGGCGATTCCGCCCTGGCTCGACCGTTCGGTCGCCGAATTGGGCGGGCAGCCACCCGCCGGGACCGGATTTGCTCCGCGACCGGCCGGGCCGCACGGCAATCCCCGCCGGACCCTCGTCTGGATCCGCCCCGGCACGAACCGTTTGGGGATTGCTGCCCACTCGGTGAGCCGCCCCCGACGACAGTGCTGCTCGTCGTTTACACTCCGCCGCGTTCGGCCACGAGCCCGGCCAGCCAACGAGGAGCCCACCATGCGCAGAGCCTTGTTCAGCGTTGCCACCCTCGCAACGGTGCTCCTGCCGCCTGTTCCAGCGCCGCGACCGCCGCCCCGACGGTCGCCCCGACGGCCGCTCCCACGTCGCGCCGACCTCGCTCCCGCGGCCGCTTCCGCGGCCCCGGCCACGCCCAGCCCGTCGGCCGAGCGCCTGCGCCGACCACCAGACGATCGCCGCGGGCAAGCTCACGATCGGCGCCGACAACCCGGCCTACCCGCCCTACTTCCAGCCGGACCCGAGCACGGCGCCCGACGCCAAGTGGCAGCTCGGCAACCCGTTCAACAGGCAGGGTTTCGAAGCCTCGGTCGCCTACGCCGTGGCCAAGGCGATGGGCTTCGCCCAGGACGACGTGACCTGGATCGCCGGTCGCGTTCGACAGCGCGATCGCGCCCGGCGCGAAGACGTTCGACATCTACCTCACCCAGGTCTCGTACAGCGCCGACCGGACCAAGGCGGTCGACCTCACCGACGGCTACTTCGACCTGAACCAGGCCGTCGTCGCGCTCAAGGCCAACGCGATCTCGAAGGTCACGACCGTCGCCGGCCTGGCGGCCTTCAAGCTCGGCGCGCCGGTCGGCACGACCAGCTACAGCTACATCACCGACAACATCCAGCCGACCAAGGCGCCGAGCGTCTACAACGACGTCGACGGCGCCGTGAAGGCCCTCCAGGCCAAGCAGATCGACGGGATCGTGGTCGACCTGCCGACGGCCTTCTACATGCGCGACGCCCAGCTGACCGGGGGCACGATCGTCGGCTACCTGCCGACGGTCGGCGACGCGGAGTACTTCAGCGTCCTGCTCGGCAAGGGCAGCACGCTGACCGCTTGCGTCAACCAGGCGCTCGCCGCGATCAAGGCGGACGGGACGCTCGACCAGCCCTGACCCAGAAGTGGATCTACGACCAGGGCGCCCCGGCCCTCCAAGTAGGGTCCGACGTCCGCGGCTCGGCTCCGTCCGGCGAGCCGGCTCGAGAGCTGGCCCGTGAGCCTGCCCAGCGGCCGCCGTCGGACAGTCGGCGGCCGCTCCGCGCTGATCGCGCTGGTCAGCACGGTCGTGCCGTCTTCGCCGCCGCTCGCGATCGTCATCACGAACTCGCCCAGCTGGCCGCTCGTCCAGCAGGACTTCTTCGACCCGGAGACGTTCTGGCGCTTCCTGCCGGTCATCCTCCAGGCCTTCGTCCTGAACATCCAGCTGTTCCTGATCGCCGAGGTGCTCGTCCTGCCGCTCGGCCTCGTCGTGGCGGTCCTGCGCAGCCTGTCGAGCCCGGTCTTCTACCCGATCCGCCTCATGGCGATCGATCTACGCCGACGTCTTCCGGGGCCTGCCCAGCATCCTCGATCATCTTCGTGCTCGGCTTCGGGGTGCCCGGCCTGGGGCTGCCCGGGCGTGCCGACCGACCCGTTCTTCTGGGCGTGCGTCGTCGCTCACCCTGGTCTACACGGCCTACGTCTCGGAGGTCTACCGGGCCGGGATCGAGTCGATCCACCCGAGCCAGGCCGCGGCCGCCCGGTCGCTCGGCCTGACCCAGGTCCAGGCCCTCCGCTTCGTGGTCATCCCGCAGGCGATCCGGCGGGTGATCCCGCCCCTCCTGAACGACTTCATCGGGCTCCAGAAGGACACCGTCCTGGTCTCGTACATCGGGGTCGTCGAGGCCTTCCGGACGGCCCAGATCGAGCAGCAGGCGCACTTCAACTACACGCCCTACCTGGCCCTGTCGGTCATCTTCCTGGTGATCACCCTGCCCCTCACCCGGCTGACCGACTACCTCGTCGCCCGCGACCGGCGGCGCTACCTGGCCGGTGCCCGATGAGCCGCGACATCGTCCGGATCGAGGGCCTCCACAAGCGCTTCGGACCGCTCGAGGTCCTGCGCGGGATCGACCTGACCGTCGGCCGAGCACGAGGTCGTCTGCCTGATCGGCGCCTCGGGCAGCGGCAAGTCGACCCTGCTCCGCTGCATCAACCTGCTCGAGCCGATCGACGCCGGCCGGATCCTCATCGACGGCACCGACATCACCCGGCCGGACGTCGACGAGAACGCGGTCCGGCGGCGGATCGGGATCGTCTTCCAGGCGTTCAACCTGTTCCCCCACCTGAGCGTCCTCGACAACGTGACCCTCGGCCCGCGCCGGGCCCTCCGGCGGCCCGCAGGCCGAGGCCGAGCGCGAGGCGACCGAGCTGCTCGCCCGGTTCGGCCTGGCCGACAAGCGCGACCGAGTATCCCGACCGGCTGTCGGGCGGCCAGCAGCAGCGGGTCGCGATCGTCCGGGCCCTGGCCATGCAGCCCGAGCTGCTCCTCCTCGACGAGATCACGAGCGCCCTCGACCCGGAGCTCGTGGCCGAGGTCCTCAACGTCGTCCGGGACCTGGCCGAGGGCGGCATGACGATGATCATCGCGACCCACGAGATGGGCTTCGCCCGGGACATCGCCAACCGGGTCTGCTTCCTCGATGCCGGCCGGATCCTCGAGGAGGGCCCGCCCGAGCCAGATCTTCTCGGCGCCGGCCGAGCCGCGGACCCGCCAGTTCCTCGATCGGGTGATCGCCGCCGGCCGGATGTAGCGGCGTCAGCGGGCGGCGATCGGTCCCCGGCAGGCGTCGATGAAGTAGCGCCACAGGCGCTCGAACGAGGTCGGCGTCGATTCGGTCCGCTCCGGGTGGCACTGGACACCGAGCAGGACCCGCCCGTCGGCCGCCTCGAAGCCCTCGACCAGGTCGCCTTCCGAGCTCGACGCCCAGGCACTCGCGACGAGGCCCGGGGCGAGGTCGGCCGCCCGGATCGCCTGGTGGTGGTACGAGTTGACCGTCGTCGCGCCGGCCCGCGGATTTGTCGGTGACAGGATCCGGGCCAGGCGGCTGCCCGGAACGAGCCGGAGCGGCATGCTCCGCCGCCGGCCCATGGCCCCAGCCGGCTCCGACGTGGCCGGGCACGTGCTGGAGGAGGGTCCCGCCGTTGAACACGTTGATCGCCTGGAAGCCGCGGCAGAGGCCGAGGATCGGGACGGCCCGGGCGGCCGCTGCAGCGTAGGCCGTGGCCTCGAGCGCATCCCGCTCCGGCTCGATGTCCACCGAGCCCTGGTTTGGCCGCCCGTAGCGGGCCGGGTCGATGTCCGCCCCGCCGGTCAGCAGGAGGCCGTCCATCGTCTCGAAGGCTGTCCGTCGGTCGGCCTCGGAGCTCGTCGCGTCGAGCTCGATTGGCTCGCCGCCGGACCGCCGGACGGCCTCGAGGTAGAGGACGTTCTTCCTGGCCGCGATGGCCGGATCGGCCTGGATCGCCGGGTCGGCGACGGTCACCACGATCCTCGGGACGGCAGGCATGCCTGGAGGATAGCCCGTTGGTCAGGCCGGGCTCGGGCCGATCGCCTGGGACCGCAGCGCAGCGCCCAGGCTCAGGGCTGGAGCATCCGGGCGAGGTCGACCGGCGCGAACCCGGCCTGGTTCAGGCCGTCGACGATGCCCGGCAGTGCCTCGAGGGTGTGCTCGCCACCGAGGTGAAGGAGGACGATCGCCCCGCCGGTCGCTCGCGAGACGACCCGGCTGACGATGTCCTCGGCGGTCGGACCGCCCTGGGCGGACGGCGTGGCGTCGCTCGGGTCGACGCTCCACAGGACCGTGTAGTCGAAGCCGGCCGAGGCCGCCGCTGCGACGGTCGTCGGGTTCTCGGCTCCGAACGGCGGCCGGAAGAAGGGCTTGCTCGTCGGCCCGCCTGCGGCGCTGATCGCGGCCTCGGCAGTCGACAGCTCGGCGCTCACCTGGGCGGCGCTCATCGTGCTCATCGCTGCGTTGTCGTTCGAGGCGTTGCCCAGGGTGAGCAGGTCCGGATGGGCCGCCACGAGCCTGGAGGACCTGGCCGGTGACCGGGTCGGAGCTGGCCTGCTGGCCGGTCACGAAGATCGTGGCCGGGACCTGCTGGGCCACGAGCCAGTTGACGATGTCGAGGCCCGTGCCCGTCGTGTCCAGGTCGAAGGTCAGGGCGATGTCGTTGCCGCCGGCAGGACCCTGCTTCACGAGCAGGCCCGTGCCATCGGCCGGCGCGGTCGGAGCCGGCGGGATCGATGGCGCGATCGGGGGCGGTGGGCTGGCCGTCTGATCGGGCAGGCCGTTGCCGTCGTCGTCGACCAGGCCGGGATAGATCGTCAGGCGCCAGCCGATCTCGAGGTGGTTCGGGTTATAGCTGGCTTGTCCGGGTCCAGGTTCGGATAGGCCTTGCGGTTCCAGTAGGCGATGCTCCGGCCGGTCGTGTGATACCGGTGGCCGAGGTTGACCAGGGAGTCGCCGGCCTTGACGACGTAGGTCAGGGCGGTGGGCTGAGGGCTCGGGGTGGGCAGGCTCGAGGCCGATGGCGTCGGGCTCGGCCGGCGGGCTGGGCACTGCCGTCGGTCCCGCGCTGGGCGGCTCGCTCGACTGGAACGAGCGGGTCGGCAGGTCGCCCAGGCCGCAACCGGCGACCAGCCAGAGGACGGCCGAGCCGGCGATCAGCCGGCGCAGGCGGACTGGGCCGGACTTCGGCCCGGACCCGGCGCGGCTGCCGCCCCGACCACCTGCTCGGCCCATCGATCCGGACCGGCAGCTTGACCTGTCACGACCATGGGACTCGGCATGACCGTCCCAGTGTGACGCTTCGGCTCAGTCCAGGCTGACGGACGGCGTGTCGACCGGGGTCGGCTGCTGGAGGGAGAACTCGGCGGCCAGGGCGAGGCCCTCGGCCGCGGTCGCGATCCGGTCCCGCCCCGTCCGCTTGGCGACATAGCAGGCCCGGTCGGCGGCGAGCAGGATCGACTCGACGGTCTCCCCGTCGACCGGGAAGGTGGCCAACCCGATCGAGGCGCTGATCAGGGCGCCCGAGTCGGCCCAGCGCGGATCGAGCCCGACCGCGTTGACCGCCTCGCGGACCCGGTTGGCGACGAGGAGTGCCCCCGACGCGTCGCTGCCGGGCAGGAGGTAGGTGAACTCGTCGCCGCCGTAGCGGAAGACATGGTCGGAGTCCCGGCCGGCCCGCACGAGCGAATTGGCGATCGCCCGCAGGAGCCGGTCGCCGGCCTGGTGGCCGAGGGCGTTGTTGACGGTCCGGAAGTCGTCCAGGTCGAGCATGATCAGGCTGAACGGCTCGCCTTCGCGGACCCGCTGGGCCAGGACCTCCTTGAACGTGCCGTGGTTGAGCAGCCCGGTCAGGTCGTCGTGGCGGGCCCGGATCTCGACGCTCCGGTAGACCTCCGCGTTCTGGAGGGCGATCGAGACCTGGGCGGCGAAGAGCTTGACCAGCTCGAACTCGTCCTCGCCATATCGGCCGTCGCGGCCGAATCGCTCGAGGGTCAGCACCCCGTGGGCCCCCACCCGATCACGGAGCGGGACGACGATCAGGCTGCGCGTCGAGATCGGGCGTCTCCCGGAACTGGTTGACCCGCGGATCGATCCGCTCGTCGTCGATCAGGACCGGTTCGTTGTGCTCGACGACCCAGGTCGCGATGCCCGTCTCGCCGGGCTCCCAGGGCAGCATGAAGCGCCTCGGCATGGATCGCCCCGGGCGGTCAGCGGCCGGAGCACCCCGGCCGTCCGATCGACCAGCTCGACGGCCAGGTTGTCGTAGCGGACGAGGTCGGCCAGGCGGTCGGTGACCTGCTCGAGGATCGCCGCCGGGTCGAGGGTCGTCAGGATCGACTCGGTGATCAGGAGGAGGGCGCGCTGGCTGCTCAGCTGGCGCTCGAGGGCCGCCGAGCGCTCCCGCAGGAGGCTCGTCGTGTCGGCGTTGGCCATCGCCTGGGCGGCCAGGCTGGCGTAGATCACGAGCAGCCGCAGGTCGTCGTCGGTGAACTGGTTCAGGCCGAGCTTCGAGAGGACGACCACGCCCAGGACCTGGTCGTCGTAGATCATCGGGGCCAGCAGCATCGACTCGGCCAGGTCTTCGTCCGTGCCCGGGATCGTCGTGGCCCGCGGATCCTGCGCCGGCATCGGGCAGGTTCTGGGCAACGCGCGTGCTCCGCGACCCAGCCGGTGATCCCCGTCCCGACCGGCACCCGGAGCATCTCGCCGGTCTCGATCGTGTACTCGCCGACCTGGCCCTGGAAGGCAACCGGGACGAGCTCGTCGTCCCGGATCCGGTAGACCCGGACGTTGTGGTAGTCGATCAGGTCGCGCAGCTCGGTCACGATCGCCAGGCCGACCTCCTCGGCGGTGCCGAGCCGGTTGAGGCGTGCGCCGAGGGCCTGGATCGACTGGAGCTGGGCCGCCCAGGTCGCCATCTGGGCGTAGTTCTGGGCCGTCTTGATCGCGACGCTGCCCTGGGCCGCGAAGGCATCGATCGTGTCGAGCTCGTCGGCCGTCCAGTGGTGAGGCCGGTCGTGGTAGACGCAGAGCAGGCCGAGGAGCGTGTCGCCGTCGAAGAACGGCGCCGCGCACATCGTGTCGAAGCCTTCCTGGATCACGGCTGCCCGCATCGCCGTGCCGAGCGGGTCGTCGGCGTAGTGGACGGCGTACATCGGCTGGCGGGAGTCGACCGCGGCCGCCCCGAGCGACGGCCTGGGCAGATCCCGGACCGAGCCGAGATAGGTCGCCGACAGGCCGCGGGAAACCTCGGACACGATCGCGCCGTCGGGCCGGCGCAGGAAGACGGCGGCCCGCTCGGCCGCGAACAGGACCATGGCGTGATCGACGATCCCGGCCAGGATCTGGTCGAGGTCGAGCTTGCTGCCGATGTCGCCGGCGACCCGCTGGAGGGCATCGAGGCGGTGGACCTCGCGGCTCGTCTCGTCGAGCAGCTCGGCCCGGGCGACGAGGCTGCCGACGAGGGCCGCCAGCGCCGTGGCCCCGGCCAGGTCCGCCTCGGTCACCCCGTCGGGCATCTCCGAGCCCAGGACGAGGAGCCCCCAGGCGCGTCGCTCGCCGGGGATCGGGACGACGATCTCGCTGCGCGACTCGGGCAGGATCGGCCCGTCCGGCCGGGCCAGGCCCCGCCCGCGTTCGACCAGGATCGCCCGGTTCTCGTCGAGGGCCCGTCCGGCCACGCCGATGGCCGCCGGACGGCTGCCGCCGTGGGCCAGGGCCGAGCCTTCGATCGCCCGCGTTTCGAGGGTCGTGTCGTGCCAGCCGAACGTGGCCACGCCGGCCAGCCCGTAGGCCGACCGGATCAGGTGGACGGCCCGGCCGAGGGTCAGGTCGAGGTCGCGGCCGGTCGAGCCCAGCCGGCCGAGCTCGGTCAGGACCGACAGCTCGAGCAGATGGCGCTGGCGCTCGGCCGGGCCCTCGGCCGGGCCGAGGGTGGCCAGGGCGGTCCGGCCCGGGAGCCGGCCGCCGCCCGCTCCAGTCGTGGAGCGATGCCGAGCGACGATCCTGCCGGTGCCAGGCGGGCCAGGGCCCGGGCCGGCGCGGCCGCCCCGTCCGGGCGGCGCAGCCGTCGACGCGCCCCGGCCGCCGCCGCCCCGAGGAAGCGCTGGAGGTCGCCCAGCCGGTAGCGCCGGTCACCGCGCGGGTTGATCCGGTAGTAGCGCAGCCGGCCCTGGTCGCTCCAGGCCCGGATCGTATTCGGATGGACGCCCAGGAGACGGGCGGCCTTGGTCACCGACAGGGTGGCGTCGGTCGGTCGTTGCGGTTGGGCGCTGGTCACGTTCATCGTTTGGAGGAATTGGTAAGTCCCGGAAGTCTGGGCAAACTACCAGTTCTTGCCAATAGGACGAACGTCCCAGGGGCGCCGCCGGGCGATCAGTGGCGCTTCGGCTCCGCCGCCAGCAGGGAGGGCCGGGGATCGAAGGCGTCGACCCGGCGGATCACGCCGTGGACCCGGTAGCGGATCAGGAACGGCGCCCGGAGCTCGAGGTGGAGGTGGGGGATCGTTCCGGCGGCGTCGCCGGTGATCCCGGTCAGGCCGACGGCCTGGCCCCGGGTGACGTGGCTGCCGACCGGCACGCCGACGACCGAGAGGTGGACGAGGATGACCGTATAGCCCGGCGAGGTCGGCTCGTCGCTGACGATCGCCACGACCTTGCCGTAGCGGGCCGGATCCCAGGGCACCCAGCGGGTCGCCGGATCGATGACCAGGCCGCTGAACGGGGCGAGCACCGGCGTCCCGACCGGCACCTGCAGGTCGATCCCGTCGTGGCCGCGCAGGAGGGCGCCCGACTTCGAGACGCCCGAGATCATGTTGAACGGCTCGAGCGGACCGACCCGGTAGACGCCGAAGCCGGGGCCGAAGGTGACCTTGACCGACGGCGCGAACGGCCAGCCCATCGGCACGACCGTCTTGCCCTTGACGAAGCCGGCGGCCGAGGTGGGCGCGGCCGCGAGGCCGCTCGAGCCGGCGAGGCGGCGAGCTCGCTGCCGGGGACGCTCCCGCGGCCGGGCTGCCCGGCGGCGACGAAGCCGGCCGGCGGGCCGAAGGCGGAGCTCGGACCGCCGCTCGCGGGCGGGCTGCCGAGCGGCGACCGGGCTGCCCGACGGCCCCGGCGGAGGGGCCACCCGGCGAGCGGCTGGGACGGCCCCGAGGATCGCCCCGCCCGCCAGGGCAGCCACGATCAGCCCGGCGATGATGGCTGCCCGGCTCGACCGACCGCTCATCGGCTCAGTCGGGCCCTGGCTCATCAGACGGCACGTCCCGGGCGGCCGAGCGGTCCGGGGTGGCCCGGAGGTAGGCCTGGGCCAGGCCGATGCTGACCAGGGCGACGACGAGGACCCCGCCGATCGCGAACAGGGGCGAGCCGACCAGGCCGGGGCCCTCGCCCGATGAGCGCGTGTCTCCACCGGCGTCCCCGCCCGGGCTCGGGCTGGGATCGGCGGCCAGGGCGGTCGCCGCCGCCGCGATCAGCAGCCAGCCGATGCACAGGGTGATCAGGACCACCCGGCCGGCCGCGCCGTCGCCTCCGGGACGAGCGCTGGATCATCCGGCGACCAGCCTGAGCAGGCCCCAGGCGAGGCCGACGCCGAGCAGGGCGAGCCCGGCCACGAGGAGGACCGCGACGCCGATCGCCCGGTTGCGGCCCCCGGCCAGGAGCTGCATCGCCTCGGCCGGCTCGAGGGTGGACAGGATCAGCGGCCGGCCGGTGCCGGCGGTCAGGATCGGCTGGCCGGCCGGATCGCGGGCCGGGGTGCCGACGACGGTCGCGTGCTCGACCGCCGAGACCTGCTCGACCCGGAGCCGGACGCGAGTCTCGGGGTCGATTCCGTCGGGCAACAGGTCGGGCGCCTCGGCGGCCGCACCGACCGCCTCGCGGGGCAGGACGACCAGGCCGACACCGAGGGCCTGGCCGTCGATCGCGATCGACGGCGAGGCCCTCGTTGAGCTGGAACGGCACGACGTCGCGGGCCTCGCCCAGGATCTCCCAGCGCCGGCCGCGCCAGGCCTCGAGCCGCCGGCGGCGGAAGATCAGGGGCTGGTTGCGCTCGTCGGGAAAGTCCTCGTCGCTGTCGAGCCGGCCGTCGACCCGGACGTAGCGGGGGACCGCCTCGGCCGGCCAGGGCGACGGCCTGCTCGACGCTCACCTGGGGCGTCGCCGCGAGGAGCCGGCCGACCCGCTGGCCAGGTCCGAAGGATCGCAGGAACAGCCCGCCGGCGGCCACCGAGGCGAGGCCGAGGACGATCGGGAGGAGGGGTTCCACGTCCGGAGATGATACCCATCGGGCATGGAAAGGCCCGAAGGAACCTACCCGGCGCGTGGGTCTTGATGTCATCTCGACCGTTAGCGCTCGCTCGGCCCCTCCGGGCTGCGGCAACGATAGGCGGCCGGCCGGTCCCGGGTCAACGGAAGTTATCCACCAATCGACCGGCCGGTCGACGGCTGTCCACCGCTCGTCCACCGGCCGGCCCGAGCCTGCGGGCTAGCCGGCCTGGGCCCCGCCTGGCTAGCCGGCCGGCGGCCGGTCTGCGGGTCGAGCGCGCTGAGCTGGCCGGCGAAGCTCGTCAGGACGAGCCGGCCGCCGACCAGGTTCGCCTCGGTCACGACATCAGTGTGGGCGATCCGCCAGGCGACCTCGCCGTCGGGCTCGATCGCGAACGTCTCGATCTCGGCCTGGACGATCACGTGGGACAGCCGGGACGAGCCGAGGATCCGGACGAGCGGCGTATGCGAGCGGTGGCTCCAGCGCAGCTCGCCGCTGCGGGCTCCAAAGGCGTAGCGTGACAAAGCCGTAGGCGACGACGAGCAGCTGGGCTCGTCCCACAGCAGAACGGCGGGCTCGTCGAAGATCGGCGATGCCAGCCGGACGGCCCAGGCCCCGGCCGGAGTCTCGACCCGCAGCTCGGCCCGGCACAGCCGCTCGTAGGTCGGCGAGACGAGCGGGCCGTGCTCGACCAGCGTTCCGCCGACCTCCGAAAGGGCGAAGACCGCCGGCCCGCTGCCGCTGCCGCCCCAGGCCGAGCGGACCCGGATGCCGCCGGGATAGCCGCAACCGCGACGCGCGGTTCGCCGGTCATCCGTCCTGGGTCGCGCCAGGTTCCTCGGTGATCGGGGCGACCATCGCGTTGGCGAGCGTGCGCAGGGTGGCCGGCGGAACCGGGAAGACGGCGGTCGCGGTTCCGGCGGCCGCCCAGACCACCTGGAATCGGCCGAGGTCGGGATCCATGATCACCCGCATCGGCCGGGTATGGCCGATCGGCGGGATCCCCCCGATCGTGAAGCCCGACAGCTCGTTCGCCTCGCGGGCGGTGGCCCGGCGAACGTCCCGCTCGCCGGTCACGGCGGCCAGGCGGGCAAGGTCGACCCGGTTCGGCCCGGAGACGAGGCACAGGATCGGCTCGAGCGTGCCGTTCTCGCCGGGAACGACGAAGACGAGCGACTTGACGATCTGGCCGAGCTCGGCCCCGACCGCCGCAGCCGCCTCGGCCGCGGTGTGGGTCGACTCGTCGAACGTCCGGATCTCGAGGGTGACGCCCTTCCGGCTGGCGGCCTCGACGACGCGCTGAATGGCCGGGTGATCGAGGACTTCGGGCACGGCCGGAGTCTAGCATCGGGCCGTCGGGTAGGATCGAGCCGTGGTGACCCGCGCGCTCGTCCTGGCCGGAGGATTCGGACCGTCCCGGGCCGAGCTCGACGCCGCCTGGCCGGGCTGGGCCGACGGCCTCGAGCTGGTGATCGCGGCCGACGCCGGGGCGCTCCTGGCGAGCCCCCTCGGCGTCGCGTCTCGACCTGATCGTCGGCGATGCCGACTCGCTCGGCGAGCCCGGCCTGGCCGCCTTCGCCGGGCAGGGCGTTGCGATCGACCGCTCGCCGGCCGACAAGGACGAATCCGATCTCGAGCTCGCCCTGCGGGCAGCGATCAGCCGGGGCGCCCGGGCCATCGTCGTCCTCGGAGCGTTCGGCGGACGGGTCGACCACCTCCTCGCCAACGTCTCGCTCCTGGCCCTGCCCGGCCTGGCCGGCCGGGAGGTGACCCTGCTCGACGGACGGACCCGGGTCAGGCTCCTGGACGGCAGCCGGGCCGGGCCGGTCCGACTCGACCTGGCCCCTCGGCCCGGAGCCCTGGTGACCCTCCTGCCCTTCGATGGACCGGCCGACGGGGTCACGACCGGCGGCCTGCGCTGGCCGCTGGTCGGGGCGACGCTGCGAGGCCGGCTCGTCGCTCGGCCTCTCGAACGAGGTCCTCGCCCTGCGCCCGCCGGACGCCTGGGTCGAGCTCCGGGCCGGCCGCCTGCTCGTGATCGAGACGATCCTGCTAGGCTCGGAGCCATGACGATGCCCGAGGCTGGCGACCGCGCCCCAGACGCTCGCCCTGCCCGACGAGGCCGGGGTCATCCACCGGCTGAGCGACCAGGCCGGGCGCTGGACGGTCGTCTACTTCTATCCCGAGGACGACACCGCGGGCTGCACGACCGAGGCCTGCCAGTTCCGCGACCTGAATGGCCCGATCCTCGACCAGTCGGCCGACGTCTGGGGCATCAGCCCGGACCCCGCCGCGAGCCACGCCCGATTCCGGGCGAAGTTCGACCTGCCCTTCACCCTGCTCTCGGACGAGGACCACGCGGTCTCGACCAGGTGGGGCGCCTGGACGCTGCGCAAGAACTACGGCAAGGAGTACATGGGCATCCAGCGCTCGTCCTACCTGGTCGATCCGGATGGCAAGATCGCCTACGCCTGGCACAAGGTCAAGGCCGACGGACACCCGGCCGATGTCCTGGCCAAGCTGGCGGCTGCCCGGGTCGCGGCCAGCCCCGGCGGCTGATCGCCAGCCTGCTCGAGAGCGCAGCGAAGCCTCGCTCGTGGGGGGATACGAGCGAGGCTTCGCCTCCGATCATACCGCAGAGTCTCCTGAAATTACCCGACCGATGATCAACCGATGACCGAGCTGCACGACCCAGCTTCGCCGCCTCCGGCGGCCGATCCGCACGACTGGCGTCCGGAGCGATTCATGGTCATCGTCGCCCATCCGGATGATGCCGACTTCGGACCGGCCGCGACGGCGGCCCGCTGGATCGACGCGGGGTCCTCGGGCTGGCTCGTGTGCTGCACGAGCGGCGACCAGGGCGGCGAGGACCCCGAGGCCGACCCGATCGAGCTGGGTCAGCTGCGCGAGGCCGAGCAGCGGGCCGCCGCGGCGATCGTCGGCTACGCCGGAGTCACCTTCCTGCACCAGCCCGACGGGGCCCTGGCCAACGACCTCGTCCTGCGCGAGCAGCTCGTCCGGGAGATCCGCACCTTCCGGCCCGATGCGGTCCTGGCCCAGGACCCGGACGTCATCGTCTATCCCGGAGGCGGGATCAATCACACCGACCATCGGGCGGCCGGGCATCGCGGCGATCGACGCGGTCTACCCGGCCGCCCGCAATCCGATGGCCTTTCCGGCCCTCGCCCGGTCCGGCCTGGCGGCCCACCGGGTCCGGCGGGTCTACCTGTTCTGGACGACCCAGCCGCGAGCCTGGGTCGACGTGAGCGCAACGCTCAGCCGGAAGATCGCCGCCCTGGCCGCCCACGCCAGCCAGATCCACGAGCCGGACAAGCTGGCCGAGCGAATCACCGAATGGGCGGCCGAGGACGGCGCCCGGATCGGAGCGGCCGCGGCCGAGGACTTCCGGGTCGTGGTGATCGACGAAGACGACGAGGGGCCCGCCGGGGGGCCCGAAACGGCCGACGCCGAAGCTGTCGAATCGGCCACCGAGGCCGCCCCGAACGAAGGCTAGCCGGCCGGCGACCGGTCCCGGATCAGGCCTCCAGGAGGGCCGGCCGGACCTTGCCCCAGTTGTTCCAGAGGTCGGCCAGCGGTTCGGCCCGGCCGCCCAGCAGGGCGACCATCTCGCCCAGGCTGAGGTCCGGCGCGGCGGCCGCGACCAATTCGTCGGCGGCGACCCGAACCTCCTCGAACAGGCGGGGCATCATCGCCTCGCTCGGCCACGTCCGGAGGCGCATCGGGTCCAGCCCGGCGTAGCCGAGGGCCAGCGACAGGTCGCGCTGGCTGGGAATCCGGCCGTCGGCGAAGCCGCCCAATCCGTCGAAGCGATAGCCGAGCGAGGCCAGGGCCGTCGCGATGTCCCGGTTCTGGGCCTGGCTGAACGGCCCCCAGAAGGGATGCTCGAGCGGGAACTCGAGCGAGGATGTCTCGATCGCCCGGGCCACGCAGGCATCGACGAGGTTGCTCAGCAGGAGCTGCCAGCGGCGCTGATCGGCCGGGTCGTCCCCGGCCACCTCAAGGACCACGGCCCGGACCGCGGCCCCGTCGCCGTGGAGCATCCGCAGGATCCGAGGCTCGGCCCCCGCGAAGGCCCGCGCGGCCGGGGGAATGATCTCGTCCACCTCGCCCGGCTCAAGCTCCGGCCCGCCGACGAGGCGTGGGCCGGGCCGCCACGAGCACGGGCGCCTCGGCTCCGGCCCCGACCGGAACCCGCCCAGCCCGGCGATCGACCTGGGCCTCCTCGCAGGCGGCCAACGCCTCGCGTGCGGCATGGCAGGCTTCGGCGGCTGACTCGGCATTGATCCGGGCCACGTCGGCCTCGAGGCTCAGCCGCTCGATGGCGAGGGCCAGGCCGGCCGACGCGTCGCGCGTCCGGACCGCCTCCGCGGCTCCGTCCCGGGCGGCCTGGTTCACCCGGTTGATCTCGCCCAGCCAGTCGCTGGCGGCCGTCTCGATGTCGTCGCGCGAGCGGGCCGCGGCGTGGGCCCGCCGGAAGGCCTGGCGGGCCGCCTCCTTGGCCGCCTGGATCTGGCGGGCGTCGACGGATTCGGCGGCCTGGGCCGCTCGGGCGGCGAGGGCGTCGTAGGCGCGCTGCTGCTCGCGCAGGCTCTGGCTCACGACGTTCGACTGCTCGCGCAGGCGATCGGCCAGGTCGCAGCGCTCCCCGGCCAGGCGCCGCTCGTCGGCGCAGGGGCCCGTGGCTGCGGCCGGGCTCGCCCCGGATGGCGCCGGCGGATCGGCCGATGACGCTGCCGGCTCGCCGGCCGGACCGGGCTCGGCCAGGGCCGACGTCCGACGATCGGGTCGGACTCGGGCGCGCCGGCGATGACTTCCGAGGCTCCTTCCGGAGGGCGCTCGGCGACGGCAACGGCGACCGCCACCGGCGCAGCCATCGCTTCGACGGTGGGCGCCCTGCCGACGACCGGAACGTCGGGCGTGACCGCCTGGCCGGCCTCGATCCGGCGGGCAATCGGGAAGGCAACGAGCGCCCCGCCGTCGGGCCCGCCCGGAACATGTGTTCTGGCCGGCCGGTCGTTCGGCCGGCTTGCGGCGAGGATGGCCGGATCGGCCGGTCCGCCCCGGCCGGGCAGGTCGGCCCCGGCCCGGGTCCGGTCGACGGCGAGGGTTGAGGCGCGCCGGGCCGGCAGCGCATTGGGGGTGACCGTGAGCCGGATCTCACGTGCGGGCCGCGGCCTCGACTGGACCACCGAGAGGAGGGTGAAGCCGGCCGCCGAGGCCGACCACGCAGGCCGATTGCCAGTATCGCGAGCTCGCTCAGGCCGGACCCTCCTCATGGTCCGGGCCGCTGGGGTCGTGCCTGAACCTGGGCCCGAGGGTAGTCTGCCCCACCGGCGGGCGTCAACCCGCTGACGCCTGCCTGACGGGAGCGCCGGTGCACCTCGCCGGACGGCTCACTCGCTGCACATCAGCGAGTGCCAGTGGTAGATTCGGCTGGTCGGTCTCCCGCCGCCGCTTCCTCCTGTCAATCGCTCAGGGAAAGGCACGACCTCCGACTTGGCCATCGACCCGAACCAGGAATTCCTCGTTCAGCCCGTCGACGCGTCATGGCTCCAGTGCAACATCGAGTGCCAGGAGGCATGTCCGGTCGGCACGAACTGCCGGGGTTACCTCAACCTCGCTGCCGAAGGCCGGTTCGAGGAGGGCTACATCCTCAGCCGCGACCCGAATCCGGTCGCCGCGATGTGCTCGTATGTCTGCTCGGCCCCCTGCGAGCGAGCCTGCCGGCGAGGGGACATCGACCGGCCGCTGGCGATTCGGGCGATGAAGCGCTTCCTGGTCGAGTGGCACGAGGCCTCGGGCATTCCGGATGTGATCCCGGCGATCACCCCCCGGAGCGAGCGGGTCGCCGTGGTCGGGGCCGGACCCGCCGGGATCTCCGTCGCTCGCGAGCTGTCGCTCAAGGGTTTCCAGGTGACCGTCTTCGACAGCCTGCCCTACGGCGGCGGGACGATGCTGATCGGGGTCCCCGCCTTCCGCCTGCCGCGCGAAGCGATCGAGATGGACATCCGCCTGGTCGAGCAGCTCGGCGCGAAATTCGTGTTCAACACGACGATCGGCAAGGACATCACCTTCGAGCAGCTCCAGCGCGACTTCGACGCGATCTCGATCACGGCCGGAGCGATGGACGCGGTCGCCCTCGACGTGCCCGGAGGCGACCTGGAAGGCGTCCAGTACGGGGTCGACTTCATGAAGCTGGCCAACCTCGGCCAGGAGCTCGAGGTCGGCCGCGACGTCGTCGTGATCGGCGGCGGCTACACCGCCATGGACTGCTCGCGGACGAGCCTTCGCCACGGCGCCGAGAACGTCGCCATCGTCTACCGCCGGACCCGCTCCGAGCTGGTCGTCGACGAGGAGGAGCTGGGCGAGACCGAGCGCGAAGGCGTCCGGATGGAGTTCCTGGCCAGCCCGATCGAGGTGATCGGCGAGGACGGCCACGTCAGCGCGGTCCGCTTCATCCGCAACCGGCTGGGCGAGCCGGACGCCTCCGGCCGGCGCTCGCCCGTGCCGATCCCCGGCTCGGAGTTCGAGATCAAGGCAGACACCGTGATCCCGGCCGTGTCCCAGGCGGCCGATCTCACCTTCCTGCCGGTCGAGGCGAGCTTCGAGATCAACCGCGGCCGGGTCAAGGTCGATCCGGCGACGTACGCCACGAACGTCCGGGGCGTCTTCGCCTGCGGCGATTTCGTGACCGGCCCGACGACCCTGATCGAGGCGGCCGGGCACGGCAAGAAGTGCGCCTACGCGATCGACCGCTACCTGACCGGACGGACCGACGTGAGCGTCGCGGCCAACGTCAAGATCACCAGCTCGTGGCGCCACGACATGCCCGAGTTCTACGACGTGCTGCCCCGCCAGCACATTCCCATGGCCCCGGTCGAGACGCGGATCCCCTCGGCCGACCCCACGGTCAACTTCACCACCCCGGTCGAGCTGGGCTACACCGCCAACCAGGCCGTGGCCGAGTCGACCCGCTGCCTGATGTGCAACTTCAACATCTGGTTCGACCCGTTCCGCTGCGTCCTGTGCGGTGCCTGCGCGGATGTCTGCCCCGAGGGCGTCATCCACATGGTCGACATCAACCAGCTCAAGAGCGAGGGCCTCCTGCCCGAGGTCGAGGAGGCCTACGGCTGGAGCCAGGGGGCGGCCATGGTCCTCGACGAGGAGCGCTGCATCCGCTGCGCCCTGTGCGTCAAGCGATGCCCGTTCGACGCCATTACGATGGAGCGGTTCGAGCTGCAGGAGGTCTCGAGCGACGGCCGGCTCTACAAGGAGTCCTACCGTGATGCGCAACTCGCCGGAACCGCCGGCGTGGCAGGAGGATCCCGGTGAGCTTCCTCGAGCGGGTGGACCAGAGCATCCGCCGGAGCGTCGTGTGGCGCTCGCTCTTCCGCCAGCCCTACCCGAACGACGAACGTTCGCGGGCGTACGCGGTCATGAACAACGTCTTCCTGCACATCCACCCCGTCCGCGTCCGCCAGCACGCGGTCAAGTTCGCCTACACGTTCTGCCTCGGTGGACTGAGCTTCTTCCTGTTCCTCGTCCTGACCGTGACCGGCGTCTACCTGATGTTCTTCTACGTTCCGTCGGCGACCCAGGCCTACTCGAACATCCTGTCGATCCAGAGCGAGGTCGCCTTCGGCCTGCTGACCCGGAACATCCATCGGTGGGCAGCCCACCTGATGGTCTTCTTCGTCTTCCTGCACATGATGCGGGTCTTCTACCACGGGGCCTACAAGCCGCCGCGCGAGTTCAACTGGGTCGTCGGGGTCGTCCTCCTGTTCGTCACCCTGATGCTCTCGTTCACGGGCTACCTCCTGCCCTGGGACCAGATCGCCTACTGGGCGATCACGATCGGCACGAACATGGGCGGCTACGCCCCGCTGTTCAACACCCCGGCCAAGCTGATCCTGCTGGGCGGCCTGGAGGTCGGCCAGAACACGCTCTTGCGGTTCTATGTCCTGCACATCATGGTTTTCCCGCTCGTCGCCGCCATATTCCTCGCCGTGCACTTCTGGCGAATCCGTAAGGACGGAGGAATCTCGGGACCGCTATGACGGCACATCCCTTCGTTGTCGCCTCCGCCGCTCGCTCAGGCACCTTCACGGGCGCTCGCTCGCATGCTCGGCTTCGCCTCGGTCTGCGCTCGTCCTCGGGGCCCTCGGGGCCTGAGTCAGTTCGATGACTGACGTGAAGACGCCGCCCGAGCCGCGGACCGTCGTGCCGGTCGATCCGGCCCGTCGGACCGAGATCGACAAGCAGCGCGTGCCGATGTCGGCCCGGCCGTATCGGCTGCTGGCCCTGGTCAAGCAGGATGCCGTCGTCCGCGTCCAGAAGGAGCCGGACGACACGGTCATGACCTGGCCGCACCTGCTCACGATCGAGTTCCTGGCCGGCGGGATCATGTCGATCTTCCTGCTCCTGATGGGCCTCTTCGTGAATGCCCCGCTCGAGGCGCTGGCCAACTCGAACGTGACCCCGGCGGTGGCCAAGGCGCCCTGGTACTTCCTCGGCCTGCAGGAGCTCCTGTCGTACTTCCACCCGACCGTGGCGGGCGTGCTCGTGCCGACCTTCGTCCTGGTCGGGGCGGCCCTGATCCCGTACGTCGACCGGGGCAACCTGACCGCCACCCGGCCCTCCCAGCGCAAGACGGCGATCATCCTGTTCAGCATGTTCTGCGCCCTCGGGCTGACGGTCACCTTCGTGGGGATCTTCTTCCGGGGCCCCGGCTACGCTTTCGTCATTCCCTATCTCAACACCGACGGGCTGCACTTCAGCCTGTGAGCACACGTTTCGAGGCACTCCGATGAGCAACTACCAGGTCGAACCGGCGGCGCGGCCCCAGGCCCTTTCCAAGGAGGCGATCAAGGCCCTTCGGAAGGAGCAGGTCAAGGGCATCCCGCGCCGAAAGGTCCTGCGGACGGCCCTCGGACTGGGCGTCGCGATGTGGCTGACCGAGCTCGGAGTGGGCACGATCGGGTTCATCTGGCCGGCGATCGCCACCGGCAACAAGAGCAAGGTCCTGATCGGGACCTTCTCCGACGTGAAGGCCCAGAACTCGAGCCTGCCGATCGACAAGGGCTTCCCGGCCTACTACAGCGCGGCCAAGGCCTACGTGATGCTGATCGACACCTCGCGCCAGCAGTTCCTGCCGGGCGCAGGATGCGACCGGAGACGGGACCAACATCAACGTCCGGGCGCTCTACCAGCGCTGTCCGCACCTCGGCTGCAAGCCCAACCCGTGCCTCAAGAACTTCTGGTTCGAGTGCCCCTGCCACGGCTCGCGCTATGACCGGCTCGGGATCAAGGCGCTGGGTCGCCCAGTACGGCCCGGCCCCGCGGAGCATGGACCGCTTCGCGACCGTGGTCGACGGCTCCGGCGCCCTGTCGGTCGACACCCTCAAGATCACCCTCGGGCCGCTGCCCGTGGCGCTCGGCCAGCCGGGCCTGATCCCGCCCCTGTCGCCGACGGGGTGCCTGTGAGCATGAGCGGCCCGAACGACTCCCTGCCGACGCCCTCGGGCGGCGACGAACGACTGCCGGCCGCCCGCCCCGAAAGCACGCCGGCCCCGGTCGAACGGTTCTCTGCTCCACCTTCGGCCCACCAGGCGGCGCTTACCCCGGAGCGGGCCGCCGGGATCGTCCGCCAGAGCGGTAGCGCCCGCTGGGTCGGCTTCCTGGCGACCCTCTTCGTCGTCGTCTTCGTGATCCTGTACTGGTTCTACGACGTGGGCTTTCCGGGCGTGGCCAACTCGTCCCGCCAGCAGGCCGAGGTCGCGGCCCAGCAGGTCACCTCGGTCGAGGCCGGCTACAACCTGTTCGAGGCAAACTGCGCCCGTTGCCACGGAGCCGCCGGCCAGGGCGGAATCGGGCCGGTCCTGAACAGCCAGATCAAGCTCTACGTCCACCTGAACCCGCAGTACATCCAGAACGTCCTGACGGTGGGTGGCCGCTACGTCTGCGGCAACCCCGACAGCCTCATGCCGGTCTGGGCCGACATCAACGGCGGGCCGCTGAACTACATCCAGATCCAGAACCTGATCGACTTCATCCGGGCGCCCAGCACGATGACCTACCAGGTCCGGGACGCCAGCACGAATGAACCGGTGATCGGTCCGAACGGCAAGCCCGAGACGTTCAACGGCTGGCGCGACCCGAACTACGCCCCGCCACCCGGGGCGACCCCGGTGCCGGCCTGCTGGAGCTCGGCCCTGACCAGCTCGCCTTCGGCCAGCACCCCGGCCACCACCCCGGCCCCCGGCGAGACGGTGGTCAAGCTCGACGCCCAGAACATCGCCTTCACCCAGACGACGCTGGCGGCCCCGGCCAACACGGCCTTCGACCTCCAGTTCAACAACATGGATGCCTCGGTCCCGCACAACGTCGTGATCGTCAACTCGGGCGGCTCGACGGTCTTTACCGGCGACATCTTCAACGGCCCGGCGACCAAGGACTACAGCGTGCCGGCGCTGCCGGCCGGGGCGTACACGTACCACTGCGCGGTCCACCCGAACATGACGGGAACGCTCGCGGTCAAGTAGACGGCGCACCGGCCCCCAGCGGGTCAGTGCCGGGGATGGAGGACGATGGCGGGACAGACGCTCAACGCGGGCAGCCCTGGACGGGGACGGGTCCTGTTCGGGCTGCTCGACGGCGAGGGCTGGACCTGGGCGTTCCTGAAGGCATCCTTCTGGTTCGTCACGATCATCATGCTCCTGGGCTATATCCCGGACCGGGCCTACTACTTCATCGTCTTCCCGACGATCGATGTCGGGGTCAACGTCATCTCCCCGATCAACCTCTGCCCGCCGAGCAATGAGACCCTGCCCTGCCCGGCTCCGGCCGGGGCGCCCCTGCCCTGGCAGCCTTCGCCGACCGAGCTGGCCCTGCCCGCCCCGCGAACCGACGGGACGGTGATCCAGGCCGGCACGAACCTGTTCTACATCGGGGGCACGGACGGCACGAACGTCTCCGACCAGATCTACACGACGCCCCTGTTCAGCGGCACGTTCGGCCCATGGCAGACCTCGCCGCTCAAGCTGCCGGCCCCGCGAGCCGATGCGGCCGTGATCTTCCTCAACAGCACGATCTACGTGATCGGCGGCTTCGGCAGCGACGGCAAGCCGACCTCGACGGTCTTCGTCTCGGCCCAGGACGCCGCGACCAACCAGTTCGCCGAATTCTCCGAGAGCAAGGACCTCGTCCTGCCGTCCCCGCGGGCCTCGGCCACGGTCGTCGCCGCCTCGGACGGCCTGTTCGTCCTGGGCGGGACGGATGGCAGCGGCCCGACCTCGACCGTCTGGAAGGCGACCGCCGACCCGACCGGCAAGCTCCTGCCCTGGACCAACCAGATCGCGATGCCCCAGCCGCGCAGCCAGGCCCTCGGCTCGGTGATCGGCAGCGAGCTGTTCATGTACGGCGGGCGTGACGCGACCGGCCCGACCGCCGTCGTCCTGCGGGCCGACACCGGGTCTGCGGCGTCGGCTTCGCCGGCGCCCTCGCCCCTGCCTTCGGGCGCGGCCGCGGCCGTGGTGGTCCAGCGCTGGGGCACCGGGGTGGGCGCCACCAACCTGCCGGCTCCCCGGACCAACGCCGCCGGATTCACCTCGAACGGGGTGATCTACCTGGTCGGCGGCAGCGACGGGACGAGCCCCCAGACCGAGACCTACTGGACCACGCCAGACGCGAGCGGCAACATCAGCGGCTGGCAGCACCTGAGCCAGAGCGACCTGCCGGCCAGCAGCGGCGGCCTGACCGGCTCATCGGGCCTCGCCAGCGGCTCGAACGCGTTCCTCGTCGGGGGGACCACCGCGACCGGCGTGATCACCGCCAGCGTCCGGGCCAACCTGGCCCCCCAACCGCCGTTCTTCGCCCTGGGCCTCGTCGGGGCCACGATTCCGGCCCTGCAGATCGGGGGCGACATCGGCCAGCAGCTCGGCTACCTGAGCGCCGCCGGAGCGGGCACGGTCGACTTCATCCTGCTGATCCTGATCGGCTGGGCCTTCGCCCACAAGGAGAAGACCCGCCAGCTGTGGGAGCGCTTCCGCCGGCGCCGCCACTAGGCCGCCTGCCCGGGTCGAGCGGCAGGGCACAGGCGCCCGGCCCCGCTGGCCTAGCTGCCCTCGCCCGGTCCGAGCGGGCCTTCGACGAGCGGCAGCTTCGCCCACTGCCAGCCGATCAGGCCGCCGCTCACGTTGCTGACGTCGGTCCAGCCCTGGCCGCACGAGGTGAGCCGTCGCGGCTGCCGAGCGAGATCCGGACCGACAGAACAGGAAGAGCGGCCGATCCCGGGGCAGCTCCTCGAACCGGGTCCCGAACTCCGGCAGCGGGATGAACCGGGCGCCGGCGACCCGGGCCTCGATGAACTCGTCCAGGTTCCGGACGTCGACCAGGAGCGGTCTCCGGCCGTCAGGATCACCTTCCCGCAGGCGCCGCTCGGCCTCGGCCGGCTCGATCGACGGGATGGGGGGCGGAACGCTCATGTCCGTCCTACCGTAGCGCGATCAGGGGCTGCCGGCCGGCGACCCCGGCCTCCAGCTCGTGCCACCAGGCCACGTCCGACTCGCCGAGCTGCCAGCAGAGCCAGACCTGGCGGCCGGACACGAGCGCCGGGAAGTCGACCAGGCCCGTGGCGATGTCGCGCAGGGTGACTCGCCAGTCGTCGATCCGGACGACCCCGGCCTGCATCTGATCGACGACGCCCTGCATCCGCAGGCGCAGCCGCTCGCGCTCTGGGCCCGGCTCGGTGGCATCGAACGAGGCCTTCAGCTCGCGCAGCTCGGCGCGCTGGTCGCGCAGCTGGGCCAGCACCGGCTGAAGCGTTTCGAGGCGTTCGTTGGCCCGGTCGATCGTGTAGAAATCGGTCACGGGCCGATCGTAGCAAGCACGCTCGAATGGCGCTGCCGGAGGCCCGCAACCCGATGCTAGACTCGGCCCAGCCCCAGGCATGGGCCGTTAGCTCAGCGGTTAGAGCAGTCGCCTTTTAAGCGATTGGTCCTGGGTTCGAATCCCAGACGGCTCACCACCGCCCGTCCGGCGGACAGCAGGCGGTCAGCGGCCCCGGCGGTCAGCGGCCCCGGCGGCGGGCCGCCCGGCTGAGCGGACCTCCGGCGACGTACGGGAGGAGGCCGGCGACCAGGAGGCCTGGCACGAGCAGCTTGGCCGATGACGGGACCTCGCCCAGGATCACCCCGCAGATCACGAACACGATCCAGTAGGTTCGCAGCCAGCTCGCCGGCCAGCCCAGCCGCTGGAGCCGCCGGACCGGGGCCAGGGCGATCAGGGCGGCCAGGATCGCCACGACGAGGAAGGCAGGGCTGAGCAGCACGTCGTCAGGATAGCGGCGAGGCCGGCCCCGCCTCGCGCCGGTCGGCCCGCCTCGTGGCCGCCGGCCCCCTGGCGGCGCGCCGTCCGGGACGGGATCGAGGGGACCCGTGGCAGCCCGTACGATGGGTCTCCGATCCGCATCGAGCCCTTGTCGATGACCGCCTCCACCGAGCCCAAGAGCGCCGCCTGGCTGGTTCGCTGGGGGCCGATCGTGCCGCTCCTGCTGGCGGAGTTCATCCTGTGGGTCGGCTTCGGGGCGCTCCTGCCCGTTCTGCCCCTGTACACGACGAACCACGGGGTCAGCCTCGAGCACCTCGGCCTCGTCGTCGCGGCCTGGCCGGCCGCCCGGCTCGTCTTCGAGCCGGTCTTCGGCTGGGTCGCCGACCGGACCCGGCGCAAGCCCTTGATGGTCGGCGCCCTGTTTGTCACAGCCGGCCTGATCCCGCTCAACCTGGTCAGCTACGGCCTCCTGCCGTTCGTCGTCCTGCGGGCCCTGACCGGGGCCGCCACCGCCGTCTACGACCCGGCCGCCCGCGGGTTCCTGGTCGACTCGACCTCGGAGGACCGCCAGGGCGAGGCGTTCGGGCTGTACGGCGCGGCCCAGATGGGCGGCCTCCTGTTCGGACCCGCGATCGGCGGCGTCGGCGCGGCCCTGACCGGCTCGGATGCCTTCGTCTTCGTCTTCTGCGGGATCGCCACCGCCCTGGCCGGAATCGCCATGCTCGCCCTCGTCCACGAGGGACCGCGGACGCGGGTGGCCACGACCGTGCCGGCCGAGGGGGTCGGTGAGATGGCCGCCTCGATCGATCGGCGCGACCCCCGGGCAGAGCCGACGCTCGAGGATCCGTTCCGGCCGACCCGCCTCGCCAACCGGCTCCTGCTGACGGCGATCGTGGTCAACCTGGGCAACAACTTCGCGACCGGCACGTACGAGGTGGTCTGGAGCCTGTTCCTGACCTCGCGAGGGGCCGGCCTGGCCCTCGTCGGGGCCACCTTCGCGATGTTCGCCGTGCCCCAGATCCTGCTCTCGCCCTGGGCCGGCCGGGTCGTCGATCGGCGGGGCAGCCTGCTGTTCGTCATCCTGGGCAGCCTGGCCACGGCGATCGCGGCGACGCTGTACACGATCATGCCCGACGTCCGCCTCTCGATCCCGATCATCCTGTTCGAGTCGGCGGGCATCGCGATCGCCTTTCCGGCGGTCTACGCGATCGTGGCAGCGGGCAGCCCGCGCGGCCGCTCGGCGACCGCCCAGGGCCTGTTCGGGGCGGCGGGCACGGTCGGCTTCATCCTGTCCGCGGTGATCGCCGGCTGGCTGGCCGGCTCCGACCTCCGCTATCCGTTCTGGTTCTCGAGCCTGGGCGAGCTGGTTGTCCTCGCGCTCAGCCTGGCGATCGGCGGCCGGGCCATGCGGGACCTGGCCCGGCGGAAGGCCGCCCAGAGGGGATCCGGGCTCCCTGTGCTATAGTTGCCTTCGCGGGGTGGAGCAGCGGCAGCTCGTCGGGCTCATAACCCGAAGGTCGGCGGTTCGAATCCGCCCCCCGCAACCAAGAAGCATTTCCCTGAACCCCGGGTCCCGACCACCCGGGGTTCCCTTTTCCATCGGCCCCTGGCCCCGCGCTCAGGGCAGGATCGCGCTCAGCTGCCGCTCGAGGTCGGGTTCGGTGATCTCGCCGATCTGGCGCGACTTCAGGACGCCGTCGGCCGTGATGAAGTAGGTCTGGGGCGGGGCAACGACGGTGTAGGCCGTGGCGATGCTGCCGCACGGATCGGCCACGTTGATCCAGGTCCCGCCATGGCTCGCAGCGAAGGCCTTGGCCGCCGACGAGGTGTCCTGGTAGATCACCCCGACGACCACCAGGCCATCGGCGGCGTGGGCCGCCTGGGCCGCCTGGAGGAGCGGGAACTCGGCCTGGCAGGGGACGCACCAGGACGCCCAGAAGTTGACGATGACCGGCCGGCCGCGCTCCGCGGCGAGGTCGAATGGCTGCCCGTCGAGGGTCGTCCCGACGAGGGCCGGGGCCGGCTGGCCCGGCTCCGCCGCGGCGATCCCGGTCGGCTCGGCCGAGGCGCAGCCGGATCCATCGTGGATCGCCCAGCCGGCCAGGGCCACGACGACGATGACCGCCAGGACGGCCAGGGGGCGGAGATGGCGGGACCGGCGGCTCACGGGAGCGGCGTCCGGACGAGGCTCGGGAGCGGCATCCGGACGAGGTTCCATGGTGATCGGGCCCGGCTACTTGACGGTCAGGACCCCGGTCATGGTGGCATGAACCGAGCAGACATAGGTGTATGTCCCGGCGGGCAGGGCCGGCACGTTGTAGATCTCGACGACCGGCCCGGTCACGATCTTGCCCAGGAAGACCTGCTGGCTGCCGGCGCCCCCGGTCTGGATCGAGATGTTGTGGGGGATCCCGGCGTCCTGGTTGTCAAAGGCGATCGTGAAGGCCCGGCCGGCCGGCGCGTCGGCCTTGTTCGGGGTGTAGGCGATGTTCTTGGCCCCGATCGTGACGTCGGCCGCGACCCCGCTGGGCTCGGCGCTGGCGCCGGGCGAGCCGCTCGCCCCGGGTGCTCCACTGGCCCCGGCCGTCCCGCCGCTCGAGCTGCCCGGCGGGATGATCCCGAAGTTGACCAGGATCGCCCCGATCAGGACGACCGCGAAGAACGTCAGCGTTCCGCTCGGGTAGTGCGGCGCCGGGGCGTTCCGGAGGTGGCCGGTGCGATCGGCCTCCACGGTCAGGCTGTACTCGGTCCGGGCGTCGCGCAGCCAGCCGAGCAGGGTTGCCCCGAGCATCAGCAGCCCGGCCACGAAGAGGGCCCAGCCGAAGACCAGGCCGAACACGATGACCATCATCGACAGGCCGCCCAGGATCGGCCGGAACGACGGCCCGGGCATGTGGACGCCGGGCGGGGGACCATCGTGAATTACCGCCGGCAGGATCACCTTCGTCGGCTCGATGTGGTCGTAATCGCGCATTCCCTCGCGCAGCCAGTAGAGCAGGGCCAGGACGAGCACGATCAGGCCGATCGGCAGGATCGCCCGGAAGACCAGGCCCCAGACGACGAGGCCGAACCCGAGCGCCCCGAAGGCCGGGGCAAGCGACGGTCCCGGCATGTGGATCCCGGCGGGCGGCAGCGGTGGCAGCGGACGGCCGCCGCGCTGGGCCGGCCCGAGCAGGGCCAGGCTCCGGACGAGCCAGACGCCATAGAGGCCCACGAGGGCCAGGAGCATGAGTGGCAGGAGCCCGATCACCTTGCCCCAGTCGGGCGACACGAACTGGGCAATGAAGTTGATGAGTGAGGTCCAGATCTGGTCCATCAGGCGGGCTTCGTCAGTTCCTGGGCGCTCAGCCGCGCGGGGAGCCGGCCATCAGGACGTAGAACATCAGGCTCATCGCGATGCCCAGGATGATCTCCATCGAGGCGCCCCCGATGTCATGGCTCAAGGCGTAGTAGACGAGCCCGACGCCGGCGAACAGGAGCCCGCTCAGGAGGGCCAGGCGCGGATGCGGAATCGGGTGCATCTGACCGCCTTCCGTCAGTGGGCCGCCGCGGCCGGCACGAGATACAGCAGCGAGAACAGGACGATCCAGACCACGTCCACGAAGTGCCAGTAGAGCGAGACCGCCTCGACCATGTCGTGGTGCCTGGCCGAGAACTGCCCGGCCAGCGAGCGGTAGAGGACGACGCTGAGCATGATCGCTCCGCCCAGGACGTGGGCGCCGTGGAAGCCGGTCAGGGTGAAGAACGTCGTGCCGAAGGTGCCGTCGGCCAGGGTGAACCCGAGCTGGGTGTAGTCGTAGCGCCTGGCCGAGCAGGAAGATGATCCCCAGGGTCAGGGTCACCGCGATGTTCCGGATCAGGCCGGCCCGGTCACCCTTGCGGATCGACCAGACCGCCAGCTGGCAGGTGAAGGAGCTGATGATCAGGAGGATCGTGATGATCAGGGGCAGGGTGATCTCGTTGGCCAGGTGGAAGTGCGGATTGCCCTCCGGCGGCCAGACCGGCGCGTTCGCCCGGACGTTGAAGTAGGCCGCGAACAGCCCGGCGAAGAACATCACCTCCGAGCAGATGAACAGGATCATCCCCAGGATGACGTTGCTGATCCCCTCCTCGTCGTGGCCGCCCGCGTCGTCGTGGCTGACCTGGAGGGCCATCGGCTCGGCGCTCACGCGTGGCTCGCCCCATGGCGGGCGTCGAAGACCGGGCGCTCGGAGCGGATCTCCGGGAGGTGATCGAAGTTGTAGGGCGGCGGCGGCGAGGAGGTCGCCCACTCGAGCGTGTTGCCCTCCCAGGGATCATCGCCGGCGGGCTCGCCCGACCGGAACGTGATGAACACGTTCCACAGGAAGGGCACGATGCTGAAGGCGATCACGAAGCCGCCGATCGTCGCCAGCAGGTTCAGGTCGTTCCAGCCGGCCGTCGGGTCATAGTCGGCGATCCGGCGGGGCATCCCGCTCAGGCCGAGGATGTGCATCGGGAAGAAGGTCAGGTTGAAGCCGATGAACATGAACACGAACTGGATCTTGCCGAGGGTCTCGTTCAGCCTCCGGCCGAACATCTTGGGCCACCAGTAGTACAGCCCGGCGAAGACCGCGAAGACCGAGCCGCCGAACAGGACGTAGTGGATGTGGGCCACGACCCAGTACGTGTCGTGCAGGGCGAAGTCGACCGGCACGGCCGCGCTGAAGGCACCGTTGATCCCGCCGATCAGGAACATCGTCAGGAAGCCGAGCGAGTACAGCAGCGGCGTCGAGAACGTCAGCTGGCCGCGGAACATCGTGGCGATCCAGTTGAAGAACTTGACCCCGGTCGGGATCGCGATCAGGAAGGTCATGAAGCTGAAGAACGGCAGGTAGACCGCCCCGGTCGTGAACATGTGGTGGGCCCAGACCGAGAAGCCCAGGGCGCCGATGGCCGCCGTCGCGAACACGAAGGCCTTGTAGCCGAAGAGCGGCTTGCGGCTGAAGACCGGCAGGATCTCGCTGATGATCCCCATCGCCGGCAGGATCATGATGTAGACGGCCGGGTGGGAGTAGAACCAGAACGTGTTCTGCCACAGGATCGCGTTGCCGCCGGTGGCCGGGTCGAAGAAGTGGCCGCCCAGGTTCCGGTCGATGAACAGCATGATCAGGGCGCTGGTCAGGACCGGCGTGGCCATCAGGACCAGGATGCTGGTGACGAGCATCGTCCAGACCATGATCGGCATCCGCAGCAGGGTCATCCCCGGCGCCCGCATCTTGAAGATCGTGACGATGAAGTTGATCGAGCCGAGGATCGAGCTCGTGCCGATCAGCAGCAGGGCCACGATCCACAGGTCGGTCCCGATCCCCGAGTACTTCGCCTGGGCGAGCGGGCTGTATTCGGTCCAGCCGGCGGCCGCCGCCCCGGTCCCGGTGGCGAAGCCCGAGAGCATCACGATCGCGCCGAGGGGCAGCAGCCAGAACGAGAAGGCGTTGATCCGCGGGAAGGCCATGTCCGGCGCGCCGATCATCAGCGGCACGAGGTAGTTGCCGAAGCCGGCCAGGACCGGGATGACGAACAGGAAGAGCATCAGCGAGGCGTGGATCGTGAACGCCTGGTTGTACTGGGAGTCGGTCAGGAACTGGAGCCCCGGCTGGGCCAGCTCGACCCGGACGACCAGGGCGAAGGTGCCGCCCAGCAGGAACATCAGGATCGAGTTGGCGAGATACAGGATCCCGATCTTCTTGTGATCGGTCGTGGTCAGCCATTCGTACAGCCCGGTCCGATAGCCCACTCCCGCCCGCAGCGTCGTCGTCGCCATCAGTGCTCCTTACTTGACCGTGAGCGTTCCGGTCATCTGCGGGTGAACGGAACAGGAGAAGGTGTAGGTGCCGGCCGCCAGGGCCGGGATCGGATACTGGCGATGGTCGGGGCCGGTCACGAGCTCGCCCTTGAAGATGACCTGGCCGGTTCCGTCGGCGATCTGGACGTTGTGGGGCACGCTCGGGTCGTTGTTCGTGAAGTTGATGATGAACGGCTGGCCAGCCGGCGCCGCGAGCGAAGACGTGTCGTAGGCAATGTTGTGGGCGGTCAGGTCGAGGGTCGTGGCGGCCGTCCCGCCACCCGATGGCGCCGGCGCCGGCGTGGCCGCCGCGGTCTTGATCTGATTCTGCAGCCAGGTGTTGAAGTCGGTCGGGCTGAGCGCCTTGACCGAGAACAGCATCGTGCTGTGGAACGTTCCGCAGAACTCGGCGCACTGGCCCCGGAAGGTCTGGTTGACGTCGGCCGGATCGATCGTGAAGTCGAAGTTGTTCTCGAGGCCCGGGACGACGTCCCGCTTGAACAGGAACTTCGGGACGTAGAACGCGTGGATCACGTCGTTCGAGCGGAGGATCACGTGGACGTCCACCCCGACCGGCAGGTCGAGCTCGGGCGTCTGCTGTCGGAACTGGACCGTCTGGCCGTCCGGGGCGAGGTAGTCGAACTCCCATTCGAACTGGGCCGCCACGGCCCGCACGGTCAGGGCCGGGGCCGGCGAGACCGCATCGACCGTGTTGAGGGTGTTCCACGAGAAGATGAACAGGATCACGACGAGGATCGTCGGGATGACCGTCCAGAGGACTTCGAGGAGGCTGTTGCCGTGGATCTGCGGCGGCAGCTCGGTGTCGGTCGGCTTGCGCCGGTAGCGGATGACCGCGAAGACGATCAGGGCCTCGACGAAGAGGAAGATCACCGCGGCCACGACGAAGACGAAGTTGTACAGGTCGCGGGTGGCCTGGGCCTCGGTCGTGACCGGCGCCGGCGGCTCGAGCTTGCCCGCCAGGACCGCCCAGATCAGCCCGGCGATCAGGGCCAGCACCCCGCCCAGGAAGGCGAACGCCAGCCAGTTGCTGCCTGGCGACCGGGGCGTGGGGTTCGACATCAGCGGTAGCTTCCTCGTCGTGATCCTGGAAGCGGCAGGAGGCCCTGGGGTGTCTGGCGCAGCACCGCGCCCGGCACAACGTGCCCCGAGCGCATGATAGCGGGGCGGCCGCCGGCGTGCGCATCCGACCCTCTCTCGGAGAGGGCGCAGAATGGCCCGAGATGGTCGCTTCCGCTCTCGCCAGAGCCGCCCGCCGAAGCGCCTCGGTGCCCGCCTGCCGTCGCTGATCGCCGGAGGCGGCCTCGCCTCGCTCGCCTGGCTCGGCCTCGCCGGCGCTGCCTCGGCCCACTCGGGCACGCCCCCGCCGCCACCCAGCCTGCCCTCGGTCCTGTTCCTCTGGTCGTTCGACCCGACGATCGTCGTGCCCCTCGTGCTCGCCGCGGTCGGCTACCTGTGGATGGTCCGGCGGGTGAACGCGGCCCATCCGCTGAGCCATGTCCGGGGGATCCGGCTCGCCTGCTGGCTGCTCGGCCTGCTGGCGATCGAGATCGCCCTCCAGTCGCCGATCGAGGCCTACGACTCGACCCTGTTCAGCGACCACATGGTCCAGCACGTGCTCCTGACGATGGTCGCGGCGCCGCTCCTGGTCCTCGGCGCCCCGATCACCCTGCTCCTGCGCTTCTCCCGCCCGGAGGTCCGCCGGCGCTGGATCCTGCCGGTCCTCCACTCGCGGATCCTCCGGGCGATCTCGTTCCCCGTCGTCACCTGGATCCTGTTCGCCGGCTACATGTGGGTCGCCCACTTCTCGCAGCCTGTTCGAGCTGGCCCTCGAGAACCCGTTCGTCCACCAGCTCGAGCATGCCGGCTTCCTGATCACGGCCCTCCTCTTCTGGTGGACCGGCGGTCGGCATCGATCCGACCCCGTGGCGGATGCGCCATCCCCATCGCCTGGTCTACACGTTCCTGCAGATGCCCCAGAACACGTTCCTGGGGGTCGTCCTCGTACAGCGCCGCGGTCCCGCTGTACGCCCACTACGTGAACCAGGTCCGGACCTGGGGACCGAGCGTGATCGACGACCAGCGGCTGGCCGGCGGGATCATGTGGATCACCGGCGACGTCGTGTTCATGCTGGCGGTGATGCTGATCCTGGGTGGCCTGCTCCGGCACGAGGAGCGCCAGACGGCGGCGATCGACGCCCGGGTCGCGCCCCAGGTCGCCGCGATCCGGGAGCGCGAGGTCCGCCTCGCCGAGCGGCTGGCCAACGAACGCGGAGACCCGCGCTCAGGCTGAACGGGTGGCGCCGGCCTCACGGCCGAGCCGCCTCAGCCGGCCGTGGGGCCGGCTGCCGAGACCCGGCCTCAGGCCGGCGGCTGGGTCCCGGCCAGGATCGCCCGGTACTGGCCCGGGTCGACGTTTCCGCCGCTGACGATCGCCACCCGCGAGCCCTCGAGCCCGGTCAGGCCGGCCTCGGTCGAGCGGAAGCGGAGGGCGGCGATCCCCAGGGCGCCCGACGGCTCGACCACCAGGCGGCACTCCTCGGCGGCGAGCCGGACGGCCGCCTCGATCTCGGCCTCGCTGACGGTCACGATGTCATCCAGGTTGGCCAGCAGGTGGGCCAGGTTGCGCCGGCCGATCGACTGGGTTCGCGTCCCGTCGGAGATCGTCCGACCGACCTGCTCGGCCGGCCAGGCCACGATCCGGCCGGCCCGGAACGAATCGCGGGCATCGGCGGCCAGCTCCGGCTCGACCCCGACGATCCGGGCGGCCGGCCGGATGGCGCGGACCGCGCGTGGCGACTCCAGCGGCCAGGCCGCCCCCGCCGATCGGGACGAGGACGGCCGCGAGGTCGGGCAGGTCCTCGGCGATCTCGAGCCCGCAGGTCCCCTGGCCGGCAATGATCCGGTCGTCGTCGTAGGGCGGGATGATCGCCAGGCCACGCTCGGCCGCGAGCTGCTCGGCCCGAAGCCGGCGCTCCTCGCTGGCAGGCCCCACGATGACGACCTCGGCCCCATCGGCGGCGACCCGGTCGCGCTTGATCGCCGGGGCGTCCGAGGGCATGACGACGACCGCCGGGATCCCGAGCAGGCGGGCGGCCCGGGCCACGCCCTGGGCGTGGTTGCCGCTGGAGTAGGTGATCACGCCCCGGGCCTGGACGGCCGGGTCGAGCGCGGCAATCGCGACATAGGCGCCCCGCAGCTTGAATGCGCCGATGGGCTGGAGCGACTCGGCCTTGAGGTACTCGTGCCGGTCGGGGGCCCGAAGGCGAGCAGCGGCGTGCGCAGGGCGACCCCCCGAAGCTGGTCGGCGGCGGCCCGGATCGCCTCGATCCCGACCAGCCCTGGCTCAGTTCCGGGGCTCTCCTCGGCGGCCATCAGCGGCCGTCCCGCTCGAGCTGCTGGCAGGCCAGGTCGAAGGCGGCCCAGGGCAGCGCCTCGAGCCGCTCGTCGGGGATCGGCCGGCCGCAGCGGAGGCACGTGCCGTACGTCCCGGCAGCGAGCCGGGCGAGTGCCCCGTCGACCAGGTCGAGGCCCTTGCCCGACTTGTCGCGCAGGGCCAGGTCACGTTGCTGGGCAAAGACCTCGCTGGCGGCGGCGGCCTGCGAGCCGTAGGTCATCTGGCCCGGCGTCGAGGGCGGTTCGGCCAGGTCGGCCAGGAGTCGGGCCCGCTCCGCCTCGAGGGTGATCCGGACCGACTCCAGCTGGCTCGGGTTCATCGGCCAAGGGTAGCCGTCCGCGGCCGTCGCGGATAAGCCGCAGGTAAGCGGCCGGGACGAGACTCCGTTGGTCGGGCACATCGGACTCAGGGGTTCCAGGAGGACCACCATGCGCAGCGCCCAACTTCGCGTGCGTCAGCTCGTCACGGTCGTGTCCGTGATCCTCTTCCTTGTCGTCGGGGCGATCGGCAGCCTGCCCCGGCCCAGTGCGGCCTTCGGTGTCGGCCGGACCGTCGTCGGTCAGACCCAGGTCAATCACCCGCCGTTCGGTCGGCGCTGGTTCTGACATCGCTCCCGCCGACTCGGCGAGAGGACCTCAGCGCCCGGCGATCCCGGTCGTGTCCGAGCTCAGGCGCTGGGCGAGGAAGACCGGGATCGTCGAGAGCAGGATCAGGAAGATGGTCACGATCACCGAGGCTCCTCGACCGAGCCGGTGTCAAGCGGACGGCCCTTCTAGACTGCCCTCGTGCGCGCATTTCGGAACAGCCTGCAGGCCGCCCGCGGGCCAGCCGTCGCGGCGCTCCTCGGGATCGTCCTGCTGGTCGCCGCCTGTTCCGGGGACGCGCCGCCCACACCGCCCATCTCGGCCGGGACCGCCGAGGCGCCGCGCGACGTCAACATCATCGCCAAGGACTACTCGTTCCAGCCCCCGATCGTGGACCTCGTCCCTGGTGAGACGGTCCTGCTCCACGTGATCAATGGCGGCCTGGAGGTCCACGAGGTGGTCATCGGTGACGCCGCGGTCCAGGACGCCTGGGAGGCGGCCGAAGCCGGGGCCGCGAACCCGCCGCCCGGCCCGACCCCGGTCGTCTCGGTCCCCCCCGGCGTGGCCGGGATCCGGATCGTGGTCAACTCGGGCCAGCTGGTCAGCCTGAAGTGGACCGTCCCGCTGGATCCCGGCCCGATCCTGGTCGGCTGTCACATCCCGGGTCACTGGGCCAAGGGCATGCAGGCGGCGATCCGCCTGGTCACGCCCGGAACCAGTCCTTCGCCGGCCGGATCCGGTTCTCCTCGGGCCAGCCCTGAGCCGGCCGGAATGCTACCCTTCGAGGGCGTTTCGAGCGTGGATGAGCCAGGAGTGGAATTCGGATGACCTACGTGATCGCGGAGCCCTGTGTCGACGTGATCGACCAGTCGTGCGTGTCCGTCTGTCCCGTCGACTGCATTCACTTCGAGGAAGGCACCGACCGCAAGCTGTTCATCGACCCGAACGAGTGCATCGATTGCGGCGCCTGCGAGCCGGAGTGCCCGGTCAACGCGATCTTCCCGGAAGAGTCGCTGCCGGCCGAATGGGCCAACTACACGACGATCGACGCGGTCTGGTTCAACAACCGCGACGAGGCCCGGGTCGCCCTGGATGCCGCCCGGCCGCGCTGATCCGGACGCCCCGCCCGGCCCGCAGCCGGGCTGGCGCCGAACGGCCGGAACGGACGGGCTTGAACCATGCGGATCGTTTCGCTCCTGCCTTCGGCGACCGAGATCGTGTGCGCCCTCGGCCTTGCCGACGACCTGGTCGGGATCACCCACGAATGCGACTGGCCGCCGGAGGTCCGGGAGGTCCCGGTGATGACCCGGAGCGTGCACGACCTCGGAGCGGCCTCGAGCCTGGAGATCCATCGCCAGGTCCAGCGCTCGATCCACGGCGGCTCGTCCCTGTACGAGCTCGACGAGGGGGCCCTGGCAGATGCTGAGCCGGACCTGATCCTGACCCAGGAGCTCTGCCAGGTCTGTGCCGTCAGCTATCGCCAGGTCAACGAGGTTGCCCGGGCGATCGACGCCGACATCACCGTCGTGTCGCTGGAGCCGACCAGCCTCGAAGGCATCTTCAACACGATCGCCACCGTCGGGGCGATGACCGAAGCCGAGGATGAGGCCGTCGAGGTGCTGGCTGGGCTGCGCGAGCGCCTTGGCCGGGTCGAGGCCCGGGTTGCCGAGCGGCGCGATGCCGGGCGGAGGCCGATCCGGGTCGTCGGCCTCGAGTGGCTCGATCCGCCCTTTGCCGTGGGCCACTGGGTGCCCGAGCAGGTCCGGCGAGCGGGTGCCTGGGATCTCCTCGGAGCCGAGGGCGAGCGCTCGATCGAGACCAGCTGGGATGCGGTTCGCGACGTCGATCCCGAGATGATCGTGCTGATGCCATGCGGCTTCCACCTCGAGGACGGCTTGGCTCAGTGGCTGGCGACGCCCCGGCCGCCGTCCTGGGGGCGCTTGAAGGCCGTCCAGGATGGCCAGGTCGTGCTGGTCGACGGTTCGGCCTATTTCAGCCGGCCGGGCCCCCGGGTGATCGAGGGGATCGAGCTGCTGGCCGAGCTGTTCGACCCGCTCGGCCTGGCCGGCAGCGCCCCGATCGGCAGCTGGCAGCGGGTCGGCTGACGAGGTGCCCTTCCGCTCGAGCTTCGACTGCCTGTGGTGTGGCACGGCTCACACGGTCCGCGGGCCGGAGGATCTCGAGGGCTTCGCCCAGCTCTGCCCGACCTGCATCGGCCGGGCCGGCGAGAACGGCTTCCTGCGCTTCCGGCTCAAGGCCGCCCTGGCCGAACGAACCGCCGCCCTGGCTCGACAACCCTCGGCGAGCCAGGCGGCTGGGCAGAGGGCCGAGCCTGGCCCGGACGAGCCCGGCCCGGACCTGTCGGCCGAGATGATCGCCTACTACACGGCCCGGGCTCCCGAGTACGACGACTGGTACCTGCGCCGCGGGCGCTACTCGCGCGGCCCGGTCCACGACCTGGCCTGGAACGTCGAGCTCGACCAGGCGACGATGTGGCTCGATGGGCTGCCCCTCGAGGGCGAGATCGTCGAGCTGGCTGGAGGGACGGGCTGGTGGTCGACCCTCCTCGCCGGCAAGGGGGTCCTCTCGATCTACGATACCAGCGAGGCAACGCTCGAGATCGCCCGCCAGCGCCTCGTGGCCCACGGCCTGCGGGCGCATCTCCACGTCCGCGATGCGTGGGCCGAGCCGGACCGCCAGGTCGATGGGCTGTTCTGCGGCTTCTGGCTGAGCCACGTCCCCCGCGCCCGGCTGGCCGAGTTCCTGGGGCTGGCCCGGCGCTGGCTCAGGCCCGGCGGCCGCTTCGCCTTCATCGATTTGCGACCGGACCCCCACTCCGGTGCCCTGGACCAGCCGATCTCGAGCACGGCCGAGGTCAGCCGCCGGAAGCTGGCCGATGGGCGGGAGTTCGACGTGACGAAGGTCTACTGGCAGGCCGGGGAGCTCGAGGGGGCGCTCCGGGAGGTCGGCTTCGAGGAGCCCTCGGTCTCGGCTACCGATCGGTTCTTCCTGCTCGGTCAGGCCCGCGCCTGATCGTATACTCCGGCGATGTCCCCACTGTCAGGCAGCCGGATCGCGACGGTCGGCTCGGGCGTGATGGCCGAGGCGATGATCGCCGGCCTGCTCCGCGGCAAGCTCGTCGAGCCCGGCCAGGTCACGGCCAGCCACCCCCGCCCGGAACGGCGAACCGAGCTCGAGCGCGAGTACGGCATCCGGACCGTGGCCAGCAACCTCGAGGCGATCGAGCAGGCCGATGTGATCCTGCTGGCGATCAAGCCCCAGATGCTGGGCCGGGTCGGGGCCGAGCTGCGTGACGCCCTCCGGCCGACCCAGCTCGTCCTGTCGGTGATCGCGGGCGCCACGACGACCGCCCTGGAGGGCTTCCTCGGTCATCGCCGGATCGTCCGCAGCATGCCCAACACGCCGGCCCGCCTGGGCCGCGGCATGACGGTCTGGTTCGCGACCCCCGAGACGACCGAGGAGCAGCGCGGCCAGGCTCGGGCCCTCCTCCAGGCCCTGGGCACCGAGCTCGAGGTCGATGACGAGCGATTTCGTGGCGATGGCCACCGCGGTCAGCGGGACCGGCCCGACCTACGTCTTCCTGGTCATGGAGGCCCTCATCGACGCGGCCGTCCATCTCGGTTTCCCCCGCCACATCGCCCACGACCTGGTCATCGAGACGCTCGACGGCAGCACCCAGTTCGCGAAGCACAGCGGCGATCATCCGGCGGTCCTCAGGAACATGGTCACTTCGCCCGGCGGGACGAGTGCGGCAGCGCTCCACGAGCTCGAGTCCGGGCGCCTCCGGACCGTCCTCTCGGAAGCGGTCTGGGCGGCCTATCGCCGGACGGTCGAGCTGGGTGATCAGCTCGAGGCGACCGTCGATCGGACGGCCGGCGGACCGGCCAGGACGTCGCCCAGGACGTCGCCCAGAGCGCGCCGCTGAACCTCCGGCTCCTTGCCTGAGACGAGTCATTTGGCAGCGAATAATCTCGTTCGCGCGCCCGAACACTCGTCAATACGGCAGGTTCCCGATACCCCGGGCGCCCTGGGCGTGATCTAATCCAGTGACATGGCCAACCTGCTCCCCGATCCACCCAGCGCCGCCAATGGGGCGCCTCTCTCAATCGAGCACATCCTGGCCTTCGAGGCGCCCCGCGAGTATCGGCTCGATCCGCGCCAGCGCTGGGTCGCCTTCACGGCCGAGGCCGGCGGCGCCCGCCAGCTCCACCTCCTGCCCTTGCGCGGCGGACCCCTCGTCCAACTGACCGCATCGGACAAGGCGATCTCCGATCCCCAGTGGTCCCCCGATGGGCGCCGGCTCGCCTTCGTCCGCGACGGTGCGATCTGGCTGGTCGACGCTGACGGAGCCCGGCAGGTCCAGGTGACCGAGCACCCGGCGGGCAACGAGCAACCGCGCTGGAGCCCTGACGGCAGCCGACTGGCGTTCCTCTCCCGCCGGCGGGGATGGTCACAGGTATGGCTGATCGACGCACCGATCCCGCGGCGCGGTCGGCCGGCAAGTCACCCGAAGCCGGCTGAACCGGTGGCCCTCAGCCCGACCGGCTTCGACGTCGAGGAGCTCGCCTGGTCGCCCGACGGAGCCCGGATTGCGATCGCCAGCCAGCGCGAGTCGAGTGCCTGGCGGTCCGAGCTGTCGGTCATCGATGCGGCGACCGGGCAGGAGCAGCGGATCGACGCCCAGAACGCCTGGGAGTGCGGCGTCTCGTGGCTGCCCGACGGCGGTCTCCTGTTCAACTCCGACGCGAGCGGCTGGTTCCAGGTGATCCGGCTCGACCCGGACCTGAAGACGAGGACCGCCCTGACCTCCGGAGCCGAGGAGCATGGCGAGCCCTCGGGCGTCTTCGGCTGGAAGGCCCTGGCCTCGCCCGACGGCCGCTGGCTGAGCCACATCGCCGTCCACGACGGCCAGGTCGACCTGATCGTCAAGAGCCTCCCGGCGTCCGGGGAGCCGGGTCAGGCGATCCAGCCCTGGCCGGGGCTGTGGCGGGCGATCGGCTGGACGGCGGATGGGACCGAAGTCGTGGCGATCGGCGAAAGTGAGCGCCATCCCCAGGATCTCTGGCTGCTGCCCCTGCCTGGCGCTGCCGGCGAGCGCGACCGGCCGCATGCCCTGACCGACTCCCTGCCGGCAGTCCTCCGCCCGGCTCATTGGACCGAGCCGGAGCGGATCCGATTCACGGCCCGGGATGGGCTCTCGATCGAGGCGAACCTCTGGCGACCGGCCGAGGCGACCGGCCGGCGCGGAGCTGCCCGGGTTCCGGCGATCGTCAACGCCCACGGCGGCCCGACCTGGCAGAGCTATCGAAACTGGCAGCCGTTCATCCAGCTCCTCGTCCGGGAGGGGTTTGCGGTCCTTGACGTCGACTTCCGCGGCTCGACCGGCTACGGCCGGACGTTCCGTGAGGCCAACCACGGCGAATGGGGCCATGCCGACGCCTTCGACTGCATCGATGGCGCCCGCTGGCTCGAGGCCCAGTCGTGGTGCGACGGCCGCCTGGTGATCCATGGCGGCTCGTACGGCGGCTACCTCACCCTGTGCTGCCTGGTCGAGGAGCCGGGATTGTGGCGGGCGGGGGTCGACCTGTACGGTGATTCCGAGATCGCCGAGAGCTACCGCCACGGCGACCGGCCCGGCCGGATCGACCTCCATCGTCAGATGGGCAGTCCCGACGACGAGACGAATGCGCCCCTCTTCCGGCGCGGCTCGCCCCTCTACCGGGCCGAGCGGATCGAGGCTCCGGTGCTGATCCTCCACGGGCGACAGGATCGCCGGGTGGTGCCGTTGATGAGCGAGAAGATGCTCGAGGCGTTGGTGATCGAAGATAAGCACCACCAGGTCCAGTGGTACGACGAGGAAGGGCACGGGTGGAAGAAGCGAGCGAACCGGAAGGACGCCTACGAGCGGATCCTGGCCTTCCTGAAGCTCCACGTCCGCCCCGAGCCGGCCTCCTGAGCCCCGCCTTCACGACGATCGGGGATCGGCCGATGTCGAACCGGGATCGCGGCCGGCCGTGACCCCGCTCCGAGAGCTGCCCGAGCGGGCGATGCGGTCGACCCTTCTTTCCCTGTCGCACCGCCGGCGGCTCGGCCGGCTCGCGACCCGCCTGCCGATCACCCGCCTGATGGTCGAACGCTTCGTGGCCGGCCAGACCCTCGACGAGGCGCTCGATGCCCTCGCTCGGCTGCGGGCCGCGGGCCGGACGACGACCGTCGACGTCCTCGGCGAATCGGTCGCCACGGAGCAAGCCGCAGTGGCCGCAGCGGATCGCTACCTCGACACGCTCGATGCCCTGGCTGTCCGGGGCCTGGACGGCAACGTCAGCCTGAAGCTCAGCCAGATGGGCCTCGACCTTTCACCGGCCGCCTGTCGGGCGAACGTGGCCCGGGTCTTCGAACGGGCCGCCGCGACCGGCTCCTTTGTCCGGATCGACATGGAGGGCCACGACCACACCGACGCGACGCTTGGCCTGTGGCGTGAGCTGCGCTCGATCAACCCGAACAGCGGAGTCGTGATCCAGGCTGCCCTGCGCCGGAGCGCCGGCGACATTGGCGACCTCATCGCCGAGGCCGCTCGGGTCCGGCTGTGCAAAGGTGCCTACCGCGAGCCGGCGGCGGTAGCCTTCCAGGCCCGGGCCGAGGTCGACCAGTCGTATCTCGAGCTGATGACCCGCCTGCTCCGGGAGGGCACGGCGCCCGCCCTGGCCACCCATGACCCACGGATGATCCAGGCTGCGACCGAGCTGGCCCGACAGGAGGGGATCGGGCGCGACCGGTTCGAGTTCCAGATGCTCTACGGCGTCCGGCGCGACCTCCAGGAGCAGCTGGTCGAAGCCGGCTACCGCGTCCGGATCTATGTCCCGTTCGGTCGCGAGTGGTACCCGTATTTCATGCGCCGGCTGGCCGAGCGGCCGGCCAACGTCATGTTCGTCCTGCGCAGCGTGGCCAACGAGGGCCGCCACCCGAGCGGCTGACGCCCGGCTTCAGGGCCGGGAATCAAAACGGACCGCCGGGATGCCGGCGGTCCGCGATACGGCCGGGGTCAGGCGACCCCGTTCGTCAGAACCAGCGTCGGCCGGCCTCGAGCACGACTGCCGAGGAACCGAGCGCCCCAAGGGCGAGCAGGACCCGGAAGGCCTGCGACTTGACCAGTGTCTTCATCTACAACCTACCTGTCCGTTCGCCCGAAGTGAGGCCCGGAAGCGCGTTCGCCCCGGACGTGATGAAGCGCGCCAGGTTCGCCCTCATCGCTGCACCTCGAATGCGGCTGCGGCTTGCCGCCGGCAGCCGGGCCGCCTCCGCCCGAAGGTGGAGGTCCCTGGCTTTGCGTCCCCGCCTCGCGACGGGTTTGCCCTGGACGGTCGGTTTCACCGAGAGACGAAAGTCGTCCCTGGTCACGATCCTGCGCCCGAGCCGCCGGAAGGACCATGAGCCGGGAGTACTGATTCGGGGCGCCCGGCTGGGGGAGTTGCCAGGCCGCACCGGCCCCCGGTCCTGGCCCTCACCGGCCCGGGTCAGGCGCCCAGGGTCGCCTTCAGGCTGACTGCATGCTCCTCGACGTGGCTGACCACGAATCGCTCGAGCATGGCCCCAACCGTCATCTCGCCGAGGCGCGGATGGAGCCCGATCCGGGCCCACTCGGCCGCCGTCAGCTCGGGCAGCCGGCGGGCGTAGCGGGCGACCCCCGAGTCGATCCGGCCGAGGAGCTCGCGGGTCGGCAGGGTCCGGTCGCGTTCGATCGTCAGGCTCCGAAGCTGGTCGGTGCTGACCCGGCCGAACGGCACCGGCTCGGGCGAGCCGCTCACCACCCGCTCGATCTCGCCCAGCCAGTAGGGCAGCATCTCGGTGACGTGGGCCAGGATCTCGGGCGGGCCCCATTCCGCTTCGGGCCCGTCCCCGGTGACGGCCCGCAGCGGCCACGGCCGGCCGGCGTCGATCGCGGCCCAGAGGCCATCGAAGGTGGTCGCCGCGGTGGTCAGGCGGCTGACCGCGTCGGCAGCGGGGGAGGCGTTCGTCATCGTCGCATCGTACGTCGAAGGGGCGGCCGGCGAGCGTCGGCGAGTCGCGGTGTATCGTCGGAGGTCACAGCCAGCGCATCGCTCCCACGGTGCGACACGACTCGCCACAGGAGGCAGCAGGACGGCCATGACCGAGACTGCACAACGCCCCGTCGCGCCCACCCCATCGGCCGCCGATCAGGGGGCGGCCAACCAGGCCGGGGCCCACGTCAACAAGGACGCCTACGCCCAGGCGGCCGACTTCCTGCCGCTCAAGGGGATCGACCACGTCGAGTTCTGGGTCGGCAATGCCCGCCAGGCGGCGGCCTATTATCGGGCCCTGTGGGGCTATGGTCCGGTCGCCTTCAGCGGCCTCGAGACGAAGGTCCGGGACCGGGCCAGCTACGTCATGGTCCAGAACGGGATCCGCTTCGTGTTCACCGCCCCGCTCACCCCGGACGGCGAGATTGCCGAGCACGTCCGGCTGCACGGCGACGGCGTCCACGACATCGCCTTTGCCGTTGACGACGTCGAGAGCGCCTGGCGCGAGACGACGGCCCGCGGCGCGGTCGGCGTGCTGCCCCCGACGGAGTACGACGGGGGCGAGGACGGGGTCCTCCGCCGGTCGACGATCCGGACCTACGGCGAGACCGTCCACTCGTTCATCGACCGGAACGACTACCACGGGATCTTTGCCCCGGGCTACCGGCCGGTCAAGCGCCCGGCGGCGGCGGCCGGCGGGTTGAGCCTGCTCGAGGTCGACCACTGCGTCGGCAACGTCGGCCTGGGTGAGATGGATGCCTTTGTCGACTTCTACCGCGACGTGCTCGGCTTCGCCCAGCTGATCCACTACGACGACAAGGTGATCCACACCGAATATTCGGCCCTGATGTCGAAGGTCATGACCAACGGCAACGGCCGGATCAAGTTCCCGATCAACGAGCCGGCCACGGGCAAGAAGAAGAGCCAGATCCAGGAGTTCCTCGACTGGTACCTGACGCCCGGCTGCCAGCACATCGCCCTGCGGACCGAGGACATCGTCACGACGGTCCGCCGCCTGCGCGACAACGGGGTCGAGTTCCTCGGCCTGCCCCACGAGTACTACGCGACGCTGGCCGATCGGGTCGGGGACGTCGGCGTGCCGATCGAGGTCGCTCGAGGAGCTCGGGCATCGAGGCCGATCGGGACGAGGAGGGCTTCCTCCTCCAGATCTTCACCCGGCCGGTCCAGGACCGGCCGACGTTCTTCTTCGAGATCATCGAGCGGCACGGCTCGCGCGGCTTCGGAGTCGGCAACTTCAAGGCCCTCTTCGAGGCGATCGAGCGCGAGCAGGCACTCCGGGGCAACCTCTAGGGCGAGAGTGGCCGAGCAGCTAGCCGGTCGCTGCGATCCGGCAGATTCCGCTGACGACGGCACGGAAGCAAGTCGCGGGGCCGCGGCTCGGCGAAACGGTCGGGATCCGGGCGGAACCACGCACGCAATGCGGGGGACGGTGAGCGCCCCGGGCCGGGAATCGGACTGGTCGGATTGACCACGACGCGCCTGTCGCCGGAATCTGCCGAGTGCCAACGTGCCGAATCCATGGAGCGACAACCGGCCGCGCGGGCGATGGCCGTCGCTAGACTTTCGGCGATGATCCTCGCCCACGTCCGCGAGCGCAATGCACCGGCCGGAACCGCCTGGCGGCTCGCCGCTGCGATCGGCCCGGCGGCGCATCGACGGGCGCCGCGAGCGCTGGCTCGACCTCGAGGGCGCCCGCCGCCGGCTGCTCGCCGCCGATCCGGGCCTGGCCCACAACTCGGCCCTCTTCCGCCAGCCGCTGACGACCCTCGACGCCCACCTCGCGGCGGGCCTGCGGGTCGCCGCCCTGGCCGAGCTGGTCGAGGGCTTCGAGCCGCGCGACGGCGACGACCCGGCCGTCCTGCGGCCGCCGACGCTGGCTTCGGGCCGCCGATCCTGCGCCCGGCCAGCCTGCGCGACTTCTACGCCTTCGAGGGCCACGTCGCGACGATGTGGGCGCGGCGCGGCAACCCCGTGCCCGAGGCGTGGTACCGGCTGCCGATCTTCTACTTCAGCAACGTCTCCGAGATCCGCGGACCGGGCGATCCGGTCTGGGCGCCCCGCGGCTCCGCCGAGCTCGACTACGAGCTCGAGGTCGTGCGCCCTGGTCGACACGCCGGCCCGCGACCTGCGCCGAGGCCGGGCCGAGGAGGCGATCGGCGGCTACCTGATCCTGAACGACTGGAGCGCCCGCGACCTCCAGCGCGACGAGACGACCGTCCGGCTCGGGCCGGCCAAGGGCAAGGACTTCGCCAGCTCGATCGGGCCCTGGCTCGTGACCCCCGACGAGCTCGCCGATGCCCGGCGCGCCGGGGCGAGCGGACCGGACCTGGCCCTGAGCGCCGAGGTCAACGGCGTCGAGACGTCGCGGGGCACGCTGGTCCGACGCCCGGTTCTCGTTCGGCCAGATGCTCGCCCGGGCCTCGGCCGACGTCGGCCCTGCGGCCGGGCGACCTGCTCGGCAGCGGCACGGTCGGCAGCGGCTGCCTGCTCGAGGTCCGCGACGCGACCCTTGGCCGCTACCTCGAGCCGGGCGACCAGGTGACCCTCCGTGTCGAGCGCCTCGGCGCGTTGTCCAGCCCGATCGTCGCCCGGCCGGGATGAGCCACGGCCTGCCGTCAGGCGTCCGGATCGAGCCGATGCGGCCCGGCCACTGGCCGGCCGTGCGGAGCATCCACGAGGCCGGCATCCTCGGTGGCGATGCCACGATCGAGCGCGAGCCGGCGGCCGATTGGGCGACCTGGAGCGCGGCCCACCGGCAGGATTGCCGGCTCGTCGCGGTCGACCGCGAGCGGGTCCTCGGCTGGGTAGCGCTCGGCCCCGTATTCGAGCCGGCGGGTCTATGCCGGGGTTGCCTGGCTGAGCGTGTATGTCGCGCCCGACGCCCAGGGCCGGGGCATCGGCGGGGCGCTCATCGCGGCCGCGATCGAGGCCGCCGAAGCGGCCGGCGTCTGGACCCTCCAGTCGGGAATCCTGGTGGAGAACGCGGCCAGCCTGGCGATCCACCGGGCCGCCGGCTTCCGGCGGGTCGGCGTGTCCGAGCGGCTCGGGCGCGACCGGACCGGTCGCTGGCGGGACGTGGTCCTGATGGAGCGCCGGAGCGACGCCGTGGGCATCGGCTGACGAATTGGCAGTCCCGGCGCTAGGCTGGGGCGAGGAGGGCCGGCATGTTCTACGTCGCGGCGGGCAATGTTCCCCACAAGCGCCACACCCAGCATCGAGCGCCGGACGGCAGCCTCTACTCCGGAGGAGCTGTTCGGGGTCGAGGGCTTCGTCGGCCGGAGCTCGCTCCTCTACCACCTGGTCGAGCCGACCACGGACGCACCGGATCGAGGCCGGCGCCAGCGATCGACCTGGCCGAGGCGGACGATGGGGTTCACCGCCACCGCCTGATCAAGACCGGCTCCCTGGCCGCCGCCGGCGACGCCGTGTCGGGCCGAATCCCCCTGTTCTTCAATCCGACGTGACGATGGGCGTCTGCCTGCCCGCCGAGCCGACTCCGGCCGGGACCTTCTACCGCAACGGCGAAGGCGACGAGATGCTCTTCGTCCACGCCGGCGAGGGCGTCCTCCAGACCAACTTCGGCGACCTGCCCTACGGCCCGGGCGACTACCTCGTCCTGCCGATCGGCACGACCTGGCGGCTCGAACCACAGTCCGGTTCAAGCCAGCGGATGCTCTGGCTGGAATGCCCCAGCGAGCTCGAGCCGCCGAAGCGCTACCGCAACGACTACGGCCAGCTCCTCGAGCACAGCCCCTACTCCCAGCGCGACATCCGGGTCCCGGAGTTCCGCCCGCCGAACTCGAGCTCGGGCGACTTCCAGGTCGCGGTCAAGGCGCGGGGCCGGCTGACGACCTACCACTACGCCAGCCACCCCTTCGATGTCGTTGGCTGGGATGGCTACCTCTGGCCGTACGCCTTCAACATCGCCGACTTCGAGCCGATCACCGGCCGGGTCCACCAGCCACCGCCGGTCCACCAGACGTTCCAGGCCCACAACTTCGTGGTCTGCTCGTTCGTGCCCCGCAAGTTCGACTACCACCCCCTGTCGATCCCGGCCCCCTACAACCACTCGAACATCAACTCGGACGAGGTCATCTACTACGTGGCCGGCAACTTCATGAGCCGACGCGGCGTGGACATCGCCTCGTTCACCGTCCACCCGGCCGGGATCCCCCACGGGCCCCACCCGGGCACGGTCGAGGCATCGATCGGCAAGGAGCGGACCGAGGAGCTGGCCGTCATGGTCGACACGTTCCGGCCGCTCCGGATCACCCGCCAGGCGGCCGAGCTCGACGACGACCGCTATCCCTATTCGTGGCTGCCGGCTGCCGATGCCCCGGCCGAGGCGGAGGCCGCTGGCCGAGCGCGGACCCGAGGCGTTTCCTGACTGAGCCTGGGTCAGGCCCCGAACATCTCCCGGCAACCGTCCAGGCCTTCGATCGCCACGGCCGGACGCGGACCGGCCAGCCAGCCTTCGCGGGTCAGCCGGAAGCGCTGGGTGGGCCGGGCCACGCCTTCCGGCGCGATCGAGCCGACTCCGTTTGGTTGATAGCCGAGTGACCGGCTGACCCCCGCCGAGGCCGGGTTGTCGAGGAACGCCTCGGTCCGGGCGACCTCGGCGCCGAGCCCCTCGAAGGCCAGGGCCAGGACGGCGGCGCGCATCTCCTTACCCAGGCCTTGGCCCTGGTGTGGCCGGCCGAGCCATGACCCGGTGCGCACTTCCCGGAAGATCGAGAACTGGCTGGCAAGCAGGGACTGGACGCCGATCGGACGGTTGTCGAGGAAGACGCCCAGCTCGAGGCCCCAGGCTTCGGGCGTCCAGCTCGCCCGCTGGTGCCAGTGCCACTGGATGTACTCGCGCTCGAAGCGGGGGCTGGGCTTGATCGACCAGGGGATTCCGAAGGGCATCTCGCCGGGCGGATGGATGCCGGCCGCGGCGACGGCACACAGCGCGGCGATCTCGGCCTCGTCCGGCAGGCGCAGCTCGAGCCGCTCTGTCCGGAGGCGGAGGTCGTAGATCGGCCAGAGCTCGTGGGTCATCGCTCGATGATCAGCCCCGGGCCGGCCATTGTTCAAGCCGAATCCGCCCGATGGTAGGAACGGCGTTCGCCGTTATCTCCGCCCGAGATCGATAGGCCCGAAGCTGGGGTTCCCAACGCGCGCCCGGCCGCGGCTCGGCCGATTTGATCTCCCGCGGAAATGGAAATCTCGATACAAACGTCGATCACGGCTGATTCGCCTGGGTGGTCGGCCGATTTGATCTCCCGTGGAGATATCCGTGGGCCGGGCGAGAATCGGCGTCTAGCTGTGATTCCCGGAAACGTCATTGACGAGGACGGTCAGCCCTGATCCGCTCAAACGGTTCCCAGAAGACGCCGCACGTCGACTCGGAGCGGCTCCCCCAGGCCGAGTCGGTCGAGCGCGGCCCAACCTGAGCGTGGAAGAGGATCCCGAGCGGGCCGGACAGACGCACCGATAGCCAAGATCGGGCCGCGAGCCCGAATAACGCTTCCCCAAAGAACCGTTTGAAAGCCCGGGCCGCGGACCCCCAAGCCCGGGAGGGCTCGCCGCCGACAACCTACGGAGGAAGCACAGCTAGACCGAGGAGGAGCGCGACGAGCAGGCGACAAGCCGGCGACGAGCAGCGGCCGTCGGCCGGGCCGCCCGGACCCGGCGGCCATCGCCCGCTGAGCAGGGCAGGACGTCGGGCCAGCGTTGACGCCGGATCGCACTACACTTGATGGGTGACCGAAACGACCGAACGCGCCGTTGCCGAGCGGGTGCCGGCACTGGCCCGCGAAACGCTCCGCGTCGTCCAGCGCCGCGGGCCCCTCACGGTCCCGCCGGGGACCTCGCTGGCCGAGTGCCTGCGCCTGATCCAGCGCTCCGGGGTGGGCGATTGGTCCTGGTGACCGACGGCCAGGGGCGGCTGGCCGGGGTGCTCGCCGAGCGCGACATCGTGGCCCACCTGTTGGGCGAGCCGGTCGACCTTCGCCGACCGGTGGAGTCGATGATGAATTGCGAGCCGAACACGTTCCGGATCGACCAGACGGTCCACGAGGCGATCGCCCTGATGGCCTCGGGCGTCTATCGCAACGTGCCGATCGTCGACGATGACCGGCGGGTCGTCGGGATCGTCCGCCAGGTGGACATCCTGCGCTATCTGGCCGAGGCCTTCCCCGAGGAGCTCCTCAACCTGCCCCCTCGGCCGCACCAGAAGATGAAGGAGACCGAGGGCGCGTGACCACGACCATCGAACGCCCGCCGGACGTCATCGAGCTCGACCGGGTCACGATTCGGTTCGCCGGGGACTCCGGCGACGGAATGCAGCTGACCGGAACCCAGTTCACTCGGACCGCCGCCGTCTTCGGCAACGACATCAGCACCCTGCCCGACTTCCCGGCCGAGATCCGGGCGCCGGCCGGCAGCCTGCCCGGGGTGTCGGGCTTCCAGCTGAGCTTCTCGAGCAATGACATCCACACCCCGGGCGACGCCCCGGACGTGCTCGTGGCGATGAACCCGGCCGCCCTCAAGGCGAACCTGGCCGAGCTGCCGGCGGGCGGTGCCCTGATCGTCAACGAGGATGCTTTCACCACGGCCAACCTGAACAAGGTCGGCTACACCGCCAACCCGCTCCTGGACGGCTCGCTCAAGCAGTGGAACCTGTTCGCGATCCCGATCTCGAGCCTGAATGCCCGGGCCGCCGAAGGGCTCGGCCTGACGAGCAAGCAGGTCGACCTGACCAAGAACTTCTTTGCCCTCGGCCTGATGTTCTGGCTGTACGAGCGCTCGATGGAGCCAACGATCACCTGGATCGACGAGAAGTTCGGCAAGCGGCCGGTCACGGCCGAGGCGAACAAGCGGGCGCTCAAGGCCGGCTACGCCTTCGGCGAGACGACCGAGATGTTCCACACGACCTACAAGGTTCCCGCCGCCCACCTACCCCCGGGGACGTACCGGAACATCACCGGCAATGAGGCGACCGCGCTCGGCTTCGTGGTCGCCTCCCAGAAGGCCGGCCGGGACCTGTTCTACGGCTCCTACCCGATCACCCCGGCCAGCGACATCCTCCACCAGCTCGCGACCTACAAGAACTTCGGGGTCCGGACGTTCCAGGCCGAAGACGAGATCGCGGCGATCGGCAGCGCGATCGGGGCGAGCTACGGCGGTGCCCTGGGCATGACCGGCACGTCGGGGCCAGGGATCGCCCTGAAGTCCGAGGCGATGAACCTGGCCGTGATGGTCGAGCTGCCCCTGGTCGTGATCGATGTGCAGCGGGCCGGTCCCTCGACCGGCATGCCCACGAAGACCGAGCAGGCCGACCTCCTCCAGGTGCTCTACGGCCGGAATGGCGACTCGCCGATCGCGGTCGTCGCTCCGGCGACGCCGGCCGAATGCTTCGACCTCGCCTTCGAGGCAGTCCGCCTGGCGATCAAGTACATGACCCCGGTTGTCTACCTGTCCGATGCCTTCCTGGCCACCGGCGCCGAGCCGTGGCGCCTGCCCGACGTCGATGGCCTGCCCGATATCTCGGTGCCCAACCGGACCGAGCGGACCGGCTTCCACCCGTATGACCGGGATCCGGCCACCCTGGCCCGACCGTGGGCCGTTCCCGGCACGCCCGGGCTCGAGCACCGGATCGGCGGCCTGGAGAAGGCCGACATCACCGGCAACGTCAGCTACGACCCGGACAACCACCACCGGATGCAGCTGATCCGGGCGGCCAAGATCGCCGGGATCGCCGAGGACATCCCGGACCTCGAGGTGTACGGGCCAGACCATGGTGATCTGCTGATCCTCGGCTGGGGCTCGACCTACGGGTCCATCCGGAGCGCGGTCGAGCGGCTCCAGGCCGATGGCCGCTCGGTGGCCCACGCCCACCTGCGCCATCTCAACCCATTCCCGCCGAACACTGAAACGGTCGTGGGGAGCTACCGCCGAGTCCTGATCCCCGAGCTGAACCTGGGCCAGCTGCTGATGCTGATCCGGTCGCGCTACCTGGTCGACGCGGTCGGCTACAACCGGGTCCGGGGCAAGCCATTCCGGATCGCCGAGATCGTGGCCGAGGCCGAGCGCCTGCTGGCCGAGCACTGAGGACCAGGACCGTGACCGAACCCATCGAGAACCCGACCCCGGTCGAGCCGCCGCTCAGCCCGGAGAACGCTGCCGTCCTCCTCCAGCTGACCCGCAAGGACTTCGTGTCCGACCAGGAGGTCCGCTGGTGTCCCGGCTGCGGCGACTACTCGATCCTGGCCCAGACCCAGAAGGTCATGCCCGATTTCGGGTTCCCCAAGGAGAACATCGTGTTCATCAGCGGGATCGGCTGCTCGGGCCGGTTGCCGTACTACATGAACACGTACGGCTTCCATTCGATCCACGGCCGGGCCCCGGCGATCGCCACCGGGCTGAAGGCCTCGCGGCCGGACCTGATGGTCTGGGTGATCACCGGTGACGGCGACGCCCTGTCGATCGGCGGCAACCACATCATCCACTCGATGCGTCGGAACGTGGACATCAAGGTCGTGATGTTCAACAACCGGATCTACGGCCTGACGAAGGGCCAGGCCTCGCCGACCTCCGAGATCGGCAAGGTCACGAAGTCCAGCCCGGCCGGCACGATCGACCAGCCGATCAGTCCGCTCACGATCGCCCTGGCGGCCGAGGCAAGCTTTATCGCGCGCTCGGTCGACACCCATACCGAGCACCTCCAGGCGACCCTCAACCGGGCCGGCTGGCACCACGGCTCGACCTTCGTCGAAGTCCTCCAGAACTGCAACATCTTCAACGACGGGGCATATCGCGAGTTCACCGACCGGGAGGTCCGCGAGGACCGGATGCTCGTCCTTGAGAATGGCAAGCCGATGATCTTCGGCAAGGACCGCGACCAGGGCCTGCGCCTGGCCGGCCACCGCCCCGAGTGGGTCAAGATCGGAGAGAACGGGATCACCGAGGCGGACCTGCTCGTCCACGACGAGACCGATCCGCTGATCGCCTTCCTGCTTTCGCGCCTCAGCTGGCCGGACTTCCCGGTCCCGGTCGGAGTGATCCGCGATGTCCGGGTGCCGACCCACGACGAGCTGATGTCGGCCCAACTCGACGAGGCGCGGGCCCAGCGCGGCCCGGGCGACATCGGCCGCCTCTTGAAATCCGGCGAGACCTGGCGGGTCGAGTAGGCCAATGACGATCTGCCCGGTCTGCCACCACCAGAACTTCGAGGGCGAGGACACCTGCGCCGAGTGCGGCGCCGACCTGACCGCGGTCGACCTGCCCCAGGACGCGATCGACTTCCATGGCCGTCTGCTGGGCGAGCACCTCGACCGGCTCGGCGCGGCGCCGCCCAGGACGGTCCCGGCCACGATGCCCCTCGACGAGGCGATCCGGCTGATCCACGACGGCCCGGCCGACTGCCTCCTGGTGATGTCCGACGACCGGCTGGTCGGGATCTTCACCGACCGCGACGCGATCGTCCGGACGACGGGGATCCGGCTCAGCTCCTTCCTCGTGCGGGACTACATGACCCGCGATCCGGTCGTCCTGCGCCACGACGAGACGATCGCCGTGGCGATCAACAAGATGGCGATCGGAGGCTTCCGCCACATCCCGATCGTGGAGGACGGCCGGCCGATCGGCGTCGTTGCCGCGCGCGACGTCTTCCAGCACGTCCTGGACGTCATCGGTTGAGCGCGGCCGGTCGCCCGGTCATCGAACCGGACCGGTACGACACTCGACTCAAGGCGGCGGCCCGGCTCACGGCCGGGACGGACCTCGGCGCCATCCTGATCGGGGTCGGCTCGGACCTGCGCTACCTGACCGGCTACCCGGCCCTGGCCCTCGAGCGGCTGACGATGCTGGTCGTGCCGGCCCGCGGCGCGGCGTTCCTGGTCGCTCCGCGGCTCGAGGTCAGCTCGGCCCGGGCGTGCCCCGCCGTGGCCGGCGGCCTGATCGAGGTCGTGACCTGGGACGAGACCGAGGACGCCGTCGCGCTCCTGGTCGAGCGCCTGTCCGGCTGCCTCGGCCTGCCCTCGTCCGGTGCGATTGGCCGGGTGGCGATCAGCGATCGCCTCTGGGCGATGTTCGTCCTGCGCCTCCAGGCCGCCCTGCCGGGCGCCTCCTTCGAGCTCGCCTCGGCGATCACTCGCCAGCTTCGGATGGTCAAGGATCCCGACGAGATCACCCTCCTCCGGCTGGCCGCCGAGGCCGCCGATCGGGTGATCGCCCGGGTCAGCCAGGGGCCCCTGATCGGCCGAACGGAGGCCGAGGTCAGCCGGGAGATCCGCGATCGGCTGGTTGACGAGGGCCATGAGCTGGCCGAGTTCGCCATCGTCGGCTCGGGCCCGAACAGCGCCTCGCCCCATCACGATGCGTCCGACCGGCCGAATCCAGGCCCGCGAGCCGATCGTCCTCGACATCGGCGGCGCCCTCGACGGCTACTGCTCGGACACGACCCGCACGATCTGGGTCACGGCGGCGACGATGGGGGTCGGCGCGCCGAACCGGATCCCGACTTTGCCCGCTTCTACGAGGTGCTTCGATCAGCCCAGGCGGCCGCCACCGCCGCGGTCCGGCCGGGCATCGCCTGCCAGGATCTCGATGCGACGGCCCGCCGGATCATCGAGGCGGCCGGCTACGGGCCCCAGTTCTTCCACCGGCTCGGCCACGGGATCGGGCTGGAGGCCCACGAGGATCCGTATCTCGTGACCGGCAACCGCGAGCCGTTGCCGGCTGGCAGCGCCTTCAGCATCGAGCCCGGGATCTACTTCGAGGGGCGCTTCGGAGCCCGGATCGAGGACATCGTCGTGTGCGGTCCGGACGGCCCGATCGTCCTGAACCAGTCACCGACCGAGCTGCAGGTCGTGTCCGGCTGATCGCCGGGCGCGGAGGGCCCAACGACCCATCGCCGCGAGCCGAGGTCGGCCGGTAACAGGGGCCGACACGGACTCGCTCGGGCCAGCCGCAGCTTTGGGGCCAACGCGTGGACCAGCCAGCCTCGGACCTGCGGGGTATGATCGGCTGGCCGGAGCGCCCAGGATGGGCGGCCGCCCAACATTCGATCGGACCGATGCCTGCACACCCTCCCCGGCTCGCTCGATGAGCCGCCATTCGCGATACCGCCATGCCGATGCTCGCCGCGCCCGGCCCCCGGCCCAGCGAGACGGCCCACGGCCCGTCGGGACGGCGTCAACCGAGGCTCCTTCGGCCCAGTCCCCGGCTGCACCGCCGGCGGCTCCCGAACCCGTCACGCCGGCAGCGCCCCAGCCCACGGAGCCCGAGGCGCCAGGGCCGGACGGGACAACCGTGGAGCGCGAGCCCGTCCTCGCGAGCGCGCCGATCGCGATGGCCGCGATGCATGCACCAACGGCAACGGCGGCTGGCCCGGGACGGGTCGAGGATGGCGCCGGTCCGGCCGGCTGCACGCCCGCCCAGCTCCGCCGATTCATCAAGAGCCGGGCCTACCTGCCCGTTCACGAGATCCGGCGACGGTTCGGGATCGAGACGGCCGATGACGACGTCACCGGCTTCGACCTCGAGCTGGGCCGGATCTATGTTGGATTGCCCGACCGCGAGGGTCGGATCCTGGGCGACCTGATCCGGGCCGGTGAGGTCGGCTACGAGCTCCAGCTGGACCCCGAGGCGCCGGTTGTGGTCGGCGTCTATCCGATGCGCCCGGTGACCCGCCAATAGGTTCCTGAGCACGAATCGCCCCGACCAGACGCGCCGAGAGTCGGCAGGATGACAGCTTTCCGGTCAAAGAAATCTCTGGACGCGACCCGACCAACCGGACAAGATTGCTTCACAGCCCCGGACCGGCCGGCGGCACCTCCGGGTCACCGGCGGGGAACACAGGAGTCAGATCATGGCCACCCTGAAGAAGAACAGCCCCGGGGAGAGCTTCGGTCCAGGCATGAATGCCCTGCCCGGCGATGACGACGTGGAAGGCCACGGCGGTCCGAAGCCTCGGGCGATCCCGGACGACGACGTCGAGGGTCACGGCGGCCCCAAGCCGCGGGCGATCCCGGCGATGACGACGTGGAAGGCCACGGCGGCCCCAAGCCGCGGGCGATCCCGGCGATGACGACGTCGAAGGCCACGGCGGCCCCAAGCCTCGGGCGATCCCGGACGACGACGTCGAGGGCCACGGCGGCCCCAAGCCCCGGGCGATCCCGGACGAGGACGTCGAAGGCCATGGCGGCCCCAAGCCGCGCATCCCGGACGACGATGTCGAGGGCCACGGCGGCCCGAAGCCCGGCGATTCCTGCGACGAGGATGTCGAGGGTCATGGCGGTCCCAAGCCCCGGGCGATCCCCGGCGATGACGACGTGGAAGGCCACGGCGGCCCCAAGCCCCGGGCCATCCCGGACGAGGATGTCGAAGGCCACGGCGGCCCCAAGCCCCGCGCCATCCCGGCGACGACGATGTCGAAGGCCACGGCGGCCCCAAGCCGCGGGCGATCCCGGTGACGACGACGTGGAAGGTCACGGCGGCCCCAGCCCGCGCGTCCCTGGCGACGAGGATGTCGAGGGCCACGGCGGCCCCAAGCCCCGCGCGATCCCGGACGAGGATGTCGAGGGCCACGGCGGCCCCAAGCCCCGCGCGATCGAGGATGATACGGAAGGTCACTGGATGCCCGACGCCGGTTCCTCGATGCGCCTGGCCAAGGCTCGCAACTCGGACATCGAGCGGGAGGCCCGCCAGCACCAGCTGGCCAACGAGGCTCGCCAGAGCCGGATTGACAGCGACCCGAAGCGGACGAACCAGAAGGGCTGAACCGAACAGGACGATCCCGGCTGGCCGGCCGGGATCGTCCTCATCCACGACCAGGGCCGAAATGAGGCCGAATGGCTGACGCACCGGTCGAGCTCGAATTTGCGCGCAGCGCCTTGAAGCGTTGCGCGCTATTCGCGCGCATGGATGACGCCAGCCTGGATGTCGTCTGCGCCTCGCTCCGGGTCCGGCGCTATCGGCGCAACGAGACGATCTTCCACCAGGGCGATCCGGGCGATGCCCTGTATGTCGTCGAGTCGGGCTCGGTCAAGGTGGTCCTGCCCTCGCCCGAGGGCGAGGATGCGGCAATCATCGCGACCCTCGATCGGGGCGATTTCTTTGGTGAGCTGGCTCTGCTCGACGGCGCCGATCACAGCGCCACGGCGGTTGCCGTCGAGGCGACCCAGACGCTCGTCCTCAGGCGCGAGCCGTTCGAGCTCCTGGTCGAGGATGAGCCGGCCGTCCGCCGGGCCCTGATCGCGGGGCTCGTGGCGGAGCTGCGCCGCCTGACGAGCCATGTCGGCGAGCTCCACTTCCTCGATCTGCCGGGCCGGCTCGCCAGTCGGATCGTGACGATCGCCCGCGAGACGAATCCCGGGGCCACGACGAACATCGTGCTCGACTGGCCATACACCCAGTCCGACCTGGCCGCCATGATCGGGGGCACCCGCCAAAGCGTGAACCGGCTCCTCCAGGACCTGGCCGCGCGCGGCCTGATCCAGGTCGAGCGGGAGCAGATCGTGATCCCGGACCTGGCTGCGCTCGCCCGGAGCGTCGATCGTTGATCAGCCGATGAGCCCGCCGGCCGGACGTCCGGACCGCCTGTCCGCTGAGGCCCTGGCGCTTGTCCGGGAGATCGCCCGGCGAGGTGCGGTCGCCCGCCGAATCGAGGGTGGCGCCGAGCAGGATCTCCTGCGCTCGATCGTCGAGGCGACGGTCACCCTGTTCGATGCCGAGGCCGGCTCGATCGCCCTGTTCGATCCCGCCCGCGGCCAGCTGGTCTTCGAGGTGGCCGCCGGCGAGCAGGGCCAGGGCGTGATCGGCCTGGCGATCTCGCCCGACCAGGGGATCGCCGGGTACGTCTATACGACCGGCCAGCCGCTGGCCCTCTCGGAGGTCGAACGGGACGCCCGCTTCGGGCGTGGCACGGCCGAATCGACCGGCTACGTGCCCCGCTCGATCGTGGCCATTCCGCTCATCGACGAACGGGGCACGATCGGGGTGCTCGAGGTCCTCGACAAGCGCTCGTCGGCCGCCTTCAGCCTGCGGGACATCGAGCTGGCCAGCGTCTTCGCCGCCCAGGCGACCGTCGCCATCCGGGCCTCCCGGGTCGAGCACGACATGGCAACCCTCCTCCGGGCCGGCCTCGCCGCCCTGGCCGAGCCAGCCGAGCAGGGCGTGGTCGACGAGCTCGTGGCAGCCGCGATGGCCGAGCTGGACCAGGATGACGACGGGCGCCTGTGGGCGATCGCCGATCGTGTCGCCCGGCTCCGTACCGCCGATCCGGGTGAGCTCGACCTGCTGGTCGAGATCCTGGACGTGGTCGCCCGGCGGGCCGAGCGCCGGGCTGAGCAGCGCCGCCGATCGAGTCGCGTCCGCGGCCCGCGGTGAGCGAAGGCGGCCTGCCGGCCTGGAGCGAGCCGTTCATCGGCGAACGGCGATCCGGCCTCGGCCGGCAGCGGCCACTCGGCGAGCTCGACCGGGCGGCGCTGTTCGACGGCGCCGACGGGTCCGGTGTCCGGGTCGCGATCATCGATTCGGGAGTCGAGCCAGACCATCCGGCCGTTGGCGGCCGGTTGATTGCGAGCATGGTCGTCGAGCCGCCGGCAAACGAGGATGACGACCCGATCATCCGGCCCGACGACGAGCAGATCGACGTGGTCGGCCACGGGACCGCCTGTGCCGGGATCATCCACGGCCTGGCCCCGGCCGCGGAGCTCATCTCGATCCGGGTCCTCGGGCCCGACAACCGGGGCAAGGGCTACATCTTTGCGGCGGGCCTCCAGTGGGCGATCGAACAGGGCGCGACGGTCGTCAACCTGAGCCTGTCGTCGCGCAGCGAGGCGATGTTCCCGATCTTCCACGAGCTGGCCGACCAGGCCTACTTCGCGAACTGCCTGCTCGTCAGCGCCGCCAACAATGTGCCCGGGGCGAGCTACCCGTCGCTGTTCGCCGCCGTGGTCTCGGTCGCCTCGCACGACATTGCCGACCCCTGGACCTGGTTCTACAACCCGGCCCCGCCGGTCGAGTTCGGGGCCTACGGCGTCGACGTTGAGGTCGCCTGGAAGGGTGGCAGCACGGTGGTGGCGACCGGCAACAGCTTCGCCGCTCCACACGTGGCCGGCCTGGCCGCCCTGATCCGCGGCCGCCGCCCCGACGCGACACCGTTCGAGGTCAAGACGATCCTGGCCGCGATGGCCAACCGGCCCGGCTGAGGGCGCCAGAAGGGCCGGGCCTGGCCGAGCCGAGTGGCGCCGCTCAGGCGGATGGCGCGGCCGTGATCACCGCCGGCGTGGGCGCGACCGCGGCGCCGCGATGCAAGGCCAGGAGGCGTGGGGCCAGCTCCGGCCCGGCGGTGACCAGCTCGAGGAACAGCGGGCCGTCGATCGCGAGGAGGCGGACCGCGTCGAGCGCGGTCACGCTCGCGCTCCGGTTCGAACCGGTCAGCAGGCCCAGCTCGCCGAACGCGTCGTCGACCGTCAGCCGGCGGAGGAGCCGGGCCGGCTCGCCGGGCGTCGGCGACTGGGTCACCTCGACGGAGCCTTCGAGGATCACGTAGAACCGGTCGGCCGGGTCGCCCTGCCGGATGATCGGCCCGCCCGGCGGGACGTCGACCGTCGTGCCCCGGGCGAGGGTCGTCGCCACCCGGAAGGCCGGGATGCCGGCAAAGAGGGGCAGGCCCGAGACGCGCTCGGCGACCTTGGCCATCTCCGGATCCGTCGCCGGGTCGCGCGACAGGTTGACCAGGACCGAGCTGACGATCCCGGCCACGACGATCAGGACGGCAGCGCCATCGAGCACGACCGCGCTGCCGACCCGATCCGCGATGATCGGCATCGCGAATGCCCCGACCGCGTATGACAGGATCCCGGCCGTCTGGATCACCCCGATCGCCCGGCCCCGGAGCCTTCGGGGATGATCCGCTGGAGGAGCGTCGTGCTGACGACCTCCACGAGGAGGCTGCCGGCCGAGGCAACCGTCAGGGCCAGCAGGCCCGGCGCCAGCGACGTCGACAGCCCGAGGCCGACGAGGCCGGCGCCGAAGATGATCGAACCGGCGATGAGCGGCCGGGTCAGCCGGTCTCGGACGACCACCAGGCCCGAGCCGATCGCCCCGATCAGGCCGCCGACGCCGATCGCGGCGTTCAGGAAGCCGGTCGCATCCTGGCCGCCATTCAGCTGGCCGGTGGCCAGGACCACGGTCAGGATGCCCAGGCCGCCGATGGCGAAGCCGGCGGCAATGTCGATCAGGGCCAGGCCGGCCAGGGGCAGGACCGGAAACGGCCGGGCTGGGCCGGGCGACGGATCGGCGCGGCCCGGCCGGCTCGACCGCGGCGTCGGCCGGTGGCCCGGCCCTGCGCCGTGGCCCCCGGCCGGGGCCGGCGAGCGGCCGCTGGACGAGGGCAGCCGCCACAGGACGACGGCGATGACCGCGAACGACCCGGCGTTGAGGACGAAGGCCGCGGTCAGGCCGCCGATGGCGATCAGCAGGCCGGCCACGGCCGGGCCGATCACGAAGGCCAGGTTGTCGAGGCTCGACCAGGCGCTGTTGGCCGGCCCGAGCTCGGCTCGTCCCGGACCAGGCTGGGCAGGTAGGAGCCGATCGTCGGTCCGAAGAAGGTCGAGAAGCAGGTGGCCACGATCGCCAGGCCGACGATCGCGACCAGCGGGCCGTTGTTCGCCTGGAGGATCGCCAGGGCGACCATGATCAGGCCCCGGGCCACGTCGGTCACGAGCAGGATCAGCCTGCGGTCGAACCGGTCGGCCACGATCCCGGCCGGGATCGAGAGGAGGACGTAGGGCAGGACCCGGGCGGCCCCGACGACGCCGAGCAGGATCGGGTCGGAGCTCGCCTGGTAGACGACGACCAGGAGGGCCACGAGGTACAGCCAGTCGCCGATCGAGGACACGAACTCGCCGAACAGGAGCCGGACCAGCGGCCCGTTCCGGAAGAGCTGGCGATAGGCGGCGAGGACGCTCATGCCGGCCGCCGCGCCGGCCGGTTGCCTTCGAGGCCGAGCAGGATCGACTTGATCCCGAGGAGCTGCTCGCGCTCGCCGAACCAGCCTCCGCCGTAGCCGCCCAGCGTCCCGTCGCCGGCGATCACCCGGTGGCAGGGGACCAGCAGGCCGATCGGGTTCCGGCCGACCGAGCCGCCGACCGCCCGGGCCGCCCCGCGCCGGCCGATCCGCTCGGCCAGGCGGCCGTAGCCGATCGTCTCGCCCCAGGCCAGGCTCCGGACTCCGCCGAGGACGAGCCGGTCCCAGTCGGTCAGGCCGGCCAGGTCGACCGGGATCGCGCCGCGCGCTCAACGGGCTCGCCGGCGAGCAGGCCCCGGACGACCTCGGTCGCTTCGGCCAGCCGCCGGCGGACCGCCCGGTCGGCCAACCTCGGCCGGCGCGGGCACTCGCCGAGGCGATTGCGGCAGCCGAGGGCAAAGGCTTCGTCGGTTGAAAGGACCTCGAGGGCCACGACCGCCTGCTCGCTCGCCGCGACCCGGATCGGGCCCCACGGCGCCGGGACGCCGCGGCGACGCCGAATCACGCCGGCGGTCATGCCCCGGCGTAGCGCCGGAAGACGGCCACCGCGTTCTGGCCGCCGAACCCGAAGCCGTTGACCATCACCGTGTCGATCTTGGCCGGCCGGGCCGTCAGCGGGACGTAGTCGAGGTCGCACTCGGGATCGGGCGTCGTGGAGGTTGGCCGTCGGCGGGATGACCTGGTCGCGGATCGCGCCGAGGCGGCCAGGGCGCTGGCGATCCCGGCGGCCCCGACGAGGTGGCCGATCATCGACTTGGGCGAGCTGATCGCGACCCGCTGGGCCTGGTCGCCGAAGGCCGCCTTGATCGCCCGGGTCTCGGTCACGTCGTTGAGGGGCGTCGCCGTGCCGTGGGCGACGATGTAGTCGATCTCGTCGGCCGCCACCCCGGCATTGCGCATCGCCTTGGTCATCGCCCGGGTCGCGCCCCGGCCGGTCGGCTCGGGCGCGCTGATGTGGAAGGCATCGGCGGTCAGCGCCCCGCCGAGGACCTCGGCGATCGGCGTCGCCCCGCGGGCCAGGGCGTGCTCGAGCGACTCGACGATCACCGCCCCGCCACCCTCGCCCAGGACGAAGCCGTCGCGGCTGCCATCGAACGGCCGCGAGGCGTGCTCGGGATCGTCGTTGCGCTTGCTCAGGGCGCCCATGTTGCCGAGCGCCGCGATCGCCATCGGCAGGACCGGCGCCTCGGCGCCGCCGGCGATGACCACGTCGCACTCGCCGTCGCGGATCAGGCGCAGCGCGTCGTGGAAGGCGATGACCGAGCTGGCGCAGGCGGCGACCTGGGTCATCACCGGCCCGGTCAGGTGGTACTCCATCGAGAGCATGCAGGCGCCCATCGAGCCGGACAGGGCGGGCACGGCGAACGGGCTGACGAACCGCGGGCCCTTCGTGTCGGCGACGTGGGTCCCGTCGATGATCTGCTCGATCCCGCCGCCGCCGGTGTTCATCACGACGCCCGACCCGGTCGCGCTCGTCCTCGGTCATCGCCGCGAAGTCGATCCCCGAAGTCGGCGACGGCTTCCTTGCCGGCGGCCATCGCGAACTGGATGAAGCGGCTCATCCGGCGGGCCATCTTGGCGTCCATCGCCACGGTCGGATCGAAGTCGAGGACCTCGGCCGCGATCTGGACCTCGAAGCCGCTCGGATCGAACGACTGGATCCGGCGGGTGCCCGAGACGCCGGCGACCAGGTTGCGCCCAGTAGGTCGGGAAGTCGTCGCCGTTGGGCATCACGGCGCCCAGGCCGGTGATCACGGCGCGGCGGGCGGGATCGGAGCTGGGCGGCACGGGCTACCTCTGGTGCACTTCGAGCGGGCGGGTCGATTGTAGGCCGGCCGGCGGCCCGGTCGAGTCGCCGGGCCGGGCGTCGACGTCAGTCGCCGTCGTAGCGCTTGAAGATCGACCGCCCCGTTGTGGCCGCCCAGGCCGATGTTGTTCGAGAGCGCGTAGCGGATCCGGGCGTCGCGGGTCTCGGTCGCGACCGAGAGGTCGCAGTCCGGATCGGGATCGCGGTAGTTGAGCGTGGCGGTGATCGCCTGCTCGGTCGATCGACATGACGCGTGGCGAACGCCTCGAACGCGCCCGCCGCACCCATCATGTGGCCGGTCAGCGACTTCGTGGCACTGATCGCGATGTTCGGGGTGTGGTCGCCGAAGACGTGCCAGATCGCCTCGGACTCGCGGCTGTCGCCGAGCGGCGTCGATGTGCCGTGCGGGTTGATCAGGTCGACCTCGTCGGCGGGCACGCCCCGCCGGTCGAGGGCCATCTTCATCGCCCGGGCCGAGCCGCCGCCGTGGGCGACCGGCTGGATCATGTCCCAGCCGTCGGCGGCCGAGCCGTAGCCGACGACCTCGGCATAGATGTGGGCCCCGCGGGCCTTGGCCAGCTCGAGGTCCTCGAGGAAGAGCGAGCCGGCGCCCTCGCCCAGGACGAAGCCGTCACGGGTCTTGTCGAACGGCCGCGAGACGGTCGTGATCGGCTCGCCCGGCCGGGGCATGCCCAGGCCGCGCATGTTGCCGAAGCCGGCGTGGGCCACCTCGAGCAGCGGCGACTCGGTCGAGCCGCTGATCACCGCGATGCAGTCGCCCCGGCGGATCGCCTCGGCGCCCTCGGCGACGTTGTGGGTGCCGGTGGCGCAGGCCGAGGCGATGCACACGTTGTGGCCGATCGCGCCGGTCTCGATCGCGATCAGGCCGGAGGCCGAGTCGACCAGGCCGTAGGCGATGAACGTGGGGGTGACCGAAGCGCGGGCCCTTGCGCTCGAGGAGGTGGTGGTTGTCGATCATCAGCTGCTGGCCGCCGGCGCCGCAGCCGAAGACGACGCCGACGTCCGTCCGGTTCTCGTCGGTGATCTCGAAGCCCGAGTCGGCGACGGCCTGCTTGGCCGCGGCGACGCCGAACTGGGTGCTCGACTCGGTCCGCCGGGTCTGCTTCGCATCGAGCCAGTCGAGCGGGTCGAAGCCCTTGACCTCGCCGGCGGCCTTGGCCGCATACGGCTCACGTCGAAATAGGTGATCTCGCCCAGGCCGGAACGGCCGTTGACGAGGGCATCCCAGGCCGTCGCCTTGTCGTTGCCGATGGGGCTGATCACGCCGAGGCCGGTGACGGCGACGCGGCGCTTGTAATCGGGTTCACGCACGAGCTGGAACTCCTTCCTGCTTGAGAGCGTTCGGCTGCTGGGATCTGCTGGCTGGGTCTACGGGACGGCGAGGCCGTCGGGGCTTCGGGGACGTCGGTCGCGATGACGGTGGCGTCGGGCCGATCCGGCTGATCAGGCCGGTCAGGACCCGGCCGGGCCCGATCTCGATGAACGTCGTGACGCCGGCGGCCGCCATCGTCTCGACTGCCCGGACCCAGTCGACCCCGGTCGTCAGGTGCTCGACGAGCTCGGCCCGCGCCTCGGCCGCGGTCCGGATCGGCCGGGCGTCGGCGTTGGCCAGGCCGCCCGGCTGGGGATCGTGGAAGGTCGACCTCGGACGAGGACGGCGGCCATCCGGTCGGCCGCCTCGGCCATCAGCGGCGAATGGGCGGCGACGCTCGACCGGCAGCTCGATCGCCCGGCGGGCGCCGAGGGTCTTCGCCAGCTCCATGCCCGCCTCGACGGCGGCCCGCTCGCCGGAGACCACGACCTGGCCGGGCGCGTTCCGATTCGCGACCCCGAACGTCCCGTGGGCCGAGGCCCCGGCGACGAGCTCGGGCAGGCGGGCATCGTCGAGGCCGATCAGGGCGGCCATCCGGCCTTCGCGACCGGCGCCGCTGGCCTGCATCAGCCGGCCGCGTTCGCGGACGAGACGGAGGCCGTCCTCGAGGCTGAGCGCGCCCGGCCGCGACGAACGCGCTGTACTGGCCCATCGAGTGGCCGGCGGCGAATGGCCGGCTCCGGGGCGCCGGGGCCACGCCGGCGGCCTCGCGCGCGGCCCAGCGCTCGCGGAGCGCCTCGAGGTAGGCGATCGACGTCGCGAGGAGGGCCGGCTGGGCGTTCTCGGTCAGGTTCAGGGTCTCGGCCGGGCCCTCCCAGGCGAGCTGGCTGATCGGCTCGCCGAGCGCCGCGTCGGCGGCGGCGAAGACCGCCGCGGCCGCCGGTGAAGCCGCGGCCAGGCCGGGCCCATGCCGACGCCTGCGAGCCCTGGCCGGGGAAGACGAAGGCGATCGCGCTCATTCGGCTCCGAGCGTAGCCGATGGCGTCCGCGAGCACGGTCGGAGCCGGTGCAAGGTTGCACGGATTTGCGCCGGATCGTACGCTCTGGGCATGTCGGAACGACCTGGTCCGCTGCGCTCCGCCCGCCCGACCGCCCCGCGCCGGGCGATCGCCCGGATCTTCGAGGCGGACCTCTCGGCGCCGGTCGTGGCCGCCGGCAATCCGCGCCCAGAACCCGCGCGAGATCTCCGAGCGGGTGGCGATGGGCCGGGCCCTCTGGCGGGAGCTCGTGATCGGCTTCGCCTCGCAGCTCGGCAGCCTCCGCCTCGGCTTCACCCAGCTGGCCGCGCTGTACGTCCTGGCCGACACCGGCACGACCACCGTCTCGGACCTCGCCGACGCGATCAACCGCTCGCCCTCGGCGACCTCGCGCCTCGTCGACGGGCTCGTTCGGCGGCGCCTGGTCGAGCGCCGGGTCGAGGCCGAGGACCGCCGCCAGCGCACGCGTCGAGCTGACCCAGCGCGGCCATGCCCTCCTGCGGATGGTCGATCGGGCCCGCGCCGACCAGTTCCTGTCCGCGGTCCGGCCGATGCCGGCCGCCGAGCGGGCCCTGATCGCGATGGGCGTCGCCGCCCTGGCGACCCACGCGATCTCGCGCCGCGGCCGCCTGATCCGGTCCCGCCGCGACTGACCGGCGCGGAACTGATCGACGATTGCCGTTAGGTCGTTCCGCCCAGGGCGACGACGATCAGCCCGAAGATGCCGACGAGGGTCGGGATCCCGATGAGCAGGGCGATCATCAGCACGAGCAGCCACAGGAAGCGCCGCTCGGCTCGGGCGGTTCGCGTCCGGGTCGGGGTCCGGCCGCCGGCCGGGCCGCGGCGCGGATCCTGCCCCCGCCGCTCCGGGTCGAATTCGGCCGGCATCCGGCCGGCGGCTCGGCCCGGCGCCATTCGGATGCCGCGACGGGCGTTGCGGGCGCTCGTCAGGCGTCGCGGCGGCGCTCCGCGGCCGCTCGGCGGCCGCGTCAGCGGTCATTGCGTCGGTGTCCTGGTTCGTCGTCACCCGGCGATGATGCCTTCAGCCGAACTGATCGAGCAGCGGCTCGGCCACCTCGCGGGCCACCAGCCGCAGCCGGTCCGGGCCGAGGCGCGGCGACAGCCCCAGGATGACGTGGGTCGCGCCCCGCCCCGATGTAGCCGGCACGCGAGCTCCCGGGCCCGGGCCGGCCCGCCCCATCGCGCCCGGTCGGGACCTGGGCGACGAAGCTGAAGCCGGCCGGATCCCGGCCGATCGCGCCGCAGCGCTCGGCCAGGAGCGCGTCGCGGCGCTCGCTGAAGTAGGGCAGGTCGGTGAATTGTCGGGGGTCACGCGGGCAGCAGCCAGCCCGACGCGCAGCGAGCGGCCATCGAGGCCGCGCGGGCCCTGGCCACCGAGCCAGATCGGCGGGCCGCCCGGCGTCAGCGGCGGCGGCAGGTTGGGCGCATTCCGGAGCGGGTAGAACGGGTCGTCGAGGCTGACCCCGGCGGCGTCGCGGCCGCCGGGCTGTCGAGGGCCTGGACCACCTGGACGGCGGACTCGAGGCGGTCGATCCGCTCGCCCATCGGCGGGCAGGGTCAGGCCGAAGGCGGCGTGCTCGTCCTCGTACCAGCCGGCTCCCAGGCCGAGGATGAAGCGGCCGGCCGTCACGTTGTCGAGGAGGGTCGGCGGCCTTGGCCAGGACGGCCGGATGGCGGAAGGTGTTGCGACAGGACGGCGTGGCCGACCCACCTGCCGGGCACGCGATGGGCGAGCGCCGTGACCAGGGTCAGGGCCTCGATGCTCGAGCCCCCGGCGTCCACGTTCGGATCCGTCAGGTGGTCGTTCAGCCAGCCGGCGCTCGAAGACTCCTCGCCGACCGCGGCCCAGGCCTCGTCGAGGGTCGGCCAGTCGACACGTCCTGCGGCGAGGTCTTGATGCCGACGATCACCGCCCGCCGGCAGGCCCGAGACCGCGCCAGGGCGGGCCCGGCTCCGGAGCCCGGCTGGCCGATCGTCGGTCACGCCGGCTCCGGTCGGCAGCGAGGCCAGGCGGGCGCCGGTCGTGACGGCTCCCTGCGACGCCGATCCGACGAGCGCCGCGTACTTGGCCATGACGCCCGCCCGGATAGTCCGGGGCCGGCGCCGTCCAGGCCGCCCGCCGCCGGTCGAGCTCGTCGGCCGCCACCTCGAGGTCGACCGCCTTGCGATCGACGTCGATGACGATCGTGTCGCCCTCGTCGACGAGGCGCGATCGGTCCGCCGAGGGCCGCTTCGGGGGCGACGTGGCCGATCATCAGGCCGTGGGTCCCGCCCGAGAACCGGCCGTCCGTGAGCAGCGCCACCGTCTCGCCCAGGCCCTCGCCGACGAGGGCGCCGGTCACGCTCAGCATCTCCTGCATGCCCGGCCCGCCGACCGGGCCCTCGTAGCGGATCACGACGACGTCGCCCGGCTGGATCAGCTGCCGCCGGACGGCGTCGTAGCAGGCGGTCTCGGAGTCGAACACCCGGGCCGGACCCGCGGTGGAGCCGCCGCTCGTGGCCGGCCAGCTTCACGACGCAGCCGGCCGGGCGCGAGGCTGCCGTGGAGGATCGCCAGTCCGCCGGTCGGCTTGATCGGCTGCTCGATCGAGCGGACGACGGCCTGGCCCGGCGTCTCGACCGCGTCGGCCGCGATCTCGGCGATCGTCCGGCCGTCGACCGTCGCGGCGCTCGCCGTGGAGGAGGTCGCGCTTGAGCAGCTCGCGCATGACCAGGGCGACGCCGCCGGCGTCGTACATGTCCGAGGCGGTGAACCGGCCGCCCGGCTGCATGTCGGCGACGATCGGCGTCCGATCGGCGATCGCGCCGAGCTCGTCGATCTCGAGCGGGATCCCGAACTCGTGGGCGATGGCCAGGAGATGGAGCACGCCGTTCGTCGAGCCGCCGGTGGCCGCGACCGAGGCGAAGCCGTTCTCGAGCGAGGCCCGGTTGACGATCGACGACGGCCGGACGTCGCGCCGGACGAGGTCCATGACCAGCTCGCCGGTCGCCCGGGCCGCGGCGTCCTTGGCCGGATCCTCGGCGGGGATCCCGTTCAGGCCGGCCGGCGACAGGCCGAGGAACTCGAGGACCATGCTCATCGTGTTCGCCGTGAACTGCCCGCCGCACGCGCCGGCCCCGGGGCAGGCGGCGTTCTCGACCTCGTACAGCTCGTCCAGGCTGATCTTGCCGGCCCGGTAGGCGCCGATCGCCTCGAACACGGTCACGACCGTCGCGTTGCGCTGGCCCTTGTAGGTGCCCGGATAGATCGTGCCGTTGTAGAGGATCGCCGCCGGCACGTCGAGCCGGCCGACGGCCATCGCCGCCGCCGGGATCGTCTTGTCGCAGCCGACCAGGCAGACGAGGCCGTCGAGCAGATGCCCCCGGATGACCAGCTCGATCGAGTCGGCGATCACCTCGCGGCTGACCAGGCTGGCCTTCATGCCCTCGGAGCCCATCGACACGCCGTCGCTGACGGCGATCGTGTTGAACTCCATCGGCGTCCCGCCGGCTCGCCCGGATGCCCTCCTTGACGAGCTCCGCCAGGTGGCGCTGGTTGATAGTTGCAGGGCATCGTCTCGATCCAGGTCGTCCCGACCCCGACGAGGGGCTTGGCCAGGTCCTCGTCGGTGAAGCCGATCGCCTTGAGCATCGATCGGGCGGCGGCCCGGTCCGGGCCGTCGGTCAGGCCCTTCGAATGGCGCTTGGCCGGATCGGACGGGGTCGTCGTAGGGGTGGCGCGGCGTCTCGGCGGGCGACATGGGGCGGTCCTCGGAACGATCAGGCTGGGCTGCAACCCGGATTGTCGGCCAGCGGCGTCACCGCGTGCAGGGGCCTGTGTCGACCGGCGCCTTCAGGCCGAGGCCGGGCTGGATCCGGGCGGCCACCTCGACCGGCGACAGCGCGTAGCCGACGTTTGGATCGGTCTGGGCCTGGGCGAAGACGACCCCGCCGACCGTCCCGTCCTTGAGCACGAGCGGCCCGCCACTGTCGCCCTGCTGGATGGCCGCCTGGAGCTCGATGATCTGGCGGGTCACGAGCTTGTCGGCGTAGATGTCGCGGCCCTGGGCCTGGTAGGTCGCGGTGACCGCGGCCGGGACGTCGGCCAGCGGGCCCGCCGCCGGGATGGCCGATCGCCGCGCCCAGGTCACCCCGGCTCGGGACAGCGTCGGCGAACGACAGGGCCGGAGCGGTGACGCCCGGGGCGTAGAGCAGGGCGACGTCGAGCTCCGGATCGAACAGGACGACCTTGGCCGGGGTCTGTCGGCCCGTTATCGCGGCCGACCTCGACCGAGCGCGACCCGGCCACGACGTGGGCGTTCGTCACGAGGTAGCCCGGCTTGACGACGAAGCCCGTCCCGCTCAGGACGTAGCCGCAGGCGTTCGCCCGGACGATGAAGGTCGAGGGGATCGCCTTCTGGGCGATCGCCTCGGCCTCCGGGTCGGTCGGCGTGTCGACGCTCGGAGCCGGGAACGGCTCGAGGCCGACGAAGACATCCGGCAGGCCGGACGCATCGAGCCACTTGCCGAGCTCCCCGACGATCTCGGTCGGCGGCGGCAGGAGCGTCGCCAGGCCGCGGACGATGCCCGAACGCTGGACCGCCGCGGCCAGCTGCGGGACGGGCCCGGCGGCAAGAGCGCCGCCGACGAGCCAGACGACGAGGATCCCCTGGGCCAGGCCGAGCAGCCCGCCGGCCGCCCGGTCGAGGCTGCCCAGGAAGCCGTGGTTCACGAGCCGGGCGCGGATCCGGGAGCCGAGGCTCGAGCCGAACGCCTCGCCGAGGCCGACGAGGCCGACGAGCGCCACGAGGACGACGACGGCCCGGACCGGCGGATCGAGCGTCTCGAGCCAGTTCTGGGCGAGGGGCAGCAGGACGAAGACCGCCAGGGCACCTCCGGCGATCGCTCCGGCCAGCCCGCCGAGCTGGGGAAAGGCGCCCGAGGCCACCCCGGCCACGAGGGCGAAGACGAGCACGGCGATGACCACGACGTCGATCAGGTTCACGGGCTCAGTATCGCGGAGCCCGCCGGATCGGTCTCAGACGGCGCCGGGGCGGGTGTCGATCCGGGCCGGATGGGCCGCCTCGTAGGCCTCGATGGCGGACGCCCGGCCGAGCAGCCAGCCGATCTCGTCGGTGCCGGCCAGGAGCATCTTCTTGGCGAACGGATCGACCTCGAAGGGCAGGTCCTCGTCGCCCGGCAGGTGGACGACCTGGGCCTCGAGGTCGACGGTCAGCTCGACCGACGGGTCGGCTGCCACGAGCTCGAACAGCTGGCGATGGCGCTCCTCCTCGACCACGATCGGGAGCAGCCCGTTCTTCAGGGCGTTGCTCCGGAAGATGTCGGCGAAGCTGGTCGAGAGGATCGCCCGGATGCCCCAGGCGACGAGGGCCCACGGGGCGTGCTCGCGCGATGAGCCGGTCCCGAAGTTGTCGCCGGCCAGGAGGATCTGCCGGCCGGTCATCGCCAGGCGGTCGATGACGAACAGGGGCTCGTGCAGGCCGCCGTCCGGGTCGAAGCGCCAGTCGTGGAAGAGCGCCTCCCGGCAGGCCGGCCTTGTCGGTCATCTTCAGGTAGCGGGCGGGCACGATCTGGTCCGTGTCGACGTTCTCGGCCGGCAGCGGGATGACCGCGCTGGTGAAGGTCGTGAAGACGCCGGCCATCGGCGGCTACCGGCCGCCGAGGCCGGCCGTCGCCTCGATCCCCGGCAGGCGGCGGGGGTCGGCTGATCTCGCCGGCCAGGGCCGATGCGGCCGCGGTCAGGGGCGAGGCCAGGAACGTCCGGCCGCCCTTGCCCTGGCGGCCCTCGAAGTTGCGGTTCGAGGTGCTGATCGCGTACTGGCCCGGGGTCAGCTGGTCGCCGTTCATGGCGATGCACATCGAGCAGCCCGCCTCGCGCCACTCGGCGCCGGCGGCCTTGAAGATCTCGGCCGAGGCCCTCGTTCTCGGCCTCCTTCTTCACCTCCTGGGAGCCGGGCACGACCATCACCCGGACCCCGTCGGCGACGCGCCGGCCCTTGAGGACGGAGGCGGCCAGGCGCAGGTCGCTGATCCGCCCGTTGGTGCACGAGCCGATGAAGACGACGTCGATCTTCTGGCCGAGGATCGCCTGGCCGGGCTGGAGGTCCATGTACTCGAGGGCGCGCTCGAGGGCGCGCCGGGCCGAGGGATCGGGCTGGTCCTCGGGGGCGGGCAGGCTGGCGCTGATCGGCAGGCCCATGCCCGGGTTCGTGCCGTAGGTGACCATCGGCTCGAGGCTCGAGGCGTCGATCGTGATCGACCGGTCGTAGCGTCGCCCCGGCGTCGCTGGGCAGCTTGCGCCAGCCGTCGAGGGCGGCATCCCAGGCCGGCGCCGTGCGGGGCATGCGGCCGGCCCGGCGATGTACTCGAAGGTCGTGTCGTCGGGGGCGACCAGGCCGGCCCGGGCGCCGCCCTCGATGCTCATGTTGCAGATCGTCATCCGCTGTTCCATCGTCAGGCCGCGGATCGCCTCGCCGGTGTACTCGAAGACATGGCCGGTCCCGCCGCCGACGCCGATCCGGGCGATCAGGGCGAGGATGATGTCCTTGGCGCTGACCCCTGGAGACAGCCGGCCGTCGACCCGGACCTCGTAGGTCTTCGGCCGGCGCTGGAGCAGGCACTGGGTCGCCAGGACCATCTCGACCTCGCTCGTGCCGATCCCGAAGGCCAGCGCGCCGAACGCGCCATGGGTGGCCGTGTGCGAGTCGCCGCACACGATCGTCATTCCCGGCTGGGTCAGGCCGAGCTCCGGCCCGATGATGTGGACGATCCCCTGGTTGGGCGAGCCCAGGCCGTGGAGCGGGATCCCGAACTCGGTGCAGTTGTCGGTCAGCTGCTGGACCTGGGCGGCCGCGATCGAGGTCGGCGATCGGCAGGCGAGCGATCGTGGGTCGGGATCGAATGGTCGGCCGTGGCGACCGTCTGGCCCGGCCGGCGGACCTTCAGCCCGCGCTGGCGCAGGCCGGTGAACGCCTGCGGGCTGGTCACCTCGTGGACGAGGTGCAGGTCGATCCCCAGGATGCTCGGGGCGCCGGGCTCCTCGTGGACGACATGTTGATCCCAGATCTTGTCGACCAGGGTGCGCGGGGCGGCGGCGATGGGAGGCACGCCCGGAGGCTAGCACAGGGTCCCGGCTGAGCGCGCCGAGGGACGAGGTGCGAACGGCTCCAGGGCCGTCGGGGGCATCATCTCCGCCAGAGATCAAATGGGCGAAATGCCCGAGCGGCGAACGGCTGATCCGGCCCGGTTTCGGCGATTTGATCTTCGTCCGAGATCAATTGGGCGATGGCCGAGCGGAATGGAGTCGATGAGCGCGCCGACTCCGCGGTTCTCATCTCCGGGCGAGATATCGGCGAGGTATCGGCGCTCGGCGAGGTATCGGCGCTCGGCGAGATTCGCCGAGAGGCGCCCGGTGACACTTACGAGTAGCACCGGCGCCCTGGTCCGGCTCAGTCGCGAGTGTTCCCGCCTCATAGCGGGGGGAGTGCTGTTAGGCGAAGCTCGAGCCAGGTCGGTGACTCGATCGGGTCGAATCCACGCTTCGCAGGGCGCGCCGAAGCAAGCCGGGCCGTTTGATCGGGTGAGATTCGCCTGAGGGCGCCGCCGAGCAGCGCTGGCACTGCTACCCGGCAAGTTTCGGGGCGCCGAGTCGGGGCGTCGAGCCCGGCGTCGAGTCCGAGCGACTGAGTCGGGGGCGCCGAGTCGGGGCGTCGAGCCCGAGCTTCGAGAGCGGCGACATCGCGGATCTGTGGCGCCAGGGGCCGCGACAGGCCCCGGATGATCGGCCGCGGATGGCGGTACCTTCGGGCTGGTGTGGCGGGTTGCGCAATCAGCGGACGGCTCGTACACTCCGCGAACCGGGTGCCTGTCGCGCTCGGAAGTGCCACGGAGTCGATACGTGGGTCTCTTGGATCGCCAGCAGCGTCGCCACGTCGCCATCGTCATCACCAGTGACGGCCGGCGGGTGAACGTGCCCGTGAACCAGACCGGAATCATCGACGTCGTGATCCTCCCGCTTCTTCGCTCGCTCCTCCTTGGGCTGGACGGCCTTCTTGGCCTGATTACCGGCTCCCGGCAGGGGAACGGAGGATCGCGGAGGTAGCCCAGGCAACCACCGAGAAACCAACGGGACCCTCGCCGGGAGGCGGGGGTTTTTTCATGCCAGACGACGGTCAGCAGACCGCACCAGACTTCACCAAGGCAGCCACCCATCCGGAGACCGGCCCGATGACGATCACGAAAGGCGAGCCAGCACAGCCCAGGGAGGCCCGCTCGGGACCTGCCCGGCGGGGCCACGTGCCGAACGACGGGACGCCTTCGGCGGCGGCCATCGAGAAGGCCCGCAACGCGATGCTTCACGACGCCAAGCCGCTCAAGCGCAGCCGGATCGGGGCAGACGTGGTCTGCGAGGCGCTCCTGCGCCAGGGCGTCGACGTCTTCTTCGGCTATCCCGGCGGGGTCGTCCTGCCCCTGTACGACGTCCTGGGCGACTATCCCGAGCTGCGCCACGTCCTCGTCCGGCACGAGCAGGGCGGCGCCCACGCGGCCGACGGCTACGCCCGGGTCACCGGCCAGGTCGGGGTCTGCCTGGGCACCTCCGGGCCGGGCGCGACGAACCTGGTCACCGGCATCGGCACGGCCCTCCTCGATTCGGTCCCGATGGTCGCGATCACCGGCAACGTGCCCGGGGCGCTCCTCGGCAAGGATGCCTTCCAGGAGATCGACATCAACGGCATCACCCTGCCGATGACCAAGCACAACTACCTGGTCCGCGACGCCGACGACCTGCCCCGGGTCTTCGCCGAGGCGTTCCACATCGCCCGGACCGGCCGGCCCGGCCCGGTCCACATCGACATCACCAAGGACGCCCTCCAGCAGGAGACCTCGGCCGAGCATCCGACCGAGGCCGAGGTGATCGCCGGCCTGCCGGGCTTCCGGCCGAACTTCGACGGCCATCCCCGCCAGCTCAAGCTGGCCGCGGCCGAGATCGCCCGGGCCCAGCGGCCGATGATCCTGGCCGGCCACGGTGTCCTCCATGCCGAGGCCTGGGACGACCTCGTCGCCTTCGCCGAGAAGACGAGCATCCCGGTCGCCTGGACCCTGCTCGGGATCGGCGCGATCGACGAGCACCATCCCCTGGCCTACGGCTACATGGGCATGCACGGCTGGAAGCACGTCAACCGGGCGATCCAGTCGGCGGACCTGCTGATCGCGGTCGGGATGCGCTTCGACGACCGGGTCACCGGCAACGTCCGGACCTACGCCCCGTACGCCCGGATCATCCACGTCGACATCGATCCGGCCGAGATCGGCAAGAACGTGGCCGTCGAGGTCCCGATCGTGGGCGACGCCGGCCGGGTCCTGCGGGCCCTCGAGCCGATGGTCGAGCCGACCGCGATCGCCGATCGGGCCGAGTACCTCGACCAGCTGGCCGCCTGGAAGGCCGAGTGCGAGGCGAGCAGCTGGCATGGCTCGGGCGCCTGGCGGGAGGGCGTCCTGACGGCCGACTTCGTGGTCGAGCGGATCGGCGAGCTGACTGACCATGCCGCCACCTATGTCGCCGACGTCGGCCAGAACCAGATGTGGCTGGCCCGCTATCTCGGCTTCCGCCTGCCGAACAGCCACGTCAGCTCGGGTGGCCTGGGGACGATGGGCTTCTCGTTGCCGGCGGCGATGGGCGCGGCCCTGGGACGGCCCGATCGGGAGACCTGGGCGATCACCGGCGACGGCGGCTTCCAGATGACCTCCCAGGAGCTGATGACCCTCGTCCAGGACCGGATCCCGGTGAAGATCGCCCTGTTCGACAACAAGAAGCTGGGCATGATCCGGCAGTGGCAGGAGATCATCTACGGCGGCAACTACCACTCGGCCCACCTGCTCGGGCCGGACTTCGCCAAGCTGGCCGACGCCTACGGCATCCCGGCCTTCCGGGCTGCCAGCCCGGCTGAGGTCGACCCGGCGATCCGGGCCGCCCAGGCGGTCGACGGGCCGGCCCTGATCTGGTTCGAGATCGCCGAGACCCAGAACGTCTTCCCGATGATGCCGGCCGGCAAGGGCCTGTCCGACCTGATCGAGAAGTGGGACGGGCCGGAGGAATGCAGCCGAGCCGTCGCCGACGCCGGCCCACGCCAACCCGCCGCGCCGGGCCCTGCCCGGTTCGGGCGACGTCCATCGCCACGTCCTCGTGGCGATCGTGCTCAACCGGCCGGGCGTCCTGAACCGGGTCGCCAGCCTGATGCGGGCCCGCAACTTCAACATCGAGTCGCTCGCCGTCAGCCACACCGACCAGCCCGACGTCAGCCGGATGACGATCACCCTGCGCGGCGACGACGTGGCCGTCGAGCAGGTCAGCAAGCAGCTCTACCGGCTGATCGACGTGCTCAAGGTCCAGGACTTCACGGGCGAGCCGACCGTCGAGCACGAGCTGGCCCTGATCAAGGTCCGGGCGACCGACGCGAACCGGGCCGAGATCGTCAAGGTGGCCGAGCTCTACAAGGCGCGCCTCGTGGACATCACCGACGGCTCGGTGATCGTCGAGGCGGCCGGCTCCGAGGCCGAGGTCGACGCCATGGTGGCGCTCCTCGCGGCCTACGGGATCAAGGAGCTGGTCCGCACCGGCACCGTGGTCATGGCCCGCGGCTCGGCATCCATCGAGGAGGCAATCAAGCGATGACCGCGACGATGTACTACGACAACGACGCCGACCCGGCGGCCCTCGCCGGGCAAGACCGTGGCGATCATCGGCTACGGCAGCCAGGGCCACGCCCATGCCCTGAACCTCCACGAGTCCGGGCGTCGACGTGGTCGTCGGCCTGGCCCCGGGCTCGAAGAGCCGGGCCCTGGTCGAGGACGCCGGGATCCGGGTCGCCGACGTCGGCCGACGCGGTCCGCTCGGCCGACGTCGTCATGATCCTCGTCCCGGACACGGCCCAGAAGGCGGTCTACGACGCCGAGATCGGGCCGAACCTGAAGCCCGGCGCGCTGCTGATGTTCGCCCACGGCTTCAACATCCACTTCAACCGGATCGACCCGCCGGCCGGCATCGACGTCGGGATGGTCGCGCCCGAAGGGCCCCGGCCACCTGCTGCGCAGCGTCTACCAGGCGGGCGGCGGCGTGCCCGCCCTGTTCGCCGTCTATCGCGACGCGACGGGCACGGCCCGGGCCAAGGTCCTGGCCTACGCCCGGGCGATCGGGGCGACCCGGGCCGGCGTCCTCGAGACGACCTTCGCGCGAGGAGACCGAGACCGACCTGTTCGGCGAGCAGTCGGTCCTCTGCGGCGGCACCGCGGCCCTGGTCAAGATGGCCTTCGAGACGCTGGTCGAGGCCGGCTACCAGCCCGAGCTGGCCTACTTCGAGACGCTCCACGAGCTCAAGCTGATCGTCGACCTGATGTATCGCGGCGGCCTCAACTTCATGCGCTTCAGCGTCAGCGACACGGCCGAGTGGGGCGACTACGTCAGCGGCCCGCGGATCATCGACGACCACGTCCGCGAGACGATGAAGCAGGTCCTGAGCGAGATCCAGGACGGCTCGTTCGCCGCCCGCTGGATCGCCGAGAACGAGGCCGGCCGGCCCGAACTTCGACCGGCTCCGCCAGCAGGACCACGATCACCTGATCGAGCGGGTCGGCGCCTCGCTGCGCAGCCAGATGGCCTTCCTCAACCCGATCGAGGTCAAGGCCGGCCAGGCCCAGGCCTCGGTCGGCGGTGCCGCCGGTGCGCCGACCGGAGCGTCCCGATGACGCGCCGGCTCGGGCGTGGGAGTCGATCCCGGCTCGGTCCGGATCTTCGACACGACCCTGCGCGACGGCGAGCAGGCACCCGGCGCGGGGCTGACGGCGGCCGAGAAGCTCGAGGTTGCCCGCCAGCTCGTCCGGCTCAAGGTCGACGTGATCGAGGCCGGCTTCCCGGCCGCCTCGCCGGGCGACTTCGAGGCGGTCCGCCGGATCGCCGAGGAGACCCGCGGCGTGGCCGTCGCCGCCCTGGCCCGCTGCAAGGACGGCGATCCGCAGCGGGCCGTCGAGGCGATCCGGGTGGCCGAGCGGCCCCACCTCCACGTCTTCATCGCGACCTCCGACATCCACCTCAAGCACAAGCTCCGGATCGATCGCGACGAGGCGCTCCGCCAGGCGGTCCGCTGGGTGGCCTACGGCCGCGAGGAGCTCGGCGCCGGACGCCGAGATCGAGTTCTCGGCCGAGGACGCCTCGCGGACCGACCTCGACTACCTGCTCGACATCTACGAGGCGGTCGTCGCCGCCGGGGCGAGCACGGTCAACATCCCGGACACCGTCGGCTACGCGATCCCGGCCGAGTTCGGCCGGCTCGTCGAGCGGGTCGTCGGCCGGGTCGGCCGGGACGCCACGGTCTCGGTCCACTGCCACAACGACCTGGGCCTGGCCACGGCCAACACCCTGGCCGCCGTCCAGGCCGGCGCCCGCCAGGTCGAGGTCACGATCAACGGCCTCGGCGAGCGGGCCGGCAACGCCTCCCTCGAGGAGGTCGTGATGGCCCTCCGGACCCGGCCGACCCAGTTCCCCGAGCTCGGCTCGCGGGTCCAGACCGAGCAGATCACGGCCGCCAGCCGGCTCGTCAGCTACCTGACCGGCTTCGCCGTCCAGCCCAACAAGGCGATCGTCGGGGGCAATGCGTTCGCCCACGAATCGGGGATCCACCAGGACGGCGTGATCAAGAACCCGCTGACCTACGAGATCATGACCCCCCAGTCGGTCGGCCTGACCGGCAGCCAGCTGACGATCGGCAAGCTGTCGGGCCGGAAGGGCCTCCAGGGCAAGCTCCACGAGCTCGGCCACGACCTCGAGGGTGACGCCCTCGAGGTGGTCTACCGCCAGGCGATCGCCCTGGCCGACCTGAAGAAGGAGGTCACCGACGCCGACCTCCTGGCGATCGTCGAGCGCCGGGCGGGCGACGTCCCGGCCTCGATCCAGCTCGACGGCTGGAGCGTGACCAGCTCCCACGGCGGCAATGCCACCGGCACGGTCTCGATCTCGATCGGCGGCGACAGCCACTCGACCGAGGCGACCGGCAACGGCCCGGTCAACGCCCTCTATTCGGCGGTCGACCAGGCCCTCCAGCCGGTCCTCGGCTGGCACCCGGTCCTGGCCGAGTACGAGATCAAGGCGGTCTCGGCCGGCGAGGACGCCCAGGGCCAGGTCCTCGTCCGCTGCCGGCGCTCGTCCGACGAGGGCCCGGGCGCGCTCGATCGTGAGCGGCCACGGCCTATCGACGAACATCATCGAGGCGTCGCTCGAGGCCTACCTCGTGGCGGTCAACAAGCTCCACGGCGCCGAGATCAACGGGTCGACCCGGCCTTCGTCTGCCCCGCCTGGCCGAGGAGCTGCCGTGACGTCCGGCCTCCCGAGCGGCTCCACGGCCGGCTCCGATCTGGTCGGACCGACTTTCCGGCTCGCGGCGATCCCCGGCGACGGGGTCGGGCCGGACGTCATCCGGGCGGGCCGGACCGCCCTCGAGGCGACCGGCGCGGCGATTCGGCTTCGGCCTCGAGTGGACCGAGCTGATCGCCGGCGGGGCCGGGATCGACGCCTAGGGCGTGGCCATCCGGCCCGACGACGTCGAGGCCTGTGCCGCGGCCGATGCGGTCTACCTCGGCGCGGTCGGCGGCCCGAAGTGGGACGACCCGACGGCCGCGGTCCGGCCCGAGCAGGCCCTCTTCGCCCTGCGCGGCGGCCTCGGCCTCTTCGCCAACCTGCGCCCGGTCACGGTCCACCCGGCGCTCGTGGCCGCCTCGCCGCTCGAGGCCGAGCTGCTCGAGGGCGTCGACCTGCTGATCATCCGCGAGCTGACCGGCGGCCTCTACTTCGGGGCCCGGACCGAGGCGGATCCGGCTGCCCAGCCCGGCGAGCGGGCCGCCAGCGACACCCTGCCCTACAGCGAGGCCGAGATCGAGCGGGTCGTCCGGCTCGCCTTCGAGCTCGCCCGCGGCCGCCGCTCGAAGGTGACCAGCGTCGACAAGGCCAATGTCCTGGCCACCTCGCGCCTGTGGCGGAGGGTGGCGACCGAGGTGGGGACGGCCTATCCCGACGTGAGCCTCAACCACCAGCTCGTCGATTCGTGCGCGATGCAGCTCGTCCGCTGGCCGGCCGGCTTCGATGTCCTCGTGACCGAGAACCTCTTCGGCGACATCCTGTCCGACGAGGCGTCCGTCCTGGCCGGCTCGCTCGGGATGCTGCCCTCGGCCTCGGTCGGCAGCCGCCGCACGGCCCACGGCCTGCACGGCCTGTATGAACCGATCCACGGCTCCGCCCCGGACATCGCCGGGCGAGACCTGGCCAACCCGATCGGCACGATCCTCTCGGGGGCGATGCTCCTGCGCTGGTCGCTCGGCCAGCCCGAGGCGGCCGCGGCGATCGAGGCGGCGGTGAGCGACGCGCTCGACGACGGTTTCCGGACCGCCGACCTGTGGCCGGCCGCAGCCGGCGAATCGGTCGAGGGCCTGACCCGGGTCGGAACGGCCGGGATGACCGAGGCGATCGTCGCCCGGATCGCCCAGCGGGGCGCCGCGCCTGACGCCTCGGTGGCCGCGACCCCGGTGGCCGGCCGATGAGCCAGCCGGTCGTCCTCTACGACACGACCCTGCGCGACGGCACCCAGGGCGAGAACATCACCCTGTCGCTGGCCGACAAGCTCCGGATCGCCCGGATGCTCGACGAGTACGGGATGCCCTACATCGAGGGCGGCTGGCCCGGTTCGAATCCCAAGGACATCGAGTTCTTCGCGGCGGCCCGAAAGCTGAGCTGGACGACGGCCCGGCTGGCGGCCTTCGGCTCGACCCGCCATCGCTCGAACCGGCCGGAGAGCGACCCCAACCTGCACGAGCTGGTCGCTGCCGAGACCCCGGTCGTGACGATCTTCGGCAAGAGCTGGCTGCTCCACGTGACCGAGGTCCTGGGCGCCACCCCGGCCGAGAACCTGGACATGGTCGCCGAGTCGGTCGCCTTCGTGGCCGAGCGCGGGCGCGAGGTCGTCTACGACGCGGAGCACTACTTCGACGGCTATGCGGCCGACCCGGACTACGCCCTGGCCACGCTCCGGGCGGCCCGTCAGGCGGGCGCCCGTTCGATCGTCCTGTGCGACACGAACGGCGGAACGCTGACCGGCGACTGGTCGAGGTCGTCCGGGCGACGATGGCCGGCCTCGCGGCGGATCCGGCGACGCCGGAGATCAGCTGGGGGATCCACACCCACAACGACGCCGAGCTGGCCGTGGCCAACACGATCGCCGCGGTCGAGGCCGGCGTCCGCCACGTCCAGGCCACGATCAACGGCTACGGCGAGCGCTGCGGCAACGCCAACATGGTCAGCATCCTCGCCAACCTGGCCCTCAAGACCGAGCTCGCCCTGGTGCCCGCCGGCGGCGGCCGGCTGGCCGGCCTGACCGAGCTGTCGCGGGGCGTCGCCGAGATCGCCAACGTCGCCCCGAACGACTACCAGCCCTACGTCGGCCGCTCGGCCTTCGCCCACAAGGGCGGCGTCCACGGCGCCGCGGTGGCCAAGGTCGAGCGCAGCTACCAGCACGTCGATCCCGCCCTGGTCGGCAACGAGGGCCGGCTCGTCGTCAGCGAGCTCGGCGGCCGGGCCAATACCCAGCTCCGGGCGGAGCAGCTCGGCCATCGCCTCGATGGCTCGATCGACGCCCGGGCGCTGTCCCGGCTGATCAAGCAGCTCGAGGCCGACGGGCTCGCCTTCGAGGGTGCCGAGGCCTCCTTCGAGCTGCTGATCCGGCGCCATGCGACGGGCTACGTGGCGCCCTTCCGGATCGTCGACTTCACGGTCCTCGTCGAGCAGCGCGACGGCCGCGAGCTGCTGGCCGAGGCGACGGTCAAGGTCGAGGTGGCCGGCGAGGTGCTCCACACCGCGGCCGAAGGCAACGGTCCGGTCAACGCCCTCGACGCCGCCCTGCGCAAGGCGCTCGGCGCGTTCTACCCGGAGCTCGACGCGGTCCACCTGGTCGACTACAAGGTCCGGATCATCGACGGCACGGCGCGCCACCGGGGCCCGGACCCGGGTGATCATCGACTCGTCCGACGGGTCTCGGACGTGGTCCACGATGGGCAGCGACACGAACATCATCGCCGCCTCGGCAGCCGCCCTGGCCGATTCGCTCGAGTACCTGATCTGGAAGTCCGGCGCCGAGCTGCGCCGGCGCGACGAGCGCCATTTCACGACCCCGCTGCCGGTCGCCCCGGCGGTCCAGTCCCGCGCCGCCGGAGCGGCCGAGACGTCCCGAGAACGAGTCGAACAGCGTCCGGAGGCAGACCGATGACGACCCGACCACGGCGGACCCGACCACGGCGGCGCTCCACCTGGCCCGCTGGACGGTCTCCTCGGGCAGCCAGGTCCAGAGCCGGGGGGCGGTCGTGATCGCCTCGGGCGACCACCAGTGGGAGGCCGCCGCCGAGGGCAACGGCCCGGTCGATGCCCTCCTGCGGGCGGTCGATCCGGCGCTGGCGGGCGTCCTGACCGGCCACCCCCGGCTGATCGCCTACGACGTCCATGCCGTCGCCGAGGGACCCGATTCGGAGGGCATGGTCACGATCAAGATCGCCCCGCCGTCATCGGCCGAGGGCCGCCGGGCGAGCGGCCACTACACCGGTCACGAGCCGCAACGTGAACATCATCGCGGCCTCGATCGAGGCCTACATCGACGCCCTCAACCTGCTCCTCGACGAGGCCCACTGGGCGGGCGCCACCGAGGCGGCCGGCAACCGCAAGCGGGCCAGGGCGGCTGCCGCCAGCCGGGCGCCGCGAGCCGAGCTCGACGAGGACGCCGCCGACCACGACACGACCGCCTGGTTCGAGCGCTGAGCGCCCGCCGACCTGCCCGGCGATCCTGCCGGAGGGTCGGTGCCCGGGCCGCCTTCTCGGGCGAGCCCGGCGCGTTTGCCGAGGACGCCCTGCTGGCCGCCCTCGAGCGGCCCCGGACCGTCCCGGCCGGCAGCTTCCGGGAGGTCTTCGAGGCCGTCCGCGACGGGCGGGCCGAGATCGGGGTCGTGCCGATCGAGAACGTCGTCAACGGCACCGTCCGCGAGATCTACGACCTGCTCCTCGAGCACGACCTGGAGATCGTCGGCGAGGTCGTCGTCCCGGTCCGGCTGTGCCTGGCCGCCCTGCCCGGCAGCCGCCTCGACGAGATCGAGCGGGTCTACTCCCACATCCAGGCGCTGGGCCAGGCCGACGCGTTCCTGCGCACCCGGCCGTGGGCCCTGCTCACGACCTACAACACGGCCGGTGCCGGCAAGCTCATTGCCGAACGGGCCGAGGCCGGCTCCGCGGCCGTCCTCTCGCCCCGGGCCGCCGCCCACTTCGGGCTCGAGGTCCTGGCCGACGAGATCGAGAACGATCCGGCCAACCGGACCCGGTTCGTCCTCGTCGGCCCGTCCGGGCGCGGAGCTGCCCGGCGGCTGGCGCCGTCCGCTCGGGGCCCCGGTCACCGACCGGACGACCCTGGCCTTCGCCGTCCGCAACGAGCCGGGCACGCTCCTGTCGGTCCTCCGGGTCCTGGCCGACCGGCAGCTCAACCTGAGCACCCTCGAATCGCGGCCGAGCCGGCAGGTCGCCTGGGAGTACGTCTTCTGGGCCGACGTGGACGCCGACCTGCTGGCCCCGGACGGCGCGGCCGCCCTGGCCGAGATCCGGCCCCTGACGACGATGGTCCGGGTCCTCGGCGCCTACCAGCGAGCCGCGACGGCCGCCGGGCCTGAGTCCGGCCGCTGAGCCGGGTCCGCGGTCAGCTCAGCTGATCACCAGGTCGGCCGGGACGTTCGGGTCGATCGGCCGGTAGGCCGGCTTCAGCTCGGCCAGGACGTCGACCAGGATCTCGGCCACGGCCAGGTTCCGGAACCAGGGCTTGTTGGCCGGGATCACGTACCACGGCGCGGCCTTCGTCGAGCAGCGGCTCAGGACCGCTTCGAAGGCCGCCATGTAGTCGTCCCACAGGGCCCGCTCGGCCAGGTCGCCCATCTTGAACTTCCAGCGCTTGGCCGGGTCATGGAGGCGCTCCTCGAACCGCTTGCGCTGCTCGTCGCGATCGATCAGGAGGAAGAACTTGACGATCGTCGTGCCTTCCTCGACGAGCATCTGCTCCCAGGCGTTGATCTGGTCGTAGCGCCGGCGCCAGGTCGAGCGGGGGACGAGGTCGTGGACCCGGACGACCAGGACGTCCTCGTAGTGCGAGCGGTTGAAGATCGCCGATCTCGCCCTTGGCCGGGAGCCGTTCGTGGACCCGCCACAGGTAGTCGTGGCCGAGCTCGACCGGGGTCGGCACCTTGAAGCCGGTGACCGGGCAGCCCTGCGGGTTGAAGGCGGTCATGACGTGGCTGATCGTGCCGTCCTTGCCCGACGCGTCGATCCCCTGGAGGACGACCAGGACGGGGTGCCTGGCCTCGGCCCACAGCCGGTCCTGGAGGCCGGCCAGGCGGACCAGGTCGCTGGCCGACCTTGTCCGGCCGAGCCCTGCTTCGTGTAGCCGTGGGTATCGTCCGGATCGACCTTCGCCAGGCGGACCTTGCGGCCGGGCTCGATCCGGAGCTGTTCGCGGAGGCGACGTTCGGGCATCGCTGGCACCTCGGGCTAGCGGGCTGGCCTGGCGTCCAGGGCCCGTCGTCCGGGCCTGACGTCGGGGATCGTACCTTGGCCCGACTAGAATGTGGCCACCACCCGACAGGAGCCCAGGATGACCACGACGATCGGCACCCAGCCCCATCCGATCCTGCTCGCCGGCCGCTGGGTCGAATCGCCGGACGTGCTGACCGTCAGCAACCCGGCCGATCCCCGCAACCCCGCCGGCCAGACCTACCAGGCCACGCCGGAGCAGTACGACCAGGCGGTCGAGGCCGCCGTCGCGGCCTTCGAGCTGACCCGCCAGATGCCGGCCTACGAGCGCGGGGCGATCCTGCGCACGATCAGCGCCGGGATCAAGGCCCGGCGGGAAGAGCTCGGCCAGCTGATGGCCCGCGAGGCCGGCAAGCCGATCCGGGATGCCCTGGTCGAGGTCGATCGGGCCGTCCTGACCTTCCGGCTGGGAGCCGAGGAGGCCGAGCGGATGGTCGGCGAGGTGATCCCGCTCGACCTGATGGCCAGCTCGCGGGGCCGGTTCGGGATCACCCGGCGCTTTCCGGTCGGCCCGGTTGCGGCGATCAGCCCGTTCAACTTCCCGCTCAACCTGGCCGCCCACAAGCTGTCGCCGGCGATCGCGGCGGGCTGCTCGATCGTGCTCAAGCCGCCCAGCAAGGACCCGCTCACGATGCTCACCGTCGGCGAGATCATCGCCGAGGCCGGCCTGCCCGAGGGCGCCGTGAGCATCCTGCCGATGACTCGCGAGCTGGGCGACCGGATGGTCGCCGACGACCGCTTCAAGCTGCTGACCTTCACCGGCAGCCCCTCGGTCGGCTGGCGGATGAAGGAGCGGGCCGGCAAGAAGAAGGTCGTCCTCGAGCTGGGCGGCAACGCCGGGGTGATCGTCGATCGAACGGCCGACCTGGACTGGGCGGTCCGGCGCTGCCTGGTCGGGGCCTACGGCTATGCCGGCCAGGTCTGCATCAGCGTCCAGCGAATGGTGATCCACGAGGACATCTGGGACGAGTTCATGGACCGCTTCACGGCCGGCGCGGCGCGCCTCAAGCTGGGCGACCCGCTCGATCCCGAGACGGACCTCGGACCGATGGTCGACGAGCACGCCGCGGCCCGGACCCAGCGCTGGGTCGACGAAGCGCTGGCCCAGGGCGGCAAGCTCCGGCTCGGCGGCAAGGCCGATGGCCCGTTCTTCCCGCCGACGATCCTGACCGACACGCCGGTGACCGCCGCGGTCTGCTCGAACGAGGCCTTCGCCCCGCTCGTCGTGGCCTTCCCGTTCCGGGACTTCAAGGACGCGATCCGGCAGGTCAACGACTCCTCGTTCGGCCTCCAGACCGGCGTCTTCACCAACGACCTGGCCGCCTCATGGGCCGCCTTCGCCGAGCTCGAGGTGGGCGGCGTGATCATCAACGACGTGCCGACCTACCGGATCGACCACATGCCCTACGGCGGGGTCAAGGACTCGGGCCTCGGCCGCGAGGGCCTGCGCTGGGCGATCGAGGACATGACCGAGCTGCGGATCATGGTCATCGCCCAGCCGGGCTGAGCGGGCGCCGCCCAGCCGGGCTAGCTCGAGGGCGGGGAGTCGGGCCCGGGCAGGAGCCGGTAGGTCATGACGACGACGCCGTTCGGCAAGGGCAACGTGTCGACCAGGCTGAACGAGCGGTTCCTGACCGTCGTGAACAGCCGCCGCTGGCCGTCTCCGAGCACGAGCGGATGGACCATCAGCCGGTACTCGTCGATCAGGTCATGCCAGGTGAGGTAGTCGATCAGCTGGCCGCTGCCGCCGATCAGCAGGTCGCCCCCGTCGGCCTGCTTCAGGCGCCGGACCGTGTCGGCCACCTCGCCCTCGATGATCGTCGCGTTCCAGGACGCCTCGGTCAGGGTGCGAGATGCGACGTACTTGGGCATCGCGTTCATCTTCTCGCCGAACTCGCCGGTGCCTTCCATCGTCGGCCAGGCGGCGGCGAAGCCCTGGTAGGTGATCCGGCCGAGCAGGAGCGCCTCGCTGGCGAACAGCTCGCGAGCCTTGAACTGGGAGGCTTCCTCGGACCAGAACGGGAACGACCAGCGACCGGGCTCGTCGATGAACCCGTCCAGGGTGAGATAGGTGCTGGCGACGACCTTGCGCGGCATCGGTGCTCCTTTGGCGGGCCGGGCTGAGGCGACCTCGAGTGTAGGCCCGACGAACCGTTCGGGTCCGTCCCATCGACCGCGACGCGTCGCGCGATCGTGCGATCGGCAAGCCACCATGGCTCGATGGACTTTGCCCTGACCGAGGAGCAGCGCGAGCTGCGCGAGCGGGCCCGCCGGTATGTCGTCGACGTGCTCCAGCCGCTCGAGGAGTCAGTTCGAACGCGACCGCGGCGTCCTGCCCCGGTCGACCGGGCATCGAGCTCCGCAGGGCGGCGATCGAGGCCCGCCTGGAGGCCGGCCCGCTGCCCCGGCCAGGTCGGCGGCCAGGGCTGGTCGGTCATGGACCAGGTGGTCGTCCACGAGCAGTTCGGCCAGGTCACCGGCGGCCTCTGGTCGTACGTCCCGGGCGCCTACAACGTCCTCGTCCATTGCGATCCCGAGCAGCGCCGGCGCTACCTCGATCCGTCGATCCGGGGCGAGCGCAACGGGAGCTACGCGATCACCGAGAAGGAGGCCGGCTCGGATGCCCGGACGATGGCCGCCACGGCCGTCCTGGATTCCGCCAGCGGCGAGTACGTCCTGAACGGCGAGAAGTGGTTCGTGACCGGGCCGGACGACACCGACTTCATGATCTTCCACGCGAACGTGATCGAGGGTCGAGGCGCGTCGGCCGACCCTCTTCCTGGTCGACTACGACACGCCCGGACTGCGCCTGAGCCACGACCCGGACTACATGCACACGTTCGCCGATCGCCATCCCCAGTTCATCCTCGAGGATGTCCGGCGTGCCCGACCTCGGCGATCCTGGGCGGGGTCGGCCGGGCCGATGAGCTGACCAACGAGTGGTTCGTCGAGGAGCGGATCCACATCGGGGCGCGCTGCAGCGGGGCGATGGAGCGGCTGCTCGGCCTGGCCGTTGACTGGGCCCGCGAGCGGGTCCAGTTCGGCCAGCGAATCTACGACTTCCAGGGCGTCAGCTTCCCGCTGGCGGACTCGGCGGCCGATGCCGCAGCCGCCCGCCTGCTGACCCGCGAATGCGCCTGGCTGGCCGACAGCGGGGCCGATCCCAAGGTCGTCCACGCCCGCGCCTCGATCGCCAAGCTGTTCGCCTCCGAGGCGGCCTTCCGCTGCGCCGACCGGGTCGTCCAGGTCTTCGGCGGCCGGGGCTATATGCGCGAGAACCCGGCCGAGCGGTTCTTCCGGGAGCTCCGGGTCGACCGGATCTGGGAGGGCACATCCGAGATCCAGCGGCTGATCATCGCCCGGGCGCTCGACCGGCGCGGGGTCGAGCGGGTCGTCGGCGAGGGATGAAGGACCCGCCAGCCCGATCCGACCACCGCGGCCCAATCCGACGACCGCGGCCCGATCTGACCCACCGGCGATCGACCTGCAGGCCCTCTTCGCCCCGCGCTCGGTCGCGGTCGTCGGGGCCTCGCCCCGGTCCGACATCGCCCAGGTCGTCCGGGACAACCTCCTGAAGATGGGCAGCCCGACCCGCTGCTACTTCGTCAACCCGAAATACGACGAGGCCTGGGGCTCGCCCTGCTACCCGGACCTGGCCGCCCTGCCCGAGACGCCCGACAGCGTCCTCGTGGCGCTCAACCCGCTCCGGGCGGCGAGCATCACCGACGAGGCGGCCCGGGCCGGTGCCCGGAGCGTCCTGATCCCGGGCGGCGGCGTGGTCGAGGGCGGTGAGGCGGCCGCCCGGATGCAGCGCGACGTGCGCGAGATCGCCCTGCGCCACGGCCTCGCCGTCCTCGGCCCGAACTGCATGGGCATGATCGACCGGACCTCGAACAGCGCGGTCTACATCGGGGACATCAATCCCTGGGCACCGCGGGGGCATGTTGCGGGGATCGCCCAGAGCGGCTCGGTGACCGATGCCTTCATCCATTTCGGAACCCGAATCGGCTTCAGCCGGATCATCGGCGCAGGCAGCGAGGTTGTCCTCGACGTGTGCGACTACGTCGCCTACTGCCTGGACGATCCCGAGACCGACGCGATCATCCTGTTCGTCGAGGGCTTCAAGCGGCCCGAACGGTTCCTCGCCCTGGCCGATCGGGCCCTGGCGATGGGCAAGCCGATCCTGGCCCTGAAGGTCGGCCGAAGCGCCCAGGCCCAGGCCGCGGCCGTTGCCCACTCCGGCTCGCTGGCCGGTGAGGCGCGGGCCACCGAGGCGGCCCTGGCCGCGGCGGGCGTCGTTCACTGCTCCGACCTCGATGCCCTGTTCGAGGCGGCCGAGCTGCATGCCGGCTGCCGCCGGCTCGGCCGGGGCGTCGGCCGGGGCCGGACCGGCGTGGTCACGGTCTCGACCGGCGAAGCCTCGCTGATCGCCGACCTGGCCGAGACGGTTGGAGCCGACCTGCCGCCGGTCCCGGCCGCGACCCGGGCGGCGATCGCCCGGGACCTGCCCACGCTCGGCTACATCGGCAATCCGATCGATCCGTGGGGCGCGACCGACGAGCGGGTGGCCTACCCGGCCGTCCTGGACGCCTTCGCCGGATCGGGTGCCTACGACGTCCTGGCGATCGTCCATGACTTCCCTTACCGCTCGCTGCCGAGCGAGGTGCCCGTGGCCGAGGGCGTGGCCCGGGACCTCGTGGCGGCCACCGCGGCCCGGCCGGCGGTCCTGCCGGTCTACATCTCGCTGACCTCGGGCGAGCCGACGCCCGAGATCCTGACGTTGCTCGAGGCGGCCGGGGGGATCCCGGTCCTGCGGGGCACGACCGAGGCCCTCGCGGCGATCGCCGGACGGGCGACGTGGGAGGCCCGGCGTGCGGCCCGGGCGATCGAAGGCCCCCGCCGGCCGGGCTGGCCGGCGCTCGCCCGGGACCGGACGGTCCTCGGCCACGACCCGGCCTTCCAGCCCGCCGCGGCACTCGATCCGGGCGACGCGCCCGGGCACTCGAACGCTGGGCCCCGAGCGCTGCCCGAGCTCGAGAGCCTGCGCCTGCTCGGTGCGGCCGGGCTCCCGGTCGTCGAGGCCCGGGCCGGCCTCGGACGGCCCGGCGGCGGTCCGGGCAGCCGATGCCCTGGGCTATCCCGTGGCCCTCAAGCTCGACGCGACCCGGCTGGCCCACAAGAGCGAGCTCGGCGGGGTGATCGTCGGCCTGGCCGATGGCCGCGGCCGTGGCTGCGGCCGCCGACACGCTCCTGGCAATCGGCCGGACGTCCGACGATCGGCTTGCGCGGCCTGCTCGTCGAGCCGAGCCTACCGGCCGGGGTCGAGCTGATCGTCGGCCTCCGGCGCGACCCCCAGTTCGGGCCACTGGTGATCGCCGGCCTGGGCGGCGTCCTGGCCGAGATCCTCGATGACGTGGCGGTCGAGCTCGCCCCGCTCTCGAGTTCCATCGCCGCGACGATGCTCGACCGGCTCCGGGGCAGCCGGATCCTCGACGGCGTCCGGGGCCGGCCAGCCGTCGACCGGTCGGCTGTCATCGAGCTGATCGTCGCTTTGGCCGACCTCGGCTGCCGCCGGCCGGACCTGCTCGAGGTCGACCTGAACCCGGTGATCGCCTCGTCCAGCGGCGCTCGGGCTGTCGATGCCCTCGTCGTCCTCGCTCCGGAGACGAGGGCGCCTGACCCGGTCCGGCAGGGGGCCCAGCGGACGCCGGCGGCTGCCTGTGGTGCCGTTGTGGTGCATCGGGCAGGACCATTGGTCGGTTAGGTGGGGGTACGATCGGTTGACGGTCCCCGGGGCCCGTGGGACGATGCCAGCTCGGGCCCGGGCAGCCTCCCCCTGCACGACCCTGATGCCTGATTCCGGTCAGATCGACCGTTCGCGACGCCAGATCATGCCGTTCCAGGACGGGGTTGAAGCGCCGCCCAACGATGGGATGACGCCTCGGTGCACGCACGCAACGCTATCTCCGGGCTGAGCACTCGAGGCCGAATCCTCGTCGCCATCTCCATCGTTGCCCTGGCCGGGCTTGTCCCCCTGGCGACGATCGGCCCGATGCCGGCACCCACGGCCGCGGGCAGCAAGCCGGCGCGCCCGGCGCGGCCGCGACCGGGGCCAACGCACGTCCTGTCGTGGCCCCCGCCGGGCGCGGCCCAGGCCGCCGGCTCGCAGGCCGGCCAGCCGGCCGCTCCGCCCAACCCGGACGACGTTCCCCTCATCACCTTCGCCTCGACGAGCAGCGGCGCCCGGGTCCTCCTGAGCGCCCCGGCCCACGTCGCCCTGGGCCAGACCGTCACGATCGTCCTGAAGGCGGCCGGCGTCCGGAACCTGGCCGGCTATGAGGGAGTCCTCCGGTTCGACTCTGCCGCCGCCGAATTCGACAGCCTGAGCCAGCGCTCGATCGCCCTGGCCGGTTCCGGCCGTGACGTCCAGCCGCTCGGACCGGTGGTCGTCCCGGCCGGCGTTGCGTTTGGGCTCTACTCCTGCTCGATCGCCGGCTGTGGCGACGGGCCCGCCAGCGCCCGCAGCCATCCCGGGGCGAGCGGCACGGTCACCCTGGCCAAGCTCACCCTGATCCCCACCCGGGCCGGCAGCCTGACCCTGGCCCTCGGCGCGATGCGCTTCGTGGATGCCTCGGGCCGGCCCGTCCAGCTCAGCCTGCCCGGCTCGGTCACGGTCAAGGTCGGCAGCGGCGGCCGCCGTTACCAGGCGCCGGTGGCATCGGCCCTGCATCCGTCCGCGGCTCGGGCCGTCACCAGCGCCGACATCAGCGGTGACGGGCTGGTCGGCCCCGCCGACCTGAACCTGGCCGCGATCGACTGGGGCCTCGCCCGGGAGTCGGGCAAGGCCTGCGGCCCGGCCAGCGATCCGGCCGACGTGAACCATGACGGCTGCCTCGATGTCCAGGACGTCCAGCTGATCGCCGCCCGGGTCACTCGCCGGCCGGCGGCTCCGCCCCTGGCCGGGCGCTTCGGCGATGCCGATGCGATCGCTACGTTCGTGGTCAACTCGACCGGCGACACCGGCGACAAGACGCCCGGCGACGGGATCTGCCTGACCTCGGCCGGGACCTGTACCCTCCGGGCGGCGATCTCGGAGGCCAATCTCCACGCCGGACCGGACGTGATCGACTTCAACATCCCGGGCAGCGGGGTCCAGACGATCACGATCGGCAGCGCGCTCCCGACGGTGACCGATACGACCGGCGGCCTGACGATCGACGGCTACAGCCAGCCCGGCGCGAGCGTCAACACCGACCCGATCATCGACAACGCCGTGATCGAGATCCAGGTCACCTCAACGAACCCGAACACCGACGGACTGTTCGTGAGCTCCTCGAACAACGTCATCCGCGGCGTGGCGATGTACAACCTCCACCGCTCGATCGTCTTCCAGACCTCGAGCGCGACGAACAACGCGGTGACCGGCAGCTTCATCGGGACGAACGCGGCGGGCACCTTCGTGGCGCCCAACTGGATCAGCGGCGGCAACGGCATCATCGTCACCCAGGCGGCCAGCTACACCACGGTCGGTGGCTCGAACCCGGCTGACCGGGACGTCCTCTCGGGCAACGAGGCCAACGGCTTCTCGACCTATAACGAGCAGACCGACCACAACATCGTCCAGGGCAACCTGATCGGGCTCGCCCCGAACGGCAAGGACATCGTGAGCTGCAGCGGGATCTGCTACGGCCAGCTGTCCCACGGCGTCGACATCAATACCGGCTCGTCCTACAACATCATCGGCGGGACCGGCCCCGGCCAGCGCAACGTGATCTCGAACAACCGGGGCGAGGGGATCGAGTTCTCCCACAGCAGCACGACCGACAGCAACCAGGCGATCGGCAACTACATCGGCACGGACGTGACCGGCAACGGCGGGGCGGCCAACAAGTTCGGCAACGGCCTGAACGGGATCCACCTCGAGGACGGCACGAGCAACGACATCCTGGCCTACAACGTGATCGCCAACAACGCCCTCCGGGGCGATGGCTCCGAGGTGATGGGCGGGATCGGGATCGAGGGCTTCTACACGGCCGGCATCTCGGTCCACGACAACAAGATCGGGGTGGGCCTGGACGGCGTGACCCCGCTGCCCAACAACTTCTTCGGGGTCGATGTCCACTTCAACGCGAGCTGGGTCACGGTCGGCCCGAACAACATCATCGCCAACAACCCGATCGGGGTCGGCGTCAGCGACACGACCGACATCGACAACACGATCACCCAGAACTCGATCTACAACAACGGCTCGGCCGGGACCGGGCTCGCCATCCAGCTGCTCAACCACGCCAACAACTCGATCTCCGCCCCGAGCCTGAGCGCCACGGGCGTCTCGCTCACGGCCGCCAGCGGCAGCGCCTGCGCCGGCTGCACCGTCGAGGCATTCAAGGCGTCGCCCGACCCCGGCGATGCGGCCGCCGGTGCGGCCGGGCAGGGCAAGGTCTTCCTCGGCTCGGTCCTCGTCCCGGCCAGCGGCGCCTTCACCGTCGGCTTCAACCAGACCCTGACGGCAGGTGACCTGGTGACGGCCACGATGACCGATCCGGCCGGCAACACCTCCCAGTTCAGCCCGAACGTCGCGGCGGCTTCGCTCGGCTCGCCCACCCCGCCGCCGAGCCCCGTCCCGACCCCGACCCCGGGCCTGACGACGTACGCCGCCGACACCTTCTCGCGGAGCCTCTCCGACACCTGGGGCGAAGCCGACCAGGGCGGGGCGTATGCCGGGTTCTACTGCACGAACGACGACATGAACGTGACCGGGTCAGCCGCAACGATCCTCCTGCCCGACCCGCACAACCCCGAGCTCTGCTCGAAGGACAGCACGGCCGACACGAACTATCGAGGCGGTTACCTGACGAACGTGAGCGCCCAGGATGTCGACGTTCGGTTCCGGGTTGCCACCTCGGCCCTGGCCAGCGGCGACAACATCAACGTCGGCTTCGACGTACGGCGGGTCTCGGGCTTCACCTCGTACCGTGGCCAGGTCCGCCTCACGACCGGCAACCAGGTCTGGCTCCAGGCCGACACGGTGATCAACAACACGATGACCCCGCTCGGGTCGAACACCCGGGCCCCGGGCGCGACGGTCTCGACCGGCGGCTTCGTCTGGGTTCGCGGCCAGGTCAGCGGCACGAACCCGACCACGATCAAGCTCAAGGCCTGGAACGATGGATCCCCTGAGCCGTCGACCTGGGCCTACACCACGACCGACTCGACCCCGGCCCTTCAGGCCCCCGGTGCGGCCGGCCTTCTGGGCTGGCTCTCGGCGAACTGGAGCGGGGCCACCCCGACGATCAGCTTCGACGACTTCAACGTGACCTCGCCGATCAGCGGCACGGTTCCGCCGCCGCCGGTGGCCAACTTCAGCGCGACGCCCGTGGCCGGGACCCTGACGGTCAACTTCAGCAATACCTCGACCGGCGGCACACCCGATACCTGGGCCTGGGACTTCGGCGATGGGACCGGCTCCAGCTCGCCCAGCCCGAGCCACACGTATCCGGCCGCAGGCACCTACCAGGTCAGGCTGAGCACGACGAACAACGGCGGCAGCTCGTCGAAGACGCAGTCGATCACGGTCAGCCAGCTCCCGGGCAAGCCCGTCGCCGGGTTCACCTGGAGCCAGCAGTCCGGCACGCTCGGAGTCCAGTTCAGCGACAGCTCCACGAACTCGCCCTCGAGCTGGGCATGGAACTTCGGCGACGGTTCAAGCACGTCGACGGTCCAGAATCCGCTCCACGCCTATGCCGCTGCCGGCTCGTACACGGTCACCCTCCAGGCCACCAATGGCAGCGGCACGGGAACCGCTTCGCAGACGGTCACGGTCAGCGCCCCCTCGACGGCGATCGTCTCGGACAGCTTCAACCGGAGCTCGGCGGCCGGGACCTGGGGCAGCGCCCCGGTCGGAGGCGCTTACACCTACGTGGGCAGCCAGGCCGACTTCAGCCTGACCGGCTCGGCCGGAACGATCAACCTCGGCACGGCCGGGGCGACCCGGGCCGCGTATGTCCCGGTCAGCGCCCAGGATGTCGACCTGACCTACCAGTTCAACATCGCCAAGCTGCCGACCGGCGGCGGGAGCGTCTACGCCTACGGCAGCGTCCGTCGCTCGGCCACCGCGGACTACCGGGTCAAGGCCCGGATCTTCGGGACCGGCGCGGTCTATCTCTCGGTCAGCGAGTTCTCGGGCGGGACCGAGACGACGATCGGCTCCGAGGTCCTCGTCTCCGGCCTGACCTACGTGCCGGGCCAGGACCTGAAGGTCCATGCCCAGGTCAGTGGCACGAACCCGACGACCCTGCTGGCCCGCCTGTGGCCGGCCGGCGCGAGCGAGCCGGGCACCTGGCTGGTGAACCGAACCGATTCGACTGCGGCGCTCCAGGTCGCCGGCAGCGTCGGCCTGCGGGCCTATTCGAGCAGCACCACGACGAACAACCCGATCACGGTTGCCTTCGACAACCTCGGGGCGACCCCCCTCAGCGTGACCCCGCCGCCGGCCCCGGTGGCGAGCTTCACCTGGAAGCAGGCCAGCGGGACGAACACGGTCAACTTCAGCGACACCTCCACGAACAGTCCGACGGCCTGGTCCTGGACCTTCGGTGACGGCGGCACGTCCTCGAGCCAGAACCCGGCCCATACCTACGCCGCGGCCGGGACCTACACCGTCACCCTGACCGCATCGAACGCGAGCGGTCCGTCGGTTCCGGCGGCGAGCCAGTCGGTCGTGGTCACGGCCGCCCCGTCGGCCTATGCCTCGGACACGTTCGCCCGGACCGCCGCCAGCGGGACGTGGGGGAGCGCCCAGGTCGGCGGCGCCTACAGCTACGTGGGCAGCCAGTCCGACTTCAGCCTGACCGGCTCGGCCGGCCGGATGAACCTCCCGACGGCCGGGGCGAACCGGGCGGCCTTCCTGGCGGTCAGCGCCCAGGACGTCGACCTGACCTACCAGTTCAGCATCAACGCCCTGCCGGCCGGCGGCGGCAGCGTCTACACCTACGGCACCGTCCGCCACTCGGCCACCGCCGACTACCGGGCCAAGGTCCGGGTGACCGGGACCGGGGCCGTCTACCTCTCGTTCAGCCAGTACTCGGGCGGAACCGAATCGACCCTCGGCTCCGAGGTCCTGGTGTCCGGCCTGACCTACGTCGCCGGCACCAGCCTGAATGTCCACGCCCAGGTCTCCGGCACGAGCCCGACCACCCTGAACGCCCGGGTCTGGGCGTCTTCGGGGTCCGAGCCGTCGAGCTGGCAGGTCAGCCGGACGGACTCGACCGCCGGGCTTCAGGTGGCGGGCGCGGTCGGGCTGCGGGCCTACACCTCGGCGATCACGACCAACACGCCGATCAGCGTCTCGTTCGACAACTTCATCGCCGCCCCGATCACCCAGTAGCCCAGTCGTCCCGGCAGACCACAGTTCGACGGAGTTGGATTCGATGACCCGCCTCGCCGCCCGACCTCGCATTCAGCGGCTCGCCACATTGCTGGCCACGGCCGGCCTGCTGGCCGGGCTGGTGGCCCCCGCCACGAGCCTCGCGGCATCGCCCGATCCGTCGGCAGGGGCCACGCCAGCCGCCTCGTCATCGGCGGATCCGTCGAGCACGCCCTCGCCCAGCCCAATCGCTTCGTCCGGGCCGTCGACGCCGGTTGCCTCTGCAGATCCGATCAGCTCGGATCCGATCAGCTCGGATCCGAGCGGCACGTCGACGACCGGCTCCTCGAGCCCGTCCGGCCGGGGCACGACGACCCCCGGCGCGACCAGCGCCCCCAGCCCGACCCCGAGTGCCTCGCCGACGACCGAACCGAAGTCCCGGCCCGACCAGCCCGAGATCTTCAACTCGTCGCTCATGAAGCCGAACCTGACCGGCGTCCTGCCGGCCGGCTTCCAGGAACAGGTCGCAATCCCCAGCCTGAGCCAGCCGACCGACGTCCAGTTCGCCCCGAACGGGCACGTCTTCGTGACCGAGAAGTCCGGCCTGATCCTCGAGTACAACAGCCTGACGAACCCGACCCCGACGGTCTTCGCCGACCTCTCGGTCGAGGTCATGAACTACTGGGACCGCGGCCTGACGAGCATCGTCGTGGATCCCCAGCTGACCTCGGGCCGGCCCTACGTCTACGTCCTGTACAGCTTCGACGCGCCGATCGGTGGGACCGCCCCGACCTACGGCGGGACGAACGCCCAGGACTCCTGCCCCACGCCGCCCGGCCCGCTCCCGCCCAACACGGGCTGCGTGATCAGCGGCCGACTGTCGCGGCTGACCGTCTCGAATAACGGGGCCGGCTCGACGATGGTCGCCGGCAGCGAGAAGGTCCTGGTCAATGCCTGGTGCCAGCAGTTCCCCAGCCACACCCCCGATGACGTGGTCATGGGCCCCGACGGCCAGCTCTACGTCACGGCCGGCGACGGCGCGGCGTTCACGACCCGCGACTACGGCCAGTACGGCAATCCCTGCGGCGATCCGCCCGGTGCGGCCGGCACGAACCTGACCCTGCCGACCGCGGAGGGCGGCTCGCTCCGGGCCCAGGACGCCCTGACCCCGGGCGATCCGCAGGCGCTCTCGGGGACGATGATCCGGGTCAACCCGGACACCGGCCTCGGCTCGTCGGGCAACCCGGATGCCTCCGAGCTCGGACCCGAATCTTGCCCGGCTCCTGGCCGACGGCCTGCGCAACCCGTTCCGGATGACCTTCCGGCCGGGGACGAATGAAGCCTGGATCGGGATGGTCGGCGACTCGACTTGGGAGTCGGTCTTCCGGGACGTGAACCCGACCTCGGGGATCTCCGACTTCGGCTGGCCGTGCTACGAGGGCCCGGCCCTCGGCTCGTTCAGCTCGCTCAACACGAACCTCTGCAAGACGGTCTATAACAGCCCGAGCCTCGTCACCAAGCCGTACTACGACTACAACCACTCCGCCTCGGTCGTGACCGGCGACGGCTGCACGACCGGCAGCTCGTCGATCTCCGGGCTGGCCTTCGGCGTGCCGAGCAACTACCCGGGTCACTACAACGGCGGCCTGTTCTTCGCCGACTACAGCCGCAACTGCATCTGGTTCATGCCGGCTGGCTCGAACGGGCTGCCCGACCCGACCAAGGTCGAGACGTTCGAGACGAACGCGACCGGTCCGGTCCAGCTGATCATCGGCCCGGACAAGAACCTCTACTACACCGATTACGGTGGGTCGATCCGGCGGATCATCTACTCCGCCGTCAACCACACCCCGGTCGCCTCGTTCACGGCCAGCAAGACCTATGGCCCGAACCCCCTGGCCGTCACCTTCGACGCCTCCGCGTCGAGCGATGCCGACTCGGGCGACACCCTCAGCTACAGCTGGGACCTGAACGGCGACGGGACCTACGGCGATGCGACCGGGGTTACCGCCTCCCGGACGTACACGACCCGCGGCGCGGTCACGGTCAGCGTCAAGGTGACCGACAACCATGGCGCCTCGGCGACCTCGTCGATCACGATCTACCCCGGCGACACCCCACCGGTGGTCAACGTCATCTCGCCCCTGAGCAGCCTGACCTGGAAGGTCGGCGACGTGATCCAGATGTCGGCCACGGCGACCGATACCGAAGATGGGACCCTGCCCGCCTCGGCCTATGTCTGGTCGATCATCCTCCATCACTGCTACACCCCGACGAACTGCCACATCCACGACCTGACTGGGTTCACCGGCCAGTCGGGCCAGCTGATCGCGCCGGACCACGGCTATCCGTCCTATCTCGAGATCGACCTGGCCGTGACCGACAGTGACGGGCTGACCGTGACGAACGCGATCTCGCTCTATCCCAAGACGGTCAACCTGACCTTCGTGACCAATCCAGCCGGCCTGCAGGTCTATGACGGCGACAGCGGGCCGAACCAGCCGACGCCGGTGACCCGGCCGGTGATCATCGGCTCGACCGTGTCAGTCAGCGCGCCGACCCCCCAGACGATGAACGGGATCGGCTACGTCTTCTCGAGCTGGTCCGATGGCGGGGGCCAGAGCCACGACATCATCGCCCCGGCCACGCCCGCGACGTACACGACCACCTACACCAGCACCGGCCCGGTCGGCCTCGCGGCCGATTTGTTCTCGCGCCCGGCCGCCGCTGGTGGCTGGGGCACCGCCGACGTCGGCGGAGCCTGGACGACAAGCCCGGCCGGCCAGTTTGCCCTGACCGGCGCGGTCGGCACGATCTCCGTGCCGGCTCCGGGCAAGGCCGGTTCGGCCCTCCTGAACGTGTCGGCCCGCGATGTCGATATCACGGTCGGGATGGCCTCCGACCGTGCCCCGACCGGCAGCGGCCAGTACTCCGAGATCATCCTCCGCCACCAGTCGACGGGCCAGGAATACTGGATCAAGCTCCACGTCGCCGCCAATGGCGCGATCAGCCTGGGCGCCAGCGCCTGGACCGGCAGCGCCGAGGTGGCCCTCGGCGGGGAGGTGGCCACCGGCCTGACCCAGGCCGTCGGGGTCCCGATCAACATCCGGGCCGAGGTCAGCGGGGTGAACCCGACCACGATCACGGCGCGCGCCTGGAAGTCGGGAACCACCGAGCCGACCACCTGGGCCCTCTCGCGGACCGATTTCGACGGCCGCCCTCCAGGCGACCGGCACGCTTGGCCTGCGAGCAACGACCGCGGGCTCCACGACGAACAGCCCGACCCTGTTCAGCTTCGACGCACTGCTCGCCAACGCGATCGGCGGGACGACGCCGCCCCCGCCGACGACGATCGCCACCGACACCTGGGCCCGAACCGTGACGAACGGTTGGGGCACGGCGGTCACCGGCGGGCCGTGGACGGCGGTCGGCACGAACACCGCCTTCGCGGCGGACGGCAGCGGCGGCACGATCGCCCTGGCCACGCCGGGCTCGGCCCGCTCGGGCCTCCTGGCCGGCGCCTCCGCCCTGAACCTCGACGAGACGTTCACGGTCGCCTCGGACAAGGTCGTCGTGGGCAGCGGCCAATACGCCTACGCGATCCTCCGCCACCAGTCCTCGGGGGCCGAGTATTGGGGCAAGGTCCACTTCACCGCGAACGGCGGGATCTATCTCTCGGCCAGCGCCTATAGCGGCTCGGCCGAGACCGCCCTTGGAGCCGAGGTCGCCAGCGGCCTTGTTCGGGTCCCGGGCACTGCGGTCAACGTCCGCTTCCAGGTGATCGGCACGAGCCCGACCACGATCCGGGGCCGGGCCTGGGCCGTCGGCAGCAGCGAGCCGACGACCTGGACGTTCAGCGCCACGGACTCGACGGCCGCCCTCCAGCAGGCCGGCAGCATCGGGCTCCGGGCGACCCTGTCCAGCACGACCACGAACCTGCCCGTCACCTTCCGGTTCGACAACCTGACCGTCCTCGACCTCGGCTCGGGCGCCACCCCCGCGGTGGCCCTGATCCGGGAGGCGGCCACCGGCGACCGGGCCGCGGCGCAGGTGACGGTGCGCACCAATTCCCTGAATTTCGGCCGAAACGGGCGATCCGCCCGGTAGGATGAGGAGCCGGCGCCGGCGCCGCCTGCGGCGTCATGCCGGACGCGGCCGGCCACGTCCATCGAACTGTCCATATCTGAACACCGGGAGCCCAAGCGCAATGGAAATCGCGATCGTCGGGGCCGGCTATGTCGGCCTCGTGACCGCCGCCTGCCTGGCCAGCCTCGGCACGACCGTCCGGGTCGTCGAGGCCAATCCGGAGCGGGTCGAGGCCCTGAGCTCCGGCATCTCGCCGATTGCCGAGCGCGGCCTCGACGACCTGCTGGCGGCCGGCCTGGCCGCCGGCCGCCTGTCCTTCAGCACGGACCCGGCCGCCGCCCGTGGCTGCCGCCTGGTGATCGTCGCCGTTGGCACGCTCGACGAGCGCGGAGAGTGGACCGACCGGCTCGTCCGTGAGGTCGTCCTCGGGATCGCCCGGGACTCGGCCGCTCCCCGGGCGATCGTGATCCGGAGCACGCTCCTGCCGGGAACAGCGGTCCGCCTCGCGGAGGAGGCCTCCGCGATCGACCCCGAGGTGGAGATCGGGTTCAACCCCGAGTTCACCCGCGAGAGCTCGGCCGTCGATGACTTCCTGCACCCGGACCGGATCGTGATCGGCGTGGCGAATCCCGGTGCCTCGAGCCTGGAGACGGACCTCCGCCGGATGTACGCCCCGCTCGAGGCGCCCGTCGTCGTCGCTGATCGGACGAGCGCCGAGATGATCAAGATGGCCTCGAACGTCTACCTGGCCACGAAGATCACCTTTGCCAACGAGCTGGCCCGCCTGTGCGAGGCGATCGGCGCGGATGTTGCCGCGGTCGTCGACGGCGTCGGCTTCGACAAGCGAATTGGGCGGGCCTTCCTCTCGCCGGGTCCCGGCTTCGGCGGATCGTGCCTGCCGTCGCAGGCGCGAGCGTTGCCGGACCTGGCTCGACGGCATGGCCTGGCCGATGGCCTGTTCGCCGCGGTCGACCCGTCCAACGCCGCCCAGGCCGACTGGCTGATCAGCCTGGCCGAGCAGGCCCGCGGCCGCTCGCTGGCGGGGGCCCGGGTCGCCCTGCTCGGGCTGACCTTCAAGGCGGGCACCGGCGACCTGCGCGAATCGCCGGCCCTCCGGATCGCGGCTCGGCTGGTCGAGCAGGGTGCCCTGGTCCGGGCGTTCGACCCCCTGGCCACGACTGCCGGGGTGGCCGAGCTGGCCCGGGCGGGCCAGGTGGCCGAGGCCGCCCCGTCGGCCCTCGAGGCAGTCCGCGATGCCGAGGTCGTCGTGATCGCGACCGAGTGGCCCGAGTTCCGAGGCCTGGACTGGACGGCCGTCCGCTCGCGGATGGCCGGCGACCTGATCGTTGACGCCCGCCACGTCGTCGACGCATCGGCGGCGGCAACGGTCGGCCTGCGGGTCGTCGGGGTCGGCCATCCCCGCCCGGTCAGCCCGGTCCCTGCGGCTCGGTCGCCGTCGGCCGGCGAGGCGCCTGATGAACCCGCCGATCTCGGCCGGCCCGCGCCCGCCCGTGGCAGGCTGCTGCATCTGGTTCACCGGCCTGTCCGGCGCCGGCAAGTCGACCACCGCGCTCGTCCTGGCCGAGCGCCTCGAGGCCGAGGGCCGGACCGTGACGATGCTCGACGGCGACGTGGTCCGAACCCACCTGTCGCGCGGCCTCGGTTTCAGCAAGGACGACCGCGACGCCAACGTCCGGCGCATCGGGTTCGTCGCGACCGAGGTCGTCCGGCACGGCGGAATTGCGATCTGCGCCGCGGTCAGCCCGTACCGCGACGCCCGGGCCGACGTCCGGGCGATGCTTGGGCCGGCGGCCTTCTGCGAGGTCTACGTGAGCACCGACCTGGCCACCTGCGAGGAGCGAGACCCCAAGGGGATGTATGCGGCCGCCCGCCGTGGGGAGATCAAGGCGTTCACCGGGGTCGATGACCCGTATGAGCCGCCCCTCGCCCCGGAGCTGACCCTGGAGACCCTGAACAGCTCCCCGGACGAGAACGCGGAACGGATCCTGGCCTGGTTGCGGGCGCAGCACGTGCTCGAGCCGGCCCGCCCCGCCCCGGTCGCGACGCCCGTCGCCGTCTGAGCCGGGGGGTCAAGCGAGATGACGACCGGCCGCCTGTACGTGCTGGGCGGGCAGCAGCGCGGCGCCCGGCCGATGTCGGGCGGCCTCGACTGGTACGAGTACGAGCGCGGCCTGGTCCTCGAGGTGGATCCGGAGACGGGCTCGGTCGAGCAGCGACTGTCCTACCAATCGCCGCCGGGCACCCGGGTCGAGGAGGAGCCGGTCGTCCTGTTCAAGTCGGCCACCCTCGTCGGCGACATCCTGTACGCCTGCACCCAGACCGAGGTCATGTCCTACCGGGTGCCGGGCTTCGAGCCGTGCTCCTACCTGAGCCTGCCCCGGTTCAACGACGTCCACCACGTCCGGCCGACGGCCGAGGGCGGCCTGCTCGTGGCGATCTCCGGCCTCGACCAGGTGGTCGAGCTCGGTCCCGACGGCAGCCTCCGGCGGGAGTGGTCGGCGATCGAGGGTGAAGGGGCCTGGGATCGCTTCGACCCGGCGATCGACTACCGGCTCGTACGCACGACGAAGCCCCACCACGCCCACCCGAACCACGTCTTCCAGATCGACGACGAGGTCTGGGCGACCCGCTTCGAGCAGCGCGACGCGATCTCGCTCACCCGGCCGGGCCGGCGGATCGCGATCGACCTCGAGCGACCCCACGACGGCCTGGTCCACGACGGCCGGGTCTGGTTTACGACGGTCAACGGCAAGGTCGTGGTCGCCGACACGGCCAGCCTGGCCGTGGTCGAGGTGATCGAGCTGGCCGAGCTCCAGGCGTCGGCCGAGCCGCTTGGCTGGGCGCGTGGGATCCACCTCGACGCGGACGGCGGGCTGTGGGTCGGCTTCTCCCGGATCCGGCCCACGAAGTTCCGCGAGAACGTGGCCTGGGTCGCCCGCGGCTTCAAGAACGTCCGGCCGACCCGGATCGACCGCTACGACCTGGCGAAGCGTCGGCTGACCCACTCGATCGACCTCGAGCCGGCCGGCCTCAGCGCGGTCTTCAGCATCCACGGCGCTCCGGCTGCCACAGCCGGCTGAACGCCCGCGCCGGCCACCCGGGCAGGCCCAGACCGCACCCAACCGCAGGCCCATGACCATGGGGCCACCGATTTCGGCCCCGATCAGCCGATCGTCGTGGGTCGATTCGCGAGCTCTCGCACCTACGCTGCCGGGGCACTTGCCCACGTGGAAGAGGAGCGACCATTGTCGAGCCACGCGCCGCATGCGAGCAGCCCGCTACCGCCCGATCCGAACAGCGCCGTTCGACGGGAGCTCGCTCGTGAACGCCGACCCATCCGCCCGACCGCGATCCTGCTGACGATCGGCCTGCTCCTCGCTGGGGCGGCTGGCCTGACCGGTTGGCTGACCGGACCCGATGGCCTGCTGGCCGCCTCGTCGAACAGCCCGACCTGGGTCCAGGACACGAGCCCGAACCTCCACTGGAGCAAGGGCTGGACGACCGTCGCCAGCGCGACGGCCTCGGGTCGAACGGTCCATCGGAGCGGCACGGCCGGCGCGTCGGTCACGTTCAGCTACAGCGGCTCGTACCTCCGGGTCATCGCCCCGACCGGCCTCGGCGCCGGCGACGTCAAGATCAAGCTCGACGGCACGACGACGACCGTCTCGACCCACGGCTCGACGTATCGGGCGGCCCAGGTCATCTTCGGTGGGGCGGGCAAGGCCGGCAACAGCCACTCGGTGACCCTGACCGTGGTCGGCACGGCCGGCCACCCCTACGTCAGCCTCGACGCCTTCGTGGTCAGCCTGCCCAAGGCCGACGCAGCGACGCCCACGCCGAAGCCGACCGCCACGCCAACTCGCTACCCCGACGAGCGCGGCCTCGGGCGCGAGCCCAACCCCGACGCCCACGCCGACGGCGACCCCGACGCCCACCCCGACGCCAACCCCGACGCCGGCTCCCACGGCCAGCCCGGCCGCCGGCTTCTATGTCGCGACGAACGGCAACGACTCGAACCCGGGTACCCTGGCCAAGCCCTGGAAGACGATCCAGCATGCCGCCGACACGGCGACCGGGACGGTCTGGATCCGGGCCGGCACGTACGCCCCGTTCACCCTCCGCCGGAACGGCCTGACCTTCTCGTCCTACCCCCGCGAGACCGCCCGGATCAGCAGCGGCACGGCCAAGGACATGATCTATATCTTCAAGGTCAATGGGGCGACCTTCGAGAACCTCTCCGTCCAGGGCGGGATCCAGGTCGGCGGCTCCGGCTTCGACGTGTCCACCAGCTCGAACGTCGTGATCAAGGACAACGTCGTCAACAGCGGAGTCAGCACGAACAAGGGCTTCGGAATCCGGACCTGGTACTCGACCAACGTGACGATCTCGAACAACAACATCTACAACCAGGCGGCCGGCGTCCAGATCTCCTACACCTCCGACGGGGACAAGGTCCTCGACAACACGATCCACGACAACAACCGGATGATCGTGAACACGACCTCGCCCACGAACGACGATCACGGCGCCAACGGGGTCATCTTCCTGGAGACGACCGGGGCGACCCTGGCCAGCGGCAACCAGCTCTATGGCAACCGCGCCGCCAGCCATGACTACGGCTACGACGGGAGCGCCTTCGAGATCTACGGCGCCTCGAACGTCACGATCACCGACAACCGGATGTGGAACAACAAGCAGGTGATGGAGACCGGTACGGACGGTCGCAACTGCAACGACATCACCTTCACCCGCAACGTGGCCTGGTCGGCGACCACGGTCAAGGGCTATGCCCGGGGCGTCCTGCTGGCCTGCGCCAGCAACTCGCTGGTCGCCTTCAACACGCTCGACGGGTTCGACATCTCCGATATCTCGATCGTCTACAACGCCGGCTACAAGTACCAGGGCTCGCTCAGCGGGCTGAAGGTCGAGGACAACGTCCTGATCAGCAACGGCGATCCGATCTACCACCTCGAGACGCCGCCTTCCGGGGTCACCGTCAATTACAACGACCTGTGGAACCGGGCCGGCGGCAGCCTGGTCTGGGACTCGAAGCACAACGGGACCTCGAGCTGGGCGACCTTCCGGAGCTGGTACGGTTACGACGCGAACGGCCTGAATGCCGATCCGATGATCGACAGCCTGAGCAGCCACGACTACGAGCTCCAGTCCGGCTCGCCGGCGATCAACGCCGGCTCGATCATCAGCGGCTGGTCGAGCAGCTATCTCGGCAGCGCCCCGGACATCGGCGCCTACGAGAATCGCTGACCGAACGCACCGGAACCTCGCGGCGGGCCGCCCCGGCAGCGGGAATGGCGCGGTCCGGGGGCTATCCTTGAGCCGATGAACGCCGCGACCCGCGACCGACGATGAGCCGCCCCTTCCCGGCCGGCGGCTCGGTCGTCCTGCGCGGCCGGCTCGGGGCCCGGATCGATGATCTGGCCGCGCACCTGCGCGTGCCGATGTACCGCAACGCCTATGCCCTGATGCTCAGCAACGTCCTGACCTCCGGGCTCGGGATCGTCTACTGGGCCCTGGCCGCCCGGATCTACACAGCCGACGCGGTCGGCCGGAACTCGGCCCTCGTCTCGTCGATGACCCTCCTGGCCGGGATCTCCCAGCTCAACCTGCGCTCGGCCCTCAACCGGTTCATCCCCGAGGCCGGGACGAAGACCAGCCGGCTGATCGGCTACGCCTACCTGGTCACCCTGCCGGTGACCGTGGTCGCCGGGATCGTCTTCTTCGCGATCATGTCGGTGACCTCGCCGGACTCGGCCCAGGCGGCGATCGCGGCGGTGCCCCTGGCCGCCGCCGGGTTCATCGCGGTCACGGCCGCCTGGTCGATCTTCAACATGCAGGACGGGGTCCTGACCGGCCTGCGCCAGGCCCTGATCGTGCCGGTCGAGAACTCGACCTTCTCCGTCGCCAAGATCGTCCTGCTCGTCGGGCTGAGCGGCTTTGCCGCCTACGGGATCTTCCTGTCCTGGGCGATCCCGACGGTGATCGGGGTGTTCCTGATCAGCCTGATCGTCTTCCGCTGGCTGATCCCGATCCATGTCCGGAACAGCCGCGAGGTGGCCCGTCCGCTCGAGCTCAACCGGATCGTCCGGTTCGTGACCGGCGACTACCTCGGCGCCCTGTGCGTGCTGGCCTACGTCAGCCTCCTGCCGGTGATCGTGATCGACCGGGCCGGGCCCGAGGCCGGGGCGTACTTCTACATCGTCTGGATCATCTACACCTCGCTCAACCTGCTGCCCCTGAGCATCACGATCAGCCACACGGTCGAGACCGTCAGCACGAAGGGCGATCCGATCGCCCGGACCCGGGGCGCCCTGGTCCATGCGATGCGCCTGATGATCCCGATCGTGGCCGTCGTGATCATCGGGGCGCCCTGGATCCTGGCGATCTTCGGCCCGGGCTACGCCGCCAACGGGACCGACCTCCTGCGCCTGCTGGCCCTCTCGGTAATCCCCTACTCGATCAACCTGATCTACTTCAGCCTGGCCCGGATCCGGGCCAAGGTGACCGGCATCTTCGTGGTCCAGGCGATCCTGGCCGTGATGACCCTGGCCCTGTCCTTCCCGCTCCTCGATCGATGGGCGTGACCGGGATCGGCGTGGCCACCCTGATCAGCCAGGGCTCGGTTGCCCTGGTCCTGCTGGCGACAGAGCTCCGACCGGTCCTCCTGTCGCGCGGCAAGGGCTACTGACCGCTAGCCGAGCTGCTGACCCAGGGATCTCGACCCAGGGAGTACTGACCGCTGGCCGAGCGGCTGCTCCGCCTGTCCGCGCCGCCTCGGTCCGCCGTTGCGGCCAGTTGACCCGGCAGATTCCGCTCAGCGCCGCATCGATGTCGCTCGGGCGCGTTGTCGCGTACTTGACCCGGCAGATTCCGCTCAGCGCCGCATGCTGTCGCTCGGGCGCGTTGTCGCGTACTTGACCCGGCAGATTCCGCTCAGCGCCGCATGGTCGTCGCTCGGGCGGTGAGGAACGAAGACTGCGTTGCCCCGTCAGGCGCGCCTCGAGCGTGACCCAGCACTCAGCGAGCGCGTTGGAGACGGCTGCTGGGGGTCGTCCAGCCTGCGAGCCGCTTCCATGCGCTCGTGGGCGGAATCTGCCGAACGCACGATCGGAGGTGCGCGAAGCCCTGTGCCGAAGATGCTCGCGAGCCGCTCTCCGTGCGCTCGTGGGCGGAATCTGCCGAACGCACGATCGAAAGAGCGCGAAGCCCTCTGCCGAAGATGCTCCGAGCCGCTTCGTGCGCTCGTGGGCGGAATCTGCCGAACGCGCCGGGGGCCGACGCGCTCGCCGGAGTCCAGGCCGGGGCGGACCGGCGGCAAGGGCCGAGGCCCGGGGGCCAACGCGCCGGGGGCCAACGCGCCGGGGCCGAGGGCCGGGCGGGGGCCAACGCGCCGGGGCCAGGGCCGGGGGCCCGGGGTCAAGGGCCCAGTGGATCCGAGGCGCTGACGGCTAGCCGAGCTGCTCGAGCATTCTCCTGACGTCGCCGGCGCTCCGGCAGTGGACCACCTTGGCCCGGAGCGGGGAGAGGATCGCGGCGGTCGCCTCGTGGCCGGTCAGCGACTCATCGCCGGGCTCGAGCGGCGACGGCTCGATCGTGTCCAGGCTGCCCGGAGCCCCGGCCCCTCGACCGGCGTAGTAGGCCCGGGTCTCGCGGATCGAACGGCCGAGATCGGTCAGGTGGCGGAGCTGCTCGCGCGGCCGGATCAGCCCGCGCAGGCCGCGCCGGCGCATCTCGGCCAGGGCATTCGAGCCGAACCGCCCGATCACCCGCCGAGACGGCGGTCCGGGACGACACGGAATCGAGCCAGACGATCACTTCGGCCCGGTCGTACAGCTCGGCGGTCCAGCCGGTGTAGATCCCCTCGACGACCCACTCATCGCCCGCGGCGATGGCGTGGACCGCGGCGACCCGCTCCTCGAGCGCCCGGAGGCGCCCATTGGTCGGGGCCAGGGCGATCTCATCGAGGTGGTGGACGGGCAGCCGGCGCCGGGTGGCCAGCTGGCTGGCGATCGTCGTCTTGCCGCTGCCCGAGCCGCCAGCCACCAGGATCCGCTTGGCCCGGCCCGGGGCCGAGGGCGTCTCGAGCAGGCTGTCGTAGAGCCGCTCGAAGCGGGGCAGGACCGACTCGCTCGTGAACAGCTGGATCCGGACCTTGCCGGCCTGTCCGAACCGCTCGCGCTGCTCGGGATTGGCGATCAGCTCGGCCATCCGGGCAGCCAGCTCGTGCGACATTGCCGGGCTCCGTCAGGAAGCCGGTCTCGCCGTCGACCACGATGTCGGTGATCCCGCCGACGGCGCTCCCGATGACCGCCTTCGAGCGGCTCATCGCCTCGAGGCTGACCACGCCCAGCGGCTCGGGCCAGACCGACGGGACCACCCCGAACAGGCAGCGATCCCAGGCCGCCATCACCCCGGCGTGGGGCACGTTCTCGAGGACGGTCACCCCGGGCGGGAACTGGGGTGTGTCCGGCCAGCGCGTGCCGATCAGGACGAGCGGCGGCTTGACCTCGAGCCGCTCGTAGGCCTGGAGGAGGACGTTGATCCCCTTGTGGGCCTGGAGGGCACCCACGAACAGGATGTACGGCTTCGAGGGCAGGGCCGAGCCGAGGTTGGCCTTGTCGCCGCTCAGCTCGAGGAAGCTCGGGATGACGAAGTCGGGCACCAGGCTGCCGGGCGACTCCCGCGACTCGTGGAGCAGGTCCCGCCGGGTGACCGACTGGACGAACGAGGTGATGCTGTGGGCGCCCACGATCTTGCGGGTCAGGAGCGGCCGCCCGGTGAACACCCCGGCGACCGCCGCACTGGCCTTGAGCGGGCCGTACTTCTGGCTCGCGCAGCCGAGGCACTTGAGCGGGCTCGGCCCGTCGCAGGTCGTCCCGTTGTAGAGCATCGTCCGGGTCGCGCAGGTGTAGCCGTAGTCGCGGACCGAGATCAGAAGGGGGACGTCCGAGCCGAGCAGGGCGGCCGCGCACGAGTAGGCGATCCAGCCGTGGGCGTGGACCAGGTCCGGCTTGAACTTCCGGATCAGCCGGCGCAGCTCGAGCGACATGACCGGGTCGGGGAAGGGCGGGTGGTAGCGCCGGCCCGGATCGCCCGAGAAGCGGGCCGTCCGGGTCGACAGGGCCGACAGCCGATGGAGGGCGACGCCCTCGTCGTCCTCCTCGCGGGGCAGGCCCTTGTGCCACATCGTGGCCACGGCCATCTCGTAGCCCCGCCCATGGAGCTGCTTGCTCGAGGATCTCCACCTGGCGCTCCGCCCCGCCGATGAACGGCCGGTAGAAGTCGCTGGCCATCAGGATCCGGCGGCCCATCAGCTCGGCCCCGGATAGCGCCACAGGAGGGTCGTCCGATAGGGCGTCGCCGCGGCCGAGCCGTCCAGCCGGTAGAGCCGGGCGGTGACCGACTCCGGGCTCGTCCCGGTCAGGGCCGGGAGCTCGACCGTCTGGAGCGACTGCTGGCCCGTTTCGAGGTCGATCTGGGCCGTCCGCAGGACCTGGCCCTGGGTCTCGATCTCGAGCCGGTAGCTGATCGCCGAGCCCTCGTCGTTCCGGATCCCGACCTGGACCGAGTTCGGGTTCGTGCCATTGACCATCCACAGCTCGGTGAAGCCGGGCTCGGGCGCCCGGACGGCGCCCAGGACGCCCACGAACATCGCCGCCACGGTCAGGATCACGGCCAGGGCCAGGAGCTCCGGGCCGAACCGCGCCGACGCCTCGCGGCGGACCTCGACGGGCGGCCCGACCGGCTCATCGCCTCGACGTTCTGCCGGGGCGGATCGGCGCCGGATGAGGGCGACCGCGACACCGGCCAGGGTCAGCCGCGGCCAGGCTGACGGCCACGCGTCAGGTTCGTGATCCCGGCCGCGAGCTGGATTCAGGCCGAGCGCGACCAGGATCGTCAGGACGATGCTCAGGCCGACCCCGAACAGGGTCCGCTCCGTCCGGCCGAGCGAGCGTCGATCGGGAATCAGGGCGGCGGTCAGGGCGTAGCCCGGCAGGGCGATCACGAGGGGCGTGCTGAAGATGCCCCGGATCAGCGGGCTCAGGTTGACCGCCAGCCCGGCCAGCAGGCCGGCCACGGCGAGGACGGCGACGACGACCAGGTCGGCGTTGCGCCGGGCCATGCCTACTTCCACGATCCCCACACGCCGATGTCGTAGATCTGGATGTTGCCGTTGTCATACAGCCGGTCGACCCCGACCACGCCGGGCACGTTCGGCCCGCCGTCCCACTTGTCGAGCCGGCCGCGGTGGCGTTCGATCTGGGTTTGCTGGTTCGGACCCGGGCCGGAGCCGGGCGGACCGGCGGGTTGGGCCGGTTGGCCGTTCGTGGCCGGCTTGGCGACGTCCGGATCGGTCAGGTCGAGCGGCCCGCCGTTCTGGTTCAGCTCACCTCGCTCGACGTAGATCCCGGAGGCCGGCAGGCCGGCGAAGATCCGCCGGTCGAACACGACGTACTGGACGAATCCGTCGTAGGCGATCGCCCGGGACTGCTCGAGTCGAGGGTCGGGGTGATGATCAGCTGCTTCGAGTCGACCGAGACGCAGTTCGTGTTCGCGTTGTTCAGCGCGCCGAGGTCGATGCAGGAGCTCTCGTCCGCCGGCTGGTTGTTGTCGATGTACGTGTTGCCGTAGCCGGTCACGGCCTGCTGCAGCCCGTAGGTGCCCTGGAGGAGGCGCTGGCTGCGGTCCGCCACCTGCCGGCCGTTCGGGCCGAGGACGGCCAGCGACCACTGGGCCGCGGCAATCCCCTGGGCATCGACCGAGCGCGAATTGGCCGAGATGATGAACGGGCCGGGGAAGCGGCCCCAGATCGGCCAGCCGATCAGGAAGCCGCCGATGATCATCACCGTCGCCGCCCCGGCCAGCAGGCTGACCCGGCGGATCGAGGGCAGGCCGCGCAGCCACAGCTCGCTAATGCCCAGGGCCGAGATGAAGCCGATCGCCAGGAACAGGAACTCCGAGCTGCGATTGGCCGTCTCGGCCCCGTCCGGGGTCAGGCGCAGGACGAGGGTCGCCGGGTAGAGCAGGGTGCCCAGGCCGAGGGTCACGACCAGGGCCTCCCGGCGGTGCCCGGACCAGACCCGGATCAGGCCGAGGGTGATTCCGATCAGGACGAAGGCCACGGCCCCGAAGCTGGCCAGGCGCTCCCAGAGCGGGGCCACGGCCCCGGTTCCGGCCGTGAACAGGGTCCGGGGCACCGCCTGGAGCGTGATCAGGCTGATCCCGTTGGCGATCGCCCGGCTGATCACCGGCCCGAGGTAGCCGAGCACCGGACTGGCCACGGTGACGGTCCAGAAGGCGACCGCCCCGATCGTCACGATCGCCAGGTCGAGCGGTCCGGGACCGTCCTCGCGGTGCTTGCGGGTCAACCAGGCCACGATCGTCCAGATCGTCAGGAAGCCGGCCAGGGCGATCGAGGTCACGTGATGGGTCACCGCGATCGCGCAGATCGCCAGGATCGCCATCGCGGTCAGGCTCCGGCGAAGGGGCCGATCGGCCGGATGGCCGAAGCCCGCCAGGCCCGACCGGGCGACGGCCATGACCAGGACCATCACGGCCAGGGGCAGGGCCAGCGACTCGTACGCGACCTGGCCGCCGAAGAAGATGAAGTTCGGGTTGGCCATGTACAGGAGCGCCGCGATCCCGGCCAGCCGGGACGACCGGCCGATCAGCTCGAAGAGCAGGTACACCCCGAGGGCCATCACCAGCCGGGCGGCGCCCAGGACGATGATCCCGCTCGGAAACGGGCCCAGGCCGCTGACCTTGGCCAGCGATGCGGCGACCGCCTGGAGGCCTGGGTAGTAGGTCGTCGTCGGCAAGAGCGGATTGCGGGTGAACAGGTGGTTCGAGGAGATCGCGTCGAGGATGTTCCGGAACTGGATGAACTCGTCGGAGAAGGTGAAGGCGAGCGGGTCGTGGAGGACCTTGACCAGGTAGAGCGCCCCGCCGAGGATCATCACCAGGCCGATCCGCTCGCTCCGGCGCGGCTCAGGCCGGAGCAGGCGAACCGCGTTCGGGGCAATCACCAGGATCAACCCGGCGTAGTAGAACCATTCGAAGCCCGTCACGCTGAACCGGCTGAGGGTGTTGCCGAGGGCGATCAGGAGCAGCCCGAGACCGGTCAGGCAGGCCAGCCTGGGCAGCCAGCCGAGGCCGTCTCCGGTCGGATGGAACGAGTCTGCGGCCGAGCTCGATTCCGCGGTCGTGGCCGCGCCGGCAATCACGCGGGCCGGTCCTCGGCGGGCCCGAAGATTCGCCCGGGCGCCACCCGGCGATAGGCCTCGAGGACGCGCCCCGCCATCCCGTCCCAGCTCGGCACGGCCCAGTCCCGGGGATCGCTCCGGCCACTCGCATCGAGCAGCCCGGCGGTCGGCCCGGGCCGTTCCGATCGCCTCGGCTATTTCGGTTGGACCGGCCTCCAGCGGGATCAGCCGGACGGCGCCCGCCGGGAGCAGGCCGGCCACCTCGCGATGGGCCGGCAGGTCCGTCGCCACGACCGCGGCACCAGCGACCGCCGCCTCGAGGAGCGTCAGGCCGAAGGCCTCGTGCAGGGACAGGCTCACGAATACGTCGGCCGTCCGAAATCGTTCGATCAGCTGGGCCTGGTCCAGCGAGCCCAGAAGGGTCATCCGGTCTTCGACTCCAAGGGTGCGCAACTGCCGTTCGAGGTCGGGTCGGGCCGGGCCGTCGCCGACCACGTCGATCCGGAGCTCCGCCGGTAGCGCCGATACCGAGTTGGCGAGCAAGTCTAGCCGCTTGTACGTTTCGAGCCTGCCGACCGACAGGATGAGCGCCCCCTCGCCGACGGCTCGTCGGGGCACGGCCAGAAGCTGCCCGACGTCGACCCCGTTGTGGACGACCTCGGTCCGCACGTTCGGCCCGAAGTCGCGCTCGATCAGCTCCTGCTCCGAGGCCGACACGCAGATCACCGCCCGGGCCGCGTGGACGACCCGCGCCCCGAACACCTTGTATGGCCGGTGGAGGGCAGCCCGGGCCGGCGTGTGGCCGGTCCCGTGGTAGTGCGGCGTGAGGACGAACGGGACGTGGCTCCGGCGGGCGGCGATCGCCGCGGCCAGGACGAGCGGGGTGTGGTACGAGTGACCGTGGATCAGGCCATAGCGGCCGGCATTGGCCACCAGCCAGCGGGCCAGGCCGGGCGACAGGAAGAAGACGCCGTCGTGGGCGATCGTGCCGAACCGGCGGACGAGGATCCCGTCGACGAGCTCGGAGCGCTCGAGCCGGCCGGTCGGGTCGGTCGTGATGACCTCGACGGCCACGCCCCGCCGGGCGAGGCCGTGAGCGAGCTCCTCGACATGGCGCTCGACCCCGCCGATCGCCGGTGAGTAGCGCGGGCTGACGATTCCGACCGTGGCCTGGCCGGCCGGCGGATCGGCCTGCCGCTCAGCCATCGATCGCCCCGATCACGCCGAACAGCTCGTCGTAGCGATCGAGGGTTCGGGCCCAGGAATGGGGATCGGCGAAGGCGACCCCGCGCATCTCGGGCAGCCGCTCGAAGGCCCGGGCAATGGCCAGCGGATCGTGGGGTGGCACGAGGATCGCCCCGTCGTAGCCGGCCACGGCCGCCGGCAGGCCGCCGACCTCGGTCAGGACGAGGGGCAGCCCGTGGCTCATCGCGGTCTGGGCCGGCCCGCTCGCCGACGAGCGGTGGTAGGGCAGGACGACGGCATCCGCTGCGCCGAACCAGGCGGCCACCTCGTCGTCGTGGACGTAGCGGTTGACGAGGGTGATCCGATCCCGATGGGGGCTCCGCTCGATCAGCTCGAGGGGCAGGGTCCAGCCCTCCCAGGTTTCGCCGACGACGGTCAGCCAGAAGCCCTCGACCGCCTCGCTGCTGAGCAGGTTGAACGCGTTGACGAGGTCCTCGAGCCCCTTGAACGGCCGGATCACCCCGAAGAAGAGCAGGTTGATCGCCTCGGCCGGGGCCTCCCGCAGGTTTCGCCCCGAACGATCCTCGTCCGGCCCTGCCAGGTGGTGGTCGTAGGGCCCATGGGGGATGACGGCCACGGGCCGGCCGCCCAGCCGGTAGCGGCTCTGGAGGTCGGCCAGGTCCGACTCGGTGTGGATCACGTAGCCGGCGGCCAGCCGGACGAAGATCGGGGCGATCGCGTTGACGTACTGCCGGGCGAACGGGATCGCGTCCTCGCCCGTGTCGAGGATCTCGTGGAACTCGATCACGACTCGCGCCCCGAGAAGACGGCCGACCACGGTCAGGGCCAGGTAGCTGTGGAGGACCGTCCCGGTCCACCACTGGAACACGATCACGGCGGGTCGCTGCCGGACGAGGGCGACCAGTCCGCCGCAGCAGGCTCGGCAGCCAGAACCAGTCGATCCCGTCGGTGACCGGGATCGCCGGCTCGTACTCGAGTCGGGTGAGCGACGCGCCGACCCGGGCCCGGCCCGGGTAGAAGCGGGCGGGCAACAGCCGGCGCATCGTGATCACGCTCGTTCGATGGCGGCTGGCGAAGGCGTTGGCCAGCCGGATCGTGTAGTAGCTCATCCCGCTCAGGAAGCGCGTCCCGGCGCCGACGACCATGACTGCCAGCGGCCGCTCGGCCGGTCTGGTGCGCATTCCCGAGGATCCCCCTTCCGGAGCGAGGTGACGGACGGCGGATGAAGGGCTGGAATCGATCCTACCGGTCAGGCGTCACTCTCGGGCCCGCAGGCTCACCTGTCCAGCCCTCAGCCGCCCGATCGGGTGCCCCACGGCAACGGTGGGCCACTACCGGCCCTCCGATCAGCGAACCTCCCACCGCCCGAGGTCCGGTGCCGGGCCAAGAAACCCGTCGGTGAGCCCGGGGATCTCGGCCCCGGCGTCGATCGCCGGGGAGCCTGGAAGCGGCTCGTCGATCATCGTCCGAGCACCGGGTCGAAGCGCGGGTCGGCATGCAGCCCGGCGGCTTCGAGCCCGGTCCAGCCGCGGAACGTCGTCCAGCTCGAGGTTGAGCCGCGGCCGTCGACCCAGGCGATCGGGCCGCCGGCCCGGTTCCAGGCCAGGTTCCGATCGACCCGGACCGTCGGCGGCACGTTCGCCAGGTGATAGACCGGCGGGCCATCCGAGACGAGGATGTTGTTCATCACGACGAGGCCGTCGACCGAGCCGAGGTGCAGGTTGCCGGGGTCCTGGACGATCGAGACAGCCGAGATGTCGAAGCCGTCGAGGGTGTTATTGGCAACCAGCGAGTCGCTGCCGCAGGCGATGATCAGGCCACGGGTCCAGCCCGGCGCGGACGAGGCGGCCCAGGCCAGGTTGCGAACGAACCGGAGCCGCTCGCAGGGTGCCCCGTTCGAACCCGTCTCGAGCACGTCCTTGTTGTCCCAGGCGAGGTTGTCCCGGATCGTGACATCGCTCGCGGCGTAGACCTCGAACGCCCCGCCGTCCTGGCCGTAATCGAAGCTGGGGGCCCGGTTGCCCCAGACCCGGTTGCCGGCGGCGAGCGTTGCGCCCGTGGTCTTGACGAAGGCGATCCCGACCGCGCCATGGTCGTCGCCATAGACCGAGGCCGTGTCCACGAGCATCCGGTCGTTGTCGTGGACAGAGTTGTCGAGGACCTCGACGCCGGCCGATCGATACGAGACCTGGATTCCGGTTGCGTTGCCCGAGACGTCGTTGCCGGCGATCCGGACGTTGGTCGAGTTCCAGGTCCGCAGGCCATAGCCGCTGTTGTCTCGCAGGACGTCGTCCTCGACCCGGACGTTGCTGCTCGAGGCGACCAGCACGCCGGCCGCCTCGGGCGCCCGGGCGGCCTCGACGATGATGCCTCTGAGGCTGCCCGAGTCGACGCCGAGGAAGCGCACGACATCGGCTGCGCCACCATCGATCCGGGCGGATTCTCCGGGAAAGGCGACGAGGTTCAGGCCGGACCGCCGGATCGTGACCCCGCCGGGATACATGCCGGCCCGCAGGTAGATCGTGGCCGAGGCGCCTGCGACGGCGTGGCCGAGCGTCCGCCACGGCGCGTCCAGGGTCCCCGGGCCGGCGTCGCTGCCGTCAGGTGCAACGAACCGGTCGGCCGGCAGGAAACCGCCCGGCGGAGGCGAGCCGACCGGCAAAGGCGAGCCGCCCGGCAACGGCGAGCCGCCCGGCGGCGAAGACGCGACTGGCGGGGCAGAGACGACCGGCGGGGCAGAGTTGACAGGCGGCGGCGCTTCGGATGGACCCGATCGGGCGGCCGGCGGCGATGGATCGACCGGTTCGAACGGCGGTCCGGCCGACACCTGCGCCCGGGTCGCCGGCTGAGCGGCCGTCGCCTGCACGCGGACCGGGCCCCTCGCAGCTGCCGGGCCGCCCCAGGCCGAGGCGCCCGAGGCTGCGCTCGCGGAGGCCCCGCCCAGGGGGCTGGCCTGGCCCCTGATCGTCAGTCCGCCGGGCCCTGCCGCGTCGGCGATCGCGACCGACCCGGCCGTTCCGCCGAGGGCACTGCCGAGCAGCCCGCCCAGCAGGCCGGCCACTGCCATGGCCCGTCCGATAGACTCGCCGCGACGCCCGCCGTCCGGCCGATGAACCAGCGCCATCATCCCTGCTCCCTGGGCGGGCGGGCAGGATCGGATCGTCCGGCCAGCAAGTGGTCGGGATCAATCGATCACCGGCGGGGCAGTCCAGAGCCTGAAGCGCGTCGCTCATCCGGTACTTGGCCTGCTCTTGTCCGGGACTCAACCGCCTCGGCCCGCCGTGAGAGCGCGCCTCGGCCCGACCCCTGCGGCCCACCGCCCCGGGGCCCACCATTCCGGGCCGTGCGCCCGCCGGGGTCTCCGGGCGTCCCGTCGAGCCCGGCGGGAAGCTGCCGTTCAGCACCTCCAGTGCTGTTCGGCGAACAGCGCCCTCGGTCGGCGCCAACCCCGGCGAGGTGGCGTGGCTCATCGCCTCCCACCCGAGCACGAATCTGCTCAGTCCTCATCCGAGCCGAGGCGACTTCGGCGTCAGCCGGGTGTCCTGGCCCGCCAAGGTCTTGCCGAACAGCATGGGCCGCGCTAGATGGCTGAAAGACCGGGCCACGACCCAGGGGCCGCCACCATCGCCGGCCGACCGGCCAACCGGCCAACCGGCCAACCGGCCAACCGGCCAACCGGCCAACCCGGCCACGGCCCGGCCGCCGGCAGGCGCCGGAGCAAGCCTGCGGCACCACCCGCGCACCACCAGGCGCCGTTCGGGTCATTGACATTGCAACCCGCCCGACACTCGGCCGCGACGGAAACGCGGCCAAGGTGTCCGGCGAGACCTACCCGCAGTCCCCTACACTTGAGCGGTCCCCATCCGACTGCACCGGGGGCGGCTCGCCGGCTGTTGCGCGGACGCACCAGCGGAACGGCGCCAGGGCCGTCCGGGCATTGACCTTGTGGGACTGCCGTACTAGTTTCTGGACCTGCCCAGCACCCCTCACCGGTTGTGGAACTGTCCCTTCCATTTGCAACCAGGTGAGTCACGTCACACTCGCTTCTCGGGGAACCAGATGCCCACCATCTCCGTCGTCGTCCCAGCCATGAACGAGGCCGAGAACCTCGCTCACGTCCTTCCGCGGATCCCGCGCGAGGTCCACGAGGTCATCCTGGTCGACGGCAACTCCCCGACGACACGATCGCCGTAGCCCAGCAGCTCCTGCCCGACATCCGGGTCGTCCAGCAGCAGGGCCGGGGCAAGGGCGCCGCCCTGCGGAGCGGTTTCGCCGCCGCCACGGGCGACATCATCGTGATGATCGACGCCGATGGCTCGACCGCACCCGAGGAGATCCCGGCCTTCGTCCGCGCCCTGACCGACGGGGCCGACTTCGCCAAGGGCTCGCGCTTCTCGCCGGCGGCGGGACGTCCGACATGCCCCTCCACCGGAAGCTCGGGAACATGGCGCTTCGTCCACCTCGTCCGGCTGTTCTTCGGCGGCCACTACACGGACCTGTGCTACGGCTACAACGCCTTCTGGACGCGGATCGTGCCGATGCTCGAGCTCGACGCGTGACGGCTTCGAGATCGAGACGGAGATGAACATCCGGGCCCTCCGCCGGGGCCTGGTCGTGGCCGAGGTGCCCAGCTTCGAATCGGAGCGGGTCTACGGCGTCGGCCGCCTGCGCACCCTGCCCGATGGCTGGCGGGTCCTCAAGACGATCTTCCGCGAACGCTTCCGCAGCCCGCTTGGTCCGGTCACCCGGCCGGCCCCCACGGCGCTGGCCAGGGTCGGCACGCCGGTCATGGCCGACCGCCCGTCGCGCTTCCCGATGGCCTTCGAGATCCTGCGGGGCGAAGTCGCGCCGGAGGTCCAGGCCCTGGCCGAGGAGCACGAGCCCCGAGCGGTCGGAGTCGGCTCGACCGGGGAGTAATTCCGCCGCGCGGCGGCCTCATTTCGAATTAACTCGGGGATCGGGTCAAAAACCCGGTCCCCGAAGTTGTTTCCGGCACGCTCAAAGAATGCGTTGCCAGACGACAACGCAATTCACTGGCATACTTCTCTCCCAGCGGCCCCGCATCGTCACCCCAGGCCGATCGCGCGCAGCCGTCCTCCAGCGTTCCCGCGGCCCTCATCGACGCGGGTTCTGGTAGAGAGGAGCGACAGGTGTCGTTGGTTCCAAGAGGCGCCCAGAGGGCGTCAGTCAAGCGGAGCCGCCTCGTCGGCCTCCGATCCGCAGCGACCGCCATGCTGCTTGCCGGACCGGCCCTGATTGCCGGCCCCGTGATTGCTCCGGCGGCAACGTCTTCGCTGTCCGTAAGCGCTGGGCTTGAGGTGGCCGGGACCGCCATCCAGGCCGCGAGCGGAAGTGCCACCGCCCCCGCCAACCCCAGTTCCGCGGCAACGCATCACACGACTGTGCTGACATCGGCCTCCGTTGCGACCACTGCCGGCACGACCAAGCCGAGCACAACCGCGCCGTCCGGGCTGTTCGTCGCCACGAACGGGAGCGACTCGAACCCCGGCACGCTGGCCAAGCCCTGGAAGACGCTTCAGCATGCGGCCAACGTGGGCAAGGGGACCGTCTACCTGCGGGCCGGGACCTACTCCGGCAACGTGACGGTCACCCGCTCCGGGATCACCTTCAGCGCCTATCCCGGTGAAGCCGTGACCGTGTCCGGCGGCGCCGACGGGTTCCACTTCTACAAGGTCACCAGCGGCGCGCGTCCGCAACCTGACCGTGCAGTACGCGAACTCCTCGATGGGTGCCGGGGTCATGGTCGACTCCAGCTCCAACGTGACCCTCTCGAACCTCGTCCTGCGCTACAACAAGAACTACGGCGTGCGGACCTGGAACGCGACGAACACGGTCATCGAGAACAGCCAGATCTACAAGAACCAGGAAGGCATCCGGATCTCGTACAAGGCCGACGGGACGAAGATCCTGAACAACAAGATCTACTCCCAGGACACGATGATCAACGATGCCGTGAAGGACTCCGGGGGAGGCGTCGGGGTCACCTTCCTGCTCTCGACCGGCAAGGTCCTGGCCCAGGGCAACCAGCTCTGGCTCAACCGGGCCAAGAGTCGCTGGTACGGCTATGACGGCGGCGCCTTCGAGATCTACGGCGCGTCCGACGTGACGATGACCGACAACGTCGCCTGGAACAACAAGGACGTCCTCGAGACCGGGACGAGCGGCCAGCCCTGCAACGACATCACCTTCACCCGGAACATCGGCTATGCCGCGTCGACGGTCAAGGGCTACGCCCGGGGCCTGATCCTGGCCTGCGCCAGCAACTCGCTCTTCGCCAACAACACCCTCGACGGCTTCGACGTGTCCGACGTCTCGGTCGTCAATCACGCCGGCTACAAGTTCGAGGGCTCGCTGAGCGGGCTGAAGATCGAGAACAACGTCCTGCGGACGAGCGGCGTGCCCGTCCTCTACTTCGACCACCTGCCCTCGACCGTCACGATCGACTACAACCTGATCTGGAACGCCTCGGGCGGCTCGCTCGTGTACATCGTCGACAAGGGCAGCACGTCGAGCTTCTCGACCCTCAAGTCATGGATCGGCCGGATGTCCCACGGGATCCAGGCCGACCCGAAGTTCATGAGCCTGAGCACCCACGACTACCGCCTTGCAGTCGGCTCGCCGGGGGTGAATCACGCGTGCCCAGCTCGGTACGGAGACGTACCCGATTCCTTGGCTCTGCCCCGGACATTGGTCGCTGGGAGATGCGCTAGGCGCCGAATTCCTCGAGGCCCAGCCATTCGGCCAGTCCGACGGTCCGGCCCCGCACAGGGGCCGGGCCGTTTCGATTCAAGGCCGGCTCAGGAGATCGTCGCCCCGGGGCCGGGTCGTAGACCGTGACCGAGCTCAAGCCGCGCGCGCCGAGGGCGGTTCGCAGCTCGGCCGGGGTCCCGGCTGAGGACCGGGAACGTGCCGTAGTGGATCGGCATGACGTGCTGGACGCCGAGCAGCTCGACGGCCAGCGCCGCCTGGCGCGGGCCCATCGTGTAGTGGCCGCCGATCGGCAGGATCGCCAGGTCCGGGCTTGTGGAGCTCGCCGGATCAGGCGCCATGTCGCCGAACACGTCGGTGTCGCCGGCGAGGTAGATCCGGAAGCCGTTCTCCAGCTCGACGCACGAAGCCGACCGGCTCGCCCAGGTAGAGCGGCACCCCGCCGTCGGCGTTCCAGTCGCCGGCCGAGTGCTCGGCCCGGGTCATCGTCACCCTCAGGCCGGCCGCCTCGACGGTGCCGCCCTTGTTCATGCCGGTGACCGCGTCGGCGCCGCCGGGCAGCTGCCGGCCAGCCACAGGCTCAGCTCGTGGATCGCCGGCCAGGCCGGCCGGAGCCGGCTGGCGAGCGCGACGGCATCGCCGAGGTGGTCGCCGTGGCCGTGGGTGACCAGCAGCAGGTCGCAGCGCTCGACCGGCGTCCGGCGGCCTTGGGACTGAGCGGATTGCCGAACCACGGGTCGAAGAGGATCGTCTTGCCGCCGGGCGTCACGAGCTCGACGCAGGCGTGGCCGTACCAGGTGATCGTCGGGTATCCTCGATCCAATCGCCATTCAGGGCACCTCCGGTCGGTCCATCGTACACTCGGATCGTGCCAGCCCAGCGGATCGCCGAGAACCTCGCCTTCATCAACTGGACCCTCCTGACGGCCTCGCCGTGGGCGCCTTCGGGGCCGTCGTCCTGATGCGCCTGCGGACCGACGGCGACCCGCGGCTATCCTCGGCTTCAGCGCGCCTGTCGCCGCCGCCTTCGGCGCTCCTCGCCCACCTCAGCGACGGGGCCCTGTCCGGCCGCCGGCTGCCCGGCTCGACGGTCCGCGATCGATCCGGCCTGGATCGCCCGCGGCGACGACGCCCTGATCCTCTTCGCGTCCTCGCCGCTGGCCTGCGGCGTCGCGATCGCCCGGGCCGGCGCGGCTCCGCTCTGGCCGCCGCCGGCCTGTCGGCCGGGGTCGCGGCGCTCGCCTTCGGCGCGCCTGGCGCTGGGGCGGCGGATCGCGGGCGTCGACCGCGTCGGTGCCGTCGCCTTCGGCCAGGACCTGCTCCTGGCGGCGGCGACCGGCGGCGTCTTCGTGGCGATGATCCTCGGCCACTGGTACCTCGTCACGCCGAAGCTGCCCGAGGCGCCGCTGATCCTGCTCAGCCGGCTCCTGTTCGGCCTCGTGGCCGCCCAGGTCGTCCTGTTCGGCCGGCTCGATGGCTCCTCGGGGCCGGGCGGCGGCGGCGGGCCGTTCTCGCCGCTGACCGGGCCGTGGGCCCAGTTCGTCTGGCTGCGCCTGCTCGTCGGCCTCGTCTTCCCGCTGGTCGTGTCGTGGGCGGCGATCCAGACCGCCCGCAGTCGCGTCGATGGAATCGGCGACCGGCCTGCTGTACATCAACGTCGGCTCGATCGCGGCCGGCACGATCCTGGCCGCCGGGCTGTACTTCGGCGCCGGCCTGATCGCTGAAGCCATCGAGACGACAACCAGGCAGAGGACCGGAGGCAGCACTGTGAGCAAGAGCGATGAGCACGTCGGACGGTACCTGCCCGGACGCGGCCGAGCGCGACTACATCGAGTCGATCGGCCGCGCGCCAGCATCCGGCCCTCCTCGCGATCGAGGCGGCGGCCGAGCCCGAAGGCGATGCCGATCCTCGACCGAGCCGGCGGCCGGGTCCTGGCCGCCCTGGCCGCCGGACCGGCGGCGGATCGTCGAGGTCGGCACGGCCTTCGGCTACTCGACGCTGTGGATGGCCCTCGCCCAGCCGCCCGGCGGGACGATCGTGACCATCGACCCGGACCGGGCGCGGACCGACCGGGCCCGGGGCTGGTGGCGCCAGGCCGGGCATCGCCGACGAGCAGATCACGGTCGTCAACCGGCCGGCCCTCGAGGCCTTCGCGGCCGGCGCCGCCGAGCCGGCCCTGGCCGGGCCCTTCGACCTCGTCTTCATCGACGCGCTCAAGGACGAGTACCTCGGCTACCTCGACGCGCTCCGGCCGCGGCTCGCGCCGGGCGCGCTCGTCGTCGCCGACAACGTGCTCTGGAGCGGGACGCGTCGCGCGCCCCGAGCTCGACCCGGCGACTGGAGCGGCCGCCCTGCGGGCGTTCAACGCCGCCGTCCTGGCCGACCCCGCGCTTCGCCGCGACGATCCTGCCCCGTCGGCGACGGCCTGCTCGTCGCCACGCTTCGCGGTCCTGACCCGCGTGATCGCCGTCCGGGTCCGTCTCTTCGCGATCCAGCGCGAGCTGGCCGGCCGGCGCGAGGTCGAGCCTCGAGCTGCCCGACGGCGCCTCGATCGAGGCGGCCTGGACCGCGCTCGTCGCCGCGGTGCCGGCCCTCGCCCCCGGCCGGTCGTCGGTCCGCTTCGCCCGGAACGGGGTCTACGCCGAGCCCGCCGAGGGCCTGGCCGACGGCGACGAGCTGGCCTGCATCCCGCCGGTCAGCGGCGGCGGCGGATTCGACGGCGAGGAACCGGATCATCGAGCTGCGCGAGCGCGCCGTTCGGCCTGGAGATCCTGGCCGAGCTGGGCGACCGGCTGGCAACCGACGCGGACGGGGCGATCTGCGGCTTCATCGGCCGGACCCGGGCGACCGCCGGGACCGCCGCGCCCGGCCAGGAGGCCGAGGCGGCCCGGCACGCCGGCCGGCGGGTCGAAGCGCTCGAGTACGAGGCCCACGAGGAGATGGTCCGGACGATCCTCGAGACGATCGCCGATGAGGTCGAGGCCGCTTCGGGGTCAGCCGGATCGGGATCGTCCACCGCCTGGGATCGGTGCCCCTGGGCGACGTGAGCGTGGCCGTCGTGGCCGCTGCCGAGCATCGCGAGGCGAGCCTTCCAGGCCGCCCGCTACGCGCATCGACGAGCTCAAGGCCCGGGCCCCGATCTGGAAGGCCGAGCAGTTCGCCGAGGGCCATGTCTGGATCGGCCAGCCGGCCAGGATCGGGCCGATCCCGGCCGGACGACGCCCGATCGAGCCGGTCAAGCCCGGCCCGGACGGCATACTGGACGGGTGACGACGCCGGCTCCTACCCGTTCCGGGACGGCCTGCCCGGCTCCGCGCCCCGCCCGGCCCCGGACCTGGGGGTCCGGATCGGGCGCCTGCCACCGGGCCCGACGAACTCGATCGTGGATGTGGCCGGGATCTCGGTCGGCCACGCCTCGATCTGGCGCGACGAGCCGCCGCCGCCGGACGGTCGGGGAATCGCCCGGACCGGGGTGAGCGCGATCGTCCCGTTCGACCCGGCCGAGCTGTTCAGTGATCGCGTCGCCGCCGGCGTCGGCGGTCCTCAACGGGGCGGGCGAGATGATCGGGATCACCGCGATCGACGAGTGGGGCGTGCTCGAGACGCCGATCTTCCTGACCTCGTCGATGGCGATCGGCCGGGTCTACGACGCCGCCGTCGAGCTGCTCGTCGAGCGGGTCCCGAGCGCCGGCGTCGACGACGCCCTGATGCCCGTCGTGGCCGAATGCGACGACGGCTACCTCAATGCGTCGCGGACGGTCCAGGTCGAGCCGGAGCGATGTCCGGGCGGCCGCTCGACGGCGCCCGCGACGCCGGCGGCGGCCCGGTCGCGAGCGGGGTCGTCGGGGCGGGGGTGGGGATGGCCGGGTTCGAGCTCAAGGGCGGCATCGGCAATGCCTCCCGGTCGGTGGCGCTGGTCGTCCGGGCACGGTTCGCGGCGCTCCGCGCCGACGGGCCGGACGGACGGCCGGCGTATCACCTCGGCGTGCTGACCCTGACCAACTTCGGCCGGATCGAGCGCCTGACGATCGATGGCGTGCCCGTCGGGGCCGCCCTGGCCGCCGATGGCTGGCCGGTCGACGCTCGACGACGAGCAGGGCAGCTGCATCGTCGTCGTGGCGACCGATGCGCCGCTCCTGCCCAACCAGCTCGCCCGGCTTGCCCGCCGGGCGGGCCTCGGGCTGGCCCGGACGGGCTCGACCGGGGGCCACGGCTCGGGCGAGATCTTCGTCGCGATCTCGACCGCCGTTCGGTCCGCCGGGGGCGGCCCGCCGATCGTCGACCACCGAGCACCTCGCCGATGAGCTACCTCGATCCGTTCTTCGCGGCCGTGGTCGAGGCGACCGAGGAGGCCGTGATCGACTCGCTCTTCGTGGCCGACACCGTCGCCGGTCGCGACGGCCACGGCGTCGAGGCGCTGCCGGTCGGCCGGACGCTCGAGCTGCTGCCGGGCGGCAGGCCGGCGTCGACGGCCTGATCGCGCCCTCGCCCGGGTCGACCGCCTGGTCGAGATGGCCGACACGCTGGCCGCCGCCTGGGGTGCCCGGGCCAGCATCTGCACGACCCTCGGCCAGGAACGGGCGAACCTGCGCCTGCTCGGGGTGACCGGGCTCGACCGCGCGGGCAAGCCCGCTGGCCGGCTCCGCCGTCGACCGGTACATCGCGGGCCGGCCGGATCGCCTCGGAGCCGGGATCACCCTGCCGTTCGTGGCCGCCCTGCGCGAGTACGACCTTGGTCCCCAGGCGCTCGCCCTCGACGTGGCGTCGGGGGCCGTCGATCTCGGGCCTGGAATCGAGATCCTCGACGACCCGGTCCGGCGAACCGAGGTCGAGCTCCTGGCCACCGAGCTCGCGGCCTCGGCCTTCGACCGGATCGATGCCAACCGGACGGCCCGCCTCGAGCTGCTGGCGCTGATCGGCGACGCCCCCCGGCCGTGGGTCGGGGTCACGACCGCCGAGCCTGAATTGGCCGACGGAGCGCGCGAGGCGGGCTCGCTCGTCGCAGCAGGGGTCGACGTCGTCCGGGTCGACGTCCCGGCCAGCCGGGAGCTGGCCGACCGGCTCCATGACGCCGGCTTCGAGGTCCCGTCCTGGCATCCCCGGTCGGGCAGCATCGGAGATCGGGAGCCCGCCCCCTCGGGCAGCCAGCGCGGCCTGGCCGAGGTCCGCCTGGCGATCGACGAGGCGGCCGCCGAGCGGCGGGCCTACGGCCGCCTGGCGACCGTGGCCATGCCCCTGGCCGGGCCCGAGCAGGCCGTGGTCGCGGCCTTCGAGCGGGTCGACGTGGTTGACGGTGATCCGATTGCCGAGGTCGTCGACGGTAACGTCGATCCGGACCGGGCCCTGGCCGACCATGCCTTCGCCCGGCGCCTCCTGGCCCGGGCTGGTTCATCGGTCGCCCTGGGGGCCGGGCCGCTCGTCGTGGCCCCGGACCTGGCCCGGGGTGCCCCATCCGGGCCGGCGACGCTGGCCGGCCGGGCCCTCGCCCTGCTCCTTCTCGGAGCCGCCCTCGCCCGGCGAGACGGACTGCCCGCCGCCCGGATCCTCGTCGGCACGATCCCGCCCTGGCTGATCGAGGAGCGCAACGCCGGGGCCCTGGCGATCGCCCAGGTCCTCCTCCGGCGGGCCGCCCTGCCCGGTCATCCCCTCGTCTTCGAGGAGCCGGGCTCCGACACCGCTGCGATCCGCTGGCGGGCCCTCCTTGGAGCCGCCCTGCCCTTGGCCGGGCCGGACGCCCTGATCATTCGCCGGCCGCCGGTCGGCGGGGCCGGATCGGTCGTGGCCGAGACCCGGGCGATCGCCGATGTCGCCTCCGATGTCGCCCTGACCTATGGGCCGATCGATCCCCGCGGGGTCGCCCTTGACCACGCCCGGGCGACCGTGGCGGCCGCGATCAGCACCCTCGAGGCCCTGGCCGGCGACGGCTGGGCACCGATCCTCAGCTCGCCCCTCGACCGGCCGATCCACGCCCGCCTTGGGGCCGATGCCGTCGTCGAGCGAACCGAGGCCTTCGACCCGTTCGCCACGAGCCCCGCCGGCGGATGAGCGACGGCAGGGCGGAGGGACCGGCCGGCCTGATCGACCCGGCCGGCTACGCGGGCACGAGCTTCTGGCTCGAGACGGCCGGGGACGACCTGACCCCGCGGCCGGCGCTCCAGGGCTCGATCGATGCCGACGTGGCGATCCTGGGCGCGGGCTATACCGGCCTGTGGACGGCCCACACCCTGCTCCGGCGTGATCCGTCGCTGCGGGTCGTCCTGCTCGAGCGCGAGATCGCCGGCTTCGGGGCATCCGGGCGGAACGGGGGCTGGGTCGCCTCGGGCTTGAACGCCAGCTCCGAGCGGCTCGAGCGCAAGTTCGGCCGGGAGGGGATGGGCGCGATCGAGGATGCCGTGGCCGGCGCCGTGGACGAGGTCGGGGCGGCCCTCCGGCTCGAGGGGATCGAGGCCGACTACGTCAAGGGCGGCTCGCTCACGATCGCCCGCGGACCCGAGCAGCTACCCGCCCTCGACGCCCACTGGGAGAGCCTCGAGCGTTCGGGCCGCTCGTCCGGCTATCAGCGGCTCGACGCGGCGGGGACAGACGAGCGGATCCGGATCGATGGTGCGCTCGGTTCGATCTATGGCAGCCAGTACGCCGTCGTCCATCCGGGCAAGCTCGTCCGCGGCCTGGCCCGGGCGGTCGAACGGCTGGGCGGCACGATCTATGAGCGAACGGCGGTGACCGACGTCGAGCCGGGCGCCCTGCCCCGCCTGCGCCCGGCCTTGCGAACGACGAACGGGCTGGTCCGGGCCACGACGATCGTGCTGGCCGGCGAGGCCTACCTGAGCCAGCTCCGGGGCTATCACCGCTCGCTCCTGCCGCTCTACTCGCTGATCGTCCTGACCGAGCCGGTCGCCGAGGCCGATTGGCAGGCGATCGGCTGGCGCCGGCGCGAGGTCGTGGCGTCCTACCGCCTGTCGGTCGACTACCTGTCCCGGACCGCCGACGGCCGGATCCTGTTCGGTGGACGCGGCGCGCCCTACCGCTTCGGCTCGGTCATCGAGCCGGCCTTCGACCGGGATGGCCGGACCCACGCGATGCTCCGGCGGATGGTCGAGACCTGGTTCCCGAGCCTCCGCGGGATCGGCTTCGGGCACGCCTGGGGCGGCCCGCTCGGGATGCCCCGCGACTGGATCCCGACGTTCTCGTTCGATCCCCGAACGGGCGTCGCCTCAGGCCGCGGCTACACCGGCCACGGCGTGTCGACCGCGAACCTGGCCGGGCGGGTCCTGGCCGGGCTGATCGTCGGCGAGCGCTCCGACCTGACCGAGCTGCCCCTGGTCAACCATCGCTCGCCGAACTGGGAGCCCGAACCCTTCCGCTGGATCGGAGTCCGGTTCACCCAGGAGTCGCTCCTGCGCCTCGATGCGAAGACGGCCCGCACCGGCCAGCCGCCGACCGGCCGCTCGCTGGCAGAGCGGATCGCCGACCACTGACGGGGCCGCTCCGTCACGGGGAACCGCCAGACCCGCCGACCGCTTGAGTGCTTCCTCCTCCCACCAGCCGCTTGAGTGCTTCCTCCTCCCACCAGTCGCCACCTAGCGCAGGGGCTGCTGTTCGACGACCGATCAGCCCCGGTGTAGGGCCTGGGCCGGCGCTGCATGCAGGGCTCGATCTGGCGTTCGCTCAGGTCCGAGCTCCAGATCGATCGTCGACGGGACGCCGAACCCGGTCCGGGCCGACTGGCGCACGCCGAGCAGCACCTGTACTGCTGAGAGGCAGGAACCATCGAGCCCGGATCGATCCGACCGGCGTCGCCAACCAGTGCCGGACTTCGACGCCTCTCGCGGGGAACGCGGAGTCGAGCACTGCGGCATGGCGCGCCACCCTGCGACGAGACGTTCCATCCTCGCGGATGACCAGGACTCTTGACGTCGTACTTGTCTGCCAGCCGAAGCGCTCGCGGGCGATCCGCGGCGCGAGTCTCACCTTTTCGTCGAGTCGGCGGAGCGTTTCCTCGATCGAGGTCAGCTCGGATTTCACCTCGATCACGAGGATCGACCCGGTTTGACGATGGAACCCGAGAACGTCAATCGACCCGCGCTCGCGATACACGGCGTAGGTGACCTCGACTTCCGCAAGCCAGCCAAACTGCCGCAGCCGCAGGACGACAAGGCCGACGAGTCGCGCGTGTCGGTCGTCGACGACCCGATCCAGGGCCCCGCCCCGCCAGCGGACCTCGAGATCGACTCGAGCGTCGAGAGCGCCGAGTACTCGACGAATCCGGGAAATCGAGGTCGAGTCGAGATGTCCACGCTCGATCGCGGAGATGGTCGTCTGAGCCAAGCCGGCGGCTTCTGCCAGGTCGACCTGACGCCAGCCTCGGCGTCGGCGGATCGCCCGAATGATCAAGCCCACGCGCCGGTCGTCCATCGCCGGATCGTGAGGAGCGCGGCTTGTCTGAGCCGCATCGCGCGCTTGGCACGCGATCACGCCGCGCTGCTTCCGCCGGATAGCCTCAGATGTGCTGTTCGACGACGATGAGCACCAGGCTGCCTCGAATCATCGCCACTTTGAGCGTGACGGCGGTCCTCCTGAGTGGTCCGTCGGCTGGAAGGGGCGGGATCCGGTCTGAGTCGGCGCCGAACAGCACACCGATCGCTACCCGGCGACGTACCGCTGGAACCGCCCGAACCGACGCTGTCCAGGAGCGATACGACGAGGCTGCGTGTGAGCTACGGCTCGGCGGCAACCTCGATCGCCTGGACGACCGTGCCCCGACCGCGCCGCTTGCCGGCATAGGTCGCGGCGTGGACCCGGGCGAGCAGCTCGGCCTGGTCCGTGGCGTCGTCCGGGTAGGCCACGACCCCGATCGTCATGTCGACGCCCATCCCGCCCTCGGCGGCACGAACGGAGGCGCGCAGGCGCTCGGCCACCTCGCCGGCCTGGACCCGGTCGAGGTCGGGCAGGATCAGGGCGAACTCGTCGCCGCCGTAGCGGGCCACGACGTCGCGGCCGCGGGCGCCGGCCTTGAGCATCCCGGCGACCCGATGGAGGACGAGGTCGCCGACCGCATGGCCGGATCGGTCATTGAGCTCCTGGAACCGGTCGAGGTCGCAGAACAGGATCGCGAACCGGCCGCTGTGGGCCTCCGCGTCGCGGATCTGGCGCCGGAGCAGATCCTGGAACGAGCGGTGGTTGACTAACCCGGTCAGGGCGTCGGTCGCCGCCAGCTCCCGAGCCCGCTGGAGCTGGGCCTGGGCAAAGGCCAGGCCGGTCTGGTCGGCCAGGCCGTGGAGCAGCTCGAGCTCGTCGATGCTCGGCACCCGGGGCGACTCCCAGAGGACCGGCAGGAAGCCCGACAGCCCACCATCGGAGTGGATCGGGACCATCGTGATCGAGCGGACCCAGGCCGGCAGGCCGAGGCCGACGATGATCCCGTCGTCCCGGCCGGGGGTGATCTTGAAGGTGACGGCCCGCCGGTCGCGGAAGTCGGCCTCGATGTCGCGTCCGGTGAAGCGGCTCACCCCGGACACGGCTCCCGGCTCGATCGAGCGGGTCTCCGAGCTCCGCCAGCGGAGGATGTCGTAGCCGCCGTCCGGCCGGCGCAGGGCGACCGAGCGGACCCGCGCGCCGAGCAGCTCGCGCAGCCGCGCGTCGAGGGCCTGGACGATCCGGGTCGGCGATTCCTGGCGGGAGAGGACCCCCGTGAAGTCGATCAGGGTCGCCAGGTCGCTCCGGACCCGCCGGCCGACCTGGGCGAACGCACCCACGAAGAGGGCCGACATGAACAGCAGGACGAAGACCATGACCTGGACCTGGGAGCTCGTCTGGTAGCCCAGCGACGAGCGGATCTCGACCTGGCCGATGAAGACGAAGGCGCTGGCCGCGGCCGAGGCGAGCGCCCCGCTCATCCCGAAGAAGACGGCGCCCTCGATCGCCAGCATCGGGTAGATCACGAAGCCGATCCAGTCGGTGGTCGCAGGAGGGACTGGCCGATGAGGTAGGCGGCGGCCGAGTCGACCGCAAATGCGGCGACGGCGAAGCGCTGCCAGGCGGCCGGGCTGCGAGCGCCCCGCATCCAGAAGACCTGGACGAGGATGAGCGATCCAAGAAGCAGGAAGGCCGCGGCGAGGGCCACCGGTTCGGCATGGCCGTAGATCGCGCCGAGGCCGGCGATCCCGACGAAGCCGAGCAACCGGATCAGGAGCATCCAGCGCTGGAAGTCGAACTCGGCGACCGAGCTGCCGGCCCGCGCGGCCGGGTGGGTCGCGACCCGGCCCTGGCTCCGCCAGCGCCCGGCGTCGAGGAGTCGTCGGAGCCTGCCCCGCCGTGACCGGACGTCCGTCACGGGCTCGCCGATCAGCGCTCCCGCGGTCAGTTCCTGGGCACCCGCCTGGGTGGATTCCACGGTCCCTCCGAGCTAGTCGATGGCAGAGGACGGAGTCTCATCCCGGAGCCTCGGGAGGGGCCATCACCCGATCGTACCGGTGGCCCCAGCCACGTGACGACGAGGCCGGCCGGCGGCGATGATGAGCGAGGTGACAGGCGAGCCGATGAGCGAGGCGATGAGCGGGCCGACGACGCCGCCGACCGGGAGCACCTGGACGATGACCGACAGTCCCCGCCGCCGGCCCCGCCGGGTGGCCGGCGGGATCGCCCAGCTGCCCTGGCGGACGATCGTCAACCCGTTCCGGCCGGTCGAGATCCTGAGCGCGGACCAGGTCGAGGCGATCCACCGCGCCTCGCTCCGGATCCTGCGCGAGATCGGCTTCGAGGTTCTCGGTGACCGGGCGCTCGACGCGTTCGCGGCCGCCGGGGCGACGGTCGACCGGGGCCGGCGCTCGGTGCGGCTCGACGACGGACTGGTCGAAGAGCTCGTCGCCCAGGCCCCGGCCGAGTTCCGGCTCCACGCCCGGAACCCCGAGCGGGACGTGGTCCTCGGCGGCAATCACCTCGTCTTCAGCTCGGTCGGCGGACCGGCCTTCGTGACCGACCTCGATCGTGGCCGGCGGGCCGGCAACTTTGCCGACTTCGTCGACTACGTCAAGGTCATCTCGAGCCTGAACATCGTCCAGCAGGAAGCCGGCGGCCCGCTCGAGCCGACCGACCTGCCGGTGGCCACCCGCCATCTCGACATGTACCGCTCGCTGATCGGCCTGCTCGACAAGACCTGGCACTGCCTCGGGGCGGGCCGGGTCGTGGTCGACGACGCGATCGAGCTGACCTGCCTGGCCCGCGGGATCGACCGGGACGAGCTGGCCCGGCGGCCGAGCCTGATCACGATCATCAACACGAACTCGCCCCTCCGGCTGGACGGCCCGATGTCGGACGGCCTGATCGAGATGGCCCTCCACGGCCAGCCGGTCGTGGCCACGCCGTTCACCCTGGCCGGGGCGATGACCCCGGTTTCGCTGGCCGCCGCGATTGCCCAGCAGAATGCCGAGGCCCTCTTCCTGGTCGCCCTGGCCCAGATCATCCGGCCGGGCACGCCGATCGTCTACGGGGCGTTCACCTCGAACGTCGACATGCGCTCGGGCTCGCCCGCCTTCGGCACGCCCGAGTACGTCAAGGGCGCCCTGGCCAGCGGCCAGATGGCCCGCCGCTACCGCCTGCCCTGGCGTTCCTCGAACGTGACCGGGGCGAACCTCGTCGATGCCCAGGCCGCCTACGAATTGGAGATGGCCGTGTGGGGCGCGGTGATGGGCGGGGTCAACCTGCTCTACCAGGGGGCGGGCTGGCTCGAGGGCGGCCTGACCGCGTCCTACGAGAAGCTGATCATCGACGCCGAGATCCTCCAGATGATCGCCGAGGTCCTCGTCCCGTTCACCGTCGACGAGGCCGAGCTCGGCTTCGAGGCGATCGCCGACGTCGGGCCGGGCGGCCACTTCTTCGGCTCCGCCCATACCCTCGAGCGCTACGAGACGGCCTTCTACCGACCGCTCGTCTCGGACTGGCGCAACTTCGAGAGCTGGCAGGAGGACGGCGCCCGGAGCGCGACCGAACGGGCGAACACGATCTGGAAGACCCTCCTGGCCGAGTTCGAGCCGCCCCCGCTCGACCCGGCGATCGCGGCCGAGCTCGATGCGTTCGTGGCCCGGCGCAAGGCCCAGATCGAAACGTCCGGCTGACCGACCAGTCCGGCTGCTAGCATCGCGCCATGGCCCAGACCCGCTACGACTTCATCATCGTCGGCGGAGGCTCGGCCGGATCCGCCCTGGCCAACCGCCTGAGTGCCGATCCCGGCAACCGGGTGATCGTCCTCGAGGCCGGTCGCTCGGACTACCCGTTCGACGTGTTCATCCACATGCCGGCCGCGCTCGCCTTCCCGATCGGCAGCAAGCACTACGACTGGATGTACGAGTCGGAGCCCGAGCCGTTCATGAACGGCCGCCGGATCTACCACGCCCGGGGCAAGGTCCTGGGCGGCTCGAGCAGCATCAACGGGATGATCTTCCAGCGCGGCAATCCGCTCGACTACGAGCGCTGGGCGGCCGACCCGGGCATGGATTCGTGGGACTACGCCCATTGCCTGCCCTACTTCCGGCGGATGGAGAGCTGCCTGGCGGCGGCCCCCCACGACCCCTTCCGGGGCCGGACGGGGCCGCTCATCCTCGAGCGAGGCCCGGCCTCCAGCCCGCTCTTCACGGCCTTCTTCAAGGCGGTCCAGGAGGCTGGCCACCCGCTGACCGACGACGTCAACGGCTACCGCCAGGAGGGCTTCGCGGCGTTCGATCGGAACATCTATCGGGGCCGCCGGCTGAGCGCTGCCCAGGCCTACCTCCATCCGGTCATGAAGCGGCCCAACCTGACCGTCAAGACCCGCACCTTTGTCAGCCGGATCCTGTTCGACGGCCGGCGGGCGATCGGGGTCGAGCTGGCCGGCGGCAGGAAGGTCCTCGGCGGGCAGGTGATCCTGGCCGGCGGCTCGATCAATACGCCCCAGCTCCTCCAGCTGTCGGGGGTCGGCAACGCCGCCGACCTGGGCGGCCTGGGGATCGATGTCGTGCAGGACCTGCCCGGGGTAGGGGAGCACCTCCAGGACCACCTCGAGGTCTACATCCAGTACAAGAGCAAGAAGCCGGTTTCGATGCAGCCGGCCCTGGCCACCTGGCGGCGGCCCTTCATCGGGGCGAACTGGCTGTTCCGCCGGAGCGGACCCGGGGCGACGAACCATTTCGAGGGCGGCGGCTTCGTCCGGGGCAACGAGGACGTGGCCTACCCCAACCTGATGTTCCACTTCCTGCCCTTGTCGATCCGCTACGACGGGACCGGCCCGAAGGGCGGCCACGGCTACCAGGTCCACATCGGGCCGATGTACTCCGACTCGCCGCGGCTCGGTCAAGATCACCTCGACCGACCCGGCCGTCCATCCAGCCCTGCGCTTCAACTACCTCTCGACCGAGCAGGACCGACGAGAGTGGGTCGAGGCGATCCGGGTCGCCCGCTCGATCCTCAACCAGCCGGCGTTCGGGCCGTACAACGCCGGGGAGACATCGCCCGGGAGCGTGCGTCCAGACCGACGCCCAGATCCTCGAGTGGGTCGCCCGGGACGCTGAGACGGCGCTCCATCCTTCGTGCACGGCCCGGATGGGCGTGGACGATCAGTCGGTGGTCGACCCGCTGACGATGTCCGTCCACGGCCTCGACGGCCTGAGCGTCGTGGACGCCTCGGCCATGCCCTACGTCACGAACGGCAACATCTACGCCCCGGTGATGATGCTGGCCGAGAAGTCGGCCGACCTGCTCCTGGGGAACGCCCCGCTCGCCCCCGAGCCGATCCCGTTCTACCGCCACGGCGCGGGGATGCCCCTGACGTTTCCGGGCGAGGTCGTCGCAGCCAGCGCTTCGGCGTCACCCGGGCCCTGATCGCGCCTTGGACCCGAACCTCGTTCCTGCCACATAGCATCGGCCGTGTTGGTCGGCGAGGAATCGAACGATGCGGAGCGCCAGGGCACCTGGTCTTGAGCTTGATCAAGCTCCGGCGCACCCGCGGCCACGGGCCGTAAGCCGGGATTTCTGCGTCGATCCTCGCCCTGCAGCATTCCGGATGCTAAGCGGCAAGAACTGACTCGAGACGGGCTGTTATCAGGTCGACGCGCCTGCGCCTCTATCCTTATCGAAAGGCCGCCGCACGAGGGTGAGGACCAGATGGACGTTGGCATGATCGGGCTGGGTCGGATGGGCGCAAACATGTCCCAGCGGCTCGTCCGCAAGGGGCATCGGGTCGTCGGCTACGCCCGCCACGCGGAGACGGTCGAGGCGTTCAAGGCCGATGGCTCGATCACCGCCGGCGCGACGTCCCTGGCGGACCTGGTCGGCCAGCTCCCGGCACCCCGGATCCTGTGGCTGATGATCCCGGCCGGTTCGGTCGACGCGACCCTGGCCGAGCTGGTCCCCCTCCTGGCCAGCGGCGACGTGATCGTCGACGGCGGAAACTCGTACTACCGCGACGACCTGCGCCGCAGCCACGACCTCGCGTCCCAGGGCATCGAATACCTCGACGTCGGGACGAGCGGCGGGGTCTGGGGCCTCGAGCGGGGCTATTGCCTGATGATCGGCGGCCCGGACGACGGGGTGGCCCGCCTCGAGCCGATCTTCAAGGATCTCGCCCCGGGCGTCGAAGCAGCCGGGCGCACGCCGGGCCGGACCGGCGCCCCGAACGCGGCCGAGCAGGGCTACCTCCATTGCGGCCCGAGTGGCGCCGGCCACTTCGTGAAGATGGTCCACAACGGGATCGAGTACGGCCTGATGGCGGCCTATGCCGAGGGCCTGAACATCCTCCACCACGCCGGCGCCGGCCGATCCGACCGGCCGGTCGACGCCGAGACGGCTCCCCTGCGCGAGCCGGAGCTCTACCAGTACCAGCTCGACCTGCCGGCGGTGACCGAGGTCTGGCGACGAGGCAGCGTCGTCGCCTCGTGGCTGCTCGACCTGACCGCCCAGGCGTTCCTGGGCAGCCCCGACCTGGCCGGCTTCGCCGGGCGCGTCTCGGACTCGGGCGAGGGCCGCTGGACGAGCATCGCCGCGATTGACGTCAGCGCCCCGGCCCCGGTCCTGACCGCGGCCCTGTACGCGCGCTTCACCTCGCGGGGCGAGTCAGATTTCGCCGACCAGATCCTGTCGGCGATGCGGCTCGGCTTCGGCGGCCACCTCGAGACGGCGGCCCCGGCGGGAGCGAAGGAGTGACCGACGTCCAGTCGGACGCCTTCGTCTTCTTCGGCGCCACCGGCGACCTTGCCTTCAAGCAGATCTTCCCGGCCCTGGCCGGATTGATCCGCGATGAGGGGTTCGACCTGCCGATCATCGGCGTCGCCCGCTCGGGCGACCTCGAATCGCTCCGGGCCCGGGCCCGGGCCAGCCTGGCCAATGCCGGCCTCGATGACGAGGCGACCGAGGCCCGCTTGATCGCCCAGCTGCGCTACGTCAAGGGCGATGACGACGATCTCGAGATGTTCCGCCGCCTGCGGACCGAGCTGGGCGGTGCGGCCCATCCGCTCCACTACCTGGCGATCCCGCCGGCACTGTTCGAGGCGGTCATCGGCAACCTCGAGCAGTCGGGCTGCGCCAAGGGTGCCCGGATCATCGTCGAGAAGCCGTTCGGCCGGGACCTCGCCAGCGCCCGCGAGCTGAACGCCACGGTCCATCGGGTCTTCGCCGAGGGCTCGATCTTCCGGATCGACCACTACCTCGGCAAGGAGCCGGTCCAGAACCTGCTCTACTTCCGGTTCGCCAACTCGTTCCTCGAGCCGATCTGGCGCTCGGAACACGTCGCCAGCATCCAGATCACGATGGCCGAGGCGTTCGACGTGGCCGACCGGGGGGCGTTCTTCGACCAGGCCGGGACGATCCGCGACGTGGTCCAGAACCACCTGCTCCAGGTCCTCAGCCTGCTCCCGATGGAAGCCCCCTCGGGCCGCAGCCCCGAGGCGATCCGGAGTCAGAAGTTCAAGGTCCTCGACTCGCTCCGGCCCCTCCGGCCCGAGGACGTCGTCCGCGGCCAATATCGGGGCTACCGCTCGGTCAAGGGCGTCGCCCCGGATTCGACCGTCGAGACGTTCGCTGCCATGCGTCTCCACCTCGACACGTGGCGCTGGGGCGGGGTCCCGATCTACGTCCGGGCGGGCAAGGCCCTGCCGCTGACCGCCACCGAGGTCCTGGTCGAGCTCCGCCAGCCGCCCCAGATGGTCTTCCACGAGGTCGAGCCGCCGGACGGCAACTACCTCCGCTTCCGGCTCACCCCGGACATGTCGATCTCACTCGGTGCCCGGGCCAAGCTCCCGGGCGAAGCGATGCGGGGCGAGGCGGTCGAGCTGTTCGCCCGGCACCAGAGCGGCGAGGAGCGGCCGCCGTATCAGCGCCTGATCGGCGACGCCCGGAAGGGCGACCAGAGCCTGTTCGCTCGGGAGGACTCCGTCGAGGCGGCCTGGAAGGTGATCGATCCGGTCCTCCACGACGGGCCGCCGATCCACGAGTACGTCCGGGGCAGCTGGGGGCCGGCCGCGGCCGCCAGCGTGCTGGCCCCGGGAGACCACTGGCACGATCCGCTCGGGGTCAGCCCTGTGACGATTATGGGGCAGGTAGTGGGATGAACGATTCGCACCCCCGGGCTGGGTCGAGCCACGTCACGCTCCACCGCCTCGCGTACGAGCCGGTGGCGTGGGATTCGATTGTTGCGACCCACCCGGAGGCCGAGGTATTTCACGGGTCGGCATGGCTCGGGTACCTCGCCGCGACGCAGGGCGCAGAACCGGTCATCGCCGAGGTTCGCGACGGCGGCCGGCCGGTCGGCTACTTCGTCGGCGAAATCGTCCGCCGGTACGGGGTTCGGATCCTGGGCAGCCCGCTGCGGGGCTGGGCCACGATGTACATGGGCTTCTTGCTGGAGCCAGGGTTCGACCGCCGCGCGGCAGCAGATGCTCTCGCCCGCTTCGCTTTTGGCTCCCTCGGCTGCCTTCACGTCGAGCTCGCCGACCGATCGATGACCCTCGAGCAGATGGCCGGCTCCGCCTACACCGTTGAGGTCGGGCGGACATTCATCGTCGATCTCAGCCGCTCCGAGGAGGAGATCCTGCGAGGCATGCGCAGCACGACGCGAAACTACGTCCGCCAGGCTTCTCGGAAGGGCCTCACCGCCGAGCAGACGACGGACTCCGAGTTCGCCGACGACTACTACCGGCAGCTGACGGAAGTATTTGCCCGACAAGGCTTGGCTCCCACGTACTCGCTCGCCCGCGTCCGTGATCTCCTCCAGGCGGTTGAACCAAGCGGAGGGCTGCTCCAGATGCGGGTCCGAACAGGCGACGGGAAGTGCATAGCGACGGCGATCACGGTCGGCCGCAATCGGACGGCTGTTCTCTGGGGAGCAGCTTTCGAACGAGCTCACTCGCGATGCTCATCCCAACGAGCTGATGCATTGGGAGGAGATGCGCTACTGGCGGTCACAGGGCGTGATGAACTACGACATGGGCGGTGGTGGCGAGTACAAGGCAAAGTTCGGCGGAACCGAGGTGCCCACGTACTGGTTTCACCAATCCCGCTACCACGTCATGAGCCTGGGGCGCTCCGCCGTGCGTCGCGCTGTATGGACTCGTCAGCGTGTCGCGGGTCGCCTGGCCAGGCCTGACGAACAGGTTGGATCCACGACCAAGGACGCCTCCTAGGTGAGCACGGGTGTGACCATCGCCGTCGAACCTACTGTAGGAGCGCGCGCTTTGCCAGACAGGCACCGGTGACTCGCTCCGGCGCGCCCCAGATCGTTATCAACGCCGACGATCTGGGAAGCAGACAAAGCGTCAACCGCGCGATCCTTCTGTCCTTCAAACAGGAGCTGATCAGCAGTGCTTCGATCATGGCCAACATGCCTGCGTTCGAAGAGGCCCTGGAGATCGTCAGCGCGACCTCCCTGAAGGATCGTATCGGGGTTCATCTGAATCTGACGGAAGGCGCTCCGATCAGCGAAACGATCAAGCTCGAGCGGAGGTTCTGCGGCACCACCGGCCAGTTCAATCCGCGAGGACGGAGCCTGTGGTCCTTGACGGCCGCCGAACATGCAGCGGTTGAAGCTGAATACTCGGCTCAAATCGAGGCCGTGATTGCTGGAGGGATCCGCCCCAGCCATCTAAATTCACACCAGCACTTCCACACCCAGTGGCCGATCCCGCCCATTCTCTTTCGGCTTGCCAGGCGGTATGAGATTTCCGCCATACGCCTTAGTCGCAACTGCGGTCCGAGCCCAGGGGCCGCCAGGCGCGCATATAAATGGGCACTGAACGCCCGGATCATCCACTCGGGCCTTGCCCCAACGCGACATTTCGGCAACGCCGCAGATGTCGCATCGCTGTCCTCGTATGTCGGCCCCGTCGAGGTGATGGTCCATCCCGACTTGGACCGCGAGGGCCGCCTCGTGGATGTTGTGAGTGGCGGCGGTACTAACGGAGCAGTTCTCCTGGAGCCCATCGCGGCGCATTGGCGCCAAGTTGGATCGATCGTGAGCTTCACTGACCTTAGGACGGCCGGAAGCCCCGATCGCCCACGGTGATTTCAGAGACAACCGATGGTGGCCAGTCCGCGCCGCGCCAGCGCGCGCTCAGGCAGAACCGGACAGATCGAGGAGTCGAGATGAGTTCAAGTTTCGGTAAGCCGTTCTTCGGCCTGCACATGCCGAACTACACCTACCCGGACGTGCCTGACGATCAGCTCTTCGGACGGGTGATCGCCCAGGCCCAGGCCGCCGAGGCGGCCGGCTTCGAGCTCGTCACGGTGATGGACCACTTCTACCAGATCCGGGGCGTCGGTCCCGAGACGGACCCGATGCTCGAGTCGTACTCGGTCCTCGCGGCCATTGCGGCCAGCACGAAGCGGGTCAGCCTGGGGACCCTCGTCGCCGGCGTGACGTACCGCAACCCGGCTTTCCTGGCGAAGACGGTCACGACCCTCGACATCATCAGCGGCGGCCGGGCAATCTTCGGGATCGGTGCCGCATGGAACGAGTCGGAGCACGCCGGCTACGGCTTTGAGTTCCCGCCGATCGGCAAGCGGATGGATCGCCTCGGCGAGGCGCTGACGATCGCCAAGCTGATGTTCACCGAGGAGCGCCCGAGCTTCGAGGGCGAGTACTACCGGATTGACCAGGCGCTGAACCGGCCCCGGCCGATCCAGGCCGGTGGTCCGCCGATCATGATCGGCGGGATGGGCGAGCGCCGGACGCTCCGATTCGCCGCCGAGTTCGCCGACCTGACCCACTGGTTCCCGGCCTCGGTCGAAGAGCTGAGGCACAAGGTCGACGTCCTGGCCGAGCATTGCGAGGCCGTCGGCCGCGATCCGTCGACGATCGTCCGGACGATGGGCGCCCCGGTCATCCCGGTCGCCCACGAGAGCGAGGCGGCCGCGCTCCTCGAGCGCATTCCGCCCGAGCGGCGAGCCTCGTTGGTCATCGGCACGCCCGAGCGGGTCGCCGAGCACCTCTCGACCTACATCGCGGCTGGTTTCACCGGATTCACCTTCGGAAACACGATGCTGCGCTCCATTGAGGCGATCGGCCTGGCCGGCGAGACCCTGCGCCTGCTGGCCTAGCCCCTGAAAGCGGCCACGAGGAGGGTTCATCGATGTTCGTTCCGCTTTCGATCCTCGACTTTCGCGACCGCGCGGCGGCCTTACTTCGGCGACAAGGTCGGGGTGATCGACGGCGAGCGCGAGTTCACCTACCGCGAGTTCGCCGAGCGGACCCATCGCCTGGCCAACGCCCTCCTGGAGCTCGGGATCGAGCCCGGCGACCGGGTCTCGTTCATCACCTACAACACCCACCACCTGCTCGAGGCCTACTACGGCGTGCTCGAGGCCGGGGCGGTGCTGAACCCGATCAACATCCGGCTCGCCCCGCACGAGATCGCCTGGATCCTCGACCATGCCGGGTCGAAGGTCGTCTTCTTCCACCGCGACTTCCTGCCCCTCGTCGAACAGATCGGGCCGGGACTGAAGGCCGGGCCGGCCTTCGTCGTCCTCGACGGCGAGGCGGGCGGGATCGCCGGCCATGAGTACGAGGGGCTGCTGGCCACCGGCCGGACGGACCCGCTCGCAGCCCGAGATCGACGAGAACGGGCTGGCCGAGCTGTTCTACACGAGCGGCACGACCGGCCTGCCCAAGGGCGTGGCGATGACCCACCGCCAGCTCTACCTGCACAGCCTGATTGCCGAGCTCGGGCTGGGCTTCACCGAGGCACGACGTCGTCCTCCACGTCGTGCCCCTGTTCCACGTCAATGGCTGGGGCACGCCCCACTTCCTGACGATGATCGGCGGCCGCCACGTGATGCTCCGCAAGTTCGATCCGGGGGCCCTGATGGAGCTCGTCGAGCGCCATCGGGTGACCCGCCTCCTGGCGGTCCCGTCGATCTTCAACGCCGTCCTGAACCATCGCGACCGGGCGAAGTACGACCTGTCGAGCCTGCGCCAGCTGATCATCGGCGGGTCGCCGGCGGCCCCCTCACTGGTCCGGGCGCTCGAGGCGGAGCTGGGCGTCGAGGCGATCGTCGGCTACGGCCTGACCGAAACCTCGCCGATCATCACCCTGGCCCAGCCGCGCCAGGTCCTGACCTCGAGCGAGCCGCCCGAGCGGGGCGCGGAGCGCAAGGCGATGACCGGCTGGGCGATCCCCGGGGTCCGGATCCGGGTGGCCGATGCGGCGGGCCAGGACGTCCGCCCGGACGGCGCGGAGATCGGCGAGATCGTCGTCCGGGGCAATACCGTGATGGATGGCTATTACCGCGACCCGGAGGCGACCGCAGCGGCGATCCGCGAGGGTTGGTTCCACACCGGGGACATGGCCACGATCGACGAGGCCGGCTACATCCTGATCCGGGATCGATCGAAGGACATCATCATCACCGCCGGGGAGAACATCTCGTCGGTCGAGATCGAGACGGCGATCGCCGCCCATCCGGCCGTTCTCGAGTGCGCCGTGATCGCTGCGCCGGACGAGAAACGGGGCGAGGTGCCCGTCGCCCTCGTCGTGCTGAAGCCGGATGCGGCGGTCAGCGAGAAGGAGCTCAAGGCGTTCTGCCGGCAGCACCTGGCCGGCTTCAAGGTCCCGCGCGAGATCCACTTTCGCGAGGCGCTGCCGAAGGGCGGCACGGGCAAGATCCTGAAGGCCGAGCTTCGCGAGCCGTTCTGGGCCGGCCTGGACAGCCGGGTTCACTAGGCCCATCCGGTCCGGCCATCAGCACCCTTCGGTTCCTCGAGGCGCTCTACCACCACGTCCTGCCGTGGTTCGTGCCGGCGATGGCGCTCTTCGTGGTCGTGGCCTTCGCGACCGCCTCGAGGGCAGCCCATGCCCTCGGTACACGCCCAGCTCTGGCCTGGGGCCTGATCGTGGCGCTCGGGATCGTCATCTCGGCCACGCTGACGCCGCTCCACGGCCGGCTCAATCTTGCGGCACCGATGGGCACCTGCGACCTGTCCCGGATCGGTCTGGCCCCGCTCGAGGACCTCGGCCACCTCGACGATACGAGCCTGAACATCCTGATGTTCATCCCGCTCGGGGCGATGATTGCGTTCATTGGTGGCCGGCGATTCGTGCCGCTCATGATCGGGGCCATCGCCCTGCCCTTCGCGATCGAGCTTACCCAGCTCGTTCTTCCCGCCCTGGAGCGTGGCTGCCAGAGCGCCGACGTATTCGACAATCTGACCGGCCTCGTGCTCGGCCTGGCCCTTGGTTTCGTGATTCGGCGTCTGCGGGCACAGCCCGGGCCAAATTGAGGCCCACGGGCGTCGGCTCGCACGCTACGATGTGACCTCGACACGGCGCCTGCGTCCCTGACGCCCATGAGGGGGACATCGTGCCTGAGACTTCATCGACCGTGCGGCCGTCTCCTGTCGAGCGTGCCCAGGGTCGGGCGAACGACGACTTGTGGATCAAGGGCGATCACGTCCGAGCCTACGCCTCCCGCAACCTGCGGCCGGCGGAGGTCATGATCCTTGTGCGTTACCGGGAGCATCTGTCAGGCCGCGTCCTCGAGCTGGGTTGCGGTGCCGGGCGGCTGACTGGCTACCTCAGCCAGATGTCATCGAATGCGCATGGCATCGACATCTCGCCCAGGATGGTGGCCTATTGCCGGGAGCGCTATCCAAACGCCCAATATGACGAAGCTGACCTGCGAACGGCCACTGCCCAGTCGGCGGCGACGTACGACGCGATCGTTGCCGCGTACAACATCCTGGACGTGCTGACCGACGCCGAGCGATCCACGGTTCTCGACCAGGTCCGGGATCACCTTTGTCCGGGCGGCATCCTGGTCATGTCCAGCCACAACCGGGCAAGCCAGCCGAATGGCATTCAGGCCACCCTGCGCCGGGGCGGGGTTCGGGGGTACGTGTCAGGGGTCGCGGACCTGCCTCGTTGGTGGCTCAATCGACGGCGCCTGGTGCCCTTCCAACATGAGGAGACCGACTATGCCGTCCGGAACGACATCTCCCAGGACTTCGGCGCTCTTCACTACTACATCACCCGTGATGCGCAGGAGCGCCAGTTCAACGAGCACGGCTTCCGGCTCCTCGAGTGCCTCGACCTTGAGGGGCGGCCGGTCGACGCCGGCCAGCCTTCGAGCTTGTGCTCCGAGCTCCACTACGTGGCCCAGGTGGCCGGCCCCGGGCCCGGCTGAGGAGCGGCCGCGTCCTCAGTCCGTTTCGAGCAGGCGCCGGACGTGGGCTCGGCCGGTATCCCAGTCGTAATTCCTGAAGACCTGCCGGTCGACGATGTGCTGAGCGGCCGAGAAGAACATCTCGTACTGGAGCTGGCGCCCGGCGAATTCGGTCCCCACGAGGTCCCACATCACCTTGAGCAGCCGCACCCGGTCGCGAGCCGAGAGTGAGGCGCTCCGGTAGTAGCGCTCGATGTCGAGGTCCGTCTCCGGCGCTTCAAAGCTCTGGGCGCTCGGCAGGGCAATGAACCCTCCGCCGGCCAGCTCGCGCAGGGCCCGGGTGAAGTCCACCACCCAGCGTCGCTGCAGGCTGACACCGGAATGGACGAACTTCGGGCCGGGCAGGACGAGGTTGCCCCGCTGGACCGTGTGGGTCTCGGCCGCCAGGACGATCGCGTCGAGCGCCGAGCAGAAGGCGGCAATGTCTCCGCCAAGCTGGGCCTGGACGGGTGGGATCGCCGAGATCCCATGGGCATCGGCCAGCTCGATGGCGAGGCCCGAGGCAAACTCCGCCTTGACCAGGAAGCGGACGAGCTGCTGGTAGTTCGAGAGCAGTTGCGCCCCGGTCTCGTAGAACTGGGCGCTGACGAGATTGATGTCCCGGTGGACGAAGACTCGCTCCCAGGGCACGAAGACGTCTCGCAGGACAATCAGGCTGTCGGACTCGTCGAAGCGCGACGACAGCGGCTGATCGAACTCGTTCGGGGTTCCGGCCGCGTACGGATGGCGCGGATAGACCCGCAGGCCTTCCGTCGCGAGCGGCAGGACAACCGAGACTGCGTAGTCCTCGTCCCCCGGCTGGAGGGGCACGACCGAGCTGACGAAGAGGTAGTCAGCGATGGCCGCCGACGTCCCGATCATCTGGGCTCCCCGAACGACGATCCCGTCGTCACGCTCCTCGACGATCCCGGGATAGAGGAAGGGCTCAGGTTGCTGGTGCGCCGGCTTGGATCGATCGACCTGGGGCGGCGTGACTGCATAGGCGATGAACCAGTCATGCTCGCGTGCCTGGCGATAGAACTCGACGACGTTGTCGCCGAACCGAGTGCCGCCCCGGTCGAAGACCTGGCGCATCCCGGCAAAGGCCGTGATGATCGAGGCGACGTGATCCGGCGTCCGGCCCATCAGGCCAAAGCTGCCTTCGGCCCAGTGGCGGTGGACCCGCCGGCGCACCGCGATATCCGCCTGCGAGCGCGGCGGCAGCCACTTCGCGCTGTAGGAAACTCCTCCATCGACGAAGGTCAACCCGGGCTTCTCTCGGGCGCTGTCGTAGAGGTCGGCGATGACTCGAGCCGGCCCCGAGAACCCCGGCTGGTTCGCGATGTCGGTGACGGGCTGCCCGTCGAGGAAGATATTGCGTGCGTCGCGGCTGATCTCGGCGAGATAGTCAGCTCCCCGGCGCATCAGGACTCCCTCGCTAGGTCGGCATTGTTGGCAGACTTGGACGCGCCCGCGACCGGGCGTCTACCGTTATAGCGCATGAAGACCAGCGAGGGTCGGTGATGACCGCCGAGGAGCTCTTCCGACAGGCGTTCCGACGCCATGCCGCCACGGTCGTGGTCTTGACCTACCTGGATCAGGAAGGCCAGCCATGCGGCATGACGGCGACCTCGATGTGCTCGCTGTCGGCCGATCCTCCGTCCCTGCTCGCCTGTGTCAACCGCGAGACGAGGGCGCACGCGGAGATCACCCAGGGTGGCCGCTTCGGGGTCAACCTGCTCTCGATCCACCAGAAGCCGATCGCCGACTACTGCAGCAAGCTCGGGGCATCGAAGCGGCTTCGCGACGGGTGGTTGTCGACCGAGGCTCCCGCGACCGAAACCCCGAGGCTGCGCGACGCCCTGGCCCACCTCGAGTGCACCGTCGATGCGGCCTACACGGCCTACTCTCACTCGGTCTTCGTCGGCTTGATCCAGGAGGTCTGGCTCAATCCGCAGGACGCTCCGCCCCTGGTCTACTACGGCGGCCTGTACGGCCAGCTCGAGACGGCCGCCGAGCGGGCCGAGCGGTTCCACTGGGAGCTCCGCGAGGACTAGATCCGGGCGGCTCGGGGCGTGTCTGAGCGATCCCGGGTACCCTTTGGGGACCGTACCCCACGGCGTGACTCGTGAGCGAGAACGCGCCCAGTTCCGTCCCGAGCGCCCCTTCCGCGGTGGGTGAACAGTTCGGCGTCTGCTCCGACTGAAGCCCGGCCCCCAGTGCCTGAACGGTGCCAATCTGCACCGTTTGACCCCACTCCACCGCACGCCCATGACCATGGGACCACTGATTTGCGCCTCTTCTGACCAGATGGTCGCGGGTCGAATCCGGGTCGTGCGCACCTAGGCTCCCGGGACACGTACCGCCCCATTGGGCACTTCTTGGGCATGTCTGCCCTCGAGGAGAGGAGCGACCCATTGTCGAAGAACGCGCTGCGTCCGAGCCATCTTCCCCCCGATCCAAACGCCAAGGTTCGGCGGGAGCTCGCTCGCGAACATCGACCCGTCCGCCCATTTGCGATCCTGATGACGATCGCGGCCCTGCTCGCGAGTGCGGCTGGGGTGGGGGCCTGGCTCGCCGGACCGAACGGCCTGCTGGCCGCCTCGGCTGGCCCGACCTGGGTCCAGGACACGAGCTCGAACCTCAGCTGGAGCGCCGGCTGGTCGCTCAACCCGATGGGTTCGGCCTCCGGCGGGACGGTCCACACGAGCGGCACGGCCGGAGCGACGGTTTCGTACACGTACACGGGCTCGTACCTGCGGGTGCTCAGTCCGATCGGACCAGGGTCCGGCTCGATGACCGTCAAGCTGGACGGGAAGTCGACTTCGGTCACGACCCACGCCAACCGCTTCCATGCGGACCAGGTCGTGTTCCAGGGTGCCGGCAAGAGCGGCAGCAGCCACTCCCTGTCGATCACGGTCGCCGGAACGGCGGGCCACCCCTACGTCAGCCTCGACGCCTTCCTGGTCAGTGCGCCGTCGGCCTCTCTCAACGCCCCCAATCCCACGCCGACGCCAACACCCACGCCGACCGCCACGCCCACCCCGACGCCTGGCAGCTCGGCCGATCCGACGCCAACTCCGACGCCGTGGTCCACTCCGGTTCCGACGCCGACGCCATCATTTGCTCCGACGCCGGTCCCAACGCCGACGCCAACCGCAACGCCTGATCCGACCCCAACGGCGCAGCCCACGCTCAGTCCCTCCGGTCCAATCGTCGTCACCAAGGACAACGTGACGATCGATGGCGTCTCGATCTCGTCGTCAGGCACCAGCGGGACGGGCATCGACGCGATTGGTACCGCAGCCAATCCGATCGACCACTTGACGATCAAGAACTGCTCGATCGCGGGCTTCAATACCGGGATCTACCTGCAGTATGTCACGAACGTCACGATCTCGAACTGCCGGATCACCGGCGCCTGGTATGCCGGAATCCGGATCATGTCCGGCGTCGGTGGCACGATCAGCGGCAATACCGTCTCGTCTATTGGACCGCAGAGCCAGGCCGCCTCGAACGCCAACGGCCCGGATGACAATGCCTACGGGATCGACATCGAGCGGCTCGCCAGCGTGAGCCTGACCGCCAACCCGTTCTCGGCCAACTGGACCGTGACCGGCAACACGGTCACTGATGTTCCGACCTGGCATTGCTACGACACCCACGCCGGGCAAAACATCACGTTCACGAACAACACCGCTTCGCGCTGCATGCGGGCTGTGTTCATCACCGAGGACAGCGTCGGTCACCACAGCTCGAACGTGACTTGGACGAACGGCTCCATCACCCAGGCGAAGAGCTATCCCGTTGGGCAGGCCGCAGGTTCGAACGTCGTTGCCGTGACCCTCTACGGGCTCCAGGCCGGCACGTTCACCGGAAATCAATTCTCGACGTCCTACGGCACGCCATCCGTCTACGACTACCAGGGCCTGTCAACCGCCACGAACATCTTCGGCAACAGCATGATTCAGTAAGCGCCAGCTCCATGGGCGACACTCAGACATGCGGCCGGTCGGGAGCGCATCGCACGTCCCGACCGGCTTTGCTGTCCCCCGGCTATCATTCCTGACGGCCTTTGCCTTGGCGGGCATCGTTGGAGCGCGAGCCGGATCTGGACGGGACACAGTGCGAAGCCGGAGCATCATCCTCGTCCTGGTCCTCTTCTTCAGCCTCGTCCTTGTCCGCGCCTCCGGGTCCGCGCTTCCAGCAATCCAGTTGGCCCTCTGCCGTCGGCTGGAGCGAGCCCAGTTCCCATGGTCGCCTCCGGTCCGATCGTCGTGACCGCGAGCGACGTGACGATCGACGGCGTCTCACTCACCTCGTCTTCATCAACTGGATCCGGGATCCTGGCCCGCGGCACGGCGGCCACGCCGATCAGGAACCTGACGATCCGCAACTGCTCGATCACTGGCTTCAACGTCGGGATCGAACTCGACTACGTGACCAACGTTACGGTCCAGAACTGCACGGTATCGAAAGCGGCCTACGCGGGAATTCGTGTCTTATCGGGAGTCGGCGGCAGGATCAATGGCAACACCGTCTCATTCATTGGTCCGCAGAGCCAGGCCGCCTCGAATGACTGCGCGGTGGCTGCCGGGACACCCGGCGAATGCGACGCCTACGGGATCGACCTTGAGCGGACCTGCGACGGCGAGCCTGTCGGAGAACCCCCAATCGGCCAACTGGACCGTCACCGGCAATGAGGTCACCGATGTCCCGACCTGGCACTGCTATGACACGCATGCCGGCCAGAACATCACGTTCACAGACAATACCGCGGCCCGCTGCATGCGGGCCGTCTTCATCACCGAGGACAGCGCCGGTATCCCTCAGCTCCAACGTGAGCTGGACAGACGGCGCCATCACGGAGGCGAAGGGCTACCCCGCAGGCATGGCGACTGGCTCGAACGTCGTCGCCGTGACGCTCGTTGGGCTCCAGACGGGTGCATTTACGGGCAACCAGTTCTCGGCGACCTACGGCATGCCATCCGTCTATGACTACCAGGGCCAGTCGACCGGCCTGACGATCGCCGACAACACGACGACTCCTTGATCCAGCCAGCTTGGCCGCCGCGGCTATCATTCGGGCGGCCGCATTGGTGTCGCTGACGCCATCCAGGACCCGCCGAACAACGCGATCGTGGCCGTCCACCTCAAGTTTCACGAGGGTTCAACACGCGATGAACGACACAAGACGGGGGAAATTCGCCGACGCCGGCACGAGTCCGCGTCGGCTTCGGGTCGCCATGGCTCTTCATTCCGATCTCGACCACGACAGTCGCGTCCTTCGCGAAGCGGCCTCCCTCGCGGCCGTTGGCCACGACGTCACCATCTACTGCCGTTCATACGAGGGCTCGCAGGACCTGCCGTTTCGGGTCGTTGCCTCGGAGCCCGATCTGCCCTCGGGGGCCGTCGACGCCGCCAACCCGTTCCAGCGCACAACCAGGCAATCGCGCTTGTGGCGAGTCGCAAGCCGAGTCGGCTGGATGGCTCGCTACCTTCGCGACCTGCGCGCCTGGGGACGATGGGCAGTCTCGTCGGCCGGCGCCGTCGATGTCTGGCATGCTCACGACCTGCCTGGCCTGATGGCCGTCGGGCCTCGTGTCAAATCGCCCTGCGAGCTGGTCTACGACAGTCACGAGATCTTTCCTCGAAGCGGGCACGGCAGTCCGCATGCCGACTATTGTTCGGCGGCTCTTGGCAAGTACGAGCGGCGTCTCGTCCGCCGAGTCGTGCCCTGTCACCGTTAACGAGGCCTACGCCGCCGTCCTTGAGCGGCGACTCAAGCCGGCCAGGGTCGTGCTGGTCCGGAATTGCCCGCCGAGGTGGTCGCCCGACCCACGAGGCGCACGCGCGGCATTCGGCAAGCTGCCGCGATCCCGAGGACATGTCCGCTGGTCCTCTATCACGGCGCCCTCGGGCCCGAATCGAGGCATCGAGCAGTTGGCGGCTGCGCTTGAGGAACCCGGGATGGCCGACGTCCACCTGGTCCTCCTGGGATTCGGGGACGTCGAACGCCTCGGAATCGATCCGCACGGCTTTGGTCCTGCTCGGCGCCTGCACGTGCTTGAGGCCGTGCTCGCCCGACGAATTGCTTGGCTGGGTTGCCGGCGCCGATGTGGATGCGATGGCCCTCCAACACTCGAGCCTGAATCACTGGCTTTGCACGCCGAACAAGCTATGGGAGAGCCTGGCTGCCGGGGTTCCCGTGGTCGTGAGCGACTTTCCGGTCATGCGAAAGATCGTCCTGTCTGGTCCCTCTGGGCCGCCTTGGGGCCGTCTGCGACCCGGTCGATCCGGCGTCGATCGCCGAGGCGATCCGCTCGATCATTGACCAGTCAGCGGAGGAGCAGCGGGTACTGAGGCAGCGCTGTCTCGATGCCGCTCACGATCGATGGAACTGGGAGACCGAATTGGCGCGGCTCATTGAGCTCTACGACTCGCTGATTCCGGAAACCGCCTCGCCATAGATCGCGGCCAGTGTTCGGATGTTGTGTTCGCTCGAGACGCAGGCTCGGCCGGCTGCACCCATTCGGCGGCGAGTTTCGGGACTCGCCTGCGCGAGCTCGATCAGAGCGTCCGCCAACGTGCTGGGATCATCGGGAGGCAGTGACAGGCCGGCGCCCGCCGTGGCCACCGGGTCGTAGTTGCTCGTGCAGGCGAAGACGACCGGGCGCGATGCTGCGAAATACTCAAACAGCTTGTTGAAGCTGATCCCATAGCGATAGACCGGATTTGCCGTCGCGTGGACGATCCCGGCGTCGATGGCCGCCAGGACCTGGGGCACTACCCGTTTCGGGATTGGGCCGACGAGGACGACCGAGGCGTGATCCCGCGCCAGGTCCGTCAGCTCATCGCGCAGAGGACCATCTCCGGCGATCACAACACCGACCTTGCCGGGGGCCCGGGCCTCGGCCAGAGAAGCCGCCTGGATGATCTCGCTCACTCCGTTCACTCGGCCGAGCGCCCCCAGATATCCGAAGACGACCCGGCCATCCCGCTTCATCTGGCTGATCGTGGACAGGCAGGCTGTGAGCTCGGGCAGCTGACGATCTGCCAGTGCGGCGGCGTCGAAGGCCTCGAGGTCGACGCCGTTGGGGATGTAGCGGACGTGATCGTGGGGAAGGCCCCGCTCGATCAGGTAGTCCCGCATGCCCGGAAGCACGGTAACGACCACCGCTGCTCGTCTCACGAGGAACGCCTCGATCCCGCGCAACAGCCGCTCCCCGGGCGAGCCTAGCCGCATCGCCCCCAGGTCGACCAACGTCTGCGGCCACAGGTCGCGGACCTCAAAGACGTAGCGGGCGCCGCGAGTTCTTGCGACGAGCCACGCCCCGAGGGCGGCAAACGGGTGGACGGTCGAGCCGACGATGGCGTCCGGCGCCTTCAATCGCGTCTGGACGACGAGCAGGGAGGCCACGAAGGAGAGCATGTTGACTTGGCGGCGCCAGCCGTTGCCCCGGTAGGGGATCGTCCGGAGCCAGACAAAGCGGACGCCCTCGAACGACTCCGTCCGGTAGAGCTGGCCCCACCGGAGCCGCTCTTCACGGCCCGTCACATGGCTGAAGCCGGACGCGATGATCGTGACATCGAAGCCGCTGGTTGAGAGGCGCTTGGCCAGATCGAAATGCCGGGTTCCATTCGCTCGATCCGGAGCGTCTGCGTAGTGGTTGACGAGCCAGATCCTTCGTCGAGCCGAGTCTGTGGTGTCATCGAAGGGCGGCATTCACCGACTCGGAAAGGGCATCGGCCACGTATTGGACATCGTCGTCGGACAGCTGACTCGAAAACGGCAACGCCAAGGTCGAGGCGGCGACGCGTTCGGTCACCGGGAAGTCGCCCGGCTTGAACCCGAAAGTCTCCCGGTAGAACGGCTGAAGATGGATCGGGCTGAAGTAGGGCCGCGAGGCAACTCCATGCGAGGCCAGGAGGTCGATCATCGCGTCGCGGTTGATCTCCGGATGGAAGCGCACCACGTAGACGAACCAGTCGACGGTTTCTCGCTCACCCGGCGCAGGAAGAGTGATCCAGTCTTTGCCGTTCAGGGCACGTTCGTACGCCGCGACGACCCGCGCCCGCCCTGCTCGAAGCTCGGCCAGTCGCTCCATCTGGGCCACGCCGAGGGCGGCCGACAGCTCGTCGAGCCGATAATTGAACCCGAGTCGGACATGGCGCAGCCACGTTCCGTCAGCATCACGGCCTTGGTTGCGCATGCTCCGCATCGCCTCGGCCAGGGATTGATCGTCCGTGACGACCATTCCTCCCTCGCCGGTCGTGATCTGCTTGTTCGGATAGAAGGCAAAGACCGCAATATCCCCGAAGCTGCCGACGGCCCGATCGCCCACGCAGGACCCCAATCCTTCACAGGAGTCCTCGAGGATGGACCAGCCGTGCTCCCTGGCCGTTGCGGTGAGGTCCTCGATCCGGCACGGCCGGCCGAAGACGTGGACTGGCAGAATCGCCTTCGTCCGCGCCGTGGTTGCCGCCCCGACCTGGTCCGGATCCATCCCGAGGCTGTCCTCTTCGATATCGATGAAACGCGGGATGGCCCGCTCGTAGAGGAGGCAATTCGACGACGCAACGAAGCTGAACGGCGTCGTCAGGACCTCGTCACCATCGCCGATGCCAAGGGCTCGAACGCCCATGTGCAGGCCCGCGGTTCCGCTCGAACAGGCGATCGCTTCTCGACGCCCGACCTCGGCCGCGATGGCAGCTTCGAATCGCGGAGCGAACGGGCCGAGGGCGAGGATGTCGCTCTGCAAGACCTGGGTGACGAGATTGAGCTCGAGCTCGCCGACGTCTGGCCGGGCCAGTGGGATTCGCCTCGTCGGGGAGTCGTTCGGATCTGGCATTGATTGTCTCCAGCGGCTGCTTCAGGCACGGTGGCGCGCCGCACGGCCAGTCTGAAGATTAGCCGACCAGGGCGACCAGTTCGGAGATCGCCCCGACCTCGACGTCCGGCCGGACGGGTCCGGCCCCGGAATCCAGTGCGTAACGCAATTGCGGAGCCAGGCGCAGACGGATCGTGTGCCAGCCGAGCTCGCGTGGCCCGGCGAAGTCCTTGAGCGGGTTGTCGGCGACATACGCCAGCCTGTCGCCGTCGATTCCCCACAGGGAACGGATCATCTCGAAGCCCCCGGTCGCCGGCTTTGCGTATGACGGCCCAAGGCCTGCGGTGAGAATGATGGGATCAAGCCAGCTGGCGAGGTCTAGAGCCGCCGCCTTGGCCTCCTGACTTGCCAGCGCGCCGTCAGAGAGTGCCCCCAATCGGAGCCCCCGCCGTTGCATCGATGCGAGCGACTCGGCAATGCCCGGGATCAGCGAGATTGACGGGCGGTGGCTTCGATACTCGTCGACCAGCTCGGACGTGCTGAAGCGGTCGTGGATCGCTGGAAATACGCTGAGGAACTGATCGAACGTGTCGCCGCGGCGGCCCGTTTCGAATTCGTTCCAGAGCCACTCAAAAAATATCGTCAGCTCCGCCTCCGACGTCGCGACGACGGTCGCCACGTGGCGGAATCCGCTGCGCACGTACTCCCGCTCGAAATACAGCGTGTCGTCGATGTCGAAGACAACGCCCTCGATCACCACTTCGGCGAGCGGGTCAGGATCTCGACGTGGTGCCGGGTCATGTACAGGCCCGGTTCGTACTCACCGAGGCGGCTCGGGACCTCGATTCCAGCGGCCAGGTCCAGGAGCCATGCCGGGTAGAGGCCGCCTGCTGCGAAACCGAGTGGAAAGCCTCCCCCGAAGCGGGCATTGATCTCGGAGAGCACCGGGCCCCGGCCCGTCTGGAACGCCTGGAGCGTGAGCGGTCCGGCAGCACCAAGCTCCCCACAGAGACGCAGGAGGGCGGTGATCCAGGCCTCAAATTCGAAGTCGTGCTCAAGCGTGACCCCCTGGATCGATTCACCAGCAAGGGTTCTGATCCGCCGGCGGGGGACGAAATGGATCGGCCGGCCGCCGAAGTCGAGCAGGGCGTCAATCGTGATCTCCGGGCCGTCCAGCACCTCCTGCAGGATCGGCCCGTCGATCATTGGAAGCAACCGGTCAAGGTCAGATCGACCGACGACGTAGGTGTCTTTGCTGGCGCTCCCGCGACTGGGCTTCAGGAATACTCGCTCAGGTAGTTCCGATGGGTCCGTCCCCGGCAGCCACGTCGCGGGCACATCGACGCCGTGTGACCGAAAGGCCGTCACCGTCGCCAGCTTGTCGGCCGTTATCGAGACGAATGCCTCGTTCGAGACCGCGACCATGCACCCCGCCTCTTCGAGCCGTTGGCGATTGCCGGACAGAATTGGAAGGTCGGGATCGATCGTCGGCACGAGCAGGCGGATCCGGAGCCCGGCCACGATCTCGAGCAACCTGTCGACGTAGCGCGGGTCGTTGCTCGGCGACAGCTGAACGGCTCCTTCGGCCAGAAAGAGGCTTGGGGCAAGGGCATCGACGTCTGCGGCGTAGGTCCGACCGCCACGTTCGGCCGATGCATCGACGAATGCCCGCACGAGGCTTGTCCGCCGCCCAGCAGCTGTGACCAGAACATTTGAGCCGGAGTTCACTGCGGGCGTCGCGGTAGCATCACCGGATCGGCCGTGGAGATTCCGAATGTCCTGAGCCGATGCCATCCCAGTCGATCGAGGAGAGGTACGCTGAGTCGATCGCCACAAAACGGACCTTCATCCGGCCTCAAGCGGCTCATGGACGTGACTGGGGCGGCTGTTGGGCTTGTCATCCTGTCGCCGGTTCTCCTGTGGGTCGCCGTTGCGGTTGTGGTTACGTCCAATCGCCCAATCCTATTCCGCCAACAGCGGCCCGGGCTGAACGGTCGACCGTTCACGATCCTCAAGTTTCGGACGATGCGGGAGCTGCGGCCTGGTGAGGATCAATACCGAACCGACGACACACGACTGACCAGGCTCGGACCATTGCTCCGCTCGACGAGCCTCGACGAATTGCCGGAACTCTGGAATGTGCTCCGCGGTGAGATGAGCCTGGTCGGGCCGCGTCCGTTGCTCCTCGAGTACGTCGCTTCATATACCCCCGAAGAGCTCCGGCGGCAGGACGTCAGACCCGGGATCACCAGCTGGGCCGCCGTCCATGGCCGGCACACGATGCCGTTTCAGGAACGGATCGCGCTGGATGTCTGGTACGTCGATCATCGAAGTCTGCGGCTGGACCTCCGGATCATCGCGATGACCCTGGCCCAGGTCCTCAGGAAGACGGATGTCCGCGAAACTCAGGATGTCGACGAAATTGGCTTTCCGTTGCAGTCGCGTGATTGAGGGGCCGCCTGGCGGGGGCTGTCCCCGCTCCTTTGGGCCTACCGACTCCGGAGGGTCGAGTTCAGACGCCGACTGAGCGTGAGGCTCAGCGTCTCGGGAACGAAGTGCCGGCGGTTGCCATCGATCAGAGTCTTTGTTCCGACGGTCGAAAGCGTGTGCCACCCGTCCGGTTGGCTCGATCCGGGTTCAGGCAGGAATGTCCTGACCGGTCGCTCGGCGAATGAGCGCGGCGTGAGGACCTCGATCTGATTGACCACGAGCCCGCCGCCGTAGATGCGAGAGCTGTCCTGGCTCGGTCGATAGAGCCGACCGTCAACGACAAATGGAGTACCCCCGGGTCGAGCAGACCGAGCATCAGTCTTGACCGGGTTACCCTCGTGCGGACGCCATGGGCCCACTAGATCTGGGGCATGCCAAACGAACAGGTTGTTGTTGGGACCTCGGTCCGTTCGCGTTCCGAACATCCACCAGCGCCCGTCGAATTCGACCACTGTCGCGTCCGCGACAGGGGCCGAGAGCAGGGTCGCGACCCGGCGCCAGGAACGGGGGAAGTCAGCGGCTTCATAAAGGACGAGCTCACCCGCGGCCGATGTCTCCGGGAGCATGAAGGTCGCTCCGCCCCGTTCGACGATGAATGGGTAGGAAGCGTGCACGCCAGGATCCAGGACCGTTTCGACTTCGCGTTGCCGCGCCCGAGGGATCGATCGATCGGTAGGCGATTGAGCCGCGGCCGGTCTTCTGGTCGTAGTCCTCGAAGAAGAGATGCAGGACACCGCCTCGATCGACTCCAAATGGATCCGCAGCGAAGTGGCCTGGACGGCGTCCGAGCCAGACCACATCCGGGGCTCCCGTGATCGTCAGGAAGTCCTGGATCGGGGTTGCAACGAGACCGATATTCCAGTCGTCGTGGCGCGTCGCGAACCGAGCTGCGCCCATGATCCGCCGGCCGATCGTCGCGCCGGTCAGGACGGCTCCAGGCACTCCGGCCAATCGATCCGGGCGCTGGCTCGATACCTGCCGATCCGGCGTAGCGCCCGGAGGAACGGCCGGGGAGGTTGCCAGGCTCATCCGCTCCAACCGGTCGCGGGCGACGATCGCCGGCCATTCGGCTGGATCGAACAGGATCCGGTCCAGCTGTTCCCCTCGCGACCAGAACAAGGTGCCTTCGCGCAGAATTCTCGCCTTCGGCTCGGAGATCAGCGCGACCTTCGAGTGGCCGGGTGCACGAACAAAGTCGAGGACGGCTGCTCGTGCGGGGTCGCGTAGATCCCCCGGACCATAAGAGAAGTGCCAAGCCTCACCCGCAACCTCCAGGGCAGTCGAGAGCCCGGCACGAGTGAAGTCCAGCAGAATGTCCAGCCGTTTCGGAGCGTCGTCTTCAATCGTGCCGGGTGCGGACTCCCTGCCCTGCCAGGGCGTTTCCTCACCAGCGCTGAACCATCGCTCGACGCGTACCCCGTCGATGGCTGACAGGGCCGCGAGACATCCCGCCTGCCAGGTCGCGATCGATCCATCAGTGGCGAATCCGAACGAGAGGGTGCGACCGCGATCAGCGCCCATAGCGCCGCCGCTTGCGCACCCGATCGATCGCCCATCGGGCATTGCGGGCAAGGCGATAGCGGTAGCCGGGATCCGCTGTCGATCCGTGCGACACGGCGAGATAGTCCAGGAGCGTGCTCACCGGAACGAACCAGCCATTTCTCGAGGCGAGATAGGCGATCTCCTGCTCGAACGTTGGATCGACGACGCCCGCAGCATCCACGAAACCACTCGCGAAGTGGGTGTACACGATGCACACGCCGCCACTTGCTTCGAGGGCATCAACGTTCGCCTTGGACAGCAGGTCGCGCATCTCCTCGATCCGCTGGCCGTCCGAGGAGCTGAACCACAGGTTCGAGAACGCCTCTTTGGATTTCACCCGGTAGGGCATCCGAGGATCGAGCGCCAAGGTGTCGATCCCGTTGAACGTCAAATTCCTGACGTAGTCGACATGCTCCTTGAACGCATCACCCCAGAAGTGGGGAGAGCTCGGGTCACTGCCCGCCCGGCGGTTCAGGCGCCCGTGGCGAACTCGATAGGAGAATCGGTAAAGCAGGTCGAACGGCCACTCAAACCGACGATCCCACCAATAGATGCAATCCGGGTTTGAGACATGGTTGGCGTGCGCCCGGGGGTAGCTGCCGAGGGTGTTTCGGAAGATCTCCAGGCCCTCAAGGATCTCGGCCCGGGCGAAGGCTCCGTCGCCCACGTTGTGGAGGCCAATCTCGAAGCCCTGTGCCCTCAGGCCCAGGATCCACTCGCGGTACTCGGCGTCGAGGAGTGATTCTCCAGCAAAGCGTCCGCGAGGTGGATAGACCCAGACCGACTTGGTGGTGAGGATGCCGTTTCGGGCGAGCAGGGCATAGACGGCGGCGGAGTTCGCCACGGTGGCATTGTCGGCATCATCGAAGATCGAGAACGCGAAACGGGCTCCCGACGGGAATGACAAGGCAGCCACAGGCTTGGTCCGCACTTACGGCCGCTTGGCGCCGACTCGCGCCCGAAGTGGACTTTTGGCCAATGGCTCCACTTTCGAGGTTCCTCGTATGCTCTACCCATGCATCGGGTCCGGTATTGCCTCGGTCATTCTGAACGGTCGGACTCGGCCCGGCTGACGTACCCCGAGGCTGATTCCGGTCGCCCACGCTCTGAGCTCGACTCGTGATCCGGCCTGACGTTCTGGTCCGGGGTCGGTTTCCACCGGTGCGCATTGACCGGCGGATCCTGGCGGGCGTGGCAGCGGCCGGTTTCCTGGTCATCGTCGGCCTGATCGTCGCCGGAGCGAGCTGGACCGGGCGCGACATCCAGGCGGCGGCCATCGCTGGCGCCGGGTTCGTGATCCTGCTCAGCCTGCGTTGGCCGCTCCTGCCGCTCTTCGGCGTGGCCGTCCTGATCCCGTTTGAGCAGGCTGTCGTCATCGGCGACCTCGGGACGCTCAGCCGGTACGCCGAGCTCTTGTTCATCGTGAGCTACGGGATCCCCCGGCTCGGTCGCCTGTCCGTCCGAGCCATGCCGGTGCCGGCCTTCGGGTTCGTCCTCTGGGCGATCTTCAGCGTCACCTGGGCGATCGACCCGACGCCGACCTCGGCGGCGCTTCCCGCCCTGGTCCTCGTTCTCGTCGTGGCCGTGCTCGTGGCCAGCGCGGTCGTCGAGGACCCGTCGATCATCCGCCCGGTCATGTGGGCCTACAGCCTGGCCGCGGGTGCGACGGCGATGCTGGGCATCGCCACGTTTGTGATCTTGGGCGGTGGGAACCAGGACGGCCGGATTGCCGGTACTGACCGACCAGAATCCCGCCTATTTCGCGGCGATCCTGCTCCCCGCGATCGTTTTCACCCTGAATGAGCTCCTGCACGGTCGCTGGCTGATTACGAGTGCGGCGATCGCGCTTGCAGGTACGGTCGGGATTGCGATCTCCGGTACGAGGGGTGCCTGGCTGAGCCTGGCCGTCGTCGTCATCGTGTTCCTGTTGCCTCGCCTCGACCCGCTCCGGCGGGCGGCGGCCGTGGTCCTCGTCCTGGCCCTCGTCCTGATCACCCTTCAGATCCCCGGAATCGCTGCGCTCGTGAACGAGCGAACGGACACGGCCCTGTCCTCCGGCGGGGCCGGTCGAACCGATATCTGGACGGTCGGCCTCAGCATCATCGAATCGGCTCCTGTGACCGGCGTCGGGCTGTCCAATTTCGCCATCGCCAACACGCCCGAATTGCTTCGCGCGTCGTCGGTTCAGACCACAGATCCGGAAAGCTTGGCGAATCTCGAGGCCCACAACCTCGTGATCAGCACGCTGGGCGAGCTCGGGATCGTCGGATTCGTGCTTCTCGCCGTCTTCCTGGTTCCCCTCGTCGTTCGCCGCGGCTGGGGTCCTGATGCCGACTTCGTCCAGGCGGGACTGGCGTCGCTTGTGATCATCGCCATGTTCCAGGACATGCTTGCCCGGAAGGAGCTCTGGCTCCTGATCGGGATGGCGGCGGGCCTCGCTTATCTCAAGAAGCAGGAGGCCCTGCTGGAAATGCGCCGGTCTGTCGGGGCGTCGACGGTCGCACCGTCGGGAGTTACCAGTTGACCGACGCACTCTGGATCACCCGGGCGTACCCATGGGTCGAGCAGCCTGCGAACGGGGTGTTCTACCAGACCCAGGCGAGGGCGGTCGCCCGACTTGGGCCATCGATCACGGTGGCAGCGCCAACCCCGTGGGCTCCCTGGCCGCTGTCGGCCGTCAGGCCCCGCTGGCGTGAGTACGCCCGCGCTCCGCGTCGTTCCCGAGGACCAGGACGTGGCCGTAATTCGTCCACGCTATGTAAACGTGCCGGGGGAGCCGACCTGGGCTCGTCCCGATCGGGTGATCGCCGATGCGATGTGGCGAGCGCGTCGCGATTGGGCGGGCGCCCGGATCATCCACGGCCACTACTCGGTCACGGGCCTGGCCGCCTGGCACCTTGCGGCGCACGCTTCGCTGCCATTTGTTCTCACCTTCCACGGCAGCGACATCAATCGCTGGCCCGACGAGCACCCGGAGCGGTTATCGGACTTGCGGGAAGCCGTTGCCCACGCCGGGGCGGTCTTCGCCGTGAGCCAGGCCTTGGCAGACCGGATCCGGGAGGTCACCGGAATCCGGGCAACCTATTTGCCTCTGGGCTCGGACCATCGAGCGATCGCCGCTGGGGCATTGCCCCGATCCGAGGCTCGGGCGCTGGTCGGATTACCCCAGGACTCGCTTGTCGCGCTGTACGTTGGTGAGCTCAAGCGCAGCCAAGGGGGTGCGCGAGTTCGTCGATGCAGTTCTCGGACTCGATGGGCCGCTGGTCGGCGTCCTGGTGGGCGATGGACCCGAGCGGGGCTACGGCACGGACCACGCCGCGGGCTGCCCAACGCCTTGAATATCGTGGCGCTCAGCCGCACGAAGACGTCATTCGCTACATGTCGGCGGCTGACGTTCTTGTCCTGCCGTCGTATGGCGAGGGGCTTCCAACGGTGCTGGTCGAGGCCGGGTCGCTGGGCCTTCCGGTCATCGCCAGCTCCGTTGGTGGGATTCCCGAGCTCCTCGGGACCGACCGGGGACGGATGCTCCCCGAGATCTCTGCGACTTCAGTCGCGGCTGCCCTGACCGAGTTCGCCGATGACCGCTCCAGCGCGAACGAGGCGGCGAGTCGACTCCAGCGAGCTCGTCAAGCGGGACTACGACGTCGACGTTAACGCGGCCGAGCTGCTGCAACGCTATCGCTCGATCGCGGCTGACTTCCCGGCAGCGGACAAAGGTCCCATTGTTCCCCGACTGACCAGCGGTGATACGGTGCGCGTCTAGTGAGCAGCCAAACCATTCCCGCCGGACCTTCGGCCACCCGGGGGCTCCGGTCGATCGTGCGCACCTGGGGCTGGTTCATCCTGGGTGGAACGCTGATTGGCCTGGTCATCGCCGTCGGTGTTGCCGCGATCACGCCGCCGACGTACACGGCCCACGTGACCCTGCTCGTTGCTCCGTACGACACGACGACCGGCGGCGTGAACACGAGCGACCTCGAGGTCGCCCAGGCGCTGATCCCCACATTTGCTGAGCTTGCCACCACCACCCCGGTCCTCGACCGGGCGATCAACTCGACCAACGCGAATACGAACGCCCTGGCCCTCACCGAAGCGGTGTCGACCCACATTCCCGCGGGTACGAATCTGCTCGAAATCAGTGTCTCCGACCGGGATCCCGCCCAGGCGAGCGATCTCGCAGAGGCAATCGCCTCCGACCTTCAGGTGTACGCGCCACCAAATCCGAGCGATGCGAACGTGGCCAAGCTTGTCGCCCTTACGGTCGTCGATCCCGCGACGGCCCCCACCAGTCGTGACGGCCCAGGCTTTCTGATTAGAGTCGCCCTGGGCGGAGCGATCGCCTTGTTCCTGACGATCAGCATCGCCTTTCTGGGCGAGAATGTCTGGCAGCGACGCGGAGCGTTCCGGTCGACTCCAGACGGACCAGCCCCGAGCGTGGCCAGCCAGGAGCCCGAAGCCGTGGAAGACGCGCAAGGCGGACCGTATGCGGTCCCAGCCTGGTGGCGTCGAGCACGAGCCGCCCAGACGTCCTTGCCTCCGACCTGGCCATCGACTCGTGGTTTGACGAGCAGGCCGGATTCCACGGCCGACGACGCTCGTGCGCCCGCCCATCCAGCCCCCTCGGGACGTTCCGAGATGATCCAATTGGCCAGGGCGCGGCGGGCCTAAGGAGGCGTGAGGTTCCTCGTGAGGTCGCGAGGTTCCTCGTCAGGCAAGGGAGATTGGGATTCCCCGCACGTCGGCCTCACGGGCCGGCGACTCTGATCAGACGATGACCTCTGCTTTTGGACCGATGCCGGATGGAAACTCAAATCGTGGCTGAAGACCCGGGCGCGAGCGGCCGTCTTGAGGGCCTCTCGGATCGAGTCCTGACCTTGTTCGCCACTTCGATCCTTGGGACGGGGATCGGCATTCTCGTTGGGTTCCTGCTCGCGCGCGTGCTCGGCCCAGCGGGGAAAGGCGACTTCTACCTGATCACCCTGTTCCCGACCACGATCATGGTCCTGATCCAGCTCGGGCTGCCCGAGGCATTTGGCTTCTTCGCTGCTCGGGGCCAGACGACCAGGATCAACACGAAGACCGTCATCCTGACCGTTGCCCTGGCCGGTCCGGCCTTCGCCCTGACGATCGCCATCCTGCCGGTCCTGCGGTCGACGATCCTGGACTCCATCGATCCAGGCCTGATCATCCTCGGCTTGGTGACGCTGCCCCTTGCCCTCAACGCGACATTCACGACCGGGGTGCTGCTCGGTCGGCAGTCGGTCCGCTGGTATTCAGCCGTGAACCTGGGCCAGAGCGCCTGCTCGATCGTGATGTTCATCGTCCTGGTCGGGGTGCTCGGTTTCGGTCTCGTCGGAGCGTTGTGGGCGTTTCTCGTGCTCAACATTTGCGGCACCCTGGGCTATTTCGTCGGCTCAGTGCGGGTCAGCGCAAAGGTCCCCGGGCGGACATCGGTCTCCTACCGGGAGCTGTTCAGGTATGGCCTGCCGTACTACCCGGGAACACTGACCAACTTCCTCAGCCTGCGGGTGGACGTCTACCTCATTGCCTGGATCCTGCCCAACCCATCTGCTCCGCTCGGGTACTACAGCATGGCGGTGACGATCGCGCAGCTCGTGTTCTTCTTGCCAAATGCCGTCTCATCAGTCTCTTCCCACATGTTGCCGGGACAACCCGCGAGGACGCGGATCGTCAGGTCGCGATGGTGGCTCGGGTAACCTTGTTGCTGACTGGGGCCATGGCGATCGCGCTCGTGCCGACTTCGATCGTCCTGATCCGGGTCCTGCTGCCAGCCTTCGAGCAGTCGTTGCCGCCGCTGTTCGTCATCCTGCCCGGCGTCGTGGCCCTGAGCCAGACCAAGGTCGTGAGCAGCTATCTGGCCGGATTGGGCCTGACTGCGATCACTTCGTACGCCAACGTAGGCTCACTGGTCGTGAACGTTGTGGCCAACTTGGTCCTGATCCCGGCCTTCGGTATCGTCGGTGCCGCGGCGGCGTCCCTGATCTCATACTCGCTTTCCGCCCTTGTCCTGTCGGCCGTCGCAGCACGGCTGAACGCACGTCTCGGTGGCGGGATTTCTGGATTCCGCGCCTATCGGATTTCCATTTCGCCTTCGATACCAGCGTCGGGATGGCTCGGCGGCTGCTGGGCCGGATGACCCGGACCGCATGACCTGAGGTCCGCCTCGTATGCTCTGGCCATGCACAGAGCAGCTGGATGAGTGCCGGGCTCGACTGCCTCGATCGCCGGGTTCACGGCGCGGCCAGCTCCACGGTGAAGGGCTGGCAAACGGGAGACCGCTCGGTCCCGGGACGGCTGGGGGATCCATGCGGGTCCTGATCACTGGAGGATCCGGCTTTATCGGGCACCATCTCGTCCGCCGGCTGCTCGATCGGGGCGACGATGTCGTCGTTCTGGACGACTTCAGCCCGGTCTCGCGTGGCGCCTGCGCCGTCCTCGTCGGATCAGCCTGATCCGCGGCAGCATCCTCGAACCAGTCGACCTCGACCGAGCGGCGGCCTCGTGCGAAGTGATCCTGCACGAGGCCGCGGTCGCCTCCGTCGCGCAGTCGCTGCTCGATCCCGGCGGACGAACGAAGTGAACGTCGGCGGGACGATCGAGGTCATCCTCGCCGCGCATCGCACGGGAGTCCGGCGGGTGGTTCTGGCTGGATCATCGTCGGTCTACGGCGCGACCAGAAGACCTGCCCTGTCGCGAGTCCCAGCGAGCCACGCCGCAGTCGCCGTACGGTGCGAGCAAGCTTGCCTCGGAGCACTACCTGCATGCGCTCGGCCAGGTTCCATGGAGTCGAGACCGTGGCCCTGCCGCTACTTCAACGTGTACGGCTCGGGCCAGGATCCGAGCCAGGAGTATTCGGCAGTGATCCCGCGCTTCATCACCGCCATCCTGGCCGGCGAACGACCCGACGATCTACGGCGACGGCGAGATCTCCCGCGACTTCATCCACGTCGATGATGTGGTCGACGCCAATCTGCTCGCCGCCGAGCCCGTCGACTCCGAGCGGGCTCACCGCGAACATCGCAACGCGGCACAGTGCTGCTCGCTGCTAGACCTCCTGGCGGCGACCAATCGGCGCCGCCGGAACGCACGGCTCGAACCGCAATTCGGGCCAGCTCGAGTCAGCCGACATCGCCCGCTCCGAGGCCGACGTCGAGCTGGCCGCCGCCGCCCTCGGCTTCGCAGCCCGCGATCCATTCGAGGAGGGCCTCGCCCGAGACCCTCGCCGCCTACCGACACGAGCCGGGGTTCGCCGCTCGAGCTTGACCCGAGCGTCTCAGGCAGAGCCGCCCAGTCGAGTCGCTCGCTGGAGCCACGAGCGGGTCCGGCGGCGCACGCCGATCGCCGCTTGCACGGCCGGCACCGGCAGGAAAGTGAGTCCGAAGAGCACGATCGTCGCCGGATCCCATGGTCCCAGGCGGAGAACCTTGCCGAAGTGGGCCCGAGCCATTCGGCGTTGCCCAGCGACGAGCTCGATCTGGCCCACCCACCGGTGAGCATGACGACGCGCCTGGGAGACCATCGCGGGCGGACAGGGTCACCCGGTCCCCGTCCCGAGCCAGGGTCTCCTCGAGGACCTTCAAGTACGAAGTGGCCATGGCTAGCGGGCTCTGCCGCCCGCTCAGCTTGTCGGCATTTCCGACCCGATACCGGACGTCGTCGACGTCCAGGAAGGCGACGGGACCGGCCCGGCAAGCGCGCAGGAAGAACTCGTAGTCCTCGCCCATGACCAGGCGCTCGTCGAAGCGTCCGACGCTGCTCGAGTCGCTCGCGGCGGATCACCGTCGACGATGCGAGGACGAGGTTGCCCATGATCATCGGCGAGAAGATGTCGCCAACGTAGCAGGCGTCCATCCTCGCCACCCGGCGGCACGGTCAGGCCCAGCTCCGCCAGCGAGCTCGAACTCTCGAACAGCTCGTCCAGCGGAAAGCGGTCGTAGTTCGAGAGGAGCTGTGGCAGGGCCGAGGATCGAACAAGCACCCCGGCATCATCGACGAACTCGATGTCGCGTCCAGATCAGGCCGGCCTCCGGGGTTCGCTCGAGGCAGGCCAGGGTCAGCTCGAGGTGCCACGGCTTCCAGGCGTCGTCCGAGTCGAGGAAGGCGATGTACTCGCCCCTGGCCAGGTCGAGCCCCGCATTGCGGGCCGCCGACGCCCCGCGATTGGCTTGAGGGACAGTAGCGCACCCGGCTGTCGTCTCGGGATCGCGCGCTCATCAGCTCGGAGAGTGGCATCCGTCGAGCCGTCGTCGACGACGATCACCTCGAGGTCGGAGTAGGTCTGTCCGAGGACGCTGTCGAGCGCTTCGCCCAGGAACCTGGCCCGATTGAAGGTCGGAATGATCACGCTGACCGTGCCCGGCACGCCTGACTCCATCCACCCCCACGAGCGACCCGGTGAACGTAGCACCCGTCCGGGCGAGCCGGCCGTCTCGATGGTGCGCCGGGGCAACCTTGAGTGCCCCGTTCGGCTGGTCAGGCCACATGACTATCGTATGCTGCGAAGACGATACGGCTGGAAACACGAGGAACCAACCCAGTGAATAGTGGCGCAGACCTGGCGGACCGGATCCGGCAGGTGATCCGGGAGCACGGCCATCTCCCGGTCGATATCTCGACCCTCAGTGACGATGCCGACCTGTTCGAGGCGGGGATGACCTCGCATGCCAGCGTGAACCTGATGCTCGGCCTGGAGACCGCGTTCGACGTCGAGTTTCCCGACTCGATGCTCAAGCGAAGCGTCTTTCAAAGCGTCTCCGCGATCGGCTCGGCATTGACCCAGCTGCGAGGTCGCGGCATGACCGTCACCGTCGACCGCGACCAGGCCTTCCTCGAGACGATCCGGCGAATCGCCGACGACGTCGCTGCGCCGAACGCCGACGATGTCGACCGCAACGCCCGCTTCCCCATCGAGACGATCACGGCCCTGCGCGAGGCCCGGGCCCTGTCGTCGCTGATCCCCGAGGAGTACGACGGCGGGGGGATCTCCTTCGAGGCCGTCGCCGCGGCCTGCTTCGAGCTCGGCCGCCGCTGCGGAGCCAGCGCGATGGTCTTCGCCATGCACCAGATCCAGATCGCCGCGATCGCCCGGCACCTCAATGGCTCGGCCTGGTTCGAGGCCTATCTGCGGGACGTCTCCCGCGATCAGCGTCTCGTCGCTTCGGTGACTTCCGAGATCGGGACGGGCGGTGACCTGGGCAAGTCGATTGCCGCGGTCACCCCGGGTGACGGCGGCCTGGCCACGTTTGAAAAGCAGGCACCGACGGTCTCCTACGGGGCGTATGCCGACGACCTCCTGACCACGCTCCGACGCGGCCCCGAGGCCGAGCCCGGCGACCAGGTCGCCGTGCTCACCCACCGCGAGCAGTTCAACCTCGAGCAGAAGGGGACCTGGGATCCCGATGGGCATGCGCGGGACGTGTTCGCCCGGCTACACCGTCCGGGCCGAGTTCCCGATCGAGCAGGTCCTGCCGACCCCGTTCTCGACCGTCGGCACCGAGTCGATGGTCCCGATCTCGCACATCCTCTGGTCGCACCTCTGGCTGGGCATCGCGACCGACGCCTTCGATCGCGCCCGCGCCTTCGTGAAGGCCTCGGCCAAGGCCCGCCCGGACCAGCTCCCGCCGACCGCCGTGCGGCTGTCGCAGCTGATGAGCGAGCTGTCCCTCCTTCGGGCCGAGGTCAATACCGGCCTGCGCGACTTCACCGATGCCTCGGCCGAGGACCGCGAGCGGCTCTCGACGATGGCCATGATCCTGCGCTTCAACAACCTGAAGATCGCCGCCTCCGAGCAGGCCCCCCGGGTCTGCCAGGGAGCGATGAACGTGTGCGGCATCGTGGGCTACAAGAACGACACGCCGTTCAGCGTCGGACGCCACCTGCGCGACACGATGTCGGCCTGCCTGATGGTCGCCAACGAGCGGATCCACCAGACGAACGCGAGCCTGCTGCTCATCGCCAAGGACGTCTGATGGCGGCGTACCGCGCGGCCACGCCGAGCCAGGCTGCCCTCCTGGCCGACCTCTTCGAGCGGGGCCTCCTCGTCCAGACCGACGTCCCGGGCGTCTACGGCCAGGGCGCCGACTTCGTCCGGGTCCGTGAGGCCTTCACCGCTGCGGTCATGCGGGCGGCCGCCCCGGATCACGCCGAGGCGATGCGCTTCCCACCGCTCCTGCCGCGCTACCAGATCGAGAAGAACGGCTACCTTGCCTCGATGCCCCACCTGGCCGGGAGTGTCTTCTCCTTCGCCGGATCGGATGCCGAGGCCACCGAGCAGGAGCAGCTGGCCGCCCGCCACGAGGACTGGAGCCGGTTCCAGACGATGACCGACCTGGTCGTCCTGCCGGCCGCCTGCTACCCGGTCTACCCTGAAGTCGCCCGGCGCGGCCCGCTGCCCGCCGCCGGGGTGACGATCGACACGGGCAGCTCGTGGGTCTACCGCAACGAGGCCTCAGGTGATCCCGGCCCGGATGCAGATCTTTCACATGCTCGAGTTCGTCCGGATTGCCGATCCAGACGATGTCGGGACGTTCCGCGATGAATGGCTGGGGCGAACGGTCGGCTTGTTCGAGCGGGTCGGCCTCGCCGCCACCTCGGAGGTCGCCTCCGACCCGTTCTTCGGTCGGGGCGGCCGGATGCTGGCCGCGAACCAGCGGGCCCAGGAGCTGAAGTTCGAGCTCGTGGCGATGGTCGGCGGGCCGGAGCCGACGGCGATCGCCTCGTTCAACTACCACCAGGACCACTTCAGCCAGATCTACGAGCTCAGCCTCGAAGGCGGGCGGGTCGCCCACACCGGATGCGTCGCGTTCGGCCTGGAGCGGATCACCCTGGCCCTCTTCCGGGCCCATGGCCTGGCCGTCGACGCCTGGCCGGCCGAGGTGCGCGCGGAGCTCTGGTCATGAGCCTCGCCCCGCGTGGCATGGTCAGCCTGTTCGGTCTCGACCCGGCGACCTACCAGCCGAGCTCCCTGCACACCGGCGAGCGAAGCTACATCGAGACGAACTGCTTCACCGACATCGTGGTCGAGCTCCTCCATGCTCGCGGCGACGAGCCCGTTGCCTCGTTCGGCTCGTTCGTCCGGATGGGCTTCGAGAACGACCAGTGGACGTTCTTCAAGCCGCTCGCGGTCGACCTCGAGGTCCTCTACGGGATGGACATCCACGAGGTTCAGCCGTACCGCTCGATCCCCAGCCAGATCGCCGAGGTCCTGGCCCTCGGCCGGACGATGACGATCGAGCTCGACGCCTGGTACCTGCCCGACACGGCCGCCACGAGCTACGGCCAGGCCCACGTCAAGACGGGCGTGATCGCCGAGGGGATCGACCTGGCCGGCGAGCGCTTCCAGTACTTCCACAACGCCTCGATGTATGGCCTCGAAGGGGCCGACTTCCGGGGGGCCTTCCGGACCGCCGCGGGCTGGTCGGGCGACGTCCTGCCGCCCTACACGGAGCTGATCCGGTTCGACGCCGGGCCCCGCCTCGAAGGGGACGCGTTGCATGCCGCCGCCCGCGAGATCCTTCGCGGCCACCTCGACCGGATCGTGCCGGGCAATCCCTTCGACGAGTTCGGAGCCCGTCTGTCGGCCGAGCTGCCGGCCCTCCTCGAGGGCGACGCCGCGCGGTATCACGCCTTCACCTTCGCCACGTTCCGCATGGCCGGGGCCGGCTTCGAGCTCCTCGCCTCCCACGTCGAGTGGCTCCTCGGCGAGCAGGGCGCTCAGGCGGTGGAGGCGATGGCCCGGATCGTCGAGGGCTGCAAGATGCTTGGCTTCAAGCTGGCCCGGCGCCGGATGTTCGATCCGACCGAGCCGATGCGCGGACTGAGCGAGGCCTGGACCGAAGCCATGGGATCGCTCAGCGACGTCCTGGCCTAGGCCGATGGACCCGGCCCTGACCGACCGAGCCCGGGTGTCCGGACACGAGCGGACCTTCCTGACTGCTGGCTGGCAGGCGGCTTCCGTCGAGCAGGGTCGGCCGGTCCCGACCGAGATGGATGATCTCGCCTGGATCCCCGCCGCGGTGCCGGGCACGGCTGCCGGCGCATTGCGCGACGCCGGCCTGCCGATCGCTGAACTGGACGCCCAGGAGTGGTGGTTCCGAACTTCGTTCGAGGCGGCCCCGGTCGGACCGGGCGAGGAGGTCGTCCTTGGCCTGGATGGGCTGGCCACCCTCGCCGAGGTCTTCCTGAACGGCGAACGGATCCTTGCCAGCGAGTCGATGTTCGCCCGCCACGCGATCGATGTCGGCAGCCTCCTGGTCGCCCGCAACGAGCTGGCGATCCGCTTCCGGCCGCTGGGACCCGAGCTCGACCGCCAGCGATCGCCCCGGGCCCGCTGGCGCACCCGCCTCGTGGCCAACAACAACCTCCGCTGGTTCCGCTCGATGCTGATCGGCCGGATCCCCGGCTTCGCCCCGGGCCCACCGGCGGTCGGCCCCTGGCGCGGCGCCTGGCTCGAGCGGCGCAGGGGCCTCGTGATCGAGTCCCTCCAGCTCCGGCCGCGCCTGGACGGTGACGACGGGATCCTCGCCCTGAACGTCCGCCTGCGCGGCGTGGCCGGGCCTCTCCACGCGCCGATCGAGCTCGAGCTCGAGGGCCCGACGGGAATCCATCGAGCGGCCATGTCGGTCAGCGCCGACGACCAGGTTCTGGCGGCGAGCGCCGAGCTCCGGATCGTCGGTGTCGCTCGCTGGTGGCCACACACCCACGGCGATCCCGCGCTCTACCGGGTCCGGCTGATCGTCGGCCCGGGCCAGGATCCGATCACGATCGAGGCCGGCCGGGTCGGCTTCAGGAGCCTGGCCGCGGGGCCGGCCGCCGACCACGACATCAGCCGGGACGGCCTGTTCCTCCAGGTCAATGGGCAGGCGGTCTTCACCCGGGGTGCGCTTTGGACGCCGCTCGACAGCGTGGGCCTGGCGGCTTCGCCCGACGAGCTGCGGGCTGCCATCGAGACGGCTCGAGAGGCCGGCATGAACATGCTCCGCCTGCCGGGCTTCGGGGCCTACGAGCAGCCGGCCTTCCATGACCTTTGCGATGAGCTGGGGGTCATGGTCTGGCAGGACCTGATGTTCATGAGCCTGGACTACCCATTCGCCGACGAGCCGTTCGGCCGGACGGCCAAGGATGAGGTCGCCCAGCTCCTGGAGCAGATCGGCGGTCGGGCCAGCCTGGCGGTCCTCTGCGGCAACAGCGAGGTCGAGCAGCAGGTCGCGATGCTCGGCCTCGATCCGGCCCTTGGCCGGATCCCGTTCTTCGACGCGATCGTGCCCGGCCTGGTCGAGGCCGCCGGCATCGAGGTGATCTACGTTCCGTCGGCGCCATTCGGGGGCGACCTGCCGATCCGCCCGAATCGGGGCGTGACGAACTACTACGGGGTTGGCGGCTATCGACAGCCACTGTCCGATGCCCGGACGAGTGGGGTCCTGTTTGCCGCGGAATGCCTCGCCTTCGCGAACGTCCCCGACGACTCGATCCTCGAGGAGCTGGCCGTCGGGCCACCCCATGACGTGTTCATCCACGATCCACGCTGGAAGGCCGGGGTGGCCCGCGACGCGGGCGCCGGCTGGGACTTCGACGACATGCGTGATCACTACTTCGAGCTTCTCTTCGGGCTCGACCCGGGTGTCGTCCGGCGGGGCGACCCGGCCCGCTACCTGGAGCTCTCGCGGGCGGTCACCGGCGAGGTCATGGAGCTCGTCTACGGAGAGTGGCGCCGGGCCGGCTCACCCTCGGGCGGCGGGCTGATCCTGTGGTTGCGCGACCTCGTGCCAGGCGCCGGCTGGGGCGTCGTCGATCACCACGGCCAGCCGAAGACCGCCTACCACCACCTCCGTCGAATTCTTGCCCCGAGGGCGGTCTGGCTGACCGACGAACGGACCGGCGGCGTCGTCGCCCATGTCGCCAATGACGGGCCGCGGCCGCTCGCCGCTCGCCTCCGGATCGGCCTGTACAGCGACCAGGAGCTGCCGGTCGGGGCCGGCGAGGTCGCCCTCGACCTGGCTGCTCACGGGGCCACCGAGCACGACGTCGAAGCGATCGTCGGCGGCTTCGTCGACGTTTCATGGGCCTACCGCTTTGGTCCGCCGGCCCAGGACGTGATCGTGGCCAGCCTCGAACAGCCGGTCGAGGATGGCCCGCCAAGGCTGCTCTCCCAGGCGTTCCTGTTCCCGGCCGGGCGGCCGCTGGCGCCCGAGCCCGTGGACCGGCTCGGGCTTTCCGTCATCACCGGCCGCGGCCCCGACGGAGCCCCGGTCCTGGAGATCGCCGCTCGCCGCCTGGCCTATGGCGTCCGGATCCACCTGCCCGGCTACGTCCCGGGCGACGATGCCTTCTCGATCGAACCGGGCGGCCGCCGGATCATCCCGCTCCGGCCAACCGGGCCCGACCGCGGGCCTGGTGGCCTCGGGCAAGGCGGCTGGCTGACGGCCCTCAACCTGAAGGGCCGGGTGGCGGTTGCGATCCCGGAGCCCAGCCCGTGACCGTGACCCGAGTCGCCGGCCGGCCGATCTATCTCGCGGGCCGGAGCGGACCGGTCTTCGGGCTCTTCCACGAACCCGACGACGATGCCCCTCGATCCGCCGCGGTCCTGATCTGCGGACCGTGGGGCTGGGATGACATCGCCTCCTATCGCAGTCGCAAGGCCTGGGCCGAGTCCCTGGCCGAGCACGGTCATCCCACGCTCCGGATCGACCTCCCGGGCAGCGGCGACAGCGGCGGGTCGCCGGACGATCCGAGCCTGGTCGAGTCCTGGCTGGCGGCCATCATCACGGCCGCGCGGTGGCTGGCCGAGGGGCCGGATGCCCCACCGGTCTGCCTGATCGGCCTCGGCCTGGGCGGGTTGATCGGCGCGGCTGCGATCTCGGGTGGGGCGCCCGTGGATGATCTCGTGCTGTGGGCGGTACCTGCCACCGGGCGTGCCTTCGTCCGCGAGCAACGGGCCTTCGCCGCGCTCCAGGGCACCCGGATGGATCCAGCCCGGGACGGTGGTTCCTCGATCCCGTCTTCCGGCGACCTCGAGGTCAGCGGGTTCGTCCTCTCGGCCGGCTCGATGAACGACCTGAACGAGCTTGTTCCGGCCCGGCTGGACCTCGGCCGGCTCCGGCGCGCCCTTCTCCTGGAACGCGACGGGATGGGTCATGACCAGGCGACGGAGGCCCACCTGCGATCGCTCGAGGTCGAGGTGACGGTCGCCCCGGGCCGGGGCTGGGCCGACATGGTCTTCCACCCCGAGCACGACGCCCCGCCGAGCGCGGTGTTTGCCGAGGTGGAGGCCTGGCTGGACTCCGGGACCCGCCAGCCCGGTACCGGGCGATCCGAGCAGGCGACGCTCGAACAACCCGGAGCGAACGGGACGGCGGTCTTCGGCGGGACAGAGGCCCGGATTCGGGAGACGCCCGTCCGGATTGACCACCCGAACAGCCGCCCCTTCGGGGTCCTGGCCGAACCAATCGACGGTGCCCGGAGCGACCTCTGCGCCGTATTCCTGAATGCCGGGGCGGTCCGTCGGATCGGCCCGAACCGGATGTGGGTCGAGGCGGCCCGGCAGTGGAGCGGGCGGGGCATTCCGACGCTTCGGATCGACCTGAACGGAATCGGCGATGCCGACGGCGAGCCGGTCCGCCGGGGCGAGGTCGGCAACTTCTACAAGGAGATCTTCGCCTCGCAGATGGGGGCGGCATTCGACTTCCTCGTGGAGCGTGGCCACGGTCCCCGGTTCGTCCTGGTCGGACTGTGCTCCGGCGCCTACTGGTCGATCAACGTCGCCGCCCATGACTCCCGGGTGGTCGAGGTGATCGCGATCAACCCACGGGCGGTCGTCTGGGACGACGACCTGCTCGCCCGACGCGAGGCCCGCAAGGTCCAGCGCCTTGGCTGACGCGGGTCTGTGGCGGCGGATCCTGCGCGGCGAGGTGCCGGCCGCCCGGATGGTCGAGGTCTCCCGGGCGATGGCTCGGACGGCGGCTCGAGGGGCCGCCAACACGCCCCGGCGGGTCCGGGCGATCGGCCGAGCGCGGCCCGCGGACCCGGCCGAGGTCCTGTTCGACGCCCTGGCCAGCAACGGCACCCGGGTCGTCCTCGCGTTCTCGGGCGAGGAGCCCGTCCAGGACGAGCTGGCCGCGGCCGGAATCGTGGCCGGCCTCGATCGCTGGCCGAACCTCGTTCTCGAGACCCTGCCCGGGATCGACCACACGCTCCGGCCGATCGAGGCCCAGCGAGCCGGGCGCGCCCTTCTCGAGCGCGAGCTGGAGCGGCTCGTAGCGTCGCCCGGCGACTGACGGTCGCGCTCCGCGATCGAGGCAGGACAGTGCCCGCGCTCCTCGCTCAGGGACCGAGCTGATCGGCCAGCCAGCCGGCGACGATCGATATGCTCTCATCGGTCGTCGTATGGCCGATCGCGAGCTCGACGTAGTCGAGCCGGACCGGGAACCCGGACAGGATCGCCTGCTCGGCGCGTGCGGCAGCGACCCCGATCGTCTGGTCATCGAGCCCGTGGACGACCAGGATCGGGCGACCGGCCAGGGCACCCTCGTCGACCACGGCCGGGACGACCTCCGGCGGCAGCCAGCCGCTCATCGAGACGGCTCCGGCGACGTGCGAGGGGTGGGCCAGGGTGTACCCGACCGCCACGATCCCGCCCTGGCTGAAGCCGGCCAGGAAGACCCGGTCCGGATCGCCCCCGTAGGCCGCCACGGCCTCATCGATGAAGCTCGACAGCCGGGACCAGGCCGACTCGACATCGGCCGGACCCACCGCCGGGCTGTCCGGGGTCCGGGCGATCGGGAGCCAGCCGAAGGCAAACGGCCCGAGCTCGATCGGCGACCGGACGCTGAGGACCAGGAAGCGTGGGTCGAAGGCCGGAGCGATCGCGGCCATCGCCAGCTCGTTGCTGCCCACGCCGTGGAGCAGGATCAGGATCGGCCGTGGCTCCCGGCGAGGCTCGCCGGCTCCGAGCGGCCGGACCCGATGGACCAGCGAGAGCCTGGCTCGGTCGTTCATCGAGTCCCTTTCCGAATGGTGCTCTGGCGCAACAGATCCACGCCCGAATTTACCGAAAAGTACTGGTCGTGGCCATCCGGATGACCTATCGTTCGGGGTCCTGAAGCGTTCCTTTCATCCGAGTTATTCAGGCGCTTCGGGCAGTCGCGATCGCAGGGTTCCGGGTGTGGCGCGTCCCCGAGAACCAGGGCGAGTCGCGCATGTACCGGGACCATCATCCACGCGTCACTGGTCGCAGCGTCGTATGTCGTAGCGATCTCCGTGCCCGGGGATTTTCGTGTCTCGCCGCCTGCCTCAGCTGTCGGTTCGCCTTGCCGATGTCTCACACCGATCGCCAGGATCCAAGCACTGGTCAGCACCATCCAAGCCGGATGGTGCCGTGATCGCCCGTGTGGCCCGCCGGCTCCAGGCCCGTCACCTCCTGGTCATCGACCTGGTCGGCATCTTCGCCGCGGCCTGCCTCGCCCTTGGCCTGCGCTACGACGTCCTGCCCGGACCGGCCCTGATCGGCCCGGTCCTGCCCACGATCTTCCTGCTGATGGCGGTCCGGACCGCCTGCAACAGCCGGCTTGGCCTGTACAGCCGCGGCTGGCGCTTTGCCAGCATCCCGGACGTCTTCCAGATCGCCGCGGCCATGCTTGTCGGCACGATCGCCTGCATGATCCTGTTCTACAGCCTGGTCGCGATCGCGCCGGCGGACATGCCGGCCGGCTTCCCCCGTTCGTTCTGGCCGATCGAGATGCTCCTCGCGATCGCGATCCTGGGCGGGGTCCGGTTCACGATCCGGGCCGCCTTCGACTGGTCGCCCGAGGCGCCCGCCCGAGCCGCCGCCGGCCAGCACCTGACCCTGCTCTACGGGGCCGGTCGGACGGGGGTCCTGATGGCCCGCTCGGCCGAGCGCAATCCCGGGCACGGGCGTCGTCCCGGTCGGCTTCCTCGATGATGACCCGGCGCTCCGCGGCAAGTACGTGGCGGGCCTGCGGGTGTTCGGGCCCCGTGACCAGCTGACCCGTGCCATGGAGCTGACCGGTGCCCGAACCCTCCTGATCACGATGCCGAGCGCGCCCGGAGCGGCCGTTCGCCCGGTCGTCGAATCGGCCATGGCCCTCGGCCTCGACGTGCGGATCGTCCCGCCAGTGACTGACCTGCTCGATGGAACGAATAGCGCCAACCGGATGCGCCGGATCCGGGTCGAGGACCTGCTCCGCCGGCCGATCGTGAAGGATCACATCGCTGGCGTCGCCGAGATCATCCGGGATCAAACGGTCCTGATCACCGGCGCCGCCGGCTCGATCGGCTCGGAGCTCGCCCGGCAGGTCTTCTCCCTCGGTCCCCGCCGACTGGTCCTGGTCGATCGGGCCGAAAGCCCGCTCTACCTGCTCGAGCGCGAGCTTGAGCTGCGCGAGGGCCACGGCCGTTCCGGGGTCGACGTCCACACGGCCCTGGCCAACATCACGAACCGGGCGGCCATGGACAAGCTGATCACCCTCGAGGCGCCCACGGTCATCTTCCACGCCGCGGCCTACAAGCATGTGCCGATGATGGAGGCCCACCCCTCGGACGCGATGTACGTCAACGTGGCCGGGACCCAGGCCGTCCTCGATGCGGCCGAGGCCGCCGGGGTCGAGCGGTTCGTGCTCGTCTCGACCGACAAGGCGGTCCGGCCGTCGAGCGTCATGGGTGCCAGCAAGCGCGTCGCCGAGATGCTCGTCGCCGATACGGCCGAGCGGACCGGTCGAGCCTATGTGTCCGTCCGCTTCGGCAATGTCCTGGGCTCGAACGGCAGCGTCGTGCCGATCTTCCAGGAGCAGCTCGAGAACGGCGAGCCGCTCACGATCACCGACCCGGCCATGACCCGCTTCTTCATGACGATTCCCGAGGCCGCCTGGCTGATCCTCGATGCCGCCTCGCTGGCCCGGTCGGGCGACCTGTTCGTGCTCGACATGGGCGAGCCGGTCAAGATCATGGACCTGGCCCGCGACCTCGTTCGGCTGGCCGGTCGTGACCCCGACAGCCAGCCCTTCGACATCGTCGGGTTGCGGCCCGGGGAGAAGCTCCACGAGGAGCTGTTCTACGCCTCGGAGACGGTCGAGCCGACCGAGAACCCGAAGGTCCTGCGGGCCGCGGCCGACCGGGCACCCCAGGACATCCGCGAGGACGTGCTCGGGCTGATGGCCCTGGCCAGCGGCAACAACGAGGAGCTCCTGCGCGGCGTGATCCTCGACTACGCTCGCGGCCTGAGCGTCGGCGCCGCGCTCCAGGACGCCTCCGACGCCCCAGCGGTGGAGCCCGAAGCGGCTGCCGGGGTGCCGGTCATGGCCCCCCTCTCCGGCTCGGCGATCGGCGTCGTCCACTAGCCAATCGAGCGGCCGTCCGCGCCGCGCCGAGGGTTCCCGAACCGCGACTTGGCGACATGACCCATGGCGGTCGGGACTGGTCCGATGGGGTTATGGTGTGCGTCCGCCTGGCGGTCCAGGATGGGGCTCCGCACCGATGATGCCTGTGACACGAGATAGCGAGCGTGTCCGAGTCCGACCCCAGTCGGCTCGGTACGCCGGGATCCTGACGGCGATCCTGCTGATCCTGGCTGCATCCCTCGGACCGGTTGGCGTTCGGGCCGCTTCGCCGAGCCCGGCGCCGAGCTCCCCGGTCAAGGTCCAGCCCGGCAGCGGCGGCAGCCCCGGCAGCCGCAGCCCGAGCCAGCGGGCCTCGGTCGTCGCGCCCCTCGAAGGCCTCGACGTGAGCCGTTGGCAGGCCACGATCAATTGGCCCCAGGTCAAGGCCGCCGGCAAGCAATTCGTCGTGATGAAGGCGACCCAGGGCACGGCCTACGTCGATCCGATGTACGCCACGAACCGGGCGGGCGCGATGGCGGTCGGCATTCCGATGGCGGCCTATCACTTCGCCGACCCGGATTCGACCCCCGGCGAGGCCGTCGCCGAGGCGGATCACTACGTGGCGGTCGCCGGGTTGACCCCGGGCAACCTCCTGCCCGCTCTCGATCTCGAGCAGACCGGCGCCCTCAGCCCGGCCGCCCTCCAGGTCTGGGTCCGGGCCTGGCTTGACGAGGTCACCGCCAAGCTCGGGATCCAGCCGATGATCTACGTCAGCCCGAGCTTCTGGTCGACCAAGATGGCCAACAACACGAGCATCGCCCTGGCCGGCTACAAGGTCCTCTGGATTGCCAACTGGGGCGTGACCAGCCCGACCGTGCCGGCCAACGGCTGGAGCGGCAACGGCTGGACCTTCTGGCAGTACACCGACTGCGGCCACGTGGCCGGGATCACCACCGGCTGCGTCGACCTCGACCGGTTCGCCGGAACCGACCTGACGCCCGTGACCTACCACCCGAACTTTGCCGTCGTCGCCAACCCGACGGGCCAATCGGTGACCCGCGGCGCAACGACGACGTTCACGATCAACGTGAACCGGACCCAGTTCGTTCCGCCGGTGACCCTCTCGGTTGCCAGCGCGATGCCCAGTGGCACGACCGCCGTCTTCAGCCCGAACCCGGTGACCGGCTCGACCTCGACCCTGACGATCACGACCTCGAACGTGCCCACGGTCACCCCGCCCGGGATCGTCTCGCCCACGATCCAGGGCGTCGGGGGTGGCTTGACCCGGACGACCCTGGCCAAGCTGACCGTCCTGCCGGCCATCCCGGACGCCCCGACCGGGGTCGTGGCGACGCCCCTCGACGCCTCGGCCTACGTGACCTGGCTGCCGCCGGCCAATGACGGCGGTGGCACGATCGGCAGCTATGCCGTCACGGCTGCGCCGGGTGGTCGGACCTGCTCGACGAAGTCGGGCCTGTTCTGCACGGTCTCCGGGTTGACCAATGGGACGGCCTACACGTTCACGACCGTGGCCACGAACGAGTCCGGACCGGGGGCCACCTCGGCCGCCAGCGCAGCCGTGACGCCGGTTGTCTCGATCCCCGGGGCGACCTACTTCGCCCTGAGCCCCAGCCGCCTGGTCGACACCCGGACGAAGAAGGGCCTGACCCACGGAGCGTTGAAGGCCGGGGTTGCCAGCACCTTCCAGGTGACCGGCGTCGGGGCCAACCCGGTCCCGGCCGATGCGGTCGCGGTCACCGGCAACCTGACCGTGACCGGCCAGACGGCAGCCGGCTACTTCGCCCTGACCTCGGTCGCCACGAACAAGCCGCGCTACTCGACCCTGAACTTCCCGCTCGGCGATACCCGGGCGAACGGGGTCACGATCCCGCTCGGCAGCGGGGGCAAGCTCGGCCTCGTCTACATGGCCCACTCCGGGTCGAGCGCCCAGGCGATCTTCGACGTGACCGGCTATTACCTGCCCGGCGCCTCGGGAGCCAGCTACTTCCCGCTCGCTTCGACCCGCCTGGTCGACAGCCGCTCGAAGACCGGCCTGACCGGGGGAGCGGTCAAAGCCGGCACGCCCGGCACGTTCCAGGTGACCGGCCTGAAGGGGATCCCGGCCGAGGCTGTCGCCGTGACCGGCAACCTGACGGTGACCGACCAGACCGCGGCGGGCTACCTGGCCCTGACCTCGGTCGCCACGGCGAAGCCGACGACATCGACGATCAACTTCCCCCTGGGCGACACCCGGGCCAACGGCGTGACGATCGCCCTCGGGGCGGGCGGCAAGCTGTCGGTCACGTACATGGCCCGGAAGGGCGCGTCGGCCCAGGTCCTCTTCGACGTGACTGGCTACTTCCTGCCGGGTTCGACCGGGGCGACCTGGTTCGCCGTCGATCCGAGCCGGCTCGTGGACACGCGTTCCAAGCTCGGGCTCACCGGCGGGGCGGTCAAGGCAGGCACGCCGACGAGCTTCGGGGCCACCGGTCAGGCGACGAATCCGGCCTTCAACGTGCCCGTCGCCGCGATCGCCGTGACCGGCAACCTGACCGTGACCGGCCAGACCGCCGCCGGCTACCTTGCCCTGACCTCCGTGTCGACCACGAAGCCGGCCACCTCGACGATCAACTTCCCGCTGGGCGACACGCGGGCGAACGGGCTGACCGTGACGCTCGGGACGGGCGGCAAGCTGTGGGTCATCTACGTGGCCCGGCAAGGGAGCGTCGGCCCAGGTCCTGTTCGACGTCACCGGCTATTTCCTGGCCGGCAGCTGAGCGCTCAGCTCCGCCGATGGCGGAGGGCCCGCCCGGGCGTCGCCCCGGTATGCCGGCCACCGTCGACGACCAGGGTCCCGTTGACGATCACCTGCTCGATCCCCTCCGGGAACCGGCGCGGCTCGTCGACCGTGGCCTCGCTCCGGATCCGGGCCGGGTCGAACACGACGACGTCGGCCAGCAGTCCATCGGCGAGCCGGCCGCGGTCGGTGATCCCGAGCCGGGCCGCGGGGGCCGAGGTCATCTTGCGGACCGCCTCCTCGAGGCTCAGCAGGCGCTCCTCGCGGACGAACTCGCCCAGGATCCGCGGAAACGAGCCGTACGTGCGCGGGCTCGGTTTCGCCCCGACGAACGTCGAATCGGTCCCGACCATGCCGACCGGATGGCGGAAGAAGGGCGGCATCGTCGCCCGGTCCGGGCCGGGCGTGACCTCGTTCAGGCGGAGATCCTCGGCCAGGAGCAGGTCGCACACGAGGTCGACCGCTTCCTTGCCCGTTTCGGCCTGGATCGCGCCAAGGCTCCAGCCCTCCCAGCGCAGGTTCTCCGACCGGGCGAAGTAGCCCACCCGGACGCCGGCCAGGCCGGTGCTGCCGGCGAAAAGAGTGCCCCGCTCGGCCAGCTCTCGGCGGATCCGCCGGCGAACCGCCGGATCGGCCAGGCGTTCCTTCGTCCGGACCGGGCCGCCCTCCTGGACCCAGGGCGGGACCAGGATCAGGAGCCGGGTGCTGGCCCACTCGGAGGGATACGAGTCGAAGGTGACGTCCTGCCCGGCGGCCCGCGCTCGATCGACCAGCTCGAGCATCGGCTCGGGCCCGCCCGGGAACGTCGCCCGATGGTAGAAGTGGGTGATGTGGGCCGGCGCCTGGCCCAGCCGGCCGATCTCGATCGCCTCGCGGAACGGATCGAGGTAGCCGTCGCCGAGCGGATAGCGGACGTGGGTGTGGTAGAACCCGCCGAGCCGGCCGGCCTCGCTGGTCAGGGCGGCCAGCTCCCCGGTCGTGGCGTACGAACCGGGCGGGTAGTCGAGGCCCGAGCTCAGCCCGAAGGCGCCCTCGGCCATCGCCTCGGCGAGCAGCGAGCGCATCCGCTCGATCGCGGCCGGGTCCGGCCGGCACGTCGTCCCAGCCCAGGGCATTGATCCGGAGGACCGAGTTGCCCACGAGGTAGGCGATGTTCACGCTGACCTGCCGGTCGAACCGGGTCAGGTAGGTCGCGACGCTGTCCCAGTCGTAGGCGATCCCGGGATGTCCGTCGAGGCCGGCGTTCAGCTCGACGAACGCGGCCAGGTCGGCCGGATCGTCGAACGGCGCGTACGAGTTGCCGTCGACCCCGATGACCTCCGTCGTGACCCCCTGGCGAACCTTCGGCTCGTGCTCCGGCTCGGCCAGGATCATCAGCCCGGCGTGGCTGTGGAGGTCGATGAAGCCCGGCGCCACGACTCCGACCGCTCGCCTCGATGATCCGGCCCGGCGGACCGCCCAGGGCCTCCTCCGCGGGCCGCGCGTCCGGCGCGGTCCATCGCCGATTGCCGGGCCTCGCTCGATCAGCCGCAGGCGGTCGCCCGAGATCGCCACGTCGGCCGGCCGGCCGGGCGAGCCGGTCCCGTCGACCACGGTCCCGCCCCGGATCAGGATGTCGACCGGGCTCATGCCGCCGGGCTCATGCCGCCGGGCTCATGCCGCGACGGGGTCCTGGCCGGGTCCCTCCAGCCGCCGTCCCCGGACCCAGGCTCCCCGGACCATGTCGGGATGCGACCGAAAGATCAGCTGGCTCAGGATCTCGGCCGGCCCGTCGGGCTCGACCGCGGCCGGCGGCGCCGCCAGGGCCGGATCGACCGCGATCAGATCGGCCTCCTTGCCCGGCTCGATCGAACCGATCTCGTCCTCGAGCCCGAGGCAGCGGGCCGCCTCGAACGTCGCCTGGCGGAGCCAGCCGAGCGGATCGAGGATCGGCCGGGTCTCGGCCCCGGCCACCCGCAGGGCGTTCTGGACGTAGCCCCCGAAGCGCATCGCCCCGAAGATCGACAGGTCCGGGCCGCCGGCCACGTCCGAGCCCAGGCCCACGGCCAGGCCGGCGTCGAGGTAGCGGGCGAGGGGCATCGTGCCCGAAGCGAGGAACAGGTTCGAGGCGGGGCAGTGGGCCAGCCGGCTTTCCGTCTCGGCCAGCCGGTTCACCTCCCGGTCGGACAGGTGGATCGCGTGGGCCAGGATCGTCCTGGGCCCGAGGCCGCCCGCCCGGTCGTAGACGTCGAGGTAGTCGATCGCCTCGGGGAAGAGTCGCTGGACCTCGGCGATCTCGGCCCGGTCCTCGGCCAGGTGGGTCTGCCAGTAGGCTCCGGCGGCCCGGGCCAGGCTGGCCGATTCGCGGAGCATGTCGGCCGAGCAGGCGACCGCGAAGCGCGGGGTGAACGCGTAGCGCAGCCGGCCGTTGTCGCGCATGTGCCAGCGCTCGCACAGGTCGGCCGACTGGCGCAGCGAGAGGTCGAGCACCTCCGAGGGCCGGAGGGTGTCGTCGTAGGTCAGCCGATCCATCATCACCTTGCCGATGATCGCCCGCAGCCCGTGGGCCTCGGCCGCCCGGAACGCGGCCTCGATCGAGGGCTCGTAGACGGCCCCGTAGATCAGGGCGGTCGTCGTCCCGGCCGCGGCAAAGGCACGGTAGACGGCCGGGGCCACGACCTCGGCGGCGGCCTCGTCGAAGTCGCGCTCGAGGGGGAAGACGTAGCGCTGGAGCCAGTCCAGCAGGGGCATCCCGAAGCCCAGTCCGGCGTGCGGCACCTGGGGCAGGTGGACGTGGAGGTCGACCAGGCCGGGCAGGACGAGCCACGGCCGGAGGTCGACGATCGGGACGGCTGCAGCGCCGTCGGACTGACCCGGCGGCTGCGGCGCCGTCGGGCTACCCGCGCCGACCGTGAGTGGCTCTCCTCCGCCGGCCTCGAGTCCGGTCGGATTCGCGATCAGCTGTTCCCACGGACCGACGAACCCGATCCGGCCATCCGCTCCGACCAGGATGGCGCCGTCGTCCTCGTACTGGCTTCCGCCGCCGGCGAGTGGGGTCAGGATCCGGGCGCGCAGCGCGAACGGTGGCCGATCGGGCAGGCTCGGAGGCATCGGCCCGAATGCTACGCCACGCGGCCGCCGCGCTTGACAGCCCGGCAAGACCGGTCCCATCGTGGGGCGTCAGGATGTACGGGCTGAGATGACCATCCGGACCCCCCTCGGTCGCGCGGCGACCCCCGGTGATTCTTCGGCCCGATGCTCCGACCCCCGGCCTGGCGATGCCCCGCGGGCCGCTCCGGCGGGAAGGTCCGGCCAAGCTGACCGGCACGGCCCTCTACACCGACGACCTGCTCTTTCCCGGGGCCTGGTACGGCGCCACGATCCGCTCGACCGAGGCTCATGCCCGCCTCATCGGGATCGAGCGGGCCCCGGAGTTCGACTGGTCGAAGGTCGTCGTCGTGACCGCCGCCGACATTCCCGGCCCGAACATCGTCAGCTCGATCCAGGACGACCAGCCGATCCTGGTCGAGACCGAGATCCGCCACCATGCCGAGCCGATCGCGCTCGTCGCGGCCCCCGACCGTAACCTCCTGCGCGAGGCGATCGGCCATCTCCGGATCCGGACCGAAGCCCTCCCGGCCGTCTTCGATCCGCTCCTGAGCGAGCACGTCTTCGCCCACTACGAGATCGAGACGGGCGATCTCGCGGCCGGTTTCGCCGAGGCAAGCCTGGTGATCGAGGGCGAGTACCGGGTCGGCCACCAGGAGCAGCTCTACATCGAGAACAACGCGATGATCGCCGTGCCGAGAGACGACGGCGGGGTCGCCGTCCACGGTTCGCTCCAGTGCCCGTACTACGTCCACCGGGCGCTCCGGCGCTCCCTCCTGCTGACCGACGAACAGGCCCAGGTGATCCAGGCCGAGACCGGCGGCGGTTTCGGGGGCAAGGAGGAATACCCCTCGATCCTGGCCCTCCACGCGGCGCTCCTCGCCCGGGCCTGCAGCCGGCCGGTCCGGATGATCTACGACCGCCACGAGGACATCGCGGCGACGACGAAGCGTCATCCGGCGATCGTCCGCTACCGGAGCGGCGTCTCGGCCGACGGCCGGCTCGTCGCCCAGCAGATCGAGATCGTGATGGACGGCGGGGCGTACTGCACCTTGAGCCCGGTCGTCCTGTCCCGGGGCACGCTCCACTCGGGCGGTCCGTACTCGTGCCCGAATGTCCGGATCACCTCGCGGGCGGTCGCCACGAACACACCCCCGAATGGGGCCTTCCGCGGCTTCGGGGCACCCCAGACCGAGTTCGCCGCCGAGATGCAGGTCAACCGGATCGCCGAGGCCCTGGGCACGTCACCGCTCGAGCTGCGCCGTCGCTGGCTGTACCGCCCGGGCGACACGACCCCGACCGGCCAGGTCCTGCGCGAGAGCGTGGCCGCCGAAGAGGTCCTCGACCGCGCGGCCGAGGCAGCCGAGTTCGAGCGGATCCGGGCGCGCACGGCCAGCGAACGAGCGGCTCGCCAGGCGGCGGCCCAGGAACAGGCGCAGAACAGGCGGCTCGCGAGGCGGCCGGCGCTCGATCAAACAGGCCGGGACTGGCTCGGACCGCCCACGGGATCGGCCTCGCCCTGGCCTGGCATGGCGCCGGATTCACCGGCTCGGGCGAGGTCCACCTCGCCTCGGTCGCCTCGGTCGAGCTCGGGGCAGACGGCCGGATCCGGATCCTGATCGGCTCGACCGAGATGGGCCAGGGGACGAAGACGATCTTCCCCCAGCTCGCGGCCGAGGCCCTCGGCGTGTCGATGGACGAGATCGAGCTGGCCGACGTGGACACCGCCCAGGTGCCGGACAGCGGACCGACCGTGGCCTCGCGCACGGCGATGGTCGTGGGCGGCCTGGTGATCGAGGCCTGCCGGCGCCTGCGGGCCGTGGTCGAGCAACGCAGCCCGAACGGTGGGACCTTCGCCGAACGCTACGCCGATGACGCCCGGATTCACGGCGCGACCCGGATCGACCAGCACTTCGAGCCATATCCGGGGGTCGACTTCGACGACACGACCTATCGGGGCGATGCCTACCCGGCCTTCGGCTGGGCCTCGGCGATCGCCGAAGTTGACGTCGATCTCGACACGGGCGAGGTGGCCGTGCGCAGCGTCGTTGCCGCCGATGACGTTGGCCGGGTGATCCATCCGGTCCTGGCCGAGGGCCAGGTCGAGGGCGGCACGCTCCAGGCCGTCGGCTACGCCACGATCGAGGAGATCAAGCTGCGCGATGGCCGCTACCTGAACGACCGGCTCGCCACCTACCTGATCCCGACCGCGCTCGACGCCCCCCGGATCAGCACAATCCTCGTCGAAGCCCCGTTCAGCGGAGCGCCCCACGGGGCGAAGGGGATCGGCGAGCTGCCGATGGACGTCGGGGCGCCGGCCGTGGTTGCCGCGATCCACGACGCGACCGGCGTCTGGATCCATGAGCTGCCGGCCAGCCCGGAACGAATCCTGGCGGCCCTGGCGGGTGGTGCCGGGCCACGGGTTTGGCGGCTCCCCGACGTGACAGCCGTCCGATTCCAGGTTAACGACGAGCAGGTCGAGCTCGACCTGCCCGGCGCCCGGCGCCTGCTCGACGTCCTCCGCGAGGATCTCGGCCTGACCGGCACGAAGGAGGGCTGCGGCGAGGGGGAGTGCGGGGCCTGCACGGTCCTGCTCGACGGCCAGGTGGTCGACGCCTGCCTCGTCCCGATCAGCCAGGTCGATGGCTGCACGGTCCGGACGGTCGAGGGCCTCGGGCTTCGGCGGCCGACCGCCGCCGAGCCGGCCGTGGTCGACGACCTCGATCTTCTCCAGCTGGCCTTCCTCGAGGCGGGTGGTGCCCAATGCGGGATCTGCACCCCGGGCATGCTGATGTCGGCCGAGGCGTTTCTGGCGTCCGGCGCAGCCCCGACCGACGACGCGATCCGGGAGGCGATCGCGGGCAACCTCTGCCGCTGCACGGGCTACACGAAGATCATCGATGCGATCGCCCTGGCCGCGAGCCGGCGTGATGCGAGCGCGTTGATCGAGCGGTGACCCAGTGGTGATCGAGGCGTGATCGAGCCGCCGCTGGTCTCGCCCGAGCGCCTGGCCGATGCCTACGAGCTGCTGGCCTCGGCAACCCACCGGCCGCTCGCCGGCGGGACCGACGTCCTCGTCCAGCTCTCATCCGGGACCGGCCCAGCGGTGGACCGGCTGCTCGACCTGTGGCGGCTCGACGAGCTGCGGGGGATCGCCCTCGACGGCGACGCGCTCACGTTCGGCGCCCTGACGACGTACACCGAGATTCGCCGTTCGGCCGTCTGCCACGACCTGCTGCCGGTCCTGGCCGAGGCCGCGGCGACGATCGGGGCGGCCCAGATCCAGAACCGGGGGACGCTCGGGGGCAACATCGCCAATGCCTCGCCGGCCGGCGACACGCTACCGGTCCTGCTGGCCACCGACGCGACGATCGTGGCCGGCTCGATCCGGGGCGAACGCTCGATCCCGGCGGCGACCTTCTGGACCGGCTACCGCACGACGGCCCTCGCCCCGGACGAGCTCGTCGTACGGGTCCGGATCCCGCTCGTGGCTGATCGCCAGGTCCGCTTTCGCAAGATCGGGACGCGCCGGGCCCAGGCGATCAGCAAGGTTGTCCTCGCCCTGAGCTGGGTCGCAGCCTCGACCGATGCGCCCTGGCAGTCGGTCCGGCTGGCCCTCGGATCCGTGGCCGAGCGGCCGATCCGGGCGACCGCGACCGAGGCGGCGATCGAGGGCCGACCGCCAACCAGCGACACGGCGGATAGGGCATTCGTCACCCTTGCCGCCGAGATCGAGCCGATCGATGATGTCCGCTCGACGGCCGACTACCGGCGGGTGGTCGCCGCGCGCGTCGTTCACCGCCTGATCCGCGACGCCGGCGGGTGGTGAGCACCGTCGAACCCTGAACAGGGAGTCGAGATTGTTCGAGCTTGGTCCGAATAGGTACGGCAAGTCGGCGATCCGGCTGGTCAAGGTCAGCCGCGAGGCCGCGGGCACGCGCGTCCGCGACCTGACCGTGGCAATCGCCCTCGAAGGCGATTTCGAGGCGGCCCATTCGGCCGGGGACAACTCGCTTGTCGTGGCGACCGACACGATGAAGAACACGACCTATGCCTTGGCCCACGAGCACCTGACCGGGCCGATCGAGCCCTTCGCGCTCGTCCTTGCCCGGCACTTCCGCGAGGCGCCCCAGGTCACAGCCGCCACGCGTCTCGATCCAGGAGCACGGCTGGGAGCCGGTTCCGACTGCCTCTGGCCCAGCCCCGGACGCCTTCCTGCGAACGAGCGAGCTGACCCGGACGGCCGTGGTCCGAGTCGACCAGGCCGGTTCGACGATCGAGTCCGGGCTCGAGGACCTGACCCTGATGAAGACGGCCGGCTCGGCCTTCCGCGGCTTCCCGCGCGACGAGTACACGACCCTGGCCGAGACGGACGACCGGCTGATGGCCAGCCGGCTCAGTGCGACCTGGCGCTACGGCGCGCCCCCCGACGACTACGACGCGACCTTCGACGACGTCTGTCGGACCCTCTTCGACGCGTTCTCCGGCCATCGCAGCCCGTCGGTCCAGGCGACGATCTGGATCCTCGGCCGGGCCGTGCTCGAGGCCCAGCCGTCGATCGACGAGATCTCGATGACGATGCCGAACCTCCACCACTGGCTGGTCGACCTGGCGCCGTTCGGCCAGGCGAACGACCGGGAGATCTTCGTCGCCACGAGCGAGCCGTACGGGCTGATCCAGGCCACGATTCGGCGAAGCGAGGTCGCGGCCGAACCCGCGCCGGTCTTCGTCGAGGCCGTGCCGGTCGTTGCTGAACCCGAGCCTGTTGCCGAGGCCGTGCCGCTCGTTGCCGCGCCCGAGCCCGAGCCGGTTGCCGAGCCTGAGCTGGTCGGCGAACCCGAATCCACGCCCGAGGCTTCGGGTGTGGCCGCGGTTGCCGCGGCCGGCGCGCTCGCCTCCGAGCGGGAGCCCGCCGACGAGCCGGCCCGCGACCATGAGCCAGCCGTGCTGGCAGCCGCGACCGTCGTGGCCGCGGTCGTCGGGCCTACCGCCGATCAACCGCGAACCTGAACCGGAACCGGAACCTCAGCCCGAGCCGGAACCCGAGCCCGAGCCGGAACCCGAACCCGAGCCGGAACCCGAGCCGGAACCCGAGCCCGTGGCTTGCCGCCGGCCGGAGCCGGCGACGGAAGCGGAGCCCGCGGCGGGGGCCGAGCCCGAGGCAGCCTTCGCAGCGGCCGTGGCAGCCGCCGCCCACGCGGCCGCGCCGCCGGAAGCCGGAATCGCGGTGCGCCCCGGCGTGGAAGTCCGGGGCCGCACGGTCCCGGGCCTGGACCGAGTCCTGACTCCCGAGGCGCTCGAGTTCGTGGCCGGGCTCCAGCGCGCCTTCGGTGCCCGGCGGCTCGAGCTCCTGGCCGCCCGCAAGACCCGCCAGAAGCAGCTCGACCGAGGCATCCTGCCCGACTTCCTGCCGGCCACGGCCGCGGTCCGGAGCGGAACCTGGTCGGTCGCCTCGACCCCGGCCGACCTCGCCGACCGCCGGGTCGAGATCACCGGTCCGGCCGAGCCGAAGATGATGATCAACGCCCTGAACTCGGGCGCCCGGGTATTCATGGCCGACCTCGAGGACTCGCTCTCGCCGACCTGGGCCAACGTGATCGGGGGCCAGGCCGCCCTGGCCGATGCCGTCCGGCGAAGGCTCACCTTCGACGGCCCCGACGGCAAGCCGTACCGCCTCAACGAGGAGATCGCGACCCTCGTCGTCCGGCCCCGCGGCTGGCACCTCGACGAGCGCCACGTGATCGTCGACAACGCGCCGGTCTCGGCGTCCCTGTTCGACTTCGGCCTGTTCGTCTTCCACAACGCCCGCGAGCAGGTCGAGCGCGGCACGGCCCCCTACGTCTACCTGCCCAAGCTCGAGTCGCACCTCGAGGCCCGGCTCTGGAACGACGTCTTCGGCCACGTCCAGGATGCCCTGGGGCTGCCGGTCGGGACGATCCGGGCGACGGTCCTCGATCGAGACGATCCTGGCCGCCTTCGAGATGGACGAGATCCTCTTCGAGCTGCGCGAGCACGCCGCCGGGCTCAACGCCGGTCGCTGGGACTACCTCTTCAGCTCGATCAAGAAGTTCCGCTCGAACAGCCCACCTCGTCCTGCCCGACCGGGCCCAGCTGACGATGACCGTGCCGTTCATGCGGGCCTACACCGACCTGCTCGTCCAGACCTGCCATCGGCGGGGGGCCCACGCGATCGGCGGGATGGCCGCCTACATCCCGTCACGCCGGGACCGCGAGGTCAACGCGGCGGCCATGGCCCAGGTCCGCGAGGACAAGGAGCGCGAGTCGCGCGACGGCTTCGACGGCACCTGGGTCGCCCATCCCGATCTCGTCCCGCTCGCTACCGAGGTCTTCGACGGCGTCCTCGGCTCGCGACCCGACCAGAAGGGCGTCGGCCGGCCCGAGGTCAAGGTCGAGCGCGGCGCAACCTGCTCGATCTCACGGTCGCCGGCGGCGCGGTCACCGAGGCTGGCGTCCGCCTGAACGTCTCGGTCGCCCTCCAGTACCTCGACTCGTGGCTGCGCGGCAACGGCGCGGCCGCGATCAACAACCTGATGGAGGACGCGGCGACGGCCGAGATCTGCCGCTCACAGCTCTGGCAGTGGCGGGCGACGCGGACCCGCCTCGCCGATGGCCGGATCTTCGAAGGCGACCTGTACAAGAAGATCCGGGCCGAGGAGCTGGCCAAGCTCGGCGGCACCGCCTCGGGCCGGCTGTCCGATGCGGTCACGGTCCTCGACCAGCTCGTCTTCGCGGACGGCTTCGCCGAGTTCCTGACCCTCGAGGCCTACCGGCTCCTCGACTGAAGCCTCGCGTCGTCCGCGCCGGCGCCGCGCGGCCCGCCGGGCGCCGCGGGCCGATCCGCATCAGATCGAATGTTGGCGACTGGTCGATCGATCGGTCGGGACCAGAGCCTGCACGGCGCGCAGACGAAACCGTCCATCGCGGCGCGAATGCATCGCCTTCGTGCATCCCATGCAGGATCTCGTCCGCCTCTCGACGTCAGGTGGTCGCCAACATTCATCTGATGCAGGCCCCGACGCCCGGTCGCGGACCGCCTGCCACCGCGGCTAGACTTCCCGGCATGGACGACCACGACGGACCAATCGCCGCGCCCGACAACCACAAGGTGATCTTCGAGAATGAGCTGGTCCGGGTGCTCGACATCGTGATCCCGGTCGGCACGACCGCGCCATTGCACACGCACCTGACCCCGACCCTGCTCTATCGCGTGTCGGGCGACCATTCGATCCGCCGAGACGAGCACGGCGAGGTGCATGCGCGACACCCGGGCCGATCCGGCGTTCGCCAACGAGCGGGTCCTGTTCCAGGACCCGACCCCGCTGCACACCCTCGAGAACACCGGATCCGAGGACATCCACGTGATCGGCGTGGAGCTCAAGGAGCACGCTCCGGCCTGATCGGCGCCAGGCGCGGCTGTGCGGCCCCGGCCGATTCGGCGCCAGGCGCGACTGTGCGGCCAGGCCTGATCCGGCGCCCCAAGGCGCGGCTGTGCCGCCCCGGCGCCCGCCGCCAGGCGCGGCTGTGCGGCCCGGCCTGATCCGGCGCCAGGCTGGGCTGGCTGCCCGCCCGAGGGTCAGTCCAGGATCCGCCGCTCCACGAACCGACCGAACCCGCGTTGGCCGACGAACAGGCCGTCACGGATCGACGGCCCGGCCCCGGACGAAGACCGATCGGACCGCTCCGCTGACCGCCATCCCCTCGTAGGCGGTGTAGTCCGAGGTGTGGTGGAGCTCCGCGGCTCGAATTGTCCGCCGCGCGGCCGGGTCGAACAGGACGAGGTCCGCATCGCGCCCGGGCTCGAGGCTGCCCTTCGAACCAAGGCCGAACAGGCGGGCCGGCTCCGCCGCGAGCAGCTCGACCAGGCGCTCCGGGCTGATCCGGCCGGTGGCCACGCCTTCCGACCAGGCGATCGCGAGCAGCGTCTCGATCCCCGGCGCGCCGTTGCTGATCCGGTCGAACGGGACGCCCTCGACCCGTTTCTCGACCGCGACCCGATCCGGGACATGGTCGGTGGCGACGAGGTCGAGCGTCCCGTCGGCCAGGCCGGCCCACATCGCATCTCGATCGGCGGCCGAGCGGAGCGGCGGCGAGATCACGACCTTGGCGACCTCGCCGGTCGTCCGGGTCGAGGTAGCGGGCATCGGTCAGGGCCAGGTAGTGCGGACAGGTCTCGGCCGAGGCACGGACGCCCCGGGCCTTGGCCGCCCGGACGGCCTCGAGCGCGCCGGCCGAGGAGAGATGGACGACGTGGACCGGCGCATCGGCGGCCTCGGCGAAGGCCATCGCCCGGGCCGTCGCGACGGCCTCCGCCCGGGCCGGCCGGGACGAGGCGTGGAAGCGTGGCGCCGTGTCGCCCCGGGCCAGGGCTGCCGCGACCTCGGTGTCGATGATCACTGGGTCCTCGCAATGGACCTCGAGCCGGCCGCCGCGCCGGCCCATCGTCGCGATCGCCGCGAACAGGCGCTCGTCGTCGAGCCGGAAGTCGAAGACCATGAACGCCTTGGCCGTCGGCACGCCCTCGTCGACGATCGCCGGCAGCTCGGCGATCGGATCGTCCATCCGGCCGCTGATGGCGAGGCTGACCGCGTAGTCGACGGCCGAGTCCGAGCTCGTCGCCGCCCGCCACTCGGCGAGGCCGGCCACGAGGGATCGCTCGGCCGCCGGCGAGGACCCCGTGCCCGGGATTGTTGAAGGCCAGGAACGTCGTCGTCCCGCCGAACGCCGCCGCGACCGAGTCCTGGAAGAAGCGATCGGGCTCGGCGTCCCTCGCGACGCGGGTGTGGGTATGGACGTCGACGATGCCCGGCAGGACGAGTCAGCCCGGTCGCGTCGACGACCTCCCGGGCGTGGCCGCCGAGCCCGGCGAGGTCGGGCTCGATCCGCCGTGATCCGGCCGCCTTCGACCGCCAGGTCCGCCCGGCGCGAGCCGCTCGGCGTGACGATCGTCCCGCCGCGGACGAGGAGATCGACGCTCGAGCCGCTCCCGGGCCCCGGTCACGCCGCTCAGTCGACCTCGCGGATCGTGATCGCCTGGGCGCCCTGCCAGAGGCAGCGCCGGCCGACCTCGCGCAGGCGATCGGCCCAGCCCAGGTCGACCGTCGCAGCCTGTCGGGCTCGATCGTGGCGAAGTGGTTCGCGGCCAGCTGGCCGACCTTCGAGCTCGTCGTGCAGGCGCCGTACGGGAAGAAGATCTCGCACTCGCTGATCCCGCCCGGGTAGAGCGCGAGCTGGCCCGGCGCCGGATGCGAGGTGTGGTTCTCGTAGTCGATCCCCGGCCGCAGGTCGCCGTACGGGATCCAGGTCGACTCGCCGCTCCAGCGGCAGTGGATCAGCGACGCCTCGATCGGCAGCATCCGCCGGATCGCCTCGATCGTGCTGCGGCGCGGCAGGCTCCCAGCGGGCGCTAAAGTGGAGGTCGCCGACCTCGATCTGGAGTCGAGCCATACGTGGAGGATAGCGTGGCGAATCGGCTCGCCGACGATCTCGAGCCACGTCCTCGACACGGCCGCGGCAAGCCCGGCCGCCGGGCGTCACGATCCGCCTGGCCTCGAAGGTCGAGCCGGACGGCCGCCGAGTCGCCGATCGGCACGGCCGCGACCGACGCCGACGGGCGGATCGCCGACCTCCTCGGCCGGCCGCTCGACGCCGGGCACGTACCGCCTGCGCTTCGAGCTGGGCGAGCGCAGCCCCTTCTTCGCCGGGCGATCGCGTCGATATCGTGGTCGCGGACGCCGGCCGGAGCTACCACGTCCCGCTCCTGCTCAGCCCGTTCGGCCTCTCGACCTACCTGGGCAGCTGATGGCCGGCGGCTGCGGACCGCTGCCGCCGATCGAGGAGCTCAACGGCCTGCCGGCCGACGAATTCGCTGCCGTCGCTGGCGCCGCTGCTTCGAGGGCGCGCCCACGGTTCCTGGCCCGCCTGGCGACGGCCCGCCCGTTCGGCGGCTATGACGACCTTGGCCGGCCGCGCTGCGAGATCGCCCGGGCGATGCCCGAGGCCGAGCAGGTCGAGCTGATCGACGCCCATCCCCGCCTTGGCGCGCCGCCGGCCAGCGTCTCCGCGATGTCGTTCCGCGAGCAGGGCTACGGCACATCCGAGGGACAGCGGCAGATCCGGTCGAATTGCCAGGTGCCGCCGAACCGGCAGGCGCGGCCGAGTCGACTGGCGCGGTCGCAGCCGAGCTCGAGCGCCTGAACGCTGGCCTACGAAGCGCCGCTTCGGCTTTCGCTCTGCGTCTTCGTCAATGGCCGTTCGCGGGCGGCGCTCTGCCCGGCATGGCCGCCGCGCTCGAGGCGGATCGAGCGGCCGAGATCGAGCGCGCGATCGGCGACATCGTGGCAATCGCCCAGGCGCGCGCCGTAACCCTCGGGGCTCGCTCCTGACAAATTCGCGCTACAGCAATCGTTATGGCCGCTCGCGCCCGTGGAGGGGTGCTGAACGATCCAATTTGGCCCGGCCGGCCTGAGAGTCCCGAGTGACAGCGTGCTCAGACAACGTGGCGATGCGCCGCATCGACGCCGTTGATCGTCAGGGGCCAGCCGTAAGCCTCGCTACAACGCGAATTTGTCAGGAAAGCAGTCGGTGATCGGGCGAAAAGCCTCCTCGGGCACCATCCGAACATGGACGATGCGCGACTCGGCCGACTCGTTCGAGCCCTCCGGCAGCGACGTGGCTGGCGAAAGGTCGACCTGGCTCGTCATGCCGGCGTCGGGTTGAGCACGGTCGCCAATATCGAATTCGGGCGGATCAGCGTGATGCAGGTCTCATCGCTTCGGGCCGTCTTGGCCGCGTTCGGACTGAGCTACGAAAGCTCCGTTCGAGGTATGGGTGCCAATGAAGACCGGCTGCTCGATCAGGAGCACGCCACGCTTGTCGGCGAGTGCGCCTCGTGGCTGGCCGGAGTTGGCTGGGAGGTCCGCGCCGAGATCTCGTACTCCGAATTCGGCGAGCGGGGGTCAATCGACTTGCTCGCCTGGCACACGTCGAGCGCGAGCCTCCTGGTGATCGAGGTCAAGACCGAACTGGCCTCGATCGAGGCGACACTGCGCAAGTTGGACGAGAAGGTCCGCCTCGCTCCGGCAATTGCGCGGCGACTCGGTTGGCGTCCTGGATCGGTGAGCCGACTCGTCGTACTACCCGACGACCGAACTCAGCGTCGTCGGGTCACCATGCACGCGTCGGTGTTGGATCGTGCCTTCCCGATGCGGACGCAGCGGGTCCGCGCCTGGAGCCGGGCACCCACCGGGACGCTCGAAGGGTTGATGTTCCTTGCTAGGCGGGATGGCCGGAACGTGGCTCGGCGGTCGCGGCGCGAACGCATCCGCGCCCGGACGACCGAGCCAGATGACTCTGTCAGGCGCCGAACAACATCGCCTTGAGCTTGGCCAACAGGCCCTTGGGTGCGTCGGCCTCGGCCCCGGACGCCGCAGCGGATGCTGGCGGGGCAGCTGGAGCGGACGCCGGCGGAGCGGACACAGCTGGAGCGGACGCAGACGCCGCCGGAGCCGGAGCAGCCGGAGCCGGTGCGGGCGTGGGAGCCACTGCTGCCGGTGCGGGGGCGGCCGCCGGCGCCTCAGGAGCGGGCGCGGCGGCGGCGGGAGCCGACGCGATCGGTCGCAGGCGTCGCCTCGGCGGCGGTCGCAGCCGCGGCCGCCGGAGCGGCTTCGTGCTCATGGGCCGCGTGATCGTGCCCGGCGTGATCGTGAGCAGAATGATCGTGGCCCTCGTGCTCGGCATGGTCGTGCTCGGCGTGGTCGTGGTCGTGGACGTGCTCGGGAGCGGCATGGCCACCGCCGCCGTGCTCGACCACCTTCGGGAGCGACTTCGACTGCTCGATCCAGTCGGTGATCTCGGCTTCGGTCGGGATCCGCCGGACCATTTCCGGCCTCGCGGCAACGACCTCCTGGAAGGTTGTCTCGAGATTCGCCGGGTTGCGATGGGCAAGCTCGGCCGGCGAGTCGACGCCCGCGGCTTCGAGCAGCTCGGAATACTCCGGACCGACGCCCTTGATCCGCATCAGGTCCGCTTGGTTCACCCAGGTCAGGATCTGCTTGTGGCTGATCCCGGTCGCCTCGGCAAGCCTGGCTCGGCCGGCGGTCGTGGCGCCCTGGGTCAGGAGCTCCTCGGTCGAGGGCACACCCGCGGCGGTGAGCGAAGTGGCGTGGGCCGGGCCGATTCCTTCGACCTCTTCGATACGCATCAGCTGATCCTCCCTGGCCGAGACACCGGCACAGGCGGCGCCGATGAGGCTCGCTCGCGACGCTGGCGAGGTGGAGGCGATCCTACTCCAGCGCCATCGCCCCCTGGCCGACGAAATGGGTCGACTTCGCCGGTCAGCTCGAGTACGAGATCCCAGAGCAGGCGTCGATCGGCGGCCGACAGCCGGGTCGTCGGGATCCGATCGAACGGACGCTTCCTGCGATCGAGGAATAGCTGACCGGTCGTGGCTCGTGCCTCGTCCGAAGCAGCCAGCCAGACCATCGTGTCGGCGCCCTCCGCCGGGGTCCGCAGCCAGCCGCCGATCCGCCGCCGAAAGCCGGGCAAGGACGCCTCGAGCCCCGGCGTGTCGGCCCAGCCCGGGTGCATCGCATTCGCGGCGACGCGCCTGCCGTCCGGACCACGACCGGCGCGCCCTGTCGCTCGACAGCCGCCGCGACCACTCACGGATCAGTGCGACCTGGGCACGCTTCGCTCGAGCATAGGCCCGGGCCCCTTGGTACTCGCCCCGCTCGAACTGGAGGTCATCGAGCGGCAGCGCCTGGGCGTACATGCCGCCCGAGGTCACCGCCACGATCCGCGGATCCGGGCTCTCCAGCAACCGCGGCAGGAGTCCGGCCATGAGCACGAACGGCCCGAGGACCATCGTCGCGAATGTTCGCTCGAACCCTTCGGGAGTTAGCCCGCGCTCCGCAAACATCGCGCCGGCGTTGTCGACGATCACGTCGATTCGGGGCGCCAGTCTCGAGGATCTGACCGACAGCATCGCGCACCGACGCGAGCGAGGCCATGTCGGCCACGACCCATGCGATCTCAGCCGATGGCGAACCTTTCCGAAGCTCGCCTGCCGTCGCCTCGAGGCGCTCCGCATCTCTCCCGACCAGGACCAACCGAGCGCCCATTCGGGCGAACGAGCCAGCTGCTTCGCGGCCCAGCCCGCTCGTGGGCCCGGTGATCACGATCGTCCGGCCGGCCAGGGACCAGGACTCCGCAGGTCGCCACCTGAACTGGCTTGAGCGAATGGCAAATCCGAGCCGGGTGAAGCTCGGCACGACGAGCAGCTCGAGGAGCTGGTCGACGAGCACCCGCTTGGAGATCACCCCAGGCATTCGCACCCTGCAGTCATCCGGATTGCTCGACGGCGCGCATCACCCACCGATGGCCCCGAGCCGACCACAGGAGCACCTGCCCAAATGACCCGCCTCGAGGCAAGCATCGTCACCAGCTTGCCGATCGACCAGGCCTTCGACTTCGTTGCCGACTTCGCCAACTCGAGCCTCTGGGATCCCGGCGTGGCAACGTCCGCTCGCGCCGAGTGGAGCGGAGGCGATTCACTGGGAGTGGGCACGACATTCAAGCTCGGGGTCCGAATGCGCGGCCGGGTCGCTCCGATGGACTACCGGATCACGACCTACGACCGGCCGTCCCGGGTCACCCTCGTCGGCAGCGGCTCCGGCGTTTCGGCCACGGACTCGATCGGCTTTGAGCCAGCCGGCGTAGGCACCCGAATCGATTACACCGCCGACATCCACCTCGGTGGCTGGATGCGCCTGGTCGAGCCGTTCGCCGGCGGGGCATTCCGCAGGCTCGCCAGCGATGCCCTCAACGGGATGCAGCGCGCCCTCGATGAGCGGGCCGTCGGAGCGGCCGTCGAGCCATGAAGATCGCCGTCGTCGGTTCGGGCATCAGCGGCCTGACCGCAGCCTATGCCCTGCGGGGGTCGCACGAGGTCCGCCTGTTCGAGGCGGACGGCGAGCCCGGCGGCCACGTCAGGACCGTGGCCGTCGACGGCCCGAACGGTCTCCTCCAGGTCGACACCGGCTTCATCGTCTACAACGAGCGGACCTACCCGCGCTTCGTCGGGCCTGCTCGCCGAGCTCGGCGTCGAGTCCCGGCCGTCGGACATGTCACTCGGCTTCGCCTGCCGCGCCTGCGATCTCGAGTTCAGCTCGCGCGGCGCCCGCGGCTTCTTTGCCCAGCCATCGGCGCTCGGTCCGGCCCGCCCACCTTCGGATGTTTCCCGACATCCTCCGCTTCTACCGCGATGCGCGGGGATCCTCGAGAACCCGCAGCCGTGCACGGCGACCCTCGGCGAGTTCCTCGATGAGCGCGGCTATGGCCGGGGCTTCCGGCAACACTTCATCGTCCCGATCACCGCCGCGGTCTGGTCGACAGCGCCCGGCCGAGTGCTCGAGTTCCCGGTCGCGTACCTGCTCCGCTTCCTCGACCAGCATGGGCTGATTGGCCTCGACCGAGCGGTCCAGTGGCGCACGATCGTGGGCGGCTCCCGGACCTACGTTGATCGCCTGCTCCAGGCCCTTCCGGCGGAGCGCGCTCCGCGCCGGGGATCCGGTCGAGGCGATCAGCCGGGACGAGCGCGGAGCAACGATCAGGACGGCCGGCGGCCGGGTCGAGCGTTTCGATGCGCTCGTCCTGGCGACCCACGCCGACGACGGCCATCGACCTGCTCGCCGACGCCGATCCGCGCGAGCGCACGGCGCTCGCCGGCTTCCCGTACTCGACGAACGAGGTCGTGCTCCACACCGATCGCTCGATCCTGCCCCGGCGGACCGCGGCCTGGGCATCGTGGAACGTCGAGGTGCCCGACTGCCGCCGGCCGGCCGATCGGCTGACGATGACCTACCACATGAACCGGCTCCAGGGCATCGGCGGGCGACGTCCAGTACTGCGTCTCGGTCAACCCCGGTGATCGAGTTCGCGACGACCGGGTGATCGCCGTTCGCTCGATGAGCCATCCGACCTACACCTTCGAGACCCTGGCTGCACAGGAGCACGTCCGGGCGATCCAGGGTCATCGCAATACCTGGTACGCCGGGGCCCATCTCGGATACGGCTTCCACGAGGACGGCTGCCGGTCGGGCTACGAGGCGGCGGAGCTGGTCTCGAGCATGGCCGAGGACGAGGCAGCAGCATGAGCTTCCGACTGCGATCGCACCTGCTCGAAGGTAAGGTCCGCCATCGCCGCTCGCAGCCGGTGACGTACGGGCTCGAGCACGATGTCTACTACTTCGCGCTCGACCTGGCAGAGCTCGACGAGGTCGCCCGATCGATCCGGCTCGTCGGGCGCAACCGACCGAATCTCCTCGAGTTCCGAGATCGCGACCACTGGCCCGACCCGCTCCTCGGCGGCGACCTGCCCGCGACCGTGCGCGAGCACCTTCGGGCGGAGGGCGCTCCGGCCGAGGACCTCGCCGCCTGGCGGATCACCCTGGTGACGAACCTGCGGGTCGCGGGCTACGTCTTCAACCCGGCCAGCTTCTTCCTGTGCCGCGATCGCATCGGGCGTCCTCCGGGTCGTGCTCGTCGAGGTCCACAACACCCACCTCGAACGCCACCTCTACTCGCTCCGGCCGCGAACGGACGGACGGGCCCTTCGCGCCTCGATGGCCAAGACGTTCTACGTCTCGCCATTCATCGAGATGGACGGCCAGTACTCGGTCGTGGTCCGCGACGAGCCCGCCCGGCTCGCGATCTCGATCAACGAGCGCCACGGGGGCCAGCCGCTCCTGTCGACGAGCCTCGTCCTCCACCGCCGACGGCTGACCAACCGGGCGGTCCTGCGGATGCTCGTCCGCCATCCGCTCATGACCCAGCGGACGATCGGGCTGATCCACTGGCACGCCTTGAACCTGTGGCTGCGGGGCGTCCCGTTCCTGCGCCATGGGCGGCCCGCCGGCCAGCCGGCCCACGAGGTCTTCCGATGAGCCTGACCGCCCGGGTCGGGCCGATTGGCCGGGCCTCGCGCGATACCCTCCAGTCGACCGCCGAGAGAATCGCCCTGGCCGCCGCCGGTCGGATCCGGGTCGGCCAGCTGACCGTGGTCATGCCCGATGGCCGGCGACACACCTTCGGCGACGCCGGCTCGACGCGCCGGGCGGAGATCCAGGTCCACGACGACGAGGCCGCCGTCCAGATCCTGCTCCGGGGGGAGACCGGTGCCGGCGAGGCCTACATGGACGGGCTGTGGTCGTCGCCCGACCTCGAGGCGCCTGATCGAGCTGGCCGCCCTTAACCGGGCGGCGCTCGCGCTGACGCCAGGGCTGGTGGCGCAAGCCGCTCCAGCTGCCGCTGACCCTGGCCCACCGCGCGCGGCGCAACACGAAGGCCCAGGCACGGCGGAACATCGCGGCCCACTACGACCTCGGGAACGACTTCTACCGCTTGTTCCTGGACGAGACGCTGACCTACTCGAGCGCCGTCTTCGAGTCGCCCGGCCAGTCCCTCGCCGACGCCCAGCGCGCGAAGTACCGCCGCATCGCCGAGGGCGCCGGTCTGGTCGCCGGAGCGAGCGCGGGCAAGCACGTCCTCGAGATCGGCACGGGCTGGGGCGGCTTCGCCCTGTATGCGGCCGGCGAGCTGGGCTGCCGGGTGACCTCGATCACGATCTCGAAGGAGCAGCGCGACCTGGCCGTCGAACGCGTCCAGGCCGCCGGGCTCGAAGACCTCGTCGACGGTCGAGCTGCGCGACTACCGCGAGATCAGCGGCACGTACGACGCCATCGTCTCGATCGAGATGCTCGAGGCCGTCGGGGCCGAGTACTTCGGCGACGTTCTTCGAAGCGTGCGACCGGGTCCTCGTGCCGGGCGGCCGGCTGAGCCTCCAGTCGATCACGTTCCCCGACGCCGCATACGAGGCCCAGCGACGGGGCGCGAACTGGATCCAGACCTACATCTTCCCGGGCGGGCTGTGCCCCTCTCTGGCCGTGATCGAGCGGTCGCTGGCGAGCACCGGCCTCCTGATCCGGGAGTCGACCGACATCAGCTCGAGCTACGTCCGCACCCTGCGGGAGTGGCGGACGCGGTTCATGGCCAGCCTCGACGAGGTCCGCCGGCTCGGGCTTCGACGAGCGTTTCATCCGGATGTGGGAGTACTACCTGGCCTTGAGCGAGGCCGGCTTCGCGACCGGGATCAGCCAGGATCTCCAGATCACGATGGAGAAGGCCCGGCGGCCTGGCCTGACGTCGCGTCAGGGTCCTTTCAGGAAGTCCAGCCATACTGGCCGGGGTCGGGGGCTCCTACGAGCGGGAGCGCCTCGGTCGCGCCCAAGACGGACTGGAGCTCGCCCTGTCGACGTTCGACGTTTCGAACGACCCCTGGTCGTCCGGATCCACGCCACCACCGATCGATCCGCCCGATGCGGCCGAGCCGCCGCCCCCTGCATCGAGGAGGGCCAGGGCCGCCGCGCGGGTTCGCCGGGCCAGCCTGTTCGGAGCAGGGATCGTGGCGGCCCTCGTTGCCGTGCTCCTGTTCAATGTCCTGTTCCCGGGCACCCCCGCCCTGACCCAATCCGACATCGACTCGAGCATCGCCTCGGCCCTCGCCTCGGTGACTCCGCCGCCGGCCTTCTCCGAGCAGGCCTATGCCGCGATCCAGCCGTCGCTCGTCCTGATCGAGACGAACAACGCCCCGGGTGCGAGCGCCTCCGGCGCGCCGGCCGCGTCCGACTTGCCGTTCCAGCGCCGCCTCCCAGCCGCCGGCCGCCTCCCCGCCACCGCCGGCATCCAGCGCGCCGCGGCGCCCATCCGCCGGACGTGCCAGTCCCGCGCCGAACGGCAGCCTCGGCAGCGGGGTGATCATCAACACGACGGCGCGATCATGACCGCGCTCCACGTCGTGGCCAACGCGACCGCGATCCAGGTCACGTTTGCCGACGGCACCCAGTCGAGCGCCGTGATCGCCAGCAAGGATGACGCGACCGACATCGCCATCCTGACGGCCGCCACCTTGCCCGCCCAGGTCGTCCCTGCCGTCCTCGGCAACCCGCGCTCGGTCCAGATCGGGAGCGACGCCTACGTCGTCGGCAACCCGTTCGGCCTGACCGGCTCGATCACCGCGGGCGTCGTGTCGGGCCTCGACCGGACGTTCCAGGAGCCGAATGGCGGCCCGCTCCTCAAGCAGCTGATCCAGGTCGATGCGGCGGTCAATCCCGGCAATTCCGGTGGACCGCTGATCAACCGGGCGGGTGAAGTGATCGGGATCGTCACGGCCCTGGTCAACCCGACCAAGGGCGACTTCTTCATCGGGATCGGCCTGGCCGTGCCGATCGACGTGGCCGGCGGCGCCGGCGGCCTGCCCCAGGACTGAGCAAATGACCATCGATCGAACGAACCCCGAGGGATGGAACGAGGAGGTGCTGCCCGTGGACGGCGAACCAACGACCACAACTGCAACCGAGACGATGGCCGCGCCGGCCGGAGGAGCTGGGGATCCGGCCTCGCCGGTGACCGCCTCGGGGGCGTCGGCCGACCCGGGCCAGCCGCCCGCAGCCGTCTCAGCGTCGTCGACGGTAGCGGCAGGCGGTTCGGCCGGCGCCCCCGCCGCCCCTCGACCGGCCGACTCCGGCCAGACCCGGCCGATGGAGCGGGTCCTGTACGAGGTCAAGAAGGTCATCGTCGGCCAGGACCAGCTCCTCGAGCGGATGGCCGTTGCCCTCCTCGCCCGCGGCCACCTCCTCGTCGAGGGCGTGCCCGGGCTGGCCAAGACGATGGCGATCAAGACCCTCGCCGCCTCGATCGGCGGGGACTTCAAGCGGATCCAGTTCACCCCCGACCTCGTCCCCTCGGACCTCGTCGGGACCCGGATCTACAACCAGAAGACCGGCGAGTTCAGCACCTCGCTCGGACCGGTCTTCACGAACCTCCTCCTGGCCGACGAGATCAACCGCGCCCCGGCCAAGGTCCAGAGCGCCCTGCTCGAAGTGATGCAGGAGCACCAGGTCACGATCGGCCGCGAGACGTTCAAGGTGCCCGATCCGTTCCTCGTCCTGGCCACCCAGAACCCGATCGAGACCGAGGGCACCTACGCCCTGCCCGAGGCCCAGGTCGACCGGTTCATGCTCAAGGTCCTCGTCGGCTATCCGAGCAAGACCGAGGAGTTCGTGATCGTCGAGCGGATGACCGGGCACGTCGACGCGGTGACCCAGGTCCTCTCGACCGACGACCTGATCGGGCTCCAGCGCCAGGTCGACCAGGTCTACGTCGATCCATCCCTCATCGAATATGCCGTCCGGCTGGCGCTCGCGACGCGCGCCCCGCAGGACGCCGGGATGCCCGACCTCCGGCGCTACATCACCTTCGGGGCCAGCCCCCGGGCATCGATCAACCTGATCCTGACCGCGCGGGCCCTGGCCTTCATCCGCGGCCGGGCCTACGCCATCCCCCAGGACGTCCTGGACATGACCCGGGACGTGATGCGCCACCGGCTCGTCCTCTCGTTCGAGGCCCTGTCCGACGACGTCTCGGCCGACGACATCCTGACCACGATCATCAAGCGCGTTCCGCCGCCAGCGGTTCCAACCCGGGAGCTTCCCAACGTACGCCTCAACGCCTGAGCGAATCCTCCAGCGCCTCGACTGGCAGGTCGTCCGCCGGCTCGACGGGCTGCTCCAGGGCGAATACCGAAGCCTGTTCTATGGCAACGGCGTCGACCTGGCCAGCCTGCGCGAATACCAGCCCGGCGACGACGTGCGCTACATCGACTGGAACGTCACCGCCCGGACCGACCTGCCCTATGTCCGGCAGTACACCGAGGATCGTGAGATCACGGCCTGGTTCCTGCTCGACCTGAGCCCGTCGGTCGACTTCGGGACGGTCGACGCGGACCGCCAGAAGCGGACCGTGCTGGTCGACTTCGTGACGACCCTCGCCCGGCTGCTCACCCGCCGGGGCAACCGGGTCGGGGCGATCATGTCCGGCGGCCAGGCCGAGCGGACGATCCCCGCGGCCGGCGGGCGAACGCAGGTCCTCCAGCTGATCGAGGCCCTGATCGACCAGCCCCGGATGGCGAGCGCTCCGTTCACCGACCTGGGCCTTCTCCTCGAGGCCGGCCAGAAGGCGATCAAGCGTCGCTCGCTCGTCTTCGTCATCTCCGACTTCATCAGCCAGCCCGGCTGGGAGCAGTCGTTGAGCGTCCTCAATCGCCGCCACGAGGTGATCGCCGTCCGCTTGTCCGACCCGCGCGAGAGCCAGCTGCCCGATGTCGGGCCGGTCATCCTCGAGGATTCCGAGACGGGCGAGCGGATGTACGTCGACACCCAGGACCGGGGCTTCCGGGAGCGGTTCGAGGCGGCTGCGACCGAGCGTGAGGCGACGATCGCCGCCGCCTTCGCGCGGGCCGGGGTCGATGCCCTGTCGCTCTCGACCGACGAGGATCTCGTCCGGGCGATCGTCCGGATGGCCGGCCTGCGCCACCGTCGGCGGAGCAATCCGGGGTCGGCGGCATGACCTTCATCTGGCCCGAGGCCCTGATCCTCGCTGCTGCTGATCCCGATCGGGATCGCCGCCTGGCGAGAGATCGACCGGCAGCAGCGCAAGAAGGTCGCAGCCTTCGGCCAGCTGAGCGGGTCTGCCGCGATCAGCGGCAGCTCGGCCGCGCAAGCGGCCGGACTCGGACGTCCGGCAGCTCCCTGGCCGGCACCTCCCGCGCATCGGCGGCCGGTGTTGGCTCTGCCGGCGCCATTGCACCGGCGTCCGGACCGGCCGCCGCGGGCGACGGATCCGAAATGCCTTGCCCGCCGTCCTCGTGGTGGCCGGCCTGACCGTGATGGTCATCGCCCTCGCCCGACCCCAGGGCACCGTCGACCTGCCGCGCCAGGAGGGCACCGTGATCCTCGCCTTCGATGTCTCGGGCAGCATGGCCGCGACCGACCTTCAGCCGACCCGGATGGCCGCGGCCAAGGCGGCCGCGATCGACTTCGTCCAACGTCAGCCCTCGAGCATCGTCATCGGGGTCGTGGCCTTCAGCGACTCCGGCGTCTCGGTCCAGCAGCCGAGCAACGACCAGGGCACGGTGATCGAGGCGATCAATCGCCTGACGCCCCAGAAGGGGACGTCGGTCGGGCAGGGGATCCTGGCCTCGCTCAAGGCGATCCAGACCCAGCTGGCCGGCCCGACCGTCAACTACTACAGCAATCGCTCGGCCGCGCCGACGGCGTCGCCGACGCCCGTTCCGGCCGGCTATCACGCCCCGGCCGCGATCATCCTGCTGACCGACGGCGAGAACAACGAGCAGCCTGACCCACTGACGGCGGCCCAGACGGCGGCCAACCAGGGCGTCCGGATCTACACCGTCGGGATCGGCAGCGAGGCCGGCACGAACCTCGACCTGAACGGCTTCGAGGTCCACACCCAGCTCGACGCGGCGACCCTCCAGCAGGTCGCCCAGACCACCGGCGGCACCTACTACAGCGCCGACGACGCGGCCAGCCTGAAGTCGATCTACGACAACCTCGACACGACCCTGATCGTCCGGCCCGAGCAGATCGAGCTGACCGCCCTGTTCGCCGGGGCGGCGATCATCCTGCTCGGCCTCGGGGCGGCCCTGTCCCTCGTCTGGCTGGGTCGCCTGCCATGAGCTTCCTGTGGCCGGGCCTCCTGATCGCCCTGGTTCTCGTGCCGCTCCTGATCGGCGGCTACATCTGGAGCCTGCGGCGGCGCCGGACGGCGGGCGTCCGCTATTCCAGCCTGGCCCTGATCCGGGCGGCCCAGCCGAGCACCCGGCGCTGGCGCCGGCACCTGCCCTTCGCCCTGTTCGCCCTCGCGATCGCCGCCCTCGTCCTGGCCCTCGGCCGGCCGATCGTCGTCGCCAGCGTGCCGGCCAACGAGACCACGATCATCCTGACGATCGACGTCTCGGGCAGCATGTGCTCGTCGGACGTCGATCCGTACCGGCTTGGCCGCGGCCGAGGATGCCGCCGCCGCGTTCATCAAGCAGCAGAGCTCGACCACCCAGATCGGGATCGTCGCCTTCAGCAGCTTCGCCCAGGTCGTCCAGGCACCGACCAACGACCAGGCCACCCTCCTGGCGGCGCTCCAGAGCCTGACGACCGGTCGGCGGACGGCGATCGGGAGCGGCATCCTGGCCGCGATCGACGCCATCTCGCAGGTTGACCCGTCGGTCCCGGCCAGCACCGGCTACGGCAAGCCGGGGACCGAACCGACGCCGGTTCCGGCCGGCGACTACGCCCCGGACATCATCGTCGTCCTGACCGACGGGGCGAACAACACTGGACCGACGCCCGCCCAGGCCGCGACCGAGGCCGCGACCCGCGGGATCCGGGTCTACACGATCGGCTTCGGGACGCCCGATGGCGGACCATTCGACCCGACCTGCGCCCAGCAGTTCCTGGGCAACGAGCCCGGCGGCGGCTTCGGCGGCCAGGGCGCCGGCGGCTTTCCCGGCGGGTTCGGTGGGGGCGGCGGCGGTGGCGCCAACGGCTTCCGGCGGGGGATCGACGACCAGGACCTGATGCAGGTCGCCGACGCGACCGGGGCGAAGTACTACCCGGCCGACAGCGCCGACCAGCTCCAGAGCGTCTTCCAGAGCCTGCCCACGAACCTGATCACGAAGCACGAGGTCGTCGAGCTGAGCGTGGGCTTCGTCGCCCTCGCCTCCGGCCTGGCCGGCGTGTCGCTCCTGCTGGGGAGAGCCTGGCGGCCCCTGCCCTGAATTAGACCTCGGACCCGCGACGACACGGCCCGTGGCGCGCCCGAGAGCTCCGGTCGGCCCGCGCTTCTGACAGATCCCGACCTGCTCGCGCTTGTGGCGCTCGGTCGGCCAGAGGCTCCACTCGGCCTGCGCTTCTGGCAAATCCCGCTTGGCTCGCGCTTGTGACGCTCGGTCGGCCGAAATTCGTCCGCTGGATCATCGCCGACATGCCGGGCTGAGCACGACTGCGCGGCCCGCTGTGGTCGGTTCGTCTCGAATCGACCCCGGAGGCCTGTGTCCAACCAAGAGGGCGGTTCTGGTCGCGATTTGTCACCAGGAGGCGAGGAGCGCGAGTCGACGATCATGGCCCGTCACGCAAAGGCCCGTTAGCCGTCCACAAGAGCGGACGCTGCGCCAGCGCCGCGGCGCTTGCGCCGCTCCGTGGGTGCTCTACGCTAGGGTTTGATCGAGACGCGGACCGAGAACGATCGTGGGAGCGGCACCGGTGATCTGCCCGAACTGCGGACCGAGAACAAGCCCGGGCGGAAGTTCTGTGTCGCCTGCGCCACGCCGCTGGCCACGGCCTGCCCCAACTGTGGCGCCCCGTTCGATCCGGGTGATGCGTTCTGCGGCGAGTGCGGCACGGCCCTGACCGGCACGGCGACCGCGGCGCCCGCTCGGAGCCAGACCATCTCGGACCCGCCGCCCAGTCAGGCCAGCCCGCGCACGAGCAACGCGGCCCTGGCCGAACGACGCCTCGTGACGATCCTGTTTGCCGACCTCGTCGGGTTCACCCCGTTCGCCGAGGAGCGCGACGCCGAGGACGTGCGGGACACCCTCACCCGCTACTTCGAGCTCGCCAGCGACGTGATCGGCCGCTACGGGGGCCCGTCGAGAAGTTCATCGGCGACGCGGTCATGGCCGTCTGGGGTGCGCCGACCGCACGCGAGGACGACGCCGAGCGAGCCGTTCGGGCGGCCCTCGACCTCGTCGATGCCGTCAAGACTCTCGGGCCGACGATCCAGGCGAGGGCAGGAGTCCTGACTGGCGAAGCGGCCGTCACCGTGGGGGCGACGAACCAGGGCATGGTTGCGGGCGACCTGGTCAACACGGCAGCCCGGCTCCAGTCGGTCGCCCAGCCAGGGACCGTGCTCGTCGGAGAAGGGACCCAGCGAGCTTCAAGCGCGGCGATCGCCTTCGAGGAAGCCGGTGACCAGGTCCTCAAGGGCAAGCAGGCGCCGGTGGCCGCCTGGCGCGCCCTCCGGGTCGTGGCCCAGCGCGGTGGAGGCGGCCGATCGGACCTGCCCGAGCCGCCGTTCGTCGGACGAGACGAGGAGCTCCGGCTGCTCAAGGACCTCATCGCCTCGACCGGCCGGGATCGCCGCTCGCGCCTCGTGTCGATCACCGGCCCAGCGGGGATCGGCAAGAGCCGCCTGGCCTGGGAGCTCGAGAAGTACATCGACGGGATCAGCGAGACGATCTACTGGCACCGGGGGCGCTCACCGTCGTACGGCGAGGGCGTCACGTTCTGGGCCCTGGGCGAGATGGTCCGCCGTCGCCTGCACCTCGCGGAGGACGATGACCAGGCGACCGCGCGAGCGGATCGAGGCGACGATCGCCGAGTTCATCCCCGACGAGGAGGACCGACGCTGGGTCAAGCCCGCCCTGCTGACCTTGCTTGGCCTGGCACCCGCGCCGGCCGGCGGCCGAGATGTCCTCTTTGCGGCCTGGCGGATCTTCTTCGAGCGAATCGCCGACAAGGGCACGACCGTGCTCCTGTTCGAGGACCTCCAGTGGGCCGACACCGGCCTGCTCGACTTCATCGAGTACCTCCTCGAGTGGTCGCGGACCTCGCCGATCCTCGTCGTCGCCCTGGCTCGCCCGGAGCTCTTCGACCGACGGACGGATTGGGGTGCCGACGTCCGCAACCTGACCCGGCTGGGCCTCGAACCGCTCGACTGACGAAGCGATGCGCGAGCTGCTGGACGGCTTCGTGCCCGGCCTGCCGGAGCACGCGATCAACGCCATCCTCGCCCGCGCCGACGGCATGCCCCTGTATGCGGTCGAGACCGTTCGGGCCCTGGTCGCCGATGGCCGGCTCGTCCGCGAGGGAGCGATCCTACCGGCCCGCCGGGTGCGCTCGGCGAAGCTGGCGATCCCCGAGACGCTCCGCAGCCTCATCGCCTCCCGGCTGGATGCCCTTGATCCGGCCGATCGAAGCCTCGTCGCCGACGCCTCCGTGCTCGGCCAGTCGTTCATCGCCGGCCGGCCTCGGCGCGATCAGCGGCCAGATCCGGCCGAAGCTCGAGCCACGACTCCAGGCCCTGGTCCGGCGGGAGATCTTCGAGGTCGAGACCGACCCGCGATCGCCCGAGCGGGGCCAGTATGGCTTCGTCCAGTCGCTGATCCGCGAAGTCGCCTACGGCACCCTGGCCAAGCGCGAGCGGCGGGCGCGGCACCTCGCGGCGGCGCGCTACTTCGAGGCGCTCGGCGAGGACGAGCTGGCCGGCGCCCTTGCCTCGCATTACCTCGCCGCCCACGAAGCGTCGGCCGAAGGCGCCGAGGCGGACGCGGTCGCGATCCAGGCCCGGCATGCCCTGTCCGGGGCCGCCGATCGGGCCGTCGCCCTCGGCGGCCACGAGCAGGCGGTGGCGTTCCTGCGCTCGGCCGCGAGATCACCGACAACCCGGTCGACCGCGCCGCCCTGCTTGCGACGGGCCGGCCGGTCGGCCAACGCGGGCAGCCATCACGATGAAGCCCGAACCTTCGCCGAGGAGGCGCTGGCGACCTCCGACAGCGGCGAATGACCAGGCCGGGGCGGCCGGCCCAGGCCTTGCTCGGCGAGATCCTGATCGATGCGGGCCTGATCCGGAAGCGCCGACGTCCTCGATGCCGGCCGTGCCGCCCTGCCCGAGGCGGGCATGGACGAGGCCCGGGCAGAGCTGCTACAGCAACCTGTCGCGGGCGCTCATGCGCTGACCGATCCGGGCCGGCGGTCGCGGCCGCCGATGTCGCCTTGCCCTCGCCGAACGTCTCAATCTCGACCGGATCGTCGCCGAGACGTTCAACAACAAGGGCTCGGCCTTGCGCTACCTCGGCCGGCGGCGGGAAGGCATGGCCCTGCTCAAGGCCGCGGTCGAATCGCCCGGGCCGGCGGCTACGTCGCGGCCGAGGTTCGGGCCCTGTCGAACCTGCGGCGCAACAGCGAGGATCCGTCCGGGTCGGAGCGCTGTAACCGCAGGCCTTCGACCTGGCAATGCGCTTCGGCAATCGCGAACATGGCCCGCTGGAGCCGTCGAGTCGGCCCGTTTCGACGTTCCTGCTGGCCGAAGACTGGGACGAGGCCATCGGCGGAGTCCTGGGCCGACGTCGACGCCTCGATGGGCGGTGGCGCCCCCTGAACGAGAGGCTCGCTGGCTCTTGTCCAGCGTCGGCGTGCTCCTCGAGCAGCGGCCTGCCTGCAACCGCCTTGATCGAGCGGTCGACGAGATCGCCGACCAGGTCTCCGACCCCAGCGTCTCAGCCGATGTACTGGCCATCGGGCCTCATGGCGCTCATTGCCGGCGACTACGCCCAAGCCGCGGGAACTCAACCTGGAAGCCGCCGAGCCTTGGCTCGCAGATCACGTTCATCTACCTGCTCCTTCGCCGCTCGGGCGTTCCTCCTGGAAGGAACCTGGAGGGCGCGCGGATCGCCGCCGCGGCATCGCGAGCGGTCGCGGGCAACCTGATCGACGAGGCCCAGCGTGCCGGCAGCGGCGCCGGGATCGCCGCGCTCGACGGCCGATCGATGAGGCGGTCGCCGGCTATCGCGAGGCCCTAGTCCGCCTCGACGGGATCCACGCCAATTGGCTCCTTGCCCGCTCGGCTTCGACTTCGTGTCGCTCGTTGGCCCCGACCACCCGGCCACGCGTGAGGCAGCGGCCGAGCGCTCCGGGCGATCTTCGAGCGGGTGGGCGCGCGTCCGTGGCTCGACAAGCTCGACGCTTTGGAGGCAGAGCGCCCTGCCGCCCCAACCGGCGCCCGCCGCGCCGCCCCGTCTGGTGCCGCTGTCCGGACTTGAGCTCGGCCTGAGCGGGTCTGGCGCCGAGTCGCCCGATCAGGACTAGAGTGGAGGTGACACCCCGAGGATCCGCCCTTTGTTGGCCGACCCGGGGCTGGAGGCCCTCGATGACCCTCGGAGCTGCTGCATTTCCGATCCTGCCCGGCAAGACGGACGAATGGCGACAATTCATCGGCGAGCTGAACGGCAGCCGACGCGCGGATTACGAGGCCAATCGCAAGGCCCTCGGCGTTCGGGAGCGTGTCTTCTTCCAGCCGACGCCGATGGGCGACATGGTCGTCCTCACCCTGGAGGGCGATGACCCGGCGGCGGCCGTTCACCAAGCTCGCCGCCATGACCGATCCGTTCTCGACCTGGTTCCGTGCCCAGGTCAAGGAAGTCCACGGCTTCGACCTCGCCGACATCGCGGCCGGTCCGATGCCGGCGCTGGTCGTCGATTCCGGCCTCGTAAGATCTTAGGCCCGAGCGCGGCGGCGGCCATCTAGGCCGTCGCCTTCGCTCCGCCTCAGCCCTTGAGCGCCTCGACGATCGGGGCGAGCTGATCGAGCGACCGCGGGTCGGAGCAGGGAAGGGGCCCGTGTCGTCGGGCTCGCCGCTGAAGATCGTGACGTGGCGCAGGCCCGCGGCGTGCATCTCCTCGAGTTTGGCGATCACCTCGACCACGTCGCCGGCGAGCGAATCCGGTCGGGACTCGGCCGCCGACTTGTCCATCTCGAGGCGGACGCAGGCCGTGAGCGGCAGGGTCGTCGGGTCCCGGCCGGCGGCCCCGCAGGCCTGGGCCACCGCGGCGAGCGCCTCGCGAACTGACTCGACCCCGGTCAGGTTCTCGGCCCAGTTGACGGCATCTCCCCAGCGCGCGGCGACGCCCAGCGTTCGTGGCTTGCCGGCCGCGATCCAAAGCGGCGGGCCGCCGGGCCGTGGTCCCTGGGGCTTCGGCTTCGCCCCGGCGAGGCGGAAGAACTCGCCCTCGAACGTGAGCGGCTCGTCCTGGCGCAGGAGTCGGGCGGTGATCTCGACCGCCTCGACGAACCGCCCGACATGACGAGCGCTGTCGTAGCCGAGCTCGGCCCAGCGGTCATCGCTCGGGCCGACGCCCGAGCCGATCCCCAGGATCAGCCGCCCGCCACAGACCTCGTCGAGCGACTCGGCCATCGAGGCGACCATCGCCGGCGCCCGATAGCCCGTCGACAGGACGAGGGGCCCAGCTCGACTGTCGAGGTCGCCTCCGCCAGCGCCGGCAGGAGCGACCAGGGCTCCCAGAAGCCCGGCTCGTCGGCGACCCAGATCGTGTCCATCCCGATCTGCTCGAGGCGAGTCCCGACCGCGCGCATCTCGTTCCAGCGTGGTAGCGGGGCTGCCCGGCCCCCGCCAGCTCGCCACGTACGTCCCGATCCCGAGGCGATCGTCCGGCAGCGAGTTCGTCATCGGCCGGATTGTACGGGGCGGCAGTACGCCTCGCCCCGGCGGGCCCTGCTACCGTTGGCAGACCAAGGAGGCAGGCCCACCCAGATGGCGATCGACCAGCTCACCGGCTACGACGTGGCCGAGATCCGCTCGCACTTCCCGGCGCTGTCGCTGACCCAGGACGGCCGCCCGATCGCCTTCTTCGACGGCCCGGGCGGGACCCAGGTCGCGCAAGGCGTGATCGACGCGATCAGCCGCTACTACACCGAGTCGAACGCCAACGACGGCGGCGCGTTCGTCACGAGCCATCGGAGCGACGAGGTCGTGGCCCGCGGGCATACGGCCGTGGCCGAGTTCCTGAACGCCCGAAGCGGCCGCGAGATCAAGTTCGGCCCGAACATGACGACGCTGACCTTCCATATCAGCCGCTCGATCGGCAAGACCCTCGAGGCCGGGCGACGAGATCGTCGTCACCACGCTCGATCACGAGGCGAACGTCTCGCCCTGGCGGGCGATGGCCGAGGACCGCGGGGTGACGGTCCGGACGGTCGACATCCATCCCGAGGACGGCACGCTCGACCTCGACGACCTCGATCGCAAGCTCTCCGATCGGACCCAGCTCGTCGCCGTCGGCTACGCCTCGAACGCCCTGGGCACGATCAACCCGGTCGCCGAGATCGTCCGCCGGGCCCATGCCGTCGGGCGCGCTGTCGTACATCGACGCGGTCCATTTCGCGCCGCACGGCCCGATCGACGTCCAGGCCCTCGACACCGACTTCCTGGTCTGCTCGGCCTACAAGTTCTTCGGGCCGCACGCGGGGGCGCTGTACGGCAAGGAGGCCGTCCTCGACGGGCTGCCGCCGTACAAGGTTCGGCCGGCCCACGACCACTTCGAGACCGGCACGCCGAACTTCGAGGCGATCGCCGGCACGCTTGCGGCGGTCGACTACCTCGCCTGGGTCGGCGAGCGGTTCGGTGCCGGGCACGCCGCCGAGTTCGCCGGCTTCTCCGGCCGGCGGCTGAGCCTGAAGACGGCGATGCGGGCGATCCGGGCCTACGAGCTCGACCTGTACGCGCGCCTGGCCGATGGCCTCGAGCGGATCCCGGGCGCCCATCTGTGGGGGATCACCGACCGCGCCCGGTTCGCCCAGCGGACCCCGACCGCGGCCGTCACCTTCGACGGGCTCGCCCCGCGGGCCGTGGCCGAAGCGCTGGGCGATCGCGGGATCACGACCTGGGACGGCAACTTCTATGCCCAGGCCCTGATCGAACGGCTCGGCCTCCAGGAGTCGGGCGGCGTCCTCCGGATCGGGCTGGCCCACTACACGACGGCCGAAGAGGTCGATCGCCTGCTGTCCGCGCTCGAGGAGATCGTCCCCGGCTGAGTCGCCGCTGCTCTGCGGCCTCTGCGTGGTCTGCGCTGCGGCCGACCTCGGCGTCGTTGTTCCTCGGCGTCGTTGTTCTCCTCGGCGTCGCCGCGGCTGATCCTTGGCGTCGTTGTTCCTCGGCGTCGTTGTTCCTCGGCGTCGTTGTTCCTCGGCGTCGCCGCGGCCGATCCTCGGCGTCGCCGCGGCCGATCCTCGGCGTCGTTGTTCCTCGGCGTCGCCGCGCCTGATCCTCGGCGTCGCCGATGCCGCAGCGTCGCCTAGCCGCAGCGTCGCCTGCCGCAGCGTCGCCTGTGGCGAACAGAAGGCACGAATGATCTCGGACCTGGGAGGCTGTCCCCATCGTTTCCTCGATTCCGTCGCCGGCAGCGAACAGGTTGACCACAAAGCCATTCGAGGCGGCTCCGATTGGGCCTCATTCGACCGTTCTGTTCGCCCGAGGCGACGCGCCAGCGCGCTCCGACGGCCTAGCCGCCTGGGTCTCATTCGACCGTTCTGTTCGCCCGAGGCGACGCGCCAGCGCGCCCCGACGCCCTAGCGGCCGGGCCTATCCTCGAAGCCCGCTGGCCTGGGCCTGTCCTCGAAACGCCCGCAGGCTGGGCCTGTCCTCGAAACGGCCGCGGCCTGGGCCCTTGGACGAGCGGATATCCCGAGGATATCCAGACGCCCCGGCCCGCGGCCTGGTCCTCGCCCCGACCCGGGCACGAACGCCTTCTGCGGCTCGCTCAGCGTGCCGGCCGCACCATCGACACGATCGGCGGACAGGTCCCAGCCTGAGCACGCCCCGACACCACGAAGCCGTGCCGCTCGTACAGCGGGACGGCATTCGGGTTTGGCGTCTCGAGGTAAGCAGGCAGGTGGTCCGCATCGACATGTCGCAGGCCTGCCGCCAGGAGACGCGATCCCAGGCCACGTCCCTGATGGGCCGGGTCGACTCCGACGAGCGCCAGGTACCAGTGCGGGTAGGTCGGGTGCGCGGAAGCCATCTGCTCGAGCACGTCGAACGTGTCGGCATGACTCGCCGGGGCCACGGTTTCCGAGATGACCAGCGTGATCGCGTCTTCGTCCGGGACCGTGCCCGGCGGCAACCACAGCGCGACGGCCGCGCAGTCCTCGACGGCCCACGCTGTCCGAGACTCGAACGCCCGGCCGGCGAACGCCTCGACGAACCGGCCGAAGTGGGCGAGGTAGTCGGCTGCCCTCGGATAGAGCCAGCGCTCAACCGGGTCGACCAGGAACGCGGAGACCAGGGTCGAGATCGCGTCGTTTCGTTGGGAATCGGCGAGCTCGACAACGGCAGCGGAGTCCATCTCGGCGATTGTAGGGGCCACTCAAGCGAACTTCGGCCAAGTCTGGCCGGCGGCTCCGCAATCGCGCCGTCCCAACCGCGGCGTCGTCCCAACCGCGGCGTCGTCCCAACCGCGGCGTCGTCCCAACCGCGGCGTCGCCCCAACCGCGGCGTCGTCCCAACCGCGGCGTCATCCTAACCGCGGCGTCCCTGGCCGCGGCGCTCCTGTCCTCGGAGTTGTCCTAACCGCGCCGTCGCCCTTGCCGCGGCGTCGTCCTACGGCGGCGTCGTCCTCCGCCGCGTCGTCCAAACCGCGGCATCGTCCTAACCGCGGCGTCGTCCTTACCGCGGCGTCGCCCTAACCGCGGCGTCGTCCTAACCGCGGCGTCGTCCTAACCGCGGCGTCGCCTGGGGCGAACAAAACGCAGTGACGATCTTCGGATCCGGTCGCCAGCCCGGTCGAATTCGCCGAATTGGTCGCTGGGAGCGAACGGTTCGCCCTGAAGGTCGCTCGGGGCGGCGCCGAAGCGCGTGATTTGACCGTTTTGTTCGCTCGCGGCGACGCGCCCGGCACCCCGTGTCGGCGACGCGCCCGCAGCACCTGAGCCTGTCGGCGACGCGCCCGCAGCACCCCTGTCGGCGACGCGCCCGCGGCACCCCTGTCGGCGACGCGCCGTCAGCCCGCCGCTCGGCGCCGCGGGTCACCGCAGAGGAGCCCAGGCGGCCGCTACCAGCCCTGGGTGCCCGGCTCGCCCTTGAACGGGCCGACGACCTTGGAGGTGACCCAGCCGGCGTAGAACCGGCCGGGCTGCGGCGTGGCTCGCTCGTCGCCGACCCAGGCCTCGTCGACCAGCCCGGGATAGAACGCGATGTAGCCGCTGATCGACTCGTAGCCGGCCATCGGTGTCAGGTAGCCGAAGGCGGCGTTCGGGATCGTCCGATCGGGTAGCCGGATCGACCAGTAGCTCGCCTCGCCCTTCCACTCGCAGAATGAGTGATGGGCCGTGGGCTCGAGCAGGTCCATCCGGACATCCGCGACCGGGACGTAGTAGACCGGCGCACCGGCCGTCTCGAGGACGCGCAGAGCCTCGCTCGAGTCGGCGATGCTCGTATCCGTCGACGATCACCCGGATTCGTTCCTCGACCGGCTCGACCCGGGGCGGCCGCGGGTAATCCCAGACCGACTCCTGGCCGGGCCCGGGCTCGACCCGCCGCGGTGGCGGAACGGTCCCGGCGGTGATGTGATGTTCGGCCATTGGCGATCCTCCGTCGACTATTCCGCCGCATCCTGCCAAATTCGCGCTGTGGCAACGCTTATCGTCGCTCGCCGAGGGATTCTGCCGCCGATCAGCCCGGTGGCGACGGGATCGGCTCGGGTTCGTGCTCGACTCGCGGGCATGAATCGAGGGCCCGAGCTCGTTTAGGCTCAGCGGGCTGTGATGACCGCGTCGCTCTGGCGGCACGCCGACTTCATGAAGCTGTGGGCCGGCCAGACGGTCTCGGAGCTCGGGTCCGTCGTGACCCGGACGGCGATCCCGCTCGTCGCCCTCCTTGTCCTCGGGGCGGGGCCGCCGCAGATGGCCCTGCTCGTCGTCTCGGGCAGCCTCGCCGTCCTGCTCGTCGGGTTCGTCGCCGGTGCCTGGGTCGACCGGCTCCTGCGCCGGCCGCTGCTCATCTGGGCCGATGCGATCCGGGCGGTCGTGCTGCTGTCGATCCCCGTGGCCTACGTCGCGGGCGTCCTTCGGATCGAGCAGCTGTACGTCGTGGTCTTCCTCGAAGGTTGTCTCGGGGCCCTGTTCGACGCGGCCTATCCGGCCTATGTTCCGTCACTCATCGGCGTCGATCGGGTGGTCGAGGGCAACAGCAAGCTGGCCACGAGCGCCTCCCTCGCGGAGATCGGCGGCCCCGGCTTCGCGGGTGGCCTCGTCCAGCTCATCGGGGCGCCCCTGGCGATCCTCGTCGATGCCATCTCCTTTGTCGTATCCGCGATCTCGCTGATCCTGATCCGGAGCCCGGAGCCGGCCCGCCCGCCGAGGACCACGCCGGTGCCGATGCGCCATGAGATCGTCGAGGGCCTCCAGCTCGTGCGCCATCACCCGATCCTCGTGCCCCTCGCCCTGCGCTCGATCTTTGCCCACTTCGCCGGCGCCTTCTACTCGGTCCTCTACACGATCTACCTGATCGATACCTTGCAGCTCAGCCCCTTCCTGCTGGGCATCGTGGTCTCGGCCGGGGGGGTTGGCTCCCTCGTCGGCTCGCTCTTCGCCTCCCGGGCGATCGCCCGTTTCGGCTATGGCCCGACGATCATCTGGACCGCGATCGGTGCCTCGATCATCGGCGTGCTCGTGCCCCTGGCTGGCGGCCCCGTCGTGATCGCAACGCTGATGGTGCTGCTCCCGCAGCTGATCGGTGATGGACTCGAGACGATCGAGGACGTGGCCGAGATCTCGCTCGTCCAGGGGGTCGTCTCGGACCAGATCCTGGGCCGGGTCAACGCGACACTGGGGGTCCTCTCGCACGGGATTGCCTATCCGATCGGAGCCCTCGTGGCGGCAGCGGTGGCCGGCTGGATCGGAGTCCGCGGCGGAATGGCGATCGGCTGGGCCGGGATGGCCGCCTCGATCGCCTTCCTCGTTTGGTCACCTCTGCCGAGGCTTCGGCGACTCTCCGATCTGCCCGTTGTCCTCGGTCCGGAAGCCGGGCGCTGACCAGTCCCCGTCAGATCGATCCTATGCGAAGGCTTATCGTCGGTCGTGATCCGAAATCGCCGGAATGGCGGGTGCGTCGACGCGGAAATCGAACCGGTCCGAGTTCGACATGTGCTCCTGGTCCGGTCCAAGCTGCCTGAGAACGCGGACCGGGAGTGTCCAACCCGCATAAGGCTTCCTACAGGAAGGGTTTGACTGCTCCCAGCCGCTCCCGCTGCTACCGCCGCTCCGCGCCGCGGCCCGCGGCACCACGTGGCTGACCGCCAGCCGATCGCCCGCGGGCTCCTCGAAGGGCTTTGGTCCGATCGAACGGGCTGCCTGAGCACCCAGGTCTTACAGGAGTTCTACGTTGTCGCGACCCGGAAGCTCAGCTCGCCGATGAGCCGCCGAGAAGCCAGGGCGATCGTGGGGCTGTATGCCACGTGGCCGCTCGTCGAGGTTGACTTGCCTTTGATCCTGGAGGCCTCAAGCCTCGAGGAGCGGCACAAATTGTCGTTCTGGGATGCTTTGGTGATCGAAGCTGCCAGGCGCGCCGGGGCGACCAGGCTCGTCTCCGGGGACCCCAGGCGGGGCGATCGATCGCCGGCGTCCGGGTCGAGAACCCGTTCGCCTGAAGATGCGGGACGTGCTGACGACCGAGCGCTTGATGCTTCGTGAGCTCGAGCCCGAGGATGTCGACGGGCTCCTCGAGGTCCTGGGCGATCCCGCCGCGATGCGCTACTACCCGGCGCCGTTCGACCGGGATCGGGTCGCCGGCTGGATCGAGTGGGCCCGCCAGAGCTACCGAGACCATGGCTTCGGCCTGTGGGCCGTGATCCGCCGCTCGGACGGGCGGTTCCTGGGCGATTGCGGACCGATGCTCCAGCCGGTCGAGGGCCAGTTGATCCCGGAGGTCGGGTACCACATCGTGCCGGCCGAGCAGGGCCGCGGCTACGCCACGGAGGCGGCCCGGGCCTGCGTCGCCTGGGTGTTCGCGAACACGAGCTTCGACGTCGTCTGCTCGCTGGTGAGCCCGGACAATGCCCCGTCCCGGGCCGTGGCCGCGAAGGTCCACGCGGCGATGCGCGAGTTCACCTGGGCGAAGAACGACAGGACGATGTGCCTCTATTGGACCGACCGTCCGATCCGCGATTTGGGCGAGAACTCCTCCGGCTGAGGGACCGCCCGCTCTTGGGTTTCTGTCAAACGGTTGCCCTGAGAAGCGTTATCGCGATCCGCGCCAGAATTGGACGTGGCCGGGGCCGAAGGAGCAAGGATCTGAGCTCAGGTCGTGCTCACCATAGGTCCGCATCAAGCGCCGAGGTGGGCTCCAGACGGTGCGAACCGGCGTAGCGGTTGCTAGGTGAAGCGTTTGACTGAAACACCGGTTAGCCTCGCCCGGTCCGGGCACGGGCTGCCGAGCTCGACTCGCCCGGTTTCGGCCTAGCCCGGTGGGGCCTCGCCGAGCCGCACCTCGTCGGCCTCGCCGAGCCGCACCTCGTCTGCCTCGCCGAGCCGCACCTCGTCGCGTCGCGTCGCGCCGCTCCCGGCGCCGGCAGCCGCGTCCTCGAGCAGCTTGAGCAGGGCCACCGCGCCCAGGCTCGCGAGGATCTTGCGCGCTTCGTCCACCGCGGCTGCGGTCGCCGCATCGAACGGTCGAACCAGCGTCGCGCGGACGACCGCGAGCAGCGCCAGCTCGACGCGATAGCCCAGACGTCGGAGCGAATCCGCGGCCGAGATGAACAGGAGGCCAGCCTCGCCGAGCCGACCGTCGAGCGCCAGGCGGTACGCCTCGAACTCCGTCATCGCGACCTCGCTGTGCAAATCCGAGATGCTGCCCGCGGCCAGCTGCTGGCGCGTCGCCTCGACGCCGTCGCGGTCCCCGGCCAGTGCAGCCGCGAGCCCCGCGATCCAGGGTGCCTCCTCGGCGAGCTCCCACGAAGTGGCCGTGGCCTCATACATGCCCTGGTAGGCATCGGCGAATCGGCCCTCGCAGAAGGCGAACCAGGCCGGCCCGTAGTGCACGACGTAGGCAGCGCCCGTCGGGTTGGACGTTCCCTCGGACCAGCGGACGGCCTCGGCGTGGGCGGCCCAGGCCTGCTCAGCGTCCGCACGGCCGGCGAGGACCCACGATCGGATCAGGGCGAGCAGCTCGCCGCGAACCTTGCCGCCGCGGGGCTGGTCGGCCTCGTCGATGATCTCGAGCGTCTCATCCCACTCGCCCAGCCAGAACCCGATGACGACGTAGATCACGCTCAGCGCCGACAACCAGCCGCTCTCGCCCAGTCGTCGCGAACCGTCGAAGCCAACTCGGATGAGCTCGCGTGCCGCAGCTGGGTCGTCGGACGCGACGAAACCGGCCACGTTGTTGCGGGCGCGGAGCTCCTGGACGCCGAAGCCCAGTCGTTCGGACAGGTCGATCGCGCCGCGGAGCAGGGCCACCGCTTCGTACGTGCGATGCACTCCGGCCAGGGCCGTGGCCTTCGAGATCAACGTGTCGGCGATCACCGCAGCGTCCCCAACCGCGCCCGCGTGGGCGAGGGCGGTATCCCCGGCCACGATGCCGGCCGCCGCCTCGCCATGGAGCGAGTAGGCCCGGGCAAGCTGCGAGTAGAGCGCCCCGAGCTCGCGATCGCCAACCTGATCGTGGACCTCGCCGATCGCATCGTTCAGGACTCCGATGGCCTGCTCCACGTTGTCGATATTCACCAGGAGGCGGCCCCGACCCGTCAGCCCGATCGCCAGCCTGGTCCAATCGTCGTTCGCCCGGGACCAGGCGATCACCTCGTCGCAATAGGCGTTCGCCGCGTCGAACAGGACCGCCGACTCCGCGCTGGCCGCGGCGATGAGCCGCAGCTCGGCCTGCTCGCTCTCGCCGCGGGTCACTCCGATCGCCTGGTCGAGGAACTTGACCGCCTGGGCATGGGCACCGAGTGAGATCGCCCGGTCGGAGGCGCTCTTCAGGGCGATCCGGGCCTGGCCGGCCAGGGCCTCGGCTTCGGGGCCGTCGGGTGCGTTCTGGTAGGCGGCGAGGTAGTGGCCGGCGAGGGCCCCGGCCAGCTCGTCCGAGCCGAGCGATTCGAAGAACCGGGCGGCGGCCAGGTGGCGCGTCTTGCGGTCGCGCTTGGCCAGCATCCCGTAGGCGACCTCGCGAATGAGCGCCTGGACGAAGGCGTACTGGCCGCGCTCGGGCGAGCGCGGGTCGCTGCCGACGGTCAGGAGCTCGCGCTTGACCAGGGCCTGCATGCGGGGCTCGATCGCCGCCTCGTCCTGCCCGCTGACGGCGGCCAGGGCGGCGGGGGTGAAGCTCTGGCCGAGGACCGCCGCGTCGAGGATCAGGGTGCGTTCCTCGGCCGGCAGGCCGTCGAGCCGGGCCGCGATCAGGGCGGTCAGCGTCTCCGGGACGGCGAGGCTGGTCAGGTCGCCGACCGGGACGTAGATCTCATCCTTGAGGGCCAGCTTGCCCTCGGCCAGGAGCATCCGGACGGTCTCGACGGCATAGAGCGGGATCCCGTCGGCCCGGGCAATGATCGCCCTGGCGGCGCTCTCGGGCAGGCCCGGGACGAGGCCGGCGAGCAGCTCGCGCATCGCCGCTTCAGGAAGCGGCTCGAGGTAGATCGAGGTGAAGTTGCGCTTGCCGGCGCCCCAGTCGGTCCGACGCTCGAGGAGCTCCGGCCGGGAGAGCGTGACGACGTAGATCGGGTAGGCCCGCGACCACTCGAGGATGTGGTCGACGAAGTCGATCAGGCCTGAGTCCGCGTTGTGAAAGTCCTCGAAGACCAGGACGACCGGCGCCGTCGTCGCGAGGCGCTCGAAGAACGTCCGCCAGGCACCGACGAGCTGCTCGGGCGCGACGCCGGTCTCGACGCCGAGCAGGGCCAGGAGGGCTGGCTGGATCCAGCGCCGCTCCTGCTCGTCCGGGACGTGCCTGGCGACCGTCTCGGCGACCTTGGCCCGGGTGGTTTGCTCATCATCTGTCTCGCGGAGCCCGCATCGGGCGCGGATCATCTCGCCCAGGGCCCAGAAGCTGATCCCGTCGCCGTAGGCGGGGCAACGGCCCTCGTGCCACCAGACCGTGTCGGCCAGGCCATCGATGTACTTGAGGAACTCCCAGGCGAGGCGGGTCTTGCCGAAGCCGGCCGGCCCGATCACGGAGATCAGGCGGGCGCGGCCCTCGCGGGTCGTGGCATGGAACATGTCCTTGAAGAGGCGGAGCTCCTCGTCGCGCCCGACGAATGGGGCCTCGAGCGTGTCGCGCCGGTTGCGGCCGCCGACCTCGGCCACGACCCGCGTGGCCCGCCAGGCCTCGACCGGGGCCTGCTTGCCCTTGAGGTGCTGCTCGCCGGCCTTCTCGAAGGCAATCGCCTTGCTCGCGGCGCGCTGGGTGGCCTCGCCGACCAGGACCGTGCCTGGCTGGGCGGCACTCTGCAGCCGGCTGGCCGTGTTGACGAGATCGCCGGCGACCATGCCCTGGTTCGTGGCGCCGATCGTGACGGCTGCTTCGCCGGTCAGGACGCCGGCCCGGGCCTGGATCTGGGGCCGAGGGTCTGGACCGCGTCGACGAGCTCGAGCCCGGCCCGGACGGCCCGCTCGGCGTCGTCCTCGCGGGCGACGGGGGCGCCCCAGACGGCCATGACGGCGTCGCCGATGAACTTCTCGACGGTGCCGCCGTAGCGGCCGATCACCTCGCGGGCGAGCTCGAAGTAGCGGTTCAGGAGCTCGCGGGTGTCCTCGGCGTCCTGGCCCTCGGCGATCGTCGTGAAGCCGACGAGATCGGCGAAGAGGACCGACACGAGGCGGCGCTCGGCGACGGGGGAGTCCGTCGGCGTCGTGGCGGCCGCGCGGCGGCCTTGGCGCGCCGGCGGCCGGCGCGCCGCATCCGGGGTCAGCGGCGAGGCGCACTCACCGCAGAAGAGATCGCCCGGTTCGTAGGCCGCACCGCAATTCGGGCAGGCCAGCCGAGGGGCGACGGCGCACCTCGCGCAGAACTTGCGGCCGGGCCTGTTCTCGGTCCCGCAGTTCGCGCAGATCACGCTCGGAGCGTAGCCGAACGGTTGGCCGACGGCCAGACGAGGGTGTTCGTGGCGACGCCCCGGGTGCAGTTCGGCGCAGGACGACTAATGGTGGCGAACCCGGATGGTCGCGGTTGCGACGAGGCCAGAGTAGGTCGCCGTAACCGTGTAGGTGCCGCGCAGGAATGCGGTGCAGGTCCCCGCTCCGCAGATGCCGTCGGGACTGATCTGCAGGATCGCTGTTGCTGACACGTCGCCGATCAGGTTGCCCGCCGCGTCGTCAGCCCGAGTCACAAAGGCGTCGGGCTCACCCGGGGCAACCGAGGCTGAGCCCGGGGTCAAGGTGATGTGGTCGAGCGCCCCGGCGACGACCGTCAAGGTCAGCGTCGCGCCAACGCCGCCGGCGCGAGCTTCGATCGTGACCGCGCCGGCCAGCTTTCCGACCACCGCGACGGTCGCAACCCCTGAGCCGCCCGTCACGGCCCCGCCCAGGCCGGTTACCGAGCCGGGGCCGCCCACCGCGGTGAAGCTGACGAGCTGTCCGGCCAGGGGATTGCCCAGCGCGTCGCGGACCGTCGCCGAAATGGTCCGGGCTGAGCCGCCCGAAGTCAGGGCGCCGGTGCCCCCAATCAGCGTCAGCGACGCCGGGGGCCCAGGCGGTGGAGGAGGCGGTGGAGGAGGCGGTGGAGGCGGCGGCGGCGGGACCGGGGTTGGAGCGGGCGTGGGCGGCGGCGTTGGGACCGGCGTCGGAGCGGGGGTCGGGACCGGCGTCGGAGGCGGGGTGGGCGCTGGAGTTGGGGCCGGCGTTGGACAGGCGGCGGCACCGGCGTCGGGACCGGTGTCGGCCCCGGAGTCGGGGTCCCGGTTGAGCCCGTGGGCGACGGCGAGGGCGCCAGGGACCCTGCGAGTCCATCGGATGGCGACGGGCCGAGGCTGGGCGCCTCCGATGGCGACTCCGTCGGCGAAGGGGTCCGGGTTGGGAGCGGCGGGAACGTGACCTCGCCGAGGGCCGGCCCGCCTGGCGCCGAATTGTCCGAGACGAGCCACAGCCGCGGATGGAGCGAGACAACCAAGCCGACCACGATGGCGCCGGCCGCCACCACGGCAACCAGGCTGTTCAGAGCGAAGCGCGTCCGTCCGACGCCCGGCCACTTCATCCGGCTAGCGCGGGATCACGAGGCACATCGGCGTCGTCGACAGGCCGTTCACTTGGCGAAGTAGCCGGTCACGTCGAAGACGAGGTGGGTCGTGGCCCTGGCGCCGGCGACGTAGGTCGCGCTCAGGCGTGCCGCTGGCGCCGAGGGCCACGGTCACCCCGTTGGCCCGGCTGTCGCCGAGCGGGAAGTTGAGGGTCGAGCTGGTCGGGCTGGCTCGGGCGGTCGGGCGCCAGGCACGACGTAGCCCGGCCCGGTCTGGCCGGTCACGGTCAGGTTGCCGGTCACCGCGACCGCGTTGGCCGGGACGCCGCCCCGCCCGGCCACCGGAAGGTGCGCGGGCCGTGCTGGCGCTGAACTTGCCCGCCAGGCCGTTGCCGATCCGGGTGTCGAGCATGCGGGCCGGGGCCAGCGGTGACGATAGGTGGCGCCCGACGCTCGGGCACGAAGTAGCCGGTCACGTCGAAGATGAGGTCGGTCGTGGCGCCCGCGCCGCCGACGTAGGTGGCGCTCAGGGTGCCACTGCGCCGAGGGCGACGGTCACCCCGTTGGCCCGGCTGTCACCGAGCGGGAAGTTGAGGGTCGAGGTGGTCGGGTGGCTCTGGGCGGCTCGGGGTCAGGCCGACGTAGCCGGCCCTGGTCTGGCCGGTCACGGTCAGGTTGCCGGTCACCGCGACCGCGTTGCTCGGGACGCCCCCGGCCCGGCCACGGAAACGTGCGCGGGACCGTGCTCAGAACTGGCCCGCCAGGCCCGTCGCCGGCGCGGGTGTCGAGCATCCGGGCCGGGGCCAGGGTGTGATAGGTGGCGCCCTTCAGGTCGGGCATGAAGTAGCCGGTCACGTCGAAGACGAGGTTGGTCGTGGCGGGCCGCGCCGCCGATATACGTCGCCCAGAGGTGGCCACTGGCCAGGGCGACGGTCACCCCGTTCGCCCGGCTGTCACCGAGCGGGAAGTTGAGGGTCGAGGTGGCCGGGTGACTCTGGGCGCTCGTCGTCAGGCCGACGTAGCCGCCGGGGTCTGGCCGGTGACGGTCAGGTTGCCGGTCACCGCGACCGCGTTGCTCGGGACGCCCCCGGCACCGGCCACGGCAAACGAGCGCGGGACCGTGCTCACGAACTTGCCCACCAGGCCCGTCCCGCTGCGGGTGTCGAGGATCCGGGCCGGGGCCAGGGTGTGATAGGTCGAAGGGGGTCCCGGCGGGGCAGTGACCGTGACCGTGCTCGTCTTCGAGGTGAAGCCGCCATTGTTCGTGGCGATCAGCTTGACCTGGTAGCTCCCCGGCGCGGAGTAGGTGTGACTCGGATTCTGGCTGGTCGACCCGGAGCCGTCGCCGAAATCCCACCACCACGAGGTTGCCGCGCCGCCGGTGGAGGTGTCGGTGAACTTCACGGCGAGGCTCCCGCTGCTCTGGACGGCGCTGAAGTTGGCGATGGGGGCCGACGGCACGGTGCCGCTGATCGGCGAGGTCACGTTGAAGTCGTCAAAGCTGACCGTGATCGGGCCCTGGTTCCAGTCCGGCCCCAGCCAGGACAGCAGACCCGCCGCCCCCGGCGCCTGGAGAACGCCGGTGGAGTCCGTCGTCGTGTAGTCCCAGTCGCTCGGCTCGGGCGTCCCGTCGCTCCAGGCCTTCAGCTTGATCGTCGTGGGGTTCGTCCCGGTGACCTGGCCCCGGACCCAGATGAACGAGTTCGCCCTGACGCTCGCCGCATGGGCCCGGAGGCTCGTCCCGAGTGGGGTCATGTTGTCCTTGATGACCGCGTCAGCCTGGAGCCAGACCTGGTTCGTCGGCGTGAGCCGGACCTGCCCGCGGTACGAGGTGAAGCCGGAGACGCGCCGGACATCGAAGCCAACGTTGATGTTGTCCGACGTGGCCAGGGTGGCCGTCGCCACCGGAATTGGACATCGACGTTCTCGGCACTGACGTTGGTCAGGTAGCCGCCCCGATAGTCCGTATTGACGGTGACCGGATCGGTGCAGCTCGTCGGGTGGTGCGGATCCGGGACGAGCACGGTCGCGGCCGTGCCGGTGACGTTCATGTCGACGTTGGTGCAGTAGAAGCCGGCGTAGTTGCCGCCGATGTCCGCCCGGCCCCAGGTGCTCGCCAGGCTCCGGGTGAAGGTATCGGCCGCGTACGTCGTGAGCGTTGGCTTGGGTGTTGGCAGGGGCGTGGGCGGAGGCGTCGGCGCCTGGATCGAGGCCGCGGCGACGTTCTTGCTGAACTGGGACGTCTCGCCGGCCGCGTCGGTGACCGTGGCGGTCACCTTCGTCCCGGCGGCCAGGGTCGGCTTGAGGCCGACCGTAAAGGCGCCGCTGGCGGGCACGATCGTGCTGCCGAGGAAGACCTTGCCCTGGCCGGCCGCGCCGGCACTCGCGTCGGCGGCATCCGGGGCGGCCAGGAAGGCCTCCACCGTGCAGCCGGCGCAGGCCGTCCCGGTCGCCGCCGTCAGCGACACGCCCGATGGGCTGAGGACGGGCGGTGCGACCGAATGGTTCGAGTGGTTGAGGAGTTGGATGCCCAGGCCGGTCTTGCCCGAGCCGTTGTTGTAGATCGAATTATGGGTGATCGTGTTGTAGACGTCGCTCGCGTCGCTGACGATGACGCCGCTCGGGTTGTTGGCGATCACGTTGTTCGGGCCGACCGTCATCCAGCTCGCGTTGAAATGGATGTCGACCCCGAAGAACCTGTTGGGCAGCGGCGTGACCCCGTCACGACCGACCCCGATCATGTTGTCGTGGATCGAGGCGCCGGCGGCATAGAAGCCCTCGACCCCGATCCCGCCCATGACCTCCGAGCCGTCTGCCCGCTGGCCGTTGTTGACGACGACGTTGAAGGCGACCGTATCGTCGGTCACCGCGTCCTGGAGATGGATGCCGTTCAGGCCGTTGCCGAACTTGTTGGCTGCCCCGGCATTGCCCGTGACGTCGGATCCGATGTAGTTGCCCACGGCCTGGTTGCTGTCGGTCGTGGAGCCATGGGAGAACTCGATGCCTTCGCCGTGGTTGTTCGAGATGACGTTGCGCTGGCCGGTGCCGGTCCCGCCGATCAGGTTGTACGACGAGCCGCTGTTGATGTCGACGCCGTGGGCGATCTGGCCGTAGCACTGGAGGCTGCAGGTCCGGATCGACTGGCCGCTGGGCGCCAGGCCGATGAGGTTGCCGTAGACGACGTTGTGGTCGCTCTGCTCGTTATAGGTCGAGAAGCCGTTGGCCGAGTTGCCGGTGAGCACGTCCCGGCTGGCCGGGTCGGTGCCCCCGACGGTCGTGTAGCTGGCACCCGTGGTGACGTTGATCCCGTTGCCGCCGCTGACGAACGTGGGCGAGAAGTAGGTGCCCGCCGCATTCGTGCCGATGAAGCTGCCGATCACGCTGTTGTCGTGGGCGCTCGACGTCTCGAACGAGATCGAGCGGCGGAAGTTGTACATCGAGAGCCCGCGGATCACGTTGTTCGCCGAGCTGACGAAGATCGCATCCAGGTTCGGGTTGGCGGCTGAGGTCAGCTGGATCATCAGCTTGGCGTTGTCGATGACCGGGTCGCTGTTGGGCGTCGCGCCCGGCTGGCTGTAGCCGTCGATCGTCACGCCGCCGGTCGTGTCACTGATGATCGGCAGCGTGCTCCCGACGGTGATCGTGTGGACGCCGGCTCCCGGGATGTTGAACAGGATCGTGTCCGGACCGGGATGGAGGTTGGCCTCGGTGATCGCGGCCCGGAGCGAGCAGACAGCCGCGGCCGTCGCGCAGATCCCGTCCCCAGGCTTCGCATCGGCGGCATCCGAGGTGGAGTTGACCGTGAGGTCCAGGGCGACGAGGGGCTCAGCCAGGCGGCTGGCGAGCGGCGCCGGCCGGGGTGCGACGCGGGCGGCGATCAGCTGGAGGTCCTGGACATCGAGGCAGCCATCGTGGTTGACGTCGGCCGGTTCGTCGACGAGGCCACAGCTCTGGCCCGACTCGCGGGCGAGGCCCCAGGCGATCGCCGCGATATTGAGGTCGGCCGGGCCGACGAACCCATCGCCGCTGATGTCGGCGCTCGTGACCGCGTGGGCCGCGCCGGACCGAAGCGCAGGGGCAGCGGGGCTGCATAGGCCGTCGAGCCCGTACCCACCTGGACGCTGATCGTCCCGGGCAGCGCGATCGTCATGAGCTTGCCGCTGGCATCGACGAAGCGCATCGAGCCGAGGGCGATCGCGAGGCGGCCGGCCACCGTCGGCACCAGGGTCAGCTTGGCCAGGGTGACCGAACCGCTCGCTCCGGCGTGGGTCTTCGTGCTCTGCGTCCCGCCGCAGCCCAGCAGGCTGCAGGAGTACAGCCCGAAGGCGACGCCCGACGGGACGACGACCGGGCCGAGGGGCTCGATGTCGCGGCCGAGTCCGGCCAGGGCGATCGAACGCTGGGCTAGGCCATCGAACTCGGCGGCCGCCGGGTCGAAGCGAAGCACGCCCTCGTAGCCCGCGAGGTTCTTCACCCCGATGGCCTTGAGCGCGATCGTGATCGTCTGGCCGACCGCGACCTGCTTCGGAGCGCTGATCACGAGCCGGGCACCCGTGCCGGACGCCGTGACGGCGACCAGTGGCACCTGGTCCGGGTTGGGCAGCGCAGCTGGGCTCGGCGGCGCAGCCGGGTCGACCGCCGGGTCCGTGGAGGCCGCGGGCTCGGCTGCCGCGGCGGCCGTGGCCGCCGGCGGCAGAGGCGCCCCGAGGCTGGCCGCGACCGTCGTGAACGGCAGCAGCCCAAGGAGGGCGATGATCGCGACCGCGACCAGGAACCGGCTGGAGCGGCTGTCCGTTGAGATAGCGTTGCGTCGTGGCACCGGGAACGTCACCCCTAGGCTGGGCGACGCCCCCTGACCCTGTTTCGAGAGGTCCGATCGAGCGTCGCAAACGGCCGATTTCGGCCGGAACGTGCGTAAACGCTTCGGGAACCGCACTTATCTAACCCGGACCAGACATGCTTGCACCAGGTGCCGGGCTCGTCAATCGTCGGGACCCCCGGCACGCACCCGTCGTGCTGGTCGGGATCCTTTGTCCGTGGCAGCCCTCGAGCGAGATCGGTCGAGATAATGGCTCGGTGTTGAGCCATCGTCGCGGTCGCGGACCGTCCCGGCTTCGCGGTCACCGCGGTGGCCGCACTTCCTCGGCAGCGTGATCGCGATCTCGGCATGCGGACCGTCATCCGTCGTGCCATCTGCCTCTGCTGTTGAGCTCTCGAGCCCTGGGAGCTCGGCCCTCGGAAGCTCGTTCGGAGCCGCGCCATCGACCTCGCCGCCGCCTGCAGCTTCAGCCACCGCTGGCAATCGCGTCGGCGTCGCCGACAGCGCTGCCCTCCGTCGGCTCGATCGCTCCCCGCTCGGTCTGGCTGATCGTGCTCGAGAACCACGAGTACGGCCAGATCATCGGCAACGCCCAGGCCCCGTACATGAACGAGCTCGCCGCCCGGTATGGCCTGGCCACGGACTACTACGCGACCGGCCATCCGTCGGCAGCCGAACTACGTCGCCCTCGTCGCCGGGTCGACCCTCGGGGTGACTTCCGATGGCATCTACAACCTCGCCGGGCCAAGCCTCTTTGGCCAGCTCGCAGGCGGCAGGACAGTCCTGGCGGGTCTACGCCCAGGATGACGAGGCCGGCTGCTTTCGGGGGGTCGACGGCGGGCAGCGGTCCCGACGGGCCCGGGGCGCCAGGCACCTACGCCCGGAAGCACAACCCAGCGATCAGCTTCACCAGCGTCTCGGGCAACAGCGACCAGTGTCGGAACATCCAACCGCTGCGTGACTTCGACCCAGCCGCCGGGGCGTTCGAGATGATCGTGCCCAACCTCACCAACGACATGCACGACGGCACCGTCACCCAGGGGACGCGTTCCTGCGGGCGTTCGTGCCAGGATCATCGCAAGCCCGCAATTCCGAGCCGGGGCGTGCTGTTCATCACCTTCGACGAGGGCAGCTCAAGCGGCGGCTCGCAGGGCGACTCCGGTGGCCACGTGGCGACCCTGGTCGTCGCCGCCAATATCACGCCCGGTCTTCGCGACCGGGCCTACGCCTATCATCTGGAGCCTGTTGCGGACCACCGAGGATCTCCTGGGACTGCCGTGTCTCGCGAATGCCTGCAAGCGGACGCCGATGACCACGTAGCTCGGCCTTGGCCCAATGCGGCCCACGGTCCCCGCCGAATCAAGCGGGCGTGCCGGACGTCTCGGCGACCCTGACAAAATTCGTCCTCCAGCAGTCGTTATGGTCCGTCGCGGTCGTCGCTCGCCCAAACCCGAGGATTGCTCCGCCGAGATTGAGCACGAAGACCGCGACTGCTCTCCTGCTCGAGCCTTTCCCAGAGCCGAAACCGGGTCCAAAACGACGATGAGCGTTGCTACAGCGCAAATTTGTCAGGAGCGGCCTTGAGCGGAGGAAAAACCGGGCGAGATCCTGGATCCCCCTCGAACGACCGACCGTGCCGCGCTCATACTGCCGTCGGCAACGCGAGCGGATGAGGAGCTGAGCGCACGGTGGAGATCGGGCTGGCCATCATTGCCCTGCTCATCGCCGGGTATGCGCTCGTCGCGGCGCGCCTCGAGCGGCTCTCGATCGGTCCGGCCCTGGCCTTCGTCGCGATCGGGATCCTGCTCTCCGACGACGTGCTCGGGCCAATCACCTTCGAGCCGGCCGCCGAGCCGGTCCGGGTTCTCGCCGCGGCGACCCTTGCCCTGCTCCTGTTCGCCGATGCGTCGACGATCCCGGCCCGAGCGCTCGAACGTGATCTCCTGCCGACTGCTCGGCTCCTGCTCGTCGGGTTCCTGCTGACCCTCGCCCTGGGCACGATCGCCGCGATCGTCGTGTTCCCGGGGATCGAGCTGGGGGTCGCCCTCCTGATCGGGGCCGCCCTGGCCCCGACCGACGCCGCGCTCGGACAGGCGGTCGTCACAAACCCCGTCGTGCCGGCCCAATCCGGCGGATGCTCAGCATCGAGAGCGGTCTGAACGACGGGCTGGCGACGCCGTTCGTGATCCTCGCCCTGGCCCTCGCAGCCGCCGAAGCGACGACCGGCAAGGACTGGTTCCTCGATGCCTTTGGGCAGACGGCGGTCGGCTTGATCGTCGGTCTTGCCGTTGGGCTCGCGGGTGGCTTCCTGCTTCGGCGGGCCGATCAGGCGCGCTGGACGTCGCCCCTCTCGCGCCAGCTGTTCGTGCTGGCCCTGGCCGCCAGCTGCTATCTCGTATCGGTGGCCGCTGGCGGCAACGGCTTCATCGCCGCCTTCGTCGGCGGCCTGGCCTACGGCCGGGGGAGCCTCGGGCTCGAGGAGGGGGCGGTCCGCTTCACCGAGACCCAGGGCTCGCTCCTGGCGATCGCCGTCTGGGTCGCCTTCGGGCTGCTCGTGGCCGGCCGGCTCGGGAACGAGCTGTGGGATCCGGCCTCGATCGTCTACGCCGTCCTGAGCCTGACCGTGTTTCGAATGGTGCCGGTCGCGATCGCCCTGGTCGGGACGCGGTTCGCCCGGCGCACGGTCCTGTTCGTCGGCTGGTTCGGGCCACGCGGCCTCGCCTCGATCGTGTTCCTCGTGATCGGCCTCGAAGGCCTCCAGGAGGCGGGCGTTCCGTCAGGGCCGCTGCTGGGGGCCGTGGTCTGGACGGTCCTGCTCTCGGTGATCGCCCATGGCCTGACCGCGGCGCCGCTCGCGCGGATCTACGGCCGCCGGGTCGCGGAGCTCCCGCCCGCTGCCCCCGAGTTCGAGCACGACGCCGATCCGCGCCACTCACGCACGCACTGGGCCGGCGGAGCGCATCCGGACTGAAGCTTGGGCCAGACGGCACCTTCCTGTTGACCATCGGCGAGACAGGCACATTCACGATCCGCGCCGAGCCCGTAGCCGGCTTCATGCGGGCGCCCGCGTCGGTGACCGTGACGCTGGCCGTTCCTGGAGCGACTGACCGGGTCGATCTCGAGTACGACACCGGCATTCGCTGAATTCGGCCCGATCAATTCGAGCGAATCCTCCTAGATCGAGGTCCTCGTGGCTCGATCGTGGATTCGAGCGACCGTCTCGGCCACGAACGTGAGGGCGACGACGGAGGCTGCCACGAGGATGAGGAGCCTGTCGAGATCGGCCAGACCTGCCTGGCTGGCCGGGATCCCGACGAATCCCCAGAGCGAATCCCGGAATGCCAACGTGATCGGGACGCTCGCGCAGCCAAGGAGCGTTGCGTCGAGCAGTCGTCGCCGGTTGCCGCTGACGACCGTGGGCGTGCGCACGAGCCCGAGGTAGGACCCGCTGGCCAAGAGGAAGGCGAACATGCCGCACCAGGCCACGACGAATACGAAGACCAGGAGCTCGATCGACGAGCCCTCCCGGAGCGCCCCGACATCGAAGAGGGCGGCGGACCCGGCCGCAGCGACCCCAGCCGCGGTGATCGGTCGGCGACGGACCCACGCCCAAGCCGAGCGGTCGAGGGCCCGGACCGATCGAGTGGCGAGCGGCTCGAAGCGCCCGAGGCGCCGGCTCGACCGGATCGCCAGCTCGCTCGCGTCGGTCAGCCAATCTGGCCCAACGGGCTCGGAACGCTCGAGCCTGGGCAGTCGACGGACTTCGGTCGTCAAGCCCACAGCGGCGACGGACAGCCCGGCGGTGAGCACCACCAGCACCGCGATCAGGACCGCGGTGACGGGGCTCCAGGAGGCGCGATCGACGCCGATCACGGCAATCCAATCGGAGCCCGCGATGACGAGGGCCACGCCGATCAGGACGATGCAGCCGTGGACGAGGTCATCGAGCCGGCTACGAGGCAACGGCTCGAAACGTCGGCAGAGCGCCAGACGAACTGCCGAGAGGGCGCCGACGATCGGCAGGAAGAAGATCGCGAACGAGGTCACGACGTCAAACGGATCGTCCATCCAGGGTGCATGGTCGCCGAGCGGCCGGAACTCCTTGACCCCGAGCGTGAAGAGCTCGAACAGGCCGGCGGCGAGAAAGGCGCCGATGATCGCCCGGCCGATCCGGGGCCGGCGGACGTCGGCCGCAGGCAGGAACGCCGGTCTGGCCGAGAGTGCATCCATCACGAGCCGATCATCGCACGAGCAGCGGCGGGCTCATCGGCACGAGGCCTGGTGGTAGACCGGAGCCTGGGTCCTGGCTGGCGGTCACCCGCGCGTCTTGCGGGACGACGATCCATACGGTCCGGCTACGATCCGGGCCGTGGAGCTGATCGTTGGGCTGCTCATCACGCTCGCCCTCGTGTGGCTCGTGTTGCTCTGGTGCGGTCTAGTCCTTGCCTTCGTCGGCTTCGGCGTCCGCCTTCGTCCGGTGGATCGTGCCGGGCGCGTGCTTGGGCTCCGTATAGACCGTGTAGAGCTTGAGGTCGCCGAGCCCTCGTTCAGGAAGTTGTGCCGGGTGCCGGCCGGAACGAGGACGAGGCGACCAGGAGAAACCGGGCCGCGCACTCCATCCAGAACGGCGATGCCTTGGCCTTCGACGAAGGCAAGGACCTGGTCGACATCGTCGTGGACCTCCTCGCCAATGTCGCCACCGGGCGGGATGCACATCACGACGACCTGGGCGTGCCGCCCGGTCGAGATGACCTCGCGAAAGTCCGAGTTGCGCCTCGTCCGGGCGAGAATGTCCCCGTTGAATGGAGTCGTGGCCTTTTGGCCGACGGCGACTGTCATGACGAACTCCTAACTTCGTCATCGAAGCCTGCGCTCCACCCACCGCTCCGGGCTAGAGCCAAATGGCCTGTGCGTCGGTTACCTGACGGTCACCCGGCGCGACGTCGCTGCCACACGACTGGCCGGGGGCGCTCGCTCCAGGACGAGGGTGACCTGGAGGGCTCCCGACCGACCGAATGCAAAGATCAGCCGGGAGCTCGAGAAGGATGCCCGGCGAACCTGAGACCAATATGAGAACAACGGAGGGCTCGAAGGAACATGAGAGCGCCCCACCGCTGCCCGGTGGGGCGCTGAGCTCTCGCGCCAGGCGTCCAGGCTAGCGAGCGACCGAGGTCAGACCAGTGATGCGCACTGACCGAGCGCCCCGAGGCCGACGTGGTTGACCTCGCCAGGGATGAAGCCCCCGGACACGGCTGGGGCCAGCCCGTAGCAGATGAGGTACCGCCCAACCGTGTTTTCGACCACGGCGACGCTCCGGCCCGGATCGCCCGGGTCGGTCGCGGTGATCTTGATGAGCGTGGCGTTGCCGCGGATCCGGTTGAACTGAACGCCGAGCCAGTCGGCCGTCACCGCGCCGATCGTGAGGTCGTGCCCGATCGTGTTGCCCTTGATCGACCAGGGGATCTCACCCCCACCTCCGACGAGCGTGACGTACCCGCCGATCGTCAGCTTTCGCAGCAGGACCGTGTTCGCGTTGAGGGCGGTGATATTCCCGTGGACAGTGATCGTGGTGTGCCCGGTCGGGTCGACGGCGCACGGCACGCCGGCGAACATGCCAATCGTGTTGGTCGGCTGGCAGCCCATGCCGAGAATCGAGCCCGAGGCGGCGGTGACGTTATGGCCGACGGTGATCGTCGAGGGAGCGCTCTGCGCGTCGAGCACGCCGCCGGGGGCGACGTTGATGTTGCCCAGGACGTTGATCACGGCGTTGGGCGCGATGTTGCATGCCCCCTTGACCGTGATGCTGGCGTACGTCCCCGAGTGGATCGTCGTGAACTTCCCCGAGGCGAAATTACCCCCGGTGCACGTTAACGTGCGCCCCCAACTGGGCCCGGCAGCCAGGGCGGACCCAGTTGGCAGGGCAAGGGCTAGCCCAATGGCAAGGGCCCCCAGAATCCGAAGTCGGAGGAGCTTCTCCACTCGCACGACGATCGTTCCCTTCTGGGCGCGGCCGCGCCCGGGTCGGACAGGGTCGGTCTCGCCATTGGCCCAGCGCGACGGTCGTGGCGACCGGTTCGGGACGCCGCGCTGGTGGGACCCTCCTCCGAGGAGTCCAGCCACCCTGCCGTCGGGCGAGTGTGACTCGCCATGGCCCTTCGCGTGTCGAGCGGGCCGTCCCCAGCATGCGGTGCGTGCTGGCACCGGAAGCCATGGGCATGAAGAGCGTTGCCGCGTTACCGGCTTACGACGGCACACCGTGCCGGCTTCGGGAACCGCCAGGGTGAGCAGGTAGGCGTCCACCAGGCTGTCGATGCAGTCGCTCTTGCCGTACGCCGTGTGGCCTTCACCGGTGCGGGTCAGGAGGACGCCCGAGCTCAGCTCGCCGGCCAGCTTCTGGGCCCAGGCGTAGGGCGTCGCCGGGTCCCCGGTCATACCGACCACGACGATCGGCGGCGCGCCCTTGGCCACCGGGGCGACCGGGTCGTGGGTCGGATGGAACGGCCAGAACGTGCAGTCGAGGCTGAAGTAGACCGCCGGCTCGCCGAAGCGCGGGATCTGGACGGCCAGCTGGTTGGCCAGGGCCACGTAGGTCGCCGGATTCGTCGGGGCGACGTAGTCGGCGCAGTTGATCGCGGTGTTCGCGGCCGAGATGTTGGCGTAGTCCCATCGGCGTTGCGCTCGAAGTACAGGTCCGCCAGCTCGAGCAGGATCGAGCCGTCGCCGGCCTGCGCCTTGGCCAGCCCTTGCTCGAGGATCGGCCACGCCGTCTGGTCGTAGAGGGCCGTGATCCCCCTATGAACGCCTCGGACCAATCGACCGGGCGCGGATCACCGAGTGCCGTCGCCGGCAGCGGGGTCGTCTCGATCGTGGCCATCAGCCGGTCGTACGCCGGACCGGGTTGGCCGCCGTTGAGAACGGGCAGGCGGGGTCGGCGGCGCAGGCGGCCAGGAACCGGGTGAACGAGCCGGCGAAGCTCTTCGTCTGCCGCTCGAGCCCGGCGGTGTAGGACAGGGTCGCGTCGACCGCGCCATCGAGGACGAGCGCCCGGATGTTGGCTGGATAGAGATCGGCATAGGTCGAGCCCAGGAACGTCCCGTACGAGAAGCCGAGATAGGTCAGCTTCGGATCACCGAGCGCGATCCGGATCTGCTCCATGTCCTTGGCGGCATCGACCGTGGTCAGGAAGGGCAGCAGCGCAGCGCTGTTCGCCTGGCACGCCGCGTCGAACGTCTTGGCCCCGTTGAACAGGGCGGTGCGCTGGGCGGCGGTCGTCGGGAACAGGTCGAGCTCGTTGAGCTTGTCCATCGTCGGACCGTCGACGCATTTGACCGGGTCGCTGGAACCGACGCCGCGGGGATCGAAGCCGATGATGTCGAACTGGGCCCGGAGCGCGGCCGAGAAGGTCGTCTGCCCGGCCTGGCGCACGAAGTCCACGCCCGACTCACCCGGACCGCCGGGGTTTGTGAGCAGGTCGCCAATCCGGGTCGAGGGTTCCGACGCCGGCAGCCGGATCAGGGCGAGGTTGATCGAGCCGCTGGCCGGATTGGCGTAGTCGATCGGGACGCGGACCGTGGCGCACTCGAACGGCGCTGTGCAGCTCGTCCAGGCAAGCGAGCTCGAGCTCCTTGGAGATGGCTCCGGGATAGCGCTGCTCGTCGGGGTCGCTTCGACAGCGGCGGATGGTGGGGTCGAGGCGGCCGCGGGCGCAGACGACGGGGCTGGGGCCTGGCTCGGCGAAGGAGCCGCCTGGCCGCAGGCGCTCGCGACAAAGCTGACCGCGACGAGGAAGACGGCGATGCGTCGACCGCGGGCCCAACCGGACCGGGAATCGACCGCCACGAGCGAGGTTCCACGCACGCCCGCACAGTACGCTCCCACCCCCCGAAAGAGGACGTAAAGCCGAATTCGGCCCCCGTGAGCGATGCTCGATCTCGAACGGCAATGTGCTTTTGCCCGGTTCGTTCGCCAGGCGTCCGCCGGTCCGGAGATCGAGATCAGGGCTACGCTTCGGCGATGACGAATCGCCAGAACATCCGCGCCTTCAATTTCCGGCATGAGCCAACTCTTCCCGGCGGGTCGGGTCGCCGTCCTCCGCCTCTATGGACCGATCGGCGGCGGCGCGGGACCGCCGACTGGATCGAGCTCGTCCGGCGCCTCCGCGAGTCGAAGCGGGTACCGGCCGTCGTCCTCGACATCGACTCGCCGGGCGGTTCGGCGACCGCCTCGGATGACATGTTCCTGGCCCTCGAGCGGCTCGCCGCGCAAGCCGCTCGTCGCCGCGATCCGGGGTCGGCGCGTCGGGTCCTACCTCGCGGCCTTGGCGGCCCAGCGGATCCTCGCCCAGCCCCACGCGGTCGTGGGCTCGATCGGCGTCATCCGGCTCGGCCGCACCTTCCGCGGCTCCTCGAGCGTCTGGGGTGACCGTCAGCGAGACGAGCCGGCCGGCTCAAGGGCATCGGCGCGCCCTGGCGCGACGAGACCGACGAGGAACGGCCAAGGAGCGGCGATCTCGACGCGTTCTACGACGCGTTCGTCGGCCGGGTGGCCAAGGGCGGCGCTGACCGAGGAGCGCGCCCGCGAGCTGGCGACCGGCGAGCTCTGGCTGGGCGCGAGGCGCTGGCCCTCGGCCTGGTCGACGAGATCGGCGACCTGGAACGGGCCATCGAGCTCGCCGCCGGGCTGCCGGCGTCCCGCTCGTTCGGCGCCCGTCCGGCTCCATCGATCTCTCGTTCGGCTCGCTGATCGGACGGTTCGGGACGAGCCTGGCGAGTGCCGTCGCGGACGAGATCGAGGCCCGATTGGAGAGCCGCCTCAGGACGTGATGGTCGCTCTCGCTTGAGGTGAGTCTGGGCTGCCGCCAAAACGCCAACTGGCCCGGACCACAGCTCTTGTTGGGGAGCGTAGGTTGGTACCGGGCCAGTCGGACAGGGCGGCTGCCAACGTCACCCCCAGGCCACGTTGGACCATCAGCCTCGTCCAAAAGTATGATCGACAGATTGTTGCTGTGTCAACGTTCTGGGCAGGTTTTCTGACCCGGAAAGCTGCTGACGGTCGGCTGTGCCCTTTCCCTGTTACCTCGTTGCGGTTCATCCTTGTTGGCGGCGTCTTTGCCTCGACGACGCTGTTCGCCGGCTTGTATCTCGCGGTGTGGGGCGGCTTTTCCGCTCTTCGCTGGCCCTGAATCCAGTGGGATCGCTGGTGAAGGTCGGGCGTTATTTCCAGATATGGGGCTCGCATTCGGAGACAGCCGGGTCGCTGGCGCACTTCTGGTCGCCGCTGGACTTTATCAATTGACGCCGCTCCAAGACACGCCTGCCTCGAAAAATGCCGCTCGCCATTGTCGTTTCTCATGCGGCTGTGGCGGCCGGGATTTGGCCGGCGCCGCGCGTCTCGGGCTGAACGACATGGCGTCTATTTGCCTCGGCTGTTGCGCGATGCTGATGGCGCTCCTTTTTGTGTTCGGGGTAATCAATCTAGCTTGGGTCGCCTTTATTGGCGGTCGCGGTGATGATTGAGAAGGTCGTTCCCGGCGGCCAGCTGATCGCTTGGTTAGCCGGCGTCGCAGCGATCGCGGTCGGCGTTGCAATGGTTCTCGATCTTTCACTTGTGGCTTTAAAAGTCGCAGCATGAGCGAGGTGATGGTCTCGGTCCAGTCGCCGTTTCGGGTGGAGATTGAGAGCATAGCGCTAGAATGGCTGCTTTCCGCGCTGTTCGGCCTCGTCTAAGAACGTCTCTTCAGGGCTCACTCCGAGCACCTGCGCGCTTTGTGCGCCCGCTATCTCGCCCATTTCCCGACATTCTTTGGCCAACGGTCGCTTCCGCCCAATTGAGGCGTCTAAGACCGCGGCCTGCTATGTCTGCAATGCGCCGAGGCCGTGCGAAAAGGCGATGTTCAAGAGCCTATGGGGGAGCGCCGGAGGCGCGGTTGGGTTTGCTGGCGGTTTAGATTTTCATACGGAGAGGGGCTCAGGCGGCCCTCATCGCCTGGATGAGCGGCTGCACCCCGAGGATGGCGATCATCCGCTTCAGATTGTAGGCGAGAACGTGAAGGCTCATCTCCGCGCTGACCTTTTCGAGGGTGCGCAGCCTGAAGTGGGTCGCGCCCATCCACGCCTTGATGGTTCCGAACGGATGTTCCGCGGTCTGGCGTCGGATGCGCATGGTCCTGGGCGCGCGGTCTAGCCGCTCCTGCATCGCGTCGAGGACGGCTTCGTGCTCCCAACGCTTGACGCGCCGCTCCTTTGCCGGCGTGCACTTCGATTTCAGCGCGCAGCCGACGCATTTCGTCGTCCAGTAGTTATGCAGCTTTCGCCCTGCCTCGACATTCCAATATCGCCAGGTCATCTTCTCGCCGGCAGGACAACGATAGACGTCTTCGCCCGCGTCGTAGACGAAATCCTGCTTGCCGAACCGGCCGTCCGCTTTGGCGGTTGAGGTCAGCGGCATCGGAACGAGCGGCGTCACGCCCGCCGCCTCGCAGGCCAGAATCTCTTCGCCCTTGAAGTAGCCGCGGTCGGCGATCGCCGTCAGATCGCTGACGCCCGTCGCCTCTTGCGCCTGCCTGGCCATGGTCGAGAGCTGGCTGCGATCGTTGCCGATATTGGTGACCTCGTGCGCGACGATCAGGTGATGCTGCGCATCGACCACGGCCTGCACGTTGTAGCCGACCATGCCGGTATCCTTGCCGCTCGTCGCCATGGATCGCGCGTCGGGATCGGTCAAGGAAATCTGCTTGTCCGGCGCAGCATGCACGGCGGCTTCCAGCGCCTTGTACCTGCGCATCTGCTCGCGCAGCGTGGCGATCTTGTCCTTCAGCCGCGCCGACTTGGCTTCAGCCACCTCGCCTTCCTGACGGTCCGCCGTCTCCAGCGCCGACAGATAGCGCTCGATGCTCGCTTCGACCTGCTCCATGCGGCGCTGGATCGAGCCGCGTGAGAAAGACCTGTCACGGGAATTGACCGCCTTGAACCGGCTGCCGTCGATCGCCACCATCGCGTGGGCGAAGAGGTTCAGACCACGACACAGCGCGACAAACTGCCGGCAGGCGGAGCGGATCGCCGGGCCGTTGTCCTTGCGAAAATCCGCGATCGTCTTGAAATCCGGCGTCAGCCGGCCCGTCAGCCACATCATCTCGACGTTGCGCGCCGTTTCGCGCTCCAAACGCCGGCTCGACTGGACCTGGTTGATGTAGCCGTAGACGTAGATCTTCAGCATCGTGGCGGGATGGTAGGCCGGCCGACCCGTCGTTTCCGGCACGACGCCCTCAAACCCCAGCGCCCGCAAATCCAGCTCGTCGACAAAGACGTCGATCACCCGCACCGGATTGTCTTCAGCCACGTAGTCGTCAAGGAACTCGGGGAGCAAAACGCCTTGCGTTCGGTCCTCGCCCTCGACAAAGCGCTTCATCAAGAACCCCAACTCAATCCGTCGGATTCTAACCCAACCAACGTTTTCACACAGCCTGCGCCCATTCCCGACATAGCCTCGAACGTCCCGACCGCGCAAAAAAAGCGGTCTATTCACTGGCGGCGTGACGAACGGGTCAAGAATTCGAACCAAAAGGGGCCGATCAGCCGTCCGCGCTGGCTGGAAGTCGTGTCGTCGTCTTTCTTGATAATCCACCTGAGAACAGGCGACATTCGGTCACACTAGATTTGATCGTAGCCAAGCTGAATTGGGGATTTCCAATCGAGGGGTTTCTCACGCGTCACCTTCTCGATCGCGATGACGCCTTGCCGGACACGGTGTCGAGATAGGGTTTCACCTCACCGACTGTCTTCATATATCCGATCTCCGCCAGACGCTCGCCAGCCATGGCTGCTGTTCGCGTAGCGCGCCATCGGGGCGGTAATAGTGGGTTAGCTCAACGAATCCGGCAGCGGACGCATAAGTGCGCCACGCTTCAAGATCGTGAAACACACAGTAACGCCCGCTGTTCCAACCTTCCTGATTATCGCCGCGCGGGTTCGAGCTGAACAGCACGCCGCCCGGTTTCAAAGTGGCGTGCAGTTCCAGCAACACGCGCGACAATTCTTGCCTCGGGACATGAAACAAGGCGGCGTTGGCGAACACGCCATCGAAATATTTCTCCGGTAATTCGAGCTGAAGAAAATCTTGCTGCCATACTTCGCGCCCGCTATGGGCTCGCGCCATGGTGACGAAATGCTCGGCGCCTTCCAAACCGATCGCATTGTGGCCTCGTTCGACGAACGCTTTAAGATCGCGCCAAGGCCCGCAGCCGAAGTCGAGTATTGTAAAAGGGGGCTTGCCCTCGATATGCTGCAACAGCGCTTCAACGTTCTGGCTGACGTCGTGATGGCGCGTACCTTTCCAGAACTCTTCGGAACACTGATTGTAATGCTCCAATGTGAGTCGGGAGATTTTTTTCAGGTCCTGTGGAATTCAATTTCATGGGCGACCTTATCACTCAGGATGTTAGCCTGCCGCGGGTGCTTCAAATGCCGCCGCGCTGATGTGCAGATCCAGTCCCGGTATTGTTATGGTTCCGCGTCACGCGAACGAAAGTGGTCGCCCGCTCCAGTCCGCAACGGCGAGGCGCTTCCGATCTGCTGTCGCAAGACACCTGCCCTAACGACTACGAGTTCGAATTCATTGTCCGCCATTTCCGACGCTGCCGCGATCCTCCCGGGTTGACGGTCGCATTCCATCGTTTCGATTCGGCAATCGGCAGGCTCGGCGCAGGCCCGCGCGGCAGCGGTTCGCGGGACCGGCTGGACGGCGCCACGCTTCGTTCCGGCCGCATCGGTCGAGATTTGGCACTCTCTTGTAACGAGTGCCAACGGCGGCTATCTACGTCCGGCTTGAGACCCGCGCCGAACGCCGAGCGCATCGCGCCCGAGGCCGGCATCGCAGGTCAAACCGGGAGCGAAACTCGATGAAATTCCGTCCATTGCACGACCGCGTCGTCATCCGCCGCATCGAAGGAGAGGAAAAGACGAAGGGCGGCATCATCATTCCCGACACCGTCAAGGAAAAGCCGCAGGAGGGCGAGGTCATCGCCGCGGGGCCCGGCGCTCGGGACGAGAGCGGCAAGCTGGTTCCGCTCGAACTCAAAGCGGGCGACCGGGTGCTGTTCGGCAAATGGTCCGGCACCGAGGTCAAGATCGATGGCGAAGACCTTTTGATCATGAAAGAGTCCGACGTCATGGGCGTCATCGAAGGCGCGCCCGCCTCGAAGAAAAAGGCGGCCTGAACGCCGCCTATCCCCCTCATCTCAAACCAGGGAGTGAAACCATGCCCGCCAAAGACGTACGCTTCTCCTCCGACGCCCGCGACCGATTGCTGCGCGGCGTCGATATCCTCAACAACGCCGTCAAGGTGACGCTGGGCCCCAAGGGCCGCAATGTCGTTCTCGACAAGTCATACGGCGCGCCCCGCATCACCAAGGACGGCGTCACCGTCGCTAAGGAGATCGAACTCGAAGACAAGTTCGAGAACATGGGCGCGCAGATGGTGCGCGAGGTCGCCTCGAAGACCAGTGACAATGCCGGCGACGGCACCACCACCGCGACGGTGCTGACCGCCTCGATCATGAAGGAGGGTCTCAAGCTGGTCGCCGCCGGCATGAACCCGATGGATCTCAAGCGCGGCATCGATCTGGCGTCGGCGGCCGTCGTCAAGGACATCGAGCGCCGCTCGAAGAAAGTGCACTCCTCCGAGGAGATCGCCCAAGTCGCCACGATCTCGGCCAACGGCGACAAGACGGTCGGCAAGATGATCGCCGACGCGATGCAGAAGGTTGGAAACGAGGGCGTGATCACGGTCGAGGAGGCGAAGACCGCCAACACCGAACTCGAAGTTGTCGAGGGGATGGAGTTCGACCGCGGCTATCTCTCGCCCTATTTCATCACCAACGCCGAGAAGATGCTGGCCGAGCTCGAGGAGCCCTATATCCTCATCCACGAGAAGAAGCTCTCTTCGCTTCAGCCGATGCTGCCCATCCTCGAGGCGGCCGTTCAGTCCGGCAAGCCGCTCCTCATCATCGCCGAGGACATCGAGGGCGAAGCGCTGGCGACGCTGGTCGTCAACAAGCTGCGCGGCGGCCTCAAGGTCGCGGCGGTCAAGGCGCCGGGCTTCGGCGATCGCCGCAAGGCGATGCTTGAGGACATTGCGGTCCTCACCGCCGGCACGATGATCGCCGAGGACCTCGGCATCAAACTCGAGAACGTGACCCTGCAGATGCTCGGCAAGGCCAAGCGCGTGCGGATCGAGAAGGAGAACACCACGATCATCGACGGCGCCGGGTCGAAGAAGGACATCGAGGGCCGCATCGCCCAGATCAAGGCGCAGATCGAGGAGACCACCTCCGACTATGACAAGGAGAAGCTGCAGGAGCGGCTGGCCAAGCTCGCCGGCGGCGTCGCGGTCATACGCGTCGGCGGTTCGACCGAGGTCGAGGTCAAGGAGAAGAAGGACCGCGTCGACGACGCGATGCACGCCACCAAGGCTGCCGTCGAAGAAGGCATCGTGCCGGGAGGCGGCGTCGCGCTTTTGCGCGCCAAGGCGGCGATCGGCAAGCTTAGCGGCGAGAATGCCGACATCCAGGCTGGCATCAACATCGTGCTCAGGGCGCTTGAGGCCCCGATCCGCCAGATCGCGGAAAATTCGGGCGTGGAGGGTTCGATCGTCGTCGGCAAGGTGCTTGAGAACAAGTCGCAGTCCTATGGCTTCGACGCCCAGACCGAGCAATATGTCGACATGCTGAACGCCGGCATCGTCGATCCGGCGAAGGTCGTGCGGGTCGCGCTGCAGGACGCTGCGTCGGTTGCCGGTCTCATGATCACGACCGAGGCCATGGTCGCCGAGACGCCGAAGAAGAAGGAGGCTCCGGCCATGCCTGGCGGCGGAATGGGCGGCATGGACTATTGATCCAAGAGTTCGGCTCAACAGTCCACTGACTCCCTTATCGTTCCGCGATTTGGTCGCGGAGGCGACGGCCCAGCCGGCGCAAAGGCCGCCCTCGTCGACGAGTTGGCCATGATTTGGTGGCGCGCAACTGACAAACCGCCCACGACTTCCGGAGCAGGCGACTTCGAGGCGCCATCGTCGCAATTTGGTGAATTCGTGAAATGTGTCGTTGGGTCGCCCTTCTAACGAGCGGGGTCAAACGCCGAATAGCGGCCAGTCCGGCGCACATCAATTCGCTGGTACAGATCGTGGTTGTCGCCAAGGTGCTCTGAAACGATTTCTTTGAGTGAACGGCGCGCTTGTGGGCCATGCTACAGTGCGAATTGCGAGGGCTAGGCCGGCCAGCCGAACGCGGGAATACACCGCCCGCCGCCCTCGCGACCTCCACGGTGCGGCGCGAGGTGTGCGCGTGAAGCTCGAATTTTCCGCTCCATATTGGTCGCTGGATCAGGCGAAAGCCTGGGCCCTCACAAGGCATCCGGAACTCGTTTCCTGGGCGGCGAAACCCGCGAATTTCAAAGGAGCACCGGCAGCGCTTGCGGCGCGCATTGGACTCTATTTGGAGCGAGCAAGAAGACAGGGCCAAGACGTCAACGCGGAACTCTGGCGCGCAAGCGGCAGGCCGCCTCCCATTGAATCGTCTTCGGCGCGGAACGACGAGCCGGAAAGCCTTAGCGAACACGGACCTGAAGAGTCTCAGAGGCCGGAGCAGCCGGAAGGCGATGAAAGTGATCTCGCGCGACTCCCTCTCTTTCCAATCGAAGACCACCTCGTTCAGCTTCTTCGGGCCGGAAGGATCAAATCCTTGGGAAAGCGGCCAAGTGAAAGGCGGCATCAAGAGCTATCAGCAGCCGACTGGATGGGGCTCGAAATTGCGGAACTGGTTGGCCTCAGCGTGGCCAAGTCGGAGGCAACCTGTCTCTTCGTGATGCTGTCTCAACCCGACGTTCTTCGAGAATTTCCCGCGCTCCCCATCGAACCGAAATCGCCAAGTACGGAAACGGCCCGACCTGATGACGGTTCTGCACAACGAAATCGAGGCGAAAGGGGCGACACTGACCCAAGCGGAGGCCGAGAAATTTGCGCGGAAGGCCGGCGTCACCGAGGGTCGAAAAAAACTCGCGAAGCCCTCAAAGCTTTGGGAGGGTCAAGCACAACAGGACCTAAGGTAGCACGAAAAAATCGCACTGACGCGTAGGCGCAATTTCGCGCAATTGCGTTATTCGACGCGGCCTCAGCCTTGGGCAGCGGCAGGATGACGTCGCGTGCTCGACGATGACGTATCGCCGTACACCGTCAGCGCGTTAGCGGGAACGTCTGAAGTTCCTTGCGCGCCGTGCCAAAAGTGCCGAGCTGGTAGACCACTGCGCCGACCGGCGAAAACATGAACGCCTCGAACGGGTCGGTGAACATCTTGTCTAGATAGGTCTGAGAGGCGACGCCAATCGTGACGTGCGGATTGAACTTCTTACCGGCTCCGACCGTCACGAAATTCGCTACGTAGTCGATCAACCCCGGTTGGATGTCCCTTCCACCCTCGGTGCTGGCGAACGCTGTAGGCGTTCCGCTCTTTTCCGTGAAGGGAGCAACGCCGTCGAGCAACTCCTGCTGCAGCCGGATTAAATCTTCGGTCGGCTCGACCACAATGCCCGCAATGCCGTTCGGCGGCGCGGGGATGTAATAGTACTTGAACGCCCTGAGTTTCCAGTCTGCAACATTTTCTTTGATCAGAACTTCTTTGGCGACGCTGTAGACCTTGTCGAGGTCAGCCGTGCGGACGAACTGCTGGAGCATCGTGATATGCGGATGGTGCGTCGCGTCCAGAGCAAAGCCCTCCGGGAAGGCCTTGAGGAGGCGGGCGTTGTCAGCGCGCGCATGCTGAACCATCGTTGCATCGGGCTCTAGCGCGATGTCGATCGCTGTGACGGAATTGTCCTGCGCTGGGGACGCCTCAGTATCGCCGAGCAGCCACGCCAAGCCGATACCAAACGCGGTGATGCTATCCAAGTATCGGCGCATACCTACCCCTTCTTGCTCGCAAGCGCGTCCCCTGCTCGGGAAATCATAGCAGAACTAGAATTCTTGCCGCGACGATTTCCCCAGCGCGGCATCAGGCTCGAGGAAGTCTCCCGCCACGTCGCCGAGGGCGCCCATGCCGTCCTGTTGCTCGACCGCGCCGGATGGCACACCACCGCCAAGCTCGACGTGCCGGGCAACATCGCCCGATCTTCCTGCCGTCCCGCGCGCCGGAGCTGAACCCCGTCGAAAACATCTGGCAGTTTCCGCGTGGCATCGTCTTCGAAACCTATGACGAATCATGGACACCCGCTTGCGACGCCTCGTGCAAACTCATCGCCCAGCCACAGGCCATCACCTCAAATCGAAATGCGCGAGTGGGCTCACGAGGCTCTAGTGCACACCTCTGGCGCCGTTTGACAGTCTACCGACGTCAGTAGGTCCGGTCGCTGGGTTTTTCTGATCGAGGCGCCACGAACCATCCCAATCGGCGGGGGGCGGATTGTCGCGCAAGCTCTCGACGCGGGTGAGGAGGGCCATGCAAGGTCCATCGCCGGGCGCCGCCGCCAGCCCCGCCTTCAAGGCGCTCGTGGCCTCATCCCATTGGCGGGCCCGGTATGCGGCGAGCCCCTCGGAATAGTGCGCGCGCAATGCGATCTGCTCTGCCGACAGCTCGCCCCTTCGTCCCATGATCTCGAACACGACCTGCGACCGGGTCTGGCCGGCGACGATCAGGCGGTCGATTTCACGCGCCTCGACCGCCTGGGCCGCGGCCGCAATCGTCGCTTGCGAAACCAGGCATCGGGTGCCGTAGACCTTGTTGACGGACTCCAGCCGCGAGGCGAGGTTCACCGCATCGCCCATGACCGTAAAGCTCATCATGAATTCGGAGCCGATGCTGCCGACGAGGGCTTCCCCGGTGGCGATGCCAATGCGCAGGTCGCATTCGGTCGGGATTGCACGGACCCCGAGCAGCTCGGGCAATTCTTTGCGCAAGCCACCGATGCGATCCATCATGTCGATGGCGGCGAGGCAGGCGAGGCGCGCTTCAGCGGCTTCGTCGGTGAACGGGGGTCCCCAATAAGCCATGATGGCGTCGCCGATATATTTGTCGATGATCCCTTGCTGGGCACGGATTGGCTCCGACATGGTCGACAGATAGCGGTTCATCACCTTGACGAGTCCCTGTGGCGTCATGCCTTCGCTCAGACCCGTAAAGCCTTTCATATCGCAGAACATGACCGTCATCACCCGACGTTGACCTTCGGTGGCCCCCGCCGCCGATTGATTGATGAGTCCTTCGACCACGCGCGGGTCGATGTAGCGGCCAAACGTCCGCCGGATCTGCTCCTTGTGACGCAATTGGTCGACCATGCGATTGAACGCAGCCGTCAGCTGGCCGATCTCATCGCGGGTGACGACATCGATGGGTCGATCGAGCTGGCCCGCCTCGACCTCGCGCGTACCTTGCAGCAACAACCGGACCGGGCGCGTGATCCCGGTGCCGACCAAGCCTGCAAACAGTAATCCCAAGATTGCGGCTATGGCAGTGACAATGACCGTGATCCAGATCGCCCGCTGCTGATCGACCATAACCCTTGCAGCACTGGCCTTGACCTGGGCCAGCATATCCGCGCGGATTTGATCAATCTTTTGGTTGAACTCGTCTCGAAGGGCATCAATCCGCTTGAGCGAGCGTTGAACCTCCGGAAAGTCGTGCGCCTCGAGTTGGCCGATGAGTTGGCTATTTTCGTCGTTCAGGAGCTGTCGAACATCCGTTACGGCAGCTTCTATCCGGCCGTCGATGAGCGCCAGTGCCACATTGTCCGACGGGGTGCTGGTGTCCTCAATGATCGAGACGATGAGTTTGCGTGCGGCCTCGGCTTCTTCCGTAATCTCGGCATCTTTGGTCCGATAGATCTGCATGCGCTGTGCAAAAGCCACGTCATCGGGCGGCGCTTGCATCTTGGCGATGACCATCTGACGCAGCGCGAGGGCGCGCTCGAGCGATCGCACATTCGTGCCCGCCAGGTCCCCATAGGCCGGGACATATTTATTGGTCAGCTCGTCCAGCAAATGACCGACCCGATTCGCCATTAGCATTGAGAGGATGGACGTGCCGATCATGAGGACGACCAGGCCAAGGGCGATGCCGACGATCTTGCGTCTGATCGATTGGCTGAACATGGCTTTGGGTCCTGGCAGCTGGAAGGAAAGTCCGAGTTCGACGTTGTGCGCCCGACCCGCCTCATTACAACGCTGTTAGCGCAACCGCGACCTGATCCAATTGCACCCTCCGTGGAATTTCAGACACGTTGGACCTTGGCCTGGAGTACCTACAAGGCGCGACGATGACTAGCGCAAACTGTTTAGGCACGCGACTTCGGGCAAATTGCGCGACGCTGTTGTAGTGAAGACGCGGATCGCCCGTTTCCTGCACGACCATAAGGACGATTCGGGTTCCCACTAGCTCCTTCGGGCAGACTTCGGTGGGATTGGCGTCAGGTCGCGTCCTCGCCCAAGCCACGTGAGCCGGAGAGGCGAGCGACAACGCCTTCAAAGAGACATTGCGATGTTGGTTGAGCCGCCGTCGGGAAGACAGACAATCGTCGAGGGAGGCGAAATCGTCACGGATGGTTTCGAAATCAGCCAAGAAATACGCACGCGCCTTCTGGCACTCGATCGCATCACATAGGCCGGCCTCGGTCGGGCTCACCAAACGGCCCTCGCCGCATCAATCACCCGCGCCGGGATTTGGTGAGAAGAATTGGAATTTGTCCGGCTTCCCCTCCCAGTCCTTAGAGTTGGGTGGGGGTGGCTTTTTCATCGTAATGTTTGGCCAGACTTTCGCGTATTCGGCATTCAGCCGCAACCATTTCTCTAGCCCCGGCTCAGTGTCCGGTTTGATCGCGTCAACTGGGCATTCCGGCACGCAGACCCCGCAATCGATGCACTCGTCGGGGTGGATGACGAGCATGTTCTCGCCTTCATAGAAGCAGTCCACCGGACACACTTCGACGCAATCCATAATTTTGCAGCGAACGCAGTTCTCGTCGACGACATAGGTCAATTGTCGTCCCTTCGACGTCGCATTGTGGAATGCTTCACCGAAGTGCTCATGGGTGACGCCAGCGTCGCTCCGGTTACCTTGAAACGTAGCAGCCAATTGTGTTCGATTTAGCCCGCAGTTGGCAGCGCATCGAGTTGACCATGCGGGATGGGCGTTGGAAGACGCAGCGAGCGCTGCGATCTCGTCCGCGTTGGCGCCAAAATAGCCCTTTTGCATGACACCGGCACAGCGGCGCCGAGAATGGCCCGCCGTTTCCGAGCGCGGTTCAAACAGGATTCTGATCCTTTGCCGCAGCCCGTGCGCGGGCCGGTCGCGAGACGCAGCGCGCCACGTAGTCCTCGAGCGCTTTGGTCTTCTTCTCGCCCAGCAAGGGCGAGTCCATGAACAGAGCGAAGGCGCCGGCATAGAGCACGTCCGCCGCGGTGAACGTCTCGCCCGCGATATAGGGTTGTGCTGCGATGCGCGCGTTGACGAACGTCATCGCCTCGTCGGAATCGACCCAGCCTGCTGTCCCGCGTGGCACAAGGACTTTCATGAACTTCGACGTGAATGCTGGCTCGAGCACGCCTGAATAATAGGCAAGTGCGGTAAGAAACGCCCCTCGCGCGGGATCGCCGATTGCCGGCCCGAGATGGGCCTCAGGGAATTTGTCCGCCAGGTAGAGCGCAATGGCTGTCTGCTCGAAAACCGTAGATGCGTTGTCCTTCAGGAACGGGACTTTGCCGTGAGGATGCGGATTGGCGGGATCGAGCGCGCCAGACCCATCGACGCGGCGGATGGAGACATATTGGATGTCATAGGGCTCCCCGATCTCCTCAAGGAGCCACAGAAAGCGTGACGAGCGCGAGCGCGGCGCGTGGACGATTGTGAGCATGAGCTTCTCCTTGCTGCGCGATCAGGGACGCCAGGAGTTTGCCCCGCCCCATGGAAATTCGCTAATTTCGTTCGCCGTGTCCGAGCATTGCCAAGCGTTTGGCACCCGACTGAATGGCGGGAGTGCGCA
>CAVOMZ010000006.1:0-276462 GCA_963697135.1 uncultured Chloroflexia bacterium | reverse complement strand
GGTGGTAGAGAAGCCCCAGGATCGTGGCCGCGGCCAGGACGCCCGCGGCGGCAATCGCCGCGACGCCGCCGACCAGGGCCATGACCACGGCCCGCCCGCCGTTGCCGTCGCGGGCCGCCCGATAGGTCGCGATGGCGCCGACCGCGGCGAGCACGATCAGGACGATCCCGAGGATCGTGGCGGCCGTGGCCAGCAGCGGGACCTGCTCGTTGTTGCGGGTCGCAAAGGCGTATGCCGTCAGGGCGATCGACCCGGCCAGGGCGATCACGATGAACACGGCGATCGGATGGATCCGGGGCCGGCGTCGGACCGGGCTGGTCATGGCCCGCCCTTGATCCGGTGGTAGACGGCCACGTTGTACGACAGGCGCGGCCGGGTCAGGCTGGCCAGGATCGCCCCGCCGACGGTGCCGAACGCCTCCTCGACGAAGGTCCGGATCTCGTCCATCGTGTCGAAGGTCCAGGAAGTGTGCACGACGCGAATTCGAAAGCCACTCTGCAGGAACCAGCCGTCCCGGCGGCTCCAGCTCGAGTACTCGGGCAGGTCGCCGCGCAGCCCGGACACGTCGTCCCGGCCGTAGTCATGGACGATCAGCAGCCGCCCGCCGTTGCGCAGGATCCGCTCGGCCTCGCGCAGCTCGACCTGACGTTCGTCGCCCGCGGCCGGCCTCGACCGCTCGGCCTCCGCCCGGCCTGCGACCTCGAGATCCGTCCCGGCGCGAAAGCCCGACCACCAGGCCACGATCGCGTCCGCGCTGTCATCCGGGAGATTGCGGCCGGCGGCCCACGACTCGATCTCGGTCACCCGGGCCGACATGTCCTGGAGCTGCCGGGCACGGACGGGTCCGCCACCGAGGAGGACCACATCGCGCCCCCCCACCGGGCCAAGTGCCTCGAGTGCGCGTGGAATTTCCCCTCGACGTCCAGGCTGCGGAGCAGTCGCCGGCCAAGCTCGGCGCTGGCTGGATCGAACGGGAGGTCAGCCACAGGCGGCGGAGTATAACGGCGGGCCGGGCGAAGCAGGCCGGCTGGTCCGCGACCCGGGCCAGCCGGTGATGGGCTCCCCGGAATCGTGGCCAGGCAGGGACGATCAGGTCGGTAACAGGATCGCCCCATAGCGCGCCGGGAAGACGAGATCGAGCCGCCCGTCGGCACCGACCCTGGGATCCTTCAGGCTCGGCTCGTCCGAGGCGTCCCTGCTGGCCAGGGCGGGCCCGAGCTGCTGCCCGGCGAGCTCGGGCACCGAGACGGTCAGGGCAACCGGGCCCTCGCCCGCGTTGACCACGGTCAGGACGGGCCGGGCGCCCGCAGTCGGGGCGGCGGACGCGTCCCAGCAACCCCAGCGCAGGATCGCCAGTGAATCGCCTGACGTTCCGGCCACTCGCCAGGCCCCCTCCCGGAGGGCCGGCTGGACCCGCCGAAGGGTGAGCAGGGATCGGACGAAGTCGAGGGTCGGGCGATCCCAGGTCGCCTCATCCCAGGGGAAGCCGCGCCGATTGTCCGGATCGTTCGCACCCTCGAGCCCGATCTCGTCGCCGTAGTAGATGCACGGCGCGCCCGGCAGGGCCACCTGGAGGAGCAGGGCCATCCGGACCGCCGCCTCGTCGCACCCGAGGAGGGTCCGGATCCGGGGCGTGTCATGGCTGTCGAGCAGGTTCAGCTGGACGGCGTTCGTCTCGGGGGCATACGCCCCGAGGATCGACTCGATCCGGCCGGCCACCTCAACCCCGCTCATCCGGACGATCCGGGAGTACTCGGCGTGGCTCCGGACGACGGCCTCGTCGAGGTGGTGGGCCCCGGCGAAGCCGAGGATCGCCTCGGCCAGCGGGTAGTTCATGACCGCGTCGAACCGGTCGCCGGCGAGTCCAGTCGGGCGCGACGTGCCAGATCTCGCCGACCGTGTAGGCCTCGGGATTGACCGCCCGAACCCGCGTCCGGAAGGCCTGCCAGAACGCCGGATCGGCGATCTCCTCGGGCACGTCGAGCCGCCAGCCGTCGATCCCGAAGCGGATCCAGTGCTCGGCCACGGTCAGCAGGTAGTCCCGCACCGGCTGGTAGTCGGTGTTCAGCTTGGGCAGGGCCGGCAGGCCCCACCAGGCCTCGTAGCCGAGGCGCTCGAGCGAGCTGGCCGAGGGATCGGGCTGGCCGGGAGCGGTCACCGTCCGTCCGGTATCGGGGTAGGCCAGGAGCTGGACGCCCTGGGCGAGCGCCGCCCGATCCTCGCGGAACCAGTCGAGATAGGGCGAAGAGGCGCCGTTCTCGAGGATGTGGTGGAACGCCCAGAAGCCCCGGCCGGTGTGGTTGAACACGCCGTCCAGGACGACCCGCATGCCCCGGGCGTGGGCCCCGTCGACCAGCTCCCGGAGGGCGGCGTCGCCGCCCAGGAGCGGATCGACCCGGAGGTAGTCATAGGTGTGGTAGCGGTGATTCGAGGCCGAGGCGAAGATCGGGGTCAGGTACAGGGCGGTGATCCCGAGGTCGGCCAGCATCGGCAGGTGCTCGACGATCCCGAGCAGGTCGCCGCCCTTGAAGCCGTGGGTCGTGGGCGGGTCCGACCAGGCCTCGAGATGGCCCGGCTTGGGCACCCGGTCGCTGGCCGCGAAGCGGTCCGGAAAGATCTGGTAGAAGACGGCATCGCGGACCCAGCGCGGTGTGTCGATCACCGGCCCAGCCTAACGGCTGGCTCGGGCCGTCGTCCCCCGGTCCGGACGCCGCGAGAGCTCCGGGCTGGAGAGCTCCGGGCTGGAGCGCTCAGGGTTCGATCAGCCAGGCCCGCACGTTCGGCGCGAGCAGGCCCCGGAAAAGCAGCAGCGAGAGCGAGGCCACGAAGATCGTTCCGGCGATCCGCGGGCCGAGCTGGACGAACGACAGCCAGGCCAGGGGGATCGCCGGGATCGTCAGGCTGGCCAGGCCCAGGGCCAGCGTCCGGGCTGCCTCCTTGCGCTGGATCACCAGGGTCAGGGTGAAGATCGTGTAGGCCAGGAGGATCATCACGACGACCCCGATCGGGCTGACCGGAGCCGAGATCGCCTGGTCGACGACGAACCGGAGCGACAGGCCGATCACGGCCAGGATCAGGAATCCATAGACCAGGAAGATCCGGATTCCGGACGGCATCGTGCGCCAGGAGGGGCTGGGGTCGGGAACCGGCTCCGCCTTGGCGGGCCCCTTCTTCGGCTGGCTGGTCATGGGCCTGATTTTGCCACGAGCCGCGCACGAGTCCGCCGGGAACGGTACCCTAGGCCGCCGGGACGGTTCGAACCGTCCCCTTTGCCCTGCCGCCGTGATCAGCTGACCCGAGGACAACTTGAGCAAAGCGTCACGCCGCGCCTCCCGGTCCACCCGTGGCGGCCCGGCTCGCCCGACCAGTTCGGGCAGCACCGGTTCAACCTCATCGAGTGGTGGCTCCAGCGCCGCCCAGCCCGCCGGCTCGAGCACCGGTTCGACCCCGCCGACCGGAGGCCCCCAGCCGGCCGCGGACGCGGCTCCGGTCGTGGCGATCCCGGCCCAGGGCGCGAGCCAGGGCGCGACGACCCAGGGCTCGACGAGCAAGCCGGGCTCGACCCGGCCCTCGAGCACCCGCCCGGCGTCGAAGCCCGGCTCGAGCACGCGCTCGGGGGCCAGTCGCTCGACCCGGCGGCGCACCTCGTACCAGCCCTCGTTCTACGAACGGCATCGGACGGCGCTCCTGACGATCGGCGGGATCGCCGTCCTGGGCGTGATCGGCGCGTTCTTCTTCATGAGCGCGACCGCGGCTGCCTACACCTGCGGCACGATCAGCCAGCCCGAGCCGGCCGGGACGCCGCTGCCGAACGGCTCGCCGGCACCACTCGGCCAGGCCCAGCCGGACATGGGCAATCTGCACATCTCGATCGGCGCCGCGCAGCACTACGCCTACTGCCCGCCGGCATCGGGCCCGCACTACAACAACCCCGGCGTCGACGGTCCGATCCCGGCCAAGTACTACAGCCCGGATTTCGGGCGTTCGGCCCCAGAACTGGATCCACAACCTCGAGCACGGGGCGGTGGTCGTCCTGTACAACTGCAACATGGGCGGCTGCACGGACGCGAACCTGGCCTTGCTCCAGCAAATACCCGTGAACTTCCCCGACAGCCCGGTGTGCGGGATCAAGGGCGGCGTCCTGGCGCCCGTGGTCGCCCGCTTCGACACGATGGCCGCACCGTTCGCTGCGCTCGTCTGGAACCGGCTGCTCTACATGAATACCGTCGACAAGGACCTGGTCGAGCAGTTCTACGCGACCGAGGGTGAGACGACGAACCCCGAGGCGCAGTGCGCCCGGCCATCGCCGAGCGTGGCACCCAGCGCGGGACCGAGCGCGGCACCGAGCAGCTCGACGGCGGTGCCGACCGCCGTGCCATCGCTGGCCCCGACAGCCAGCCCGAGCTGACCACCGTGGCGGCGAAGTCGAAGTTCGTCGACGACGGGACCGCCGAGCGCCTGTTCGCTCACGTGGCCCCGGGCGAGCTGGGCGGCGTCGGCCGGCCGGTCGAAGGGATGGCCCTCGGCCGCCTCGGCCCGGACGGGATCGTCCGGCTCGGCGAGCGGAAGATGGCCGTCAGCGAGCTGACCCCGGCGCCGCCGGTCCCGAAGCCGGGCAAGATCGTCTGCATCGGCCTGAACTACCAGGATCACGCCGCCGAGGGTGGCCGTGAGGCGCCCGACCGGCCGCTGATCTTCTCGAAGTTCAGCAATGCCGTCGTGGCCGACGGCGAGGCCGTCGTCCGACCGGCCGGCTGCCATGCCCTCGACCTCGAGGGTGAGCTGGGCGTGGTGATCGGGCGTGACGCCCGGCGGGTCAGCGCGGCTGATGCCTACAGCTTCGTCCTGGGCTACGTCGTCCTGAACGACATCTCTGCCCGCGACTGGCAGGGCAGCCCGCCGGCGCTTCGTCCGGGCGAGCACGGCGACGGCCAGTGGCTGCGGGCCAAGGGCTCCGACACGTTCCTGCCGATGGGCCCGATCCTCGCCTTCAAGAGCGCGATCCCGGACCCCCACGCGCTCCGCATCCGGTCGTGGCGGATTCCCGGCAACGGACCAGGCGCCGGGGCCCCGATGCTGATGCAGGACGGCAACACGGCCGACATGATCTTCCGGATCCCCCAGCTGATCGAGTTCGTGACCGCCTCGCTCAGCCTCGAGGCCGGCGACGTGATCTCGACCGGCACGCCGGCCGGGGTCGGGGTCTTCCGCATTCCGCCGGTCTTCCTCGAGCCGGGCGACCGGGTCCGGGTCGAGATCGAGGGAATCGGCTCGGTCGAGAACCCGATCGTCGCCGCCGACTAGGCTCGCGGCCGACTAGACTCGCGGCCAGGAGGCGATCATGGCGGACGGTCCGATCCCGGCCACAATGCGGGCGCTGGTCAAGGCGAACGCGGCGGCCGGAGCCGAGCTGCGCGACGTCCCCGTCCCCGTTCCGGGCGACGGCGAGCTGCTGATCCGGGTCGAGGCCGCCAGCCTGTGCGGAACCGACCTCCACATCTATCGCTGGGACGATTGGGCCGAGGGCCGGCTCGGCGGCGGGCTGCCCCGGATCTTCGGCCACGAGATGGCCGGCCGGGTCGTGGCCCACGGGCCGAACGTCCAGGGCCGCGGGCAGATCCCGCTGGGCACCCTCGTCGCGGCCGAGACCCACCTCGTCGACCAGAGCTGCTACCAGTGCCGGACCGGGCGCGAGCACGTCTGCGCGAACCTCCGGATCCTGGGCGTCGACATGGACGGCGCCTTTGCCCAGTACGTCGCCCTGCCGGCCCACAACGCCTGGCCGTCGGAAGGGCTCAGCCCCGAGATCGCGGCGATCCAGGAGCCGATGGGCAACGCCGTCCACGCGGCGTTCGTGGAGGAGATCGCCGGCCAGACCGTGGTCGTGACCGGCTGCGGCCCGATCGGGCTGATGGCCGTGGCAATCGCCAAGCTGGCCGGGGCGGCCCGGGTCTTCGCGACCGACATCAACCCGGAGCGGCTCGAGATCGCCCGGCGAATGGGGGCCGATGTCGTGATCGACGGCCACGAGGATGTCGTCGGCCCGATTGCGCGACCTGACCGGCGGGGTGGGTGTCGACGTCGTCCTCGAGATGAGCGGGGCGGAGGTCGCCATCCGCCAGGGCTTCGAGGCCGCCACGAACGGCGGCCGGGTCTCGCTCCTCGGCCTGCCCGCCCGGGCGATCAGCATCGACCTGAACAGCGAGATCATCTTCAAGGGCCTGCGCGTCTACGGGATCACCGGACGCAAGATGTTCGAGACCTGGTACCGGACCCAGGCCCTGCTGGCCCAGGGCCTCGACCTGAGCCCGATCCTGACCCACCGGATTCCCCTGGCCGACTACGACCAGGCGTTCGACCTGCTGGCCGGCGGACACGCCGGCAAGGTCGTGCTGCTGCCCCAGGAGGCCTGACATGAGCGCCGTGACCCGCGACCGATCCGCTCGCCTTCCTTGCCGACGAGCTGGCCGATCTCCGGGCGAAGCACCTCTACCGCCCGCTCCGGGTGATGAGCTCGGCCCAGGGCCCGGAGGTCGTGGTCGACGGCCGGCCGTCATCAGCTTCAGCTCGAACGACTACCTCGGGCTGACCCACCATCCCCGGCTGCGGGCCGCCGCCCTGGCCGCCGTCGAGCAGTTCGGGGTCGGCTCGGGGGCCGTCCGGACGATCGCCGGGACGATGAGCCTGCACGAGGAGCTCGAAGCGACCCTCGCCCGGTTCAAGCAGACCGAGGCCGTGCTCAGCTTCCCGTCCGGCTTCAGCGCGAACACCGGCGTGATCCCGACGATCACCGGCGAGGCCGACCTGATCCTGACCGACAGCCTGAACCACGCTTCGATCATCGACGGGATGCGGCTCTCGAAGGCACCCCGGCTGATCTATCCCCACGCCGACGTCGCCGCCCTGCGCGAGCACCTGGCCGCCGCCCGGGCGGCCGGCCGGAGCGATGGCGGCGGTCCCTACCGCCTGATCCTGATCGTGACCGACGGCGTGTTCAGCATGGACGGCGACATCGCGCCGCTGCCGGGGATCGTGGCCGCAGCCGAGGAGTTCGGAGCGGCCGTGATGGTCGACGACGCGCACGCCTCGGGCGTGCTCGGAACGGCCGGCCGGGGCACGGTCGACCACTTCGGCCTGCACGGCCGGGTGGCGATCCAGGTCGGCACCCTGAGCAAGGCGATCGGCGCCCTGGGCGGCTACGTCGCCGGCTCCCAGGCCCTCCACGACATGCTCGTCCAGCGGGCCCGGCCGTTCCTCTTCTCGACTTCGGCTCCACCGGCCGTGGCCGCCGCCTGCCTCGAGGCCGTCCGGGTCCTCGAGGACGAGCCGGAGCTGCACGAACGGCTGTGGGCGAACACCCGCCGGTTCAAGGCCGAGCTGGGCCGACTGGGCTTCGACATCGGCACCTCGGAGACCCCGATCACCCCGGTGATGATGGGCGACTCCGAGACGGCCGGGCGGTTCTCGGACCGCCTGTTCGAGGCCGGGATCTTTGCCCAGCCGATCGTCTTTCCGACGGTCGCGCTGGACAAGGCCCGGATCCGGACGATCGTGACCGCCGCCCACACGGATGCCCATCTCGACACGGCGCTCGAGGCGTTCGACCGGATCGGCCATGAGCTGGGCCTGATCGCCGGGTGACCGCCGCCCCACCGCCGCAGCCACCGCAGGAGCCTCGACCGGCCGGCGCCGAGCTCGAGCTCAACGAGCACCAGGCCCACGACCTGCCCCTCGACGCGCACGTCCACACGAACCTGTCGCCGGACAGCACGGTCCCGATCGACATCTACGCAGCGATCGCCCTCGCCCTCGGGCTGGCCGAGTTCGCGGTGACCGATCACGTCGACTTCGACCCCCAGGCACCGGCCTACCGCTATTCGACGTTCGACGAACGCGAGCGGACGATCCGCGCGGCGGCCGAGCGCTGGGCGCCGCTCGGCCTGACGATCCGGTTCGGGGCAGAGCTGACCTATCACACGGATTGGGACGCCGACGTCCGCGAGCATCTCGCCCACCATCGCTACGACTTCACGATCGGCTCGGTCCACGACTGGCCGGCGTCGCCCTACATCCCGTCGCGGGTCAAGGCCTTTGCCGCAGGCCGCACGATCGATGAGCTGACCGGCCCGTTCATCGAGCAGGTCACGGCGGCCGCCAGGACGGGCCTGTTCGACACGATTGGCCACCTCGACGTGTTCAAGCGCTACCTGTTCCCATACCTGACGCCACAGCAGCTGGCCGAACGCCCGGACCTGCTCGAACCAGCCCTGCTGGCCCTGGTCGAGAGCGGCACGGCCCTCGAGGTCAACACGAGTGGGCTCCGCCACGGGCCCCATGAGACGTATCCGGCCGCCGGCACCGTCGCCCGCTTCCGCGAGCTCGGCGGACGCGAGGTGACGGCCGGCTCGGACGCCCACCGACCGGGCTGGCTCGCCTACGGCCTGGACTCGGCCTACCGGATTGCCGCCGAGGCCGGCTTCGACAACCTTGCGTTCAGGCGCGCTCCCGGCGCTGAGCGAGTCGAGATCACGTTGCCGGAGCGCTTCCGTGCGGGTCGCCGCGGTCGCCGACCGGAAGGCGATGATGGCTTGATGAAGCTGACCGTGATCGGGGCCGGTCCGGCCTATACCGATCGGCCGGGTGCCGTCGGTTCGAGCTACCTGCTGAGCGAGGGCGAGACGAACCTGTTGCTCGACCTCGGCCACGGGGCGTTCTCGAACCTGGCCGGGCGGATCGAGCCCTCGAGCCTGACCGGTGTGGCGATCACCCACCTCCATCCGGATCACTTCATCGACCTGGTCCCGCTTCGCCACTACCTCCGCTACGAGTTCGAGCCACCCCGCCGCCTGCCGCTCCTGGCGCCGCAGGCCCTCGCCGGGCGGCTCGATGCGCTGCTCGGCCAGCCTGGCTTCACCGCCGATTCGTTCGACATCGAGGCCCTCTCGGAGCGCCAGACGCGCGAGTTCGGATCGCTCCTGCTCGAGGCGCGCAGGGTCACCCACACGGACGACTCGTACGCCTTCCGAGTCAGCCCTGCGGAGAGCGCAGGATACGAGGTCCTGGCCGAGAATCTCCGGGTTGGCAACGGGGCGATCACGGGATCCGGTTTTGGGGCAACCGGCCTCGTCTATTCGGGCGATTGCGGCCGGGCGGCCGACCTCAGGCCCCTGATCCGGCCGGGCGACATCCTCCTGAGCGAGGTTTCGTTCGGGACCGGACCGGTCTCCGAGGGCGCCCAGCACCTGGACGCAACCGACGTCGGCCAGCTGGCCCGCGAGGCCGGGGCCAGCCGATCCTGCTGACCCATCTGCTGTCGGGCCGCGATCGGGCCGAAACGGTGGCCGCGGTGTCGGAGGCGAGTGGCGGGATCCCGGCCCATCTTGTCGACCCGGGCGAGGCCTTCGATCTCTGAGAGGGAGCCCTCGGCTACCATTCCGAGCGTGAGCCCCGTTTCGGCCAGCCCCCCTTCGGCACGACTCCCCTGCGGCGAACCTGCGCCATGCCGCGGTCGTGGCCGTCGAACAGGCCCTGTCCGCAGCGATCACGGCCGGCAGCCTGCCCGCGCTCCCGGCCGACGGCCCGCCGACGACGGTCGAGGTCGCCCGGCCGGCCAACCCGGACCACGGCGACCTGGCCACGAACCTGGCCCTGAAGCTGGCCAAGCCGCTCCGCCGGTCACCGCTCGAGATCGCCCGGGCGATCGCCGACGAGCTGGGCCGGGCCGCAGCGGCCGATCCGGCCGGCACCCTGATCCGCTCGGCCGACGTCGCCCCGCCGGGTTTCATCAACATGCACCTGGCCGATCCCGGCGATCGACGCCGTCCTGGCCCGGATCCTGGCCGATCCCGCCGGCTGGGGACGGGTCGCGCTGCCCGCCCGAAGCGGATCAACGTCGAGTTCGTTTCGGCCAACCCGACCGGCCCGCTCACGATCGGCAATGCCCGGGGGGCGTTCGTCGGCGACGTCCTGTGCCGGATCCTCGAGGCGGGTGGCCATCGCGTCGCCCGCGAGTACTACTTCAACGATGCCGGCGCCCAGATCCTCAAGCTCGGCGCGACCGTCCTGGCGATCCGGACCGGCCGGCCGGTCCCCGAGGATGGCTACCACGGCGACTACACCGGAGCCCTCGCGGCGGCCCTGCCCGATTCCGTCCTCGAGGCGGCAGGAGCACCCGGCGCCGATCCCGAAGACATCATCGGGCGCTGGGCCGCCGGCGAGGTCCGGACGGGGATCGAGGCGAGCCTGGCCCATCTCGGAGTCCACTTCGATGTCTGGAAGAGCGAAGGCTCGCTCCACACCGAGGGCTGGGTCGAGCGTGCGGTCGAGCGGCTCCGGGCGGGCGAGCTTCGTCTACGAGCAGGACGGCGCGACCTGGTTCCGCTCGACGGCCTTCGGCGACGACAAGGACCGGGTGATCCTGCGCTCGAACGGCGAGCCGACCTACTTCGCGTCCGACATCGGCTATGTGACCGAGAAGTTCAGCCGCGGCTTCGACGAGCTGATCTACATCTGGGGCGCCGACCATCACGGGACCGTGGCCCGAGTCCGGAACGCCGCCGAGGCGATGGGCTACGACAAGGAAGCCGTCCGGATGCTCCTGATCGCCTGGGTCCGCTTCGTGGTCGAGGGGGTCGAGGTCTCGATGAGCAAGCGGGCCGGCACGTTCATCACCCTCGACCAGCTGCTCGACGAGGTCGGGGTCGATGCGGCGCGCTGGTTCTTCTCGTCGCGCTCACCGACCTCGGGGATCGACTTCGACATCGAGCAGCTGCGAGGCCAACGCGAAGCCCTCGAACGAGGCGACCACGAGCTCGCCAGCAAGAGTCCCGGTCTACTACGCCCAGTACGCTCACGCCCGGATCGCCTCGATCCTGCGCAAGGCCGCCGCGGCCGGACTTCAGCCGGCGGCGTCGGTCGGCGACGCGCTCAGCGGCAGCCCGGAGGCGACCCTGGCCCGCCAGATCGTGCGCCTGCCCGAGGTCGTCGAGGACGCGGCCGCGCTGGAGGAGGCCCAGGGGATCACGGCCTTCGCGACCGAGCTGGCGACATCCTTCCACGCCTTCTATCGGGACGCGAAGGTCATCGATCCGGCCGAGCCGGACCGATCGCGGGCCCGCCTCGCCCTCGTCTCGGCCGCCAGGATCACCCTGGCCAACACCCTGGCCCTGCTCGGGATCTCCGCCCCCGACTCGATGTAGCGGGCTCCCTCGACGGCGAGCGGGCCGCGACACAACTAGGCTGGCGCGATGCAGCCGTGGATCACGCCGTGTCGCCGGGAGCTCATCGCCGAGCGATCCGAAGCGAGCGGGGACGACATCCACTTCCCGGAACGGCTGGCCGAGCAGGTCGTGGCGACCTTCTCGGAGCCAGGCGAGGTCGTCCTCGATCCATTCGCGGGCTCCGGGACTGTCGCCGCCGTTGCCGTCCGGATGGGCCGGCGAGCGATCGCGGTGGAGCTGCTGCCTGAACGCGCTGAGGAAGATCCGGCGCAGGACCGGATCCGACGCGCATGTCATCGCCGGCGACGCCCTGAATCTCGCGTCGCTCGTGAGGGGCCCGATCGACCTGTGCTTCACGTCACCGCCATACATGACGAGGTCGGGGCACCCCGAGAACCCGCTGACCGGCTACCGGACGCTCGACGGCCGCTACGACGCCTACCTCGACCAGATGGAGGGCATCGGCTTGGCGATCGCGGGCCTGCTTCGGCCGGGGGGCTGCCTCGTGCTGAACGCCGCAACGACGATCGGCCCCGACGGCGCGACACTGCTGGCCGACGACCTCGGGGAACGGTCGCCCGCCACCTGACCCGTCTCGACGACCTGCCGATCGCCTGGGACGAGCCGCCCGTCGGGATCATCGACGACCGCCTCCTGGTGTTCCGTCGCTGAGGCAGCTGGCGGGGCCACCGCCCAGGCTCTGGGCACGCCGCCGGGACCCGGCATTCTCGTCACTCAGCATTCGGCGTGCTGTTAGACAGGGACGGCACGTCGCTGGGCATCGATTCCTGGCTTCCAACCGGCCTGCCAAGCACGAAACCAGCCGGTGGGGACGGGCTGCGTGCCTTGATCGGCGTCGGTCCCTGTCTACCAGCACACCCAGCAATAGGTGACAGATTCAGGGGCCGGCCGGCCATAGGGCGAGCCCGGCGAGACGCTGCGTGGTCGGGCGGGCGCTTCCTGCTCTACCCGGCGAGGCCCAGGGCGCCCGCCAGTGCGTTCAGCGTCGACTGGTCGGAGCCAACGAGCAGGACCACCTGGTTCGTGCTGCCCGGATCGATCATCGCGCTCGAACCCGGCAGGAGCTTGAGAGTCGGACCGGCGGCCGCGGCGAACTGGGTCGCGTCGGCCGCGGTGTCCCACTTCGTGACCAGGGCGATCCCGAACTTCGAGCCGTCCTGGACGAGCGCCAGGCGATCGCCGCCCCAGCCCGCCGCGGCAGCCTCGGCGGTCCCCACCGGCAGCTTGCCGACCTGCTCCAGCCAGACCCGGAACTGGAGCTCGCCGAAGGTGTCGGTCAGGGGCATCGTCCAGCCTGGCCCCAGCTTCGAGGCAAGGTTCGCCGGGATCGTCACGGCGATCGGCTTCTCGTGGCTGGCCCACTTGTCGGGATGGAGGATCTGCTCGGTTGATTCGGGCGGATCGGCGTAAGCGGCATCGACGGCAGCCCATCCGCCGCTCGTCTGGAGACCGTTGACCCAGGCCAGGCCCTGCTCGTAGGGGAACAGGAGGGTCTCCTTGAGGTCGTCCGGCATCGCTGCCAGGATCGCGGTCTGGCTCGGATCGTTGGCCTCGGTCGCGAGCTGGAGCAGCTGGAGCGTGGTCAGGTGGGTCTCGGCCCACTGGGTCATCAGCAGGGTCGCGTCGCCCTCCGGCAGCGACAGCCGGGCAAGGGCCCGGTCGGAGTTGCTCGTGTCGTCCAACCCGAGCTTGGCCAACCCGAAGTTCTGGTCCTGGAGGGCATGGTCGAACTCGTGGGCATAGGTGATCTGCTCGATCGGGCCAAGCTGGCCGTTCTTCGAGACGACGTCCATCGTCTTCGTGGCGGGGTCGTACAGCCCGGCGACCTGGCTCGAGAGGAGCTGCACGTCGAGGTCCTTGAGGGAGGCGCCGGCCGGCAGGAGGCCGAGCGACTTCAGGAGCAGCTCGTTGGCGGCGACCTGGGCCGGCGGGTTGTCCTTGTCGAACTCGGCCGTGATCAGGGCCGACAGCTGGGCCTCGTCGAGGATCTTTCGGGCCACCGGCGTCTTCTGGCTCAGCTGGCGGATCTGCTGGACGGCCTGCTCGATCGAGCTGAAGAGCGCATCGTTGTCGGCGCTCGCGGCCGGGCTGGACGCGGCCGGGCTGCTGCCGCCGGAGGGTCCGGCGGATGGCGAGCCTTCGGCCGACGGGGCGGCGCTCGGGCTTGGGCTCTGAGCGGGCGTCGCCGTGGCGCTCGAGGCGCAACCGGCCAGGAGGACGCCGACCAGGGCGAACGCAGCCAGGCGGCGATCGGGATCGAACATGCCCGGATTGTCTCAGGTGAGCCCTAAAGCGCCCGTAAAGCGATCGTCCGGGGGTCGGGCAGGCATCCGTAGCCCGTGGCGACGGGCCAACGGCAGCATGCCCGAACGTCCGAACCTCGTCAGGCCGGCTCGATATGACCCGCATCGTTAGCAGACGGACTTTGTCTCGACGGGCAGCGGGCTGGGGCAAGATCGCCGGTCGGCCAAGCTTGAGCGTGTCCCTTTCTTAATCAAACGGTGGGTTGAGCCTGAATCACCTCGAACGTAGTGTTCTCCCCGGAACCGTACGCGAGTTCCACCTCCCTCCCTCCGACCGGGAGCGCCGATTGGGCAGGCGCTCCCGGTCTTTCTTTGTCCGGGACGCTCGAGCCAAAGGCCCGATACCGCGGGGCGACCTGCATCAGGTGAATGTTGGCGACCGCTGGATCGGTGACCCCGGCCGATCTTCTTCAGCGGATGCAGGAAGCGGACGGATTCCGGCTCGGATTGGTCAGTTTGGTGCACCCGATGCCGGGATTCGACTGGTCCCGCTGCCAATCGGTCGCCAACATTCATCTGGTGCAGATGCCGGCTCGATCCGGCCGGGGGACGACCAGCGGGGCCGGCTCGATCCGGCCGGTGGACCACCAGCGGGGCCGGCTCGATCCGGCCGGGGGACGACCAGCGGGGCCGGCTCGATCCGGCCGGGGACGACCAGCGGGGCCGGCTCGTACCCGTGGCTTTGTTTCCGGCCGCGCTCGGGCCGGGATACGGCGCGGGTGATCGGCATCTGTCAGAATCGGGCCGATGGAACTCACCTGGTACGGGCGAACCTGCGTCCGCCTCAAGGGTCGTGACGCAGTCGTCGTGGCGGATCCGTACCCGTCGATCGTCGGGCCGACCGGCCGGGGGATCACTGGCGAGATCCTGACCTACAGCCACCCGGACGACGCGCCCCTGCCCCGCTCCAAGGGCAAGACGTCGCGCGACGGCAAGACGATCATCCCGACCAGCCTCGAAGACGCGTTCGTCCTGGACGGCCCGGGCGAGTACGAGATCCGCCACGTCCTGCTGACCGGGGTGCGGACCTATCGCGACGACCAGCGCGGGGAAGAGCGCGGACGCCAGACGGCCTTCGTCGTCGAGCTGGACCAGATGCACACGATCCATCTCGGCGACATCGGCCACCTGCTGACCGAGGAGAAGCTCGGCGACATCGGCTCGGTCGACATCGCCTGCGTCCCGATCGGGGGCAACCTGAGCGCCACCCGGGCCGCCGAGCTGATCGCCCAGCTCGATCCAAAGATCGTCGTGCCGATGCCGGTCTGCGAGAACGAGGCCGACTGCGACGAGGCCCTGGCCAAGTTCTTCCACGAGATGGGCGGCACGCCGGGTCCCGCCCAGGCCAAGCTCCAGATCGCCATGTCGGCCCTGCCCGAAGAGACAACCGTGGTGCTGCTGGAGTCCCGCGGCAAGCAATAGCCATGGATTGGACCAGCCGCAGGCACTGAAGCCTGCCGCCGGCAGGAGCGCTCCGAGATGCTCTTGGCGATCGACTCCGCGCCCGCCCTGAACCTGCTGGCCGCCCGCGACCAGATGGCCTTCACCCTCGGCTTCCACATCGTCCTGGCCTGCCTCGGCGTGTCCGTCCCGACGTTCCTGCTCATCGCCAACTGGCTGGCAATCCGGCACGACGACGGCGACGCCCTGCGGCTGGCCCGGACCTGGACCCGGATCGTGGCCGTCACCTTTGCGGTCGGAGCGGTCTCGGGGACGATCCTGTCGTTCGAGATGGGCCTGCTCTGGCCGGGCCTGATGGGCCGCTTCGGGGCGGCCTACGGGATCCCCTTCGCGATCGAGGGGATCTTCTTCTTCCTCGAGGCGATCTTCATCGCCATCTACATCTATGGCTGGGACCGGCTCTCGCCCTGGGCTCACTTCCTGAGCGGCATCCCGATCGTGATCGCCGGGCTCGGGGGCACGTTCTCGGTCGTCTCGGCCAACGCCTGGCTGAACCAGCCGGCCGGCTTCACCCTCGGCCCGGACGGCACGATCACGAGCGTCGATCCGATCGGGGTGATCTTCAACAACGCGACCTGGTACGAGGCCGGTCACATGTTCCTGGCCGCCTACATGGTCGGCGGCTTCCTGCTCGCCTCCGTCTACGCCTGGGGGATCCTGCGGGGCCGGCTCGATCGGTACACCCGGCTCGGCTTCATCATCCCGTTCGCGCTGGCCGCGATCGCCTCGCCGATCCAGGGCGCCGTCGGCGACATCGCCGCGCGGGCCGTCTTCCACGACCAACCGGCCAAGTTCGCGGCGATGGAGCTGGTCCAGACCACCGGGCCGGGCGCACCGGTCACGATCGGCGGGGTGCTGATCGATGGCCAGGTGGTCGGCGGAGCTGTCGATCCCGAAGCTCGACTCGCTCCTGGCCGGCTTCGACCCGAACACGATCGTGACCGGCCTCGACAGCATCCCCCTCGATGAGCAACCGCCGGCCAACGTCGTTCACCTGGCCTGGGACACGATGCTGGCGATGGGCTTCGCCCTGCTGTTCCTGTCGGCCTGGTTCGGATTTGCCTGGCTGCGCCGGCGCCAACTGCCGGCCAGCCGCTGGTTCTACCGCCTGGCGGTGCTGGCCGGAGCGGGCTCGATCATCGCCCTCGAGGCGGGCTGGATCGTGACCGAGGTCGGGCGCCAGCCGTGGGTCGTCTACGGCCTCCTGCGGACGGCCGATGCCGTGACCCGGGCGCAGGGCATCCTCGTCACGTTCCTGATCGTCCTGGCGATCTACGTCGTGCTGGGTGTGTCGACGGTCGTCGTCCTGCGGGCGATGAGCCGGAGGCCCGAGGGCGACCCGGACGGCCCCTCGACGCCGTACGGGCCAAGGCCCGAGGTCGCGAGGACTGCGGACGGGCCGAGCGCTCCGGACGGGCCGAGCCGGCTGACGGGCCGGGCGGACGAGCCGGGCCAGTCACGCCCGGATCGGCCCAGGCGTGAGCAGCGCCGACCTCGTCGCGCTCGTCCTGTGGGTCGGCGTCTCGACCTACGCCGTGTTCGGCGGGGCCGACTTCGGAGCCGGGCTGTGGGACCTGCTGGCCGGCGACGCGGACCGGGGGGAGAAGCCGCGAGCCTTGATCGACGCCTCGATCGGGCCGGTCTGGGAGGCGAACCACACCTGGCTGATCTTCGACCTGGTGATCCTGTGGAGCGCGTTCCCGCTCGCCTTCTCGTCGATCATGTCGACCCTCTACATCCCGCTCACCCTGGCCGCCTTCGGGATCATCCTGCGCGGAGCCGGGTTCGCCTTCCGCAAGTACACCCGCGGCCTGGCCGGACGCCGGGCGTTCGGGGCGACCTTCGCCCTGTCGTCGGTGATCACCCCGTTCTTCCTCGGCGCGGCCCTGGGTGGAATCGCCTCGGGCCGCGTCCCGGCCGGCAACGCCGCCGGGGATCCGTGGACGAGCTGGCTGAACCCCACCTCGATCCTGGTCGGGATCCTGGCGGTCACCGTCGGCGCGTACCTCGCCGCCGTCTTCCTCGTCGTGTCCGCTCAGAGGCGTGGCCAGGTCGATCTCGAGGCCTACTTCCGGCGGCGGGCCCTGGTCATCGCCCTGATCGCCGGCGCCCTGTCGATCGCCGGCCTGGGCGTGCTGAACGTCGACGCGCCGGTCCTGGCGGCTGGCCTGGCCGGGCAGGCCCTGCCGCTGGTTGTCCTGTCGGTGATCCTCGGCAGCGCGAGCCTGGTCCTGCTCGGGCGCGGCCTGACTCGGGGCATCCGGGTCGTGGCGGCGCGGGGCCGTCGCCGCGATCGTGTGGGCCTGGGGCGTGGCCCAGTTCCCGGCAATCCTGCCCGGCTATCTCACGATCCAGCAGGCGGCCGCCCCGTCCGGCACGCTCGAGCGCGCTGATCGTGATTGCGATCGCCGCGGCGGTCACGATCGGGCCGTCGCTGGCGATCCTGTTCGTTCTCGACGGCCGGAGCAGGCTCGAGACCGGCCACTGACCGCCTGAGCCCGGCGCCCGGGGCCGGGACTCAGCGCTGGAAGACCGTCCGGCCGCGCTTGATCACGGTCCGCACGAGGCTCGCGCCTGGCCAGTACGGGATCTGCTCGTGGCTGGGCACCCGCCAGATCACGAGGTCCGCCTGCTTGCCGGGCTCGATCGAGCCGATCTCGTCGCCGAGCCCCAGGGCGTAAGCCGGATTGATCGTCACCGCGGCGAGGGCCTCGGCGGGGGTCAGCTTCAGCTCAAGGCAGGCGACCGTCATCACCAGGGGCAGGCTGGCGTTGGGCGACGTGCCCGGATTGAAGTCGGTCGCGATCGCGACCGGCACGCCGCGCTGGATCAAGGTCCGGGCCGGGGCGTAGTGATCTGCCATCAGGAACCAGGTCGTGGCCGGCAGGAGCGTGGCAACGACCGGGCGTTCGGTCGTCGCGGCAGCGGCCAGGGCGTCGATGCCGGCCTCGGATGGCCGGGCGAGATGGTCGGCTGAGAGGGCCCCGATCGCGGCGGCCAGCTCGGCTCCGCCGGATGGCGCCAGCTCGTCGGCATGGAGCCGGGGGCGCATGCCGTAGACCTCGGCCGCCTCGAGGATTCGCCTGGACTGGTCGGCGCTGAACACGCCGGCCTCGCAGAACACGTCGGCAAACCGGGCCCGGCCCTGGGCGGCGATCCCGGGCAGCTGCTCGGCCAGGAGATGTCGGGTGAATGCCTCGGCCGGATCGCTCCGCCGGCGGAACGAGGCGGGAACGGCATGGGCCCCGAGCCACGTCGGCAGGATTTCGATCGGGCCCTCGCGACCCAGGGTATGGGCCGCCTCGAGCAGGCGCAGCTCGGTCGGGAGGTCGAGCCCGTAGCCGGACTTCGCCTCGATCGTGGTGACCCCGTGGCCGAGCATCTCCTCGAGCCAGCGCCGGCCGTGAGCGAGCAGAGCTTCCGGGGCCATCGCCCGGGTCGCCTCGACCGTCGAGAGGATCCCGCCGCCGGCGGCCAGGATCTCGAGATAGTCGGCACCCTGCTGGCGGAGCCGGAGCTCCCCCTCGCGGCTGCCGCCGAAGAGCAGGTGGGTGTGGGCATCGACAAGGCCCGGGGTGACCGTCCCGCCGTCGGCGTCGATTCGGGCGAACCGGGCGATCGGCAGGCCCTGGGCCTCCAGCGAGCGCTCCACGACCTCGCGTGGGCCGACCGCCACGATCCGGTCCTCCCAGGTCGCGACGATCGGCCCGAGGGATTCGTCCGACCCGGCTCGAAGCGCCGCCGGGTCGTCCTGGGCGGCGCCGATCCGGAGCCCGCCGGCCAGGGTCGCGACCTCGCTCGCGCCGAGGATCAGCAGGCCGGCCGAAGGCCCGTCGGTCAGTCCCCCCTCGATCACCCGGAAGGTCATCGCCGGTTGGTCATCCCGGAACCGATTCAGCCGGCGGCGCGCTGGGCCGCGGCGAGGCGCAGCTCGAGGACCTGGTCGAGACTGAAGTCGCGCAGGCGCAGGTACCCGGCCGCGGCCGCGCAGCGCTCCTCGATCGGCCCAGCCGAGTTGCTCCCGGCATGGTCGGCCACGTCCAGGAAGGCGGCCAGGGGGCACAGCCCGATCAGCTCGGACTCGAGCAGGTCGACCCCGTCGGACGCGGCCTCCGCCCGGACCGTCTCCCAGACCTGCCAGATCGGACTGACCGAGAAGTCGAGCAGGTTCATCGATACCTGGGCGCAGTGCGGCTGGTCGAGGGCGACCCCCATCGCCTGGACCCGGGGCAGGCCGCCGCCCGACTCGCGGACGCGCCGGGCGATCCGCCGGGCCAGCTCGAGGTCGGTCGAGGCCAGGTTGATGTTGTAGGCGATCAGGAACGGCCGGGCTCCGACCGCGACGGCCCCCGCCGTCGGATGCATCCGGGCCGGGCCAAAGTCGGGCCGACGGCCCTCCTGGTCGATCTCGCCCTTCAGGCCCTCGTACTGGCCGCGCCGGACGTCGGCCAGCTTCACCCGGTCGGCCCGGGTTGCGGCCGCCGCGTACAGGAAGACGGGCAGGTCGAAGCGGCTGGCGATCCGGGCCCCGAACGTCCGGGCCAGCTCGACGCATTCCTCGAGGGTCGTATCGCCCAGGGGCACGAACGGGATCACGTCGACGGCGCCGATTCGGGGGTGCTCGCCGGTCTGCCGTTCCATGTCGATCTCACCCAGGGCGACCTCGACGACCTGGTCCATCGCCCGGACCACGGCGTCGGCCTCGCCGGCCAGGGTCAGGACGCTGCGGTTGTGGCTGGCGTCGCTCGTCCGGTCGAGCAGGAGCGCGCCGGGCGTCCGGGTGACGGCCTCCGCCAGGCGATCCACGACCTCGCTCCGGCGGCCCTCGGAGAAGTTGGGAACGCATTCGACGAGGCTGGCCACCGATCCATCGTGCCACGTCTGCCGGGGCCCGGGCGGGCGGTCACGCAGCCGCAGAGTCGGCCGGTACGGCCCCGACCGGCGATGCTAGGCTCAGGCCATGCCCGACCCGGAACCGCCCTCGGAGGCGGCTCTCGAACCTGTCCCCGGAGCCGGTCCAACGGCAACTCCCGAGCCCGGTCCGCCGGTGCCGGCCGAGGTTCCGGCCAAGTCGCGCCCGAGCCTGTTCCACCACCCCAACTTCCGCAAGCTGTGGGTCGGCGACACGATCAGCCAGTTCGGCACGCAGGTCAGCCAGCTGGCGATTCCGCTCGTGGCGATCCTCTTCCTCAACGCGACCCCGTTCGAGGTCGCCCTGCTCGGGACGGTCGAGTTCCTGCCATTCCTGCTGTTCACCTTGCCGGCGGGTGCCTGGGTCGACCGCCTCCATCGCCGGCCGATCCTGATCATCGGCGACCTGGGCCGGGCCGTCGCCCTGGCCTCGATCCCGATCGCCTACGCCCTGGGGATCCTGACGATCGCCCAGCTCTACGTGGTCGGGTTTGCGATGGGCATTCTGACCGTGTTCTTTGACGTGTCGTACCAGTCCTACCTGCCGTCGCTCGTGGATCGCGACCAGCTGGTCGAGGGCAACGCCAAGCTCCAGGCGAGCCAGTCCGCGGCCCAGATCGTCGGGCCGGGCCTCGGCGGCTACGTGATCGGAGTCCTGACCGCGCCGATCGCGGTGATCGTCGATGCGGCCAGCTACCTCGCCTCGGCCCTGTTCGTGTTCAGCATCCGCGGCAGCGAGGCGCCGATCCCGCCCCGGGAGGGCAGCCCGACCGGCCGGATCGAACGGGTCCGGGCGTTCGGCGGGGAGATCCGGGAAGGCCTGGCCTTTGTTGTCGGCCACCCCTACCTGCGGATGATCGCGGGGGCCACCAGCACGAGCAACCTCTTCGGCAACATCGCGACCGGGATCCTGCTGGTCTACGTGGTCAGGGTGTTGCTGCTCACTCCGCTCCAGATCGGGCTGGTCTTCTCGCTCGGCAGCATCGGTGCCTTCGCCGGCGCCCTCGTGGCGAACCGGATCGCGGCCCGGATCGGGGTCGGCCGGACGATCGTCGCGGCGATGGCCCTGAACGGGCCGGCAACCCTGCTGATCGCGATCGCCCCGGTCGGCAACCCGATGCCCTTCCTGGTCGCCTCCGTGGCCCTGGGCAGCTTCACCGGCCTCGTCTACAACATCAACCAGGTCAGCTTCCGCCAGGCGATCACGCCCGAGCGGATGCAGGGCCGGATGAACGCCACGATGCGCTTCCTGGTCTGGGGCACGATCCCGATCGGCTCGGTCCTGAGCGGCATCCTGGCCACCTTGTTCGGCCTCTCGACGACGATCTGGATCGGGGCAATCCTGTCCTTCACGCCGGTCCTGTTCCTGATCTTCTCGCCGGTCCGGACGATCGCGACGATGCCGACCAGCCCGGACGACTGGAGCGCCCGGAACCTGGCCCTCGAGGCGGCCGCGGCCGACGAGACCGGTCGAACGCCCCTGCTCTAGGAGAGAGCCGTTCTCCTACGGGCGGGCGTTCTCGTCGAGCATCGGGATTCGGATGCCACGCTCGGCGGCGCGAGCGGGCCGGCCGTCACCAGTCGGCAGATTCCGCTCAGGGCAGCGCAATGGTCGGTTGCGGGGGCATCGACCCTGGAATCTGGATGCTCCGTCCAGACGCCACGCACGGATCCAGGTAATGGCGCACCACATTCGCTCCGGTGCCGGAGCCGACCGACCGTTGTGCGCTCGTCCGCGGAATCTGCCGAAACGAGGGGGTGCTGCCGAAACCAGGGCGTGGCAGCCGCCCAAGATGTAGCCGCCGCCTCAACCTGGCTCGGCACCCTCGAGCATCGGGATCCGGACCCCGCGTTCCCGGGCGACCTCGATCGCCCGCTCGTAGCCCGCGTCGGCGTGGCGGGCGACGCCCATCCCGGGATCCGTGGTCAGGACCCGCTCGAGCTTCGTCGCGGCCAGGTCGGTGCCGTCGGCCACGACGACCATCCCGGCATGCTGGCTGTAGCCGATCCCGGTTCCGCCGCCGTGGTGGATGCTGACCCAGGTCGCGCCCGCCGCGGTGTTGACGAGGGCATTGAGGAGCGGCCAGTCGGCGATCGCGTCGGAGCCGTCGCGCATCGCCTCGGTCTCCCGGTTCGGCGAGGCGACCGAGCCCGAGTCGAGATGGTCCCGGCCGATCACGATCGGGGCCCGCACGGCCCCGGTCCGGACCAGCTCGTTGAAGGCGGCCCCGGCCTTCGCTCGCTCGCCGTAGCCCAGCCAGCAGATCCGGGCCGGCAGGCCCTGGAAGGGCACCCTGGCCTGGGCCATCCGGAGCCAGCGATGGAGGGCGGCCTTCTCCGGGAAGAGCTCGACCAGGGCCTCGTCGGTCCGCCGGATGTCGGCCGGATCGCCCGACAGGGCGACCCAGCGGAACGGCCCGTTGCCCTCGCAGAACAGGGGCCGGATGAAGGCCGGCACGAAGCCCGGATAGTCGAACGCGTCGGCCACGCCCGCCTCCTGGGCCATCGCCCGGAGGTTGTTGCCGTAGTCGAACACGATCGCGCCGGCCCGCTGGAACTCGAGCATCGCCCGGCAATGGGCGGCCATCGAGCGCATCGCATGGGCGATGTACACGTCGGGCTGGCTCGAGCGGAGGGCGGCTGCGTCGTCAAAGGCGATCTCGGCCGGGACGTACCCGCCCAGCGCGTCGTGGGCCGAGGTCTGGTCGGTGACGACATCGAAGCGTTCGCCGGCGCCAGCCCAGCCCGGGCTCGATCTCGGCCGCGTTGCCGACGAGGGCGATCGAGAGCGGCATCGCCGGCGGCCGCGGCGGCCCGGGCCATCCCCAGGGCCTCGACCGGATCGTGGGTCAGGCGGTCGACGTAGCCGATCTCGAGCCGGCGCCGGGCACGGGTCTCGTCGACCTCGATGCACAGGGCCACACCCTCGTTCATCGTCACGGCCAGGGGCTGGGCGCCGCCCATCCCGCCCAGGCCGGCGGTCAGGGTGACCCGGCCGCGAAGCGTTCCGCCGAAGTGCTGGCGAGCCAGCTCGGCGAACGTCTCGAACGTGCCCTGGAGGATCCCCTGGGTCCCGATGTAGATCCACGAGCCGGCCGTCATCTGGCCGTACATCGTCAGGCCTTCCCGCTCGAGCTCGCGGAAGACATCCCAGTTCGCCCACTTGCCGACGAGGTTCGAGTTGGCGATCAGGACCCGGGGCGACCACTCGTGGGTCCGGAACACGGCCACCGGCTTGCCCGACTGGACGAGGAGCGTCTCGTCGTCGCCCAGGCGGCGAAGCTCGCGGACGATCGCATCGAACGCCGCCCATGATCGGGCGGCCCGGCCGGTGCCCCCGTACACGACGAGGGCGTCGGGGTTCTCGGCAACCTCCGGGTCGAGGTTGTTCATGAGCATCCGGAGGGCCGCTTCCTGGCCCCAGCCCCGGCAGGTCAGCTCGCTGCCGCGCGGGGCGCGAACAGGTCGCGCGCCGGGAAGGGCCGGCCGGCCAGAGATCGTCATCGCCCGCCGATTCTAGCCGCCGGCCGGCGAGCCGGATCGGGGCAAGGGCGTGGAGGTACCCTGCCGTCATGGGCGCCAACGGCCTGAAGTGCCCCGCCTGCGGAACGCGCAATCGGAAGGTGGCGCGCTACTGCGACGGCTGCGGCCGGCCGCTCGTCGAGGCCCAACCCGCGGTCTCCGAGCGACGCAAGCTCGTGACGGTCCTGTTCATCGACCTGGTCGGTTCCACCGACCTCGGTGAGCGACTCGATCCGGAGACGGTCCGGAACGTCCTGACCCGCTACTTCGACCTCGTGCGACGCGTCGTGGACGAGCACGGCGGAACGGTCGAGAAGTTCATCGGCGACGCGGCCATGGCGATCTTCGGCTTGCCGGTCGTCCACGAAGACGACGCGCTGCGGGCCATTCGGGCGGCGGTCGAGGTTCGGCGCCGGCTGCCGAAGCTCAACCAGGAGCTGCGGGCCGAGCTCGGGATCGAGCTGGCGCTCCGAACCGGCATCGCCAGCGGCGAGGTGATGGGGGATGAGTCCGGCGGAGGGCCGACCCTCGTCACCGGGGACGCGGTCAACACGGCCGCCCGGATCGAACAGGGCGCCGAGGCGGGCGAGATCCTGATCGGCCGCTCGACCTGGCAGCTGGCTGGATCGGCCGCGGTCGTCGAGACCCACCCGCCGATCTCGGCCAAGGGCAAGGCCCTCCCGGTCGACGTCGCTCGCCTCGTCGATGTCGCTGACGTCACGCGGTTCGATCCAGCGGCGATCCGACACGCCGTTCGTCGGGCGAGCGGTCGAGCGGGCCCAGCTCGAGCAGGCATTCGCCCAGGCGACGAGCGAGCACGGCGCCGAGACGGTGACGATCATCGGCGATCCGGGCATGGGCAAGAGCCGGCTCGTCCATGAGTTCCTCGAGGCGGCACGATCGTCGGCGACCGTCCTGCGGGGCTCGTGCCTGCCCTATGGCCAGGGCATCACCTGGTGGCCCCTCGGCGAGATCGTCCGCCAGGCAGCCGGCATCTCCGTCGACCGATGGCCGGGCCGCCGCGCGGCGCGGGCTCAGCCGGCTTCTGGCCGGGACCGATGACGGCGCTGAGGTTGCCCGGCGGATCGCCAGCCTGATCGGCCTGTCGGACGAGCCGGTGCCAGGCGGAGAGGTGCCGCGCGCGATCCGGCGCCTGCTCGAGCGGCTGGCCCAGGACCGACCCCTCGTGCTCGCGGTTGATGACATCCAGTGGGCGGAGCCGGCCTTCCTTGATGGGCTGACCCGGGCGATCAGCCAGATCCGGGATCGATCCGTCCTCGTCGTCGCAATCGCCCGGCCCGACCTTGACCAGGCCCATCCCGGCTGGGTCGCCGGTCGGAGCGGCCGGCTCGATCCTTCGACTCGGCCCCCTGGACGAGGGCTCGATCCTCCGCCTGCTCGAGGCGATCTTCGGTGGGCTGCTGGTCGACCCGCACCTCGCCCAGCGGATCATGCTGGCCAGCGAAGGCAATCCCCTGTTCGTCGAGCAGGTGGCCGCTTACCTGGTCGACAGCGGGGTCGTCCGCCGGGAGGGTGATCGATTCGCCGTTGACCCGACCGCCGAGGTCACGATTCCACCGACGATCAACGCCCTCATGAACGCCCGGCTGGATCGGCTCTCGCGAGCCGGCCGCCGAGTCGCCGGGCGAGGCTCGGTGATCGGCCGGGAGTTCGACCAGGCGGGCCTCGCCGCGTTGACGCCCGGACCCGAGGCGGACGCCACCGAGGCCAGCCTCGCCGAGTTGATCGAGCGGGAGATCCTGCTCCAGGCGGGGACGAGTGCCGACGACGTCCTCCGATTCCACCACCTGCTCCTCCGCGACGCGGCGTATGCCGCCATGCCCAAGGCCGAGCGTGGACCGCTCCACGAGCGATTCGCGGTCTGGCTCGAGGCCACGCTCGGAGAGCGACAGGCGGAAGTCGTCGAGATCGTCGGCTATCACCTCGAGCAGGCCCACCGCCTGCGAACCGAGCTCGGTGAACGTGGCGCGGACCTGGATTCGCTCGGGGCCCGAGCCGGGGAGAAGCTCTCGGCGGCCGGGGACGCGGCCTGGAACCGCAACGACGCACAGGCGGCTGCAAACCTGCTCCGTCGAGCGAGCGGACTCCTGCCCCACGGCCGAGAGCGCGCCTGGGCCCTGCTGATCCTCGGCCGAGCCCTCCACAATGGCTCGGACCTCAGGTTGGCAAGCGACGCCTACGAGGCTGCCCGTCGGGAGGCGGAAGCTGCGGGCGACCCGGGACTCGCCGCCCGGGTGGCAATCCACGAGACCGGCCTGCTGATGCGGACGAACCTCGACGCCTGGTATGCGACGGCGCTGCCCGAGTTGCGCCGGCTCGAGTCGATCGCCCGGGAGCACGACAACCTGGCGGGTGTCGCCTGGGCCCTGTTCTATGAGGGCTCATTCGAACAAACCCTTGGCCGAAGCAGAGCCGCCCTGCGCCTGTGGCGTCAGGCGATCCCGTTTGCGCGTCGCGCAGGGGACCTCTATCTCGAGGGGCGGTGCATGGTCGCCGGGACGCTGGCCAGCTGGGGCGACGAGCCGATCGGTCGGGCGATCCGACGATGTCAGCGGGTGAGCCGGAATGCCCATGCCGATCGGCTTACCAGGGCAGAGGCGTTCGAGACGCTCGGTCAGCTCCAGGCGCTCGACGGGCAGTTCGAGCTGGCCGTCGCATCCTGTCGCCGGGCCCAAGCGTTGGTGGCCGACCTTGGAACGCCTGACGCCGAGGCCAACGCGCACATGGCCATGGGCCAGGTCCTGCTGTGGCGAGACGACCCGACACGGGCGATCACCGAGTTCGAGCAGGCTCTGTCGATCTGGCGCGGGAATGGCGACCAGGCGAACCTCGGCTATGCCCTGCCCTGCCTTGGCCGGGCGTCGGTGGAGCTGGGCCGGATCGACGCGGCGATGGCGATCGCCGATGAGATCCGGTCGGTCGTCGCCGGGGAGGACCTCATCGGGCAGGCAGACTGGCGGGCGGTGCGCGGCCTGGCCTCCGCCAGGCAGGGCGATCCCGCCCTGGCGGTGGAGCTCCTGACCGAAGCGGCGGCCCTCCGAGCGGGCAATGAGGACCTGGTCGATCGGGCGCGCGGGTGGCTCGACCTGGCCGATGCCCGGATCGCGGTCCGTGACCAGCGCGGCGCGACCGAAGCGGCGACCGAGGCGCTCAGGGTCTTCGAGCGGAAGCAATCGCCGATCGGCATCGGCTGGGCGACGGCGCGCCTGAGGTCGGCCGCGGCGCTGGCGTAGCAGTTAATCGCGCATAGGTTGTTGACAACGGCAAGCCCTTTCCCAGGCTCGGGGGCAAGGTCTGTATCAGCCTGGCCTCCGAGCGTGGCCCGGCCGGTCAAACGTTTCTTTGAGGAAGCGCAATCGGGGTTCTCGGCCCGAGTTCGGGTCCCGGAGGGGTACAACAAGCCTGCTCGCGATGCGTGGCCACGCTCAGGTTGGGCAGCGCTCGACCGCAATGGGTCTGGGGGGAGCCGCTTCGAGTCGACATAAGGGGTCTTGCAGGAACTGTTTGACCGAGCCCGTGCTGACCGTCCTCGTCAACAATGGGTTGCGGGACTGCTGATCAGCTCGCGTCGCCGGCCGGCTTGCGGCCGGGGCGGCCGGGCATCCCGAGGCGCCACCAGATGAAGGCGATCACGGCGATCACCACGACGACCAGGATCAGGGTGTCGAACGGTTGGAGCGCGTGGCGGATGTCGACCCAGTTCTCGCCCAGGACCGTGCCGGCATAGACCAGGGCCACCGACCACAGGAAGGCGCCGGCCGCGGAATAGACGACGAACCGTCCGAGCGGCATCCGGACGACCCCGGCCGGGAAGCTGATGAACGTCCGGACGACCGGCAGGAAGCGGGTGAAGAAGACGGTCGGGCCACCCCACCTGGCGAAGAACCGCTCGGCGGCATCGATCTCGTGGGGCCGGATCAACAGGTACCGGCCGTAGCGCTCGAGGAACGGCCGGCCGCCCCAGGCCCCGATCCCGTAGGCGATCAGCGAGCCGACCACGTTGCCGGCCGTGGCCGCGATCACCACGATCCAGAAGTTCCAGGGTCCGTGGGTGATCGGCTCGATCGCACTCGAGTCCGAGACGAGGAACCCGGCGAAGGGCAGGATCAGCTCGGACGGCAGCGGGATCATCGCCAATTCGATCACGCTCGCCACGAATACGCCGAGGTAGCCGATCGCGCCGTACAGGTTCGTCAGGAAGGGAATGACGATCTGGTCGAGGAAGGCGAGCATCAGGCCTCGCCGATCTGCTGAGTCACGCCCGGCAGGATAGCCGACTACCATCGACCTCGTGACCGACCCGATCGTCCTGACCGGCGCGACCCTCACGATCGCCGACGTCGAGGCGGTGGCCCGCCACGGCGCCGCCGTGACGCTCGATCCGGATGCCCGGGCCCGCGTCCAGGAAGCCCGCGAGGTGATCGAACGGCTCGTCGCCGGCGGCCAGGTCGTCTACGGGGTGACGACCGGCTTCGGTGACCTGGCCACGACGTTCATCGATCCGGCCGATGCCCGGCGGCTCCAGGAGAACCTCCTGATGAGCCATGCGGCCGGCGTCGGGACGCCCTTCCCGGCCGAGGTCGTCCGGGCGATGCTCCTGCTCCGGGCCAACACGCTCGCCCTCGGCCATAGCGGCTGCCGGCCGCTCGTGATCGATCGCCTCCTCGAGATGCTCGCGGCGGGGATCCACCCGATCGTGCCGGAGCAGGGCTCGCTCGGGGCGTCGGGCGACCTGGCCCCGCTCGCCCACCTGGCCCTGCCCCTGATCGGCCGGGGCGAGGTCGAGCTGCGGGGCCAGCGGCTACCGGCCCTGATCGCCCTGCGCGAGGCCGGGCTGGAGCCGCTGACCCTCGAGGCGAAGGAGGGCCTGGCCCTCCTGAACGGAACCCAGATGATGTCAGCCGTCGGGGCCCTCGCCCTGGCCGATGCGGATCGGCTGGCCCGGACGGCGAGCGTGGCCGCGGCCCTGTCCGTCGAGGCCCTCCTGGGCACCGACGTGGCCTTCGCGGCCGAGTACCAGCTCGCCCGGCCGCATCCCGGGCAGATCCAGGTCGCCGCCGAGATGCGCCATCTCCTGCGCGATTCGACCCTCCAGACCAGTCACCACGGGCATGCCCACAAGGTCCAGGACCCGTATTCGCTGCGCTGCGTGCCGCAGGTCCAGGGCGCGGTCCGGGACGCCCTCGACTATCTCCGAACGCGTCCTCCTCGTCGAGCTGAACAGCGCGACCGACAATCCGCTCGTCTTCCCCGACGGTGGCGGGGCGGACCCGAACGGCGATCGCGACCGGCGGCGGCCTGGTGATCAGCGGCGGCAACTTCCACGGCGAGCCGGTCGGGCTGGCCCTCGACTTCGCCAAGCTGGCCGTGGCCGAGCTCGGCTCGATCAGCGAGCGGCGTACGGCGCTTCTCGTCGATGCCCGCCTGAACGGCGGGCTGCCGCCCTTCCTGGCGACCTCGTCAGGCGTCGATTCGGGCCTGATGATCCTCCAGTACACGGCCGCCGCCCTCGTCTCGGAGAACAAGGTCCTGGTCCATCCCGCGACGGCCGACTCGATCCCGACGAGCGCCAACCAGGAAGACCACGTGTCGATGGGCTCGATCGCCGCGCGGCATGCCCGGACGGTGATCGAGCACGTCGAACGGGTGATCTCGATCGAGCTGATCGTGGCCGCCCAGGCGCTCGACCTCCGCCTCGAGCTCGTGCCCGGAACGAAGCCGGGGAAGGGCGTCGAGGCGGCCCAGGCCGCGATCCGGGCGGTCATCCCCCGCCTGGACGGCGACCGCGAACCGGGCCCGGACCTTGGGGCGGCGCTCCGCCTCGTCCGGAGCGGCGAGCTGACCAACCTGACTGGCTCGTGATCCGGATCCTCGACGTCACCGATGTCGAAACATTCGGACTCGTTCCGCCCTGCGCCGATCCAGGCTTCGATCATCGCTCGTGCGACTACTGGGAGGATGCGGACCGGGGCTCGAAGGCGGCCCGCCTGAGCTGGTTCGATTCGACGGCCGCAGTCGCGCCGGTCCCGCGCCGGGTGAACCCGTTCGGGGACGATGACGATCTGTCCACGCCCGAGCCGGTGGCCAACCCGTTCTCGGCAGCACCCCCGGCCAACCCGTTCGCGCCGGCTGCCACAGGCGGGCCCGCGTTCAATCCACTCCTCGAGGAGCGGACGACGCTGGCCGATAACCCGTTCGCCCCCAAGCCGAAAGCCCAGCTCGGGGCCGGCCGGGATGGGCCGCGCAAGCTGGGTCTGCTGACCCGGGGCCTGGCGGTCTTCGGGAGCTACGCCAAGGTCCTGCTCGTCGACGAGCGGCCGGCCGTCTACGCCCAGTTCGGTCCCCTGTCGGCCTATCCCCGGGCGCTTCGGCTGCGGGAGCTCTATCCCCAGCTGCCGGACGCCCCGTTGCCGGCCGTGATCTCGTGCATCGCCACGACGAAGGCCGACCGCGGGGCCGGCCATGCCCGTCGGCTCGTAACGGCCGTCTGCGACGACCTGGCCGGACGGGGCTTCGCCGCCGTCGAGGCGTACCCCCAGGCCGGGGCCAGGCCCGATTCGACGAGCGCCGCGACGCCCGAGTTCTGGCTCGAGTGCGGGTTCGTCCTGGCCGTGGCCGACGAGCGATTCCCGGTCGTCCGCCGAGAGCTGGAGTGAGGTTCGAAGCCGCCCGGTCCGCGGTCCGGTTCGCGCTGGCCTCGAGCGCGCTCGTCATCGTCCTGTGCCGGTTGCAATGGGGCCGCCGGCGGGACCGCCTCGCCGGCCCCCAGCCTGCCGGCGGCCTCCGCACCGTCGGCCATTCCGTCCAGCGCTCCGTCCCCTAGCCCGGCGGCGATCGTCCCGGCGTCCCCGGCTCCCTCGGACGCAGCCTCGGCCGGCGCGAGTCCGAGCGGGCCGACCGTCCCCATCGATCCAACCCTGCTGGCGATCCTGCCCTCGACCGTGGCCGGCCAGGCGATCACCGAGATCCCCGAGATCGAGGCCAACCTGCAAGACCGACCCCGACCTCCTGGCGAACGCGGCGGCGCTGGCGGTCGGCCTCGGGGTCAACTCCGGGACTGGCGACTTTGCCTACGTCGCCGTGGTCGAGCTGAAGCCGATGGTCTTCACCAACGCCTGGTTCGTCTCGTGGCGCCAGAGCTACGACGAAAGTGCCTGCTCACAGTCGAACGGGCTGGCGGGCTCGACGAGCACGACGATCGGGGAAATGTCGGTCTTCGTCGGCACGTGCAACGGCGGGGCCAAGACGTACCACGTTCACCTGCCTGGACCCGATCGAATCGTCTCGATCACCTCGGTCGGCAGCGCCGATTACGGCGAGATGGTGGTGGCCGGCCTCAAGCCCTGAGCCCGCTCGGCCGGCTCGGCCGGCTCGTTCGGAGCGGAGCTAGAGCACGCCCGTCGCGGAGGCGAAGCAGAAGCAGATCAGCAGCCCGATCGCGACGCCGAGCAGGCCGACGCTCCACATCAGCCCGTCGACCGGACCGAGCACCTCATCGGCGTGGCTGTCGTGCCCACCGCCATGGTGATCGATGGCGCTGCCGGCATGGCTCGCGGTCGGGTCTGGATCGGACATCGGATTCGGCTACCTCCGGGCCTATTCTCGCATCCCGTAGACTCGGGCCGTGCTCACCCTGGTCCTGACTCGCCACGGATTGACGCCCCGCTCGGATCCCGAGCAGCACCTCGGCCAGCGGATCGACATCGAGCTCTCGGCGGCCGGCCAGGCCCAGGCGATGGCGCTCGCCGTCCGGCTCGACAAGGTTCGATTCGAACGGATCCTGTGCAGCCCGCTCGTGCGCGCCCGGGAGACCGCCTCGATCATCGCCGGGCGCAGCCCAGGCGCCCCGCCGGTCGAGCCCGATCCTCGCCTGCGCGAGATGGACTACGGCCACTGGGAAGGCCTGACCTACGACCAGATTGACGCCCACGACCGCGACGAGCGACTGGCCTGGGAGATCGACCCGGCCGTCTCGCCTGCCCTGGCGGCGAGTCGGGCAACGACGTCGCCCGACGGGTGAGCTCGTTCCTGACGGACCAGCTGGCCGCCCACGAGCGGCTCGAGGGCGACGCCCGGGCGGCCGAGCGGCCGGTGCTCGTCGTGGCCCACAGCTCGCTCAACCGGATCCTCGTCTGCGTCGCGCTCGGGATCGAGGTCCGCGAGTTCCGGATGCGGCTGCAGCAGGCGCCGGCGAACCTGACCGCGCTGCGCTTCGAGCACGGCTCCGGCCCGGGTGACGCTCGGCTGATCCTCCTGAACGACCTGGCCCACCTGCGCCGGCCGCCGAAGACACCCTGGGAGTAGGTCGCTAGAACAGTCCGACGATGTTCCCGTCGGCGTCGATGTCGATCTTCTCGCCGCCCGGCACCGAGGGCAGGCCGGGCATCGTCCGCATCTCGCCGATCAGCGGCGTGACGAAACCGGCCCCGGCCGACAGGCGCACGTCGCGGATCGGGATGGTGAAGCCCGACGGGCGGTTCTTCAGGTTGGGATCGTGGCTGAGCGAGTACTGGGTCTTGGCCATGCACACGGCGAGGTGGCCGTAGCCCAGGTCCTCGTACAGCTTGAGCGCCCGGGTGGCCGCCGGGAGGTACTCGACCCCGGCCGCGCCGTAGACCTGGGTCGCGATCGTCTCGATCTTCGTTCGCAAGGGGGCCTCGTCGGGGTACAGGAACTTGAAGTTCGGGGCGCCGGCCTGGGCCGTCTCCCAGACCGCCCGGGCGAGCGTCTCGGCACCCTTGCCGCCATCGGTGAAGTGGGTCGAGACGACCGCGTCCTTCGCCCCGCTGGCGAGGGCCACCTCGCGGATCGCGGCGACCTCGTCAGGCGTGTCGGTCGGGAAGGCGTTGATCGCGACGACGACCTCCACCCCGTAGCTTCGGACGATCTCGATGTGGCGGGCCAGGTTCTGGGCCCCGAGCCGGACGGCGTCGACGTTCTCCTCGAGGAGGGCCGGATCGAGTGGCTTGCCGGCCACGATCCTGCCCACCCCACCGTGCATCTTCAGGGCCCGGATCGTCCCGACCATCACGGCCGCATCGGGCCGCAGCCCGGATTGGCGGCACTTGATGTCGAAGAACTTCTGGGCGCCCATGTCGGCCCCGAAGCCCGCTTCGGTGCAGACGATCTCGTTCGTCACGAGGGCCAGCCGATCCGCCAGGACGGAGTTGTTGCCGTGGGCGATGTTCGCGAACGGTCCGCAGTGGACGAAGGCCGGACCGCCTTCGAGGGTCTGGAGGAGGTTCGGCTTGATGGCGTCGACGAGCAGGACGGTCATCGCCCCGGCCACCTTCAGGTCGTCGAGGGTGACCGGCTTGCCCTCGCGGGTGTAGCCGACGACGACCCGGCTCAGGCGTTCGCGCAGGTCATGCAGGTCGGAGGCCAGGGCCAGGATCGCCATGACCTCGGAGGCGACCGTGATCATCGTCTCGGACTCGCGCGGGATCCCGCCGTCCCGGCCGCCGAGACCGATCACGACCTTGCGCAGGGCCCGATCGCTGATGTCGACCACCCGCGGCCAGGTCAGGCTGAGCGGATCGATCCCGAGCGGGTTCTTGTGATACAGGCTGTTGTCGAGGAAGGCCGCGGCCAGGTTGTGGGCCGCTCCGATCGCGTGGACGTCGCCGGTCAGGTGGAGGTTGAAGTCCTCCATCGGGATGACCTGGCTGTAGCCCCCGCCGGCCGCGCCGCCCTTGATCCCGAAGACCGGTCCAAGGGAGGGCTGGCGGATCGTGACCGCGGCTCGCTTGCCGATCCGGTTCAGGCCCTGGACGAGGCCGACGACCGTGGTCGACTTGCCTTCACCGAGAGGGGTCGGAGTGATCCCCGTCACGAGGACGTACTTGCCCCGGGGATTCTCGGCCTCGAGCCGCTCGATCGCCGCGAGCGGGACCTTGGCCTTGCGCGGGCCATACAGCTCGATCTCGTCGTCGCGCAGGCCGAGGTCGTGGGCAATGTCGACGATCGGGCGGGGGGTGACCGAGCGGGCGATCTCGAGGTCGGACGGGAAGCTCATGGACGGGCGACTCCAGCTGCAATCGACGATGAACGGGCCACATCGACCTGGGCCCGCGCGGCCTGCAGGACATGGGTCATGAGGAGGGCATTGGTGACTGGGCCGACCCCGCCGGGGACGGGCGTGATCGCACCGGCGACGAGCCGAGCGGACTCGAAGTCGACATCGCCGACGAGGGCCTCGCCGGCCGCTCCCCGGTCGATCACGTTGATCCCGACGTCGACGACGGTCGCGCCGGGCTTGAGCATGGCGCCGGTGACGAGGCCGGGCCGGCCTGCTGCCACGACCACGATGTCGGCGCGGGCCAGCTCAGCGGCGAGATCGGGCGTGCGCGAATGGCAGAGGGTGACCGTCGCATCCTCCTGGGTGAGGAGGATCGCCGCCGGCCAGCCGACGACGTTCGAGCGACCAACGACCGCCACCCGCCGGCCGCGGAGCTCGATCCCGGAGCGCTTGAGGATCTCCACCGCGGCCTCGGCCGTGGTCGGCACGAAGCCCGGCTGGCCGTGGAGGAGCCGTCCCGCGTTCAGGGGATGGATCCCATCCACGTCCTTGTCCGGATCGATCGTGTCGGTCACCACGGAAAGTGGGATTCCCGGCGGGAGCGGCATCTGGACGATGATCCCGTTGACCAGCGGATCGTGGTTCAGCTCGATCAGCCGACGGCGGAGGCGAACCCCTGACGCATCACCGGCGACCTCGACCAGGCGGCCCTCGATCCCCGCCGATCGGCAGCCCCGCAGGATCTGCTGGAGGTAGACCGCCGATGGGGCATCGGCCCCGACGATCACGACGGCGAGGCCCGGGGCGTAGCCGTTGGCCCGCTTGAAGTCCGCCACGTCGGCCTGGACCGAGGCACGGATCTCCGAGGCGATCGGGCTGCCGAGGAGCTGGCGCGCTTCGCCCGTGTGGGCCACGCTCGTCAGGCGCTTCGGACGAGCGGGGGACGCAGCTCGCCCGAGGCCACGACCTCCCGGGTGGCCACTGATAGCCCGTCGATCTGGTCCAGGAGATCGCCGACCCGGGCTGACATGTGCGCACTGAATGCGCCGTCTCCCACGGCCGGCAGATTGACCAGGACGTTCGCCGCGGCACCATGAGCCGCGGCGGTCGCCAGGAGGCAGGCCACGATGAGGTCGCTCGCTGCGTTCATGTTGCAGCGGCCGGCGAGCGCCTGGGCCAATTCGACGATCTCGAGGCAGGCTTCGATGCAGGCGAGCGGCACGGTCGACGCGGTTCGAGCCGCAGCCCGCAGAGCCGCCGTTCGTTCGGCCTGCTCCGCGTCGGTTTCCCGAGGCAGGCGCAGGGCAGCAGCAAACTCGGCGTAGGCGGCCGCGTCATCGTCGGCGAGACGGAGCAAGCGATCGGCCAGCTCCCGGCCGGCCGCTCCGGCCGAGGCGTGGGTCTGGGAATGTGCGGCGTACTTCGGCCGGCCCTCGGACAGCGAGGCAACCATGGCGACCAGGCCGGCGGCTAATGACGCGGCCACCGCCGATGCGCTCCCCCCGCCGGGGACCGGCTCGGACGAGGCCAGCGCCGCGACAAATCCGGCGAGGGTCAGGTCCTGGAATCGCACGGGCTCGACCGATCCGGGTTCGCTGGACATCGCCGAATTGTAGGCCCGCGACGTGGCCCGATCAGAAGAATGTCTCGCAGGGCAGGCACGGTACCGGCGTGCCTACCCGCGAGACGAGGTTGCCCGCAACCGACCGAGGGAGGGCCCGGCCGACGGGCTCATTTTGGGGGCCGATCAGCGGCCCGAGCGCGGTCAGGCCGCGAGGCGTGACTCCGCCAGGCCGCGTTCCTCGAGCCGATCTGCGGCTTCGACGACCCAGCGCTTCGGACGATGCTGATAGGTGACCTGGAAGCGCGCCCGCGGAGTCTGGACCTCGAAGAACGACCGAGGGCCGGTCTCGACCGGGTAGGCGGAGCGCTCCTCTCGGACGAGGCTGTGAGAGGTGATCGGCAGGCGCTCGTCGGCCCAGGTGATCTCCCGCGGGCGTCCGTCGAACCAATCCGTCTTGACGTGGACGGGCGTCGGCTCCATTCGAAGCATTGCCATTGGTCCACTCCTTCCTGGACCCCCGTGGCGGGTCCCAACCATCAGTCGAGCGACAGAACGTGTGTTCGGTATTGCCTGACACTAGATCGAACATGCGTTCGATGTCAAGAGCTCAGGGCCAGAATGTCGAGGGCCTGCGACAGCTTGCGTGTCACAGCTGCCGCGCCATCTCTGAGATCGGGTCGGGCGGAGCCTCAGCGGTCGCCAGGTGCCTTGGAGGGTGGGCCGGCGGTCCGGTCGGTCATTCCGGTCCGGCGCTCGAGGGGCATCCTCGGATCGCGCTCGAACGGGGCCGGCAGGCCCGAGCCGAGCAAGCGAGCCCGGGTCACGGCTCGCTCGCCGAAGCGGCGTCGGATCGTATCGGCAGCTTCCGTCGCCTTGCGCCGCCGGCCATCCTCGCCGGCGCCCTCCTCGGCGAACATCGTGAGCTGCTCTCGCTCGGCGAAGCCCGACGTGCCGACGCCGAGGAGCCGGATCTTGAGGCCCCGGATCTCGGGCCGGGCCAGCTCGGTCGCTGTTCGCCAGATCGGCTCGGCCAGGTCGGTCGGCTCGGCCAGGGTTCGCTGGCGGGTGATCGTCCGGAACGACGAGTCGCGGATCTTGACCTGGACGGTGGCCGCCCGAAGGCCCGCCGAGCGCAGCCGGCCGGCCACGCCGTCGGCCATGGCCAGGAGCGTCCGCTCGATCAGGGCCGGGTCGTTCGTGTCGATGTCGAAGGTGTGCTCGTGCGAGATCGACTTGGCCGGTGCTCCGTCGCTGACCGGGTCGTCGTCGATCCCGCGGGCGCGGAGGGCGAGGGTCGCGCCGTGCTTGCCGAAGCGCCGGGTCAGGAGATCGGGCGGGAGCGCGGCGAGGTCGCCCATCGTCGCCACGCCGAGCTCGGCCAGGCCGGCGGCGGTTCGCTCGCCGACGCCCCACAGGCGCTGGATCGGCAGCGGCGCCAGGAAGGCCGCCTCCTCGCCCCGCGGCACGACCACGAGGGCGTCGGGCTTGCGCAGGTCCGAGGCGATCTTGGCCACGAGCTTCGAGCCGGCGACCCCGACCGACGCTGTCAGCTCGACCTCAGCCTCGATCGCCGCCCGGATCAGCCGCCCAATCTCCGGCCCGTCGCCGAAGAGGGCCCGCGAGGCGGTCACGTCCAGGAAGGCCTCGTCGATCGAGATTGGCTCGACCTGCGGCGTGTAGCGCCGGAGGATCGCCATCACCTCCCGGCTGACGGCCTGGTACTTGCGCCCGTCGACCGGCAGGAAGACCGCCTCGGGACAGAGGGCGCCGGCGGTCCGGAGGGGCATCGCCGAATGGATTCCGAACTTGCGGGCCTCGTAGCTGGCGGTCGAGACGACGCCGCGCTGGTCGGGCGAGCCGCCCCCGACGACGACCGGCCGGCCACGCAGCTCAGGTCGGTCGCGCTGCTCGACGGCCGCGAAGAACGCGTCGAGGTCGACATGGAGAATCGTCCGCTCGGTCACCGGACCATGATGCGCCCGGCCCGGGCGTCAGCCCGGACCACCGGCCGCCTCGATGGACGATCCACCCGGTACGTGGACCAGGTATCCGGGTCTCGTCCAAGGCCCCGGCGAGGCGGTATATCCATCGGACATACGGATTTACATCCCGACCGATCCGGCTGAGCGCCGAGAAGACGCAACGGACCGAACGACCCGCGGAACCGCCCCGCCCTGGTCGGCCGTCCCCGACGTCGCGCGCTCGTACTGACAAATCGCGGCTGGGGTCGCGCGTATGGTCGACGGTCCCGTCACGTGGAGTCACGGGTGCCCTGATCGAGGGCTGCCGAGCCAATCTGCGTGCTCAGGCAGGGCCTCGGACGTCGCGACTGATGTTGGGAGCCGCGCGCGACGCGCCATAGGCGCGACTCGAACCGGAATCCGTCACATGTCGAGCGGCACGAAGGGCGGCACGGAGCGCGGAATGGAAGGCGGCACGAACGCTCCGACGGAACGAACGCTCCGACGGAAGGACGGCCGGAGCGTCAGCCCTTGGGCTCGACGACCACCGTCACTTCAGGGGTCATCCCCGCCAGGACCCGGATCGCGACCTTGTAGGTGCCCAGGGACTTGAGCGGCTCGTCCAGGTCGATCTTGTGGCGATCGACCTCGATTCCGCGCCGGGCAAGAGCATCGGCGATGTCCTTGGCCGTGATCGAGCCGTACAGCTTGCCGCCGTCGCCGACCTTCACGCCCATCGTCAGGGTTGTCCCGCCGATCCGGTTCGCGTTGATCTCGGCCTCGTCGCGCTCACGCTTGCGCTTGTCTTCGCGGCTGGCGATGTCGTGCTGCCAGGCCCGGTAGGCCCCACCGACGGCCGGCACCGCGAGCTTCTGGGGGATCAGGAAATTGAGCGCATAGCCGTCAGCGACTGTCTTGATGTCACCGCTCTTGCCGAGCGCGGCGACATCGGCCGTCAGGATCACCTTCACGCGCGAGAACCCTCCTTATTCATCCCTGTTGATCCAGGTCCGGACCCGCGGCCCGACCTTGGCGGTCCGGAGCGCTCCGGCGCCCATGTCGAACGCCTGGGGAATCCGCCGCAGCGCACGCCGCACGGGGCCCGGCATGAGCCGTCGAATCTGGGCGATGTCCCGATCGAAGGCCCGCCGTTCGATCCCGAGCTGGTCGAGCTTCTCGGTCAGGACCTCCTTGGGCACGCCGTCGAGGAACAGGTCCACGGCCAGGACGACGACGATCAGGTCGTCAAGCCCGCCGATGACCGGAATTCGGTCGGGGATCAGGTCGGTCGGCAGCACGAGGTAGCCGAAGGCGCCCGCCAGGAGCGCCTTGCGACTGACCGGCGTGCGTTCGTCGATCATCAGCTCCCACATCAGCCGGCCGTAGATCGGGGCGCGGCTGGCGATCGGCAGGAACGCGCTCATGCTCATCACCCGGCTGACTGCCCGGGTCGAGCTGCCGCCCTTCTTCTTCTCTGATGCCACGGACCGCCCTGCCTCCGTCGGATCCCGGCTCGGTCTGGCCGATCCGGGACAGGCAGTCTACCAGTGGCGTGAACGCGGGCCAACCGATCCGGAGCGAACGCCCGTTCCGCGGTTGACAATCGAACGTACGTTCTGTACCGTGCTCGTGATCGGAGGTCGGATGACCAAGCACGACGCAGAACGCAAGCTGAAGATCGTCGACTACATCGCAGCGACGCTGCGGACACGAGGCGTGCCGCCGTCGGTCCGCGAGATCGCCCTGGCCGTGAACCTGGCCTCGACCTCAGCGGTCCACCACCATCTTCAGATCCTCGAGCGCGAGGGCTACCTCGAGCGTGGCGCCGGGCAGGCCCGGTCGATCCGGCTCACGCCCAACGCCGCCCTCCAGCTCGGCCTGTCCAGCGAGCTCACCCCGCAGTCAGCCGCGACAGAGTCGCACCTGCTTCCGATCATCGGCGAGATCGCGGCCGGCGGACCGATCGAGGCCTATCAGCGGGCCGACGAGACGATGGCGGTCCCGGAGATGCTCGCACCCAACGGCGATGCGTACGTCCTTCGGGTCCGGGGGGACTCCATGATCGACGCCCACATCGCCGACGGTGACTTCGTCGTGATCCGCCCGCAGGCAACGGCACGCAATGGCGACATCGTCGTCGCCCAGGTCGAGGAGAACGCGGTCACTCTGAAGCGCTTCTTCAAGGAAGCCGGACGGATCCGCCTCCAGCCGGCGAACAGCGAGTACGCGCCGATGTTCTACGACGATGTCCTGATCCAGGGCAAGCTGATCGGAGTCATCCGCCGGCTCGACTGAGGCCGAGCCGCCAGCATCGCGCCGAAGGCGGCCTGCTTCGAGCCCCTCGGGACCGCGCTGGTGAGTCCTCCACAGGCTTGTCCACAGCCGTCAACCCCGCCCGTGGATTCGTGGATCGTCGGCTCGCGGTCCCGGCGTCTTGGTTGACCGATTCGGGTGGCCGCGCAGCCACCATTGGCCTTCCGCCAGCTCGCCGGTGACAGCCGAGTTGTCACGCCGAGCCCGCATCGTGAGCGTGCCTTGATCGACCGACTCCCGCCCCAGAGCCTCGAAGCCGAGCAGTCCGTCCTGGGCTCGATCCTGATCGACCGGGACGCAATCGTCGAGATCGCGGAGTTCCTCCGGGCGGACGACTTCTACCGCCAGGCCAACGGCGCGATCTACGCGGTCATGCTCGACCTGTTCGAGCGCCGCGAGCCGGTCGACATCGTCACGGTGGCCGAGGCGCTCGAGCGCGGGGAACAGCTCGATGCGATCGGCGGGCGGTCGTACCTGACGAGCTTGTCGAACCAGACCCCGACAGCGGTTCATGCCGTCCAGTACGCCCGGATCGTCGAACGCAAGGCGGTCCTGCGCAACCTGATCGCGGCCGCCGGCAAGATCGCCGGGATCGGCTACGAGGATCCCGCCGAGATCCAGGAGGCGATCGATCGGGCCGAGAGCGAGCTGTTCAGCGTCAGCCAGCGCCGGGTCGAGACCGGCTTCACCAAGCTGAGCTCGCTCCTCCACGACGCCTATGACCGGCTCGACTATCTGCACGCCCACCGGGGCGAGATCAGCGGCGTGCGGACCGGCTTCGCCGACCTCGACACGCTCACGACCGGCTTCCAGAAGAGCGACCTGATCGTCCTGGCCGCCCGCCCCAGCGTGGGCAAGACGAGCTTTGCCCTGAACATCGCCGAGCACGCGGCCGTCCGCGACGGACGAAGCGTCGGCGTATTCAGCCTCGAGATGAGCAAGGAGCAGCTCGTCCTGCGCCTGCTCTCGAGCGTGGCCACGATCGACTCCCAGCGTCTCCGGAGCGGCTTCCTCGAGGAGATGGACTTCGCCCGGATCGCCCCGGCGATGAACTCGCTGTCGGCCGCCCCGATCTACATGGACGACACCCCGAACATCAGCGCGATGGAGCTGCGAACCAAGGCCCGGCGCCTCCAGGCTGAGGCCGGCCTCGACCTGATCATCGTCGACTACCTCCAGCTGATGCAGGCCACCACCCAGAACCGCGACGCGAACCGGGTCCAGGAGGTGTCGGAGATCTCGCGCGGTCTGAAGGCCCTCGCCCGGGAGCTGTCGGTGCCGGTCGTGGCCCTGTCCCAGCTGTCACGCCAGCCCGAGATGCGCGAGTCGCGCGAGCCGCGCCTGTCGGACCTTCGCGAGTCGGGCGCGATCGAGCAGGACGCCGACCTCGTGATGTTCCTGTGGCGGGAGAAGGAACGCGCAGGCGAGGACCAGGAGGCGGACGGCGAGGTGATCAACCTCAAGCTGGCCAAGCACCGCAATGGACCGACCGGCGAGCTCAAGCTCTGGTTCAAGAAGACCCAGACCCGCTTCGTCAGCTATGCCGGCGAGCGCTACGCGGACGTCGCCGGATAGCGGTTAGGGGCGGTCGGTGCCTGAGGGCACCACTTTGACCGGATGCACCGATCGGAGCCTCGAAACGGCTGAATTCGTGCACGTTTCCGGCCGCGCGAGGCCGGAAATTGGGGCTGGAAACCCCTTGACGGGGCGCGTATCGTCCCGCTTCTAGAGTCCGACCAACCGCCGGCCGATCGTGAACCGAGCACGAAACGCCCGATTCCTGTCGTCCGTCCCCCAGGGCCGGCTCTGATGCAACCTCGCTGATGGCGCAGGAGGGATGGAGCAGGGTGTACCAGGATCGAACGCTCGTCTGCCGCGATTGCGCCGAGGAATTCATCTTCTCGGCCGGTGAGCAGGCTTTCTTCCTGAGCAAGGGACTTCAGAACGACCCGCAGCGCTGCCTGTCCTGTCGGTCGGCGGCCAAGCGAGCCCGAGCGGCCGGGGGACCGCGCGAGTTCCACGCGGCGATCTGCGGAACGTGCGGCGGGCAGGCGATCGTGCCATTCGCCCCGCGCAACGACCGCCCGATCTACTGCAGCTCCTGCTACGACAAGGTCCAGGCCGCGCGCGAGGTCCAGAGCGCCGCTCCGGCCTGACGCACCCGGGAACGTGCGGTCCGATCCGGATCGCTCCACGGCTATGCTGATCGGGTCGGCATGACCGCTGGAGAGGGCACGATGGGCGTCATCATCATTCGCGAGATGGTCGGCACGAGTCCGCGCTCGTGGAGCGACGCCGCCCGCCAGGCGGTCGCGACCGCATCGAAGACGGTCCGGAACATCCAGACGGTCGAGGTCGTGAAGTCGAGCGCGGTGGTCGAAGACGGCGAGATCGTCGAATACCGGGTCGAGGTCAAGATCGGCTTCGAATACGAGGGTTGACCTTCGCCGCTGAGTCGGCGATCGCCCGCAGATAATCGAGCGATGAGCGCCGCCGGGCAACATGCCCCCCATGGCGCTTCCACGCAGCGAAACCGAAACCTCCCCTGGCGAATCGGAGCTCGGCCGACCGTCCGTTGACAGGCGCCCAGCCGGGTCCCTATCGTTCGGCCACCACCGGGCAGCCCAACCGCCTCTCGGCGGACAAATCCCGGTGCCAGTCGGTCCGGGGCGGACCCAGCCTGGTTCTCCCCCGAATCGCGGCTCGGGGGAGCGTGTGTCGGAATTTCCGCTCCAGGCGGCGAAAGTCCAGCGTCCCGCGCTTCGGGCCGAAACGCTCCAGCGGGATCGCCTGCTCGACTGGCTGGCCGCCCAGGGTCAGTCGCGGGTCATCCTTGTCACGGCTGAGGCCGGCTACGGCAAGACCACCCTGCTGGCGGACTTCTCGAGGCGGACGCGCCGGCGTGTCCTGTGGTTTCGGATCGACGAAAACGATCGAAGCTGGGTCAGCGTCGTTCGCTACCTTGTCGCCGCGGCGCAGGAGGTAGACCCGGACTTCGGCCCAGAGACTCGAGCGCTGGTCGGCCAGATTGGCGGCCCTGGTGGACCCGAGTCGGGACGAGGTCGTCGCCAGCCTGATCGCCGAGTACGGACACCTCACCCTCGGCGGCGGATTGATCCTGATCCTGGATGACTACCACCAGGTAGATGACGTCCCGGAGGTCCGCGATGTCCTGAACGAGTTCATCGCGCGTGCACCCGAGGGCCTGACGATCGTGTTGGCCGGCCGCCGCCCATCGAGCCTGTCGTTGGCCCGGCTACGATCCACCGGGGCCGTGGCCGAGCTTCGCACGGACGATCTGCAATTCGACGTCGGTGAGTCCGAGCGGCTGTTCCGCGAGACCTACCGTCGGGCCCTCGACCATGACGTCCTGGGCGACCTGACCCACCGGATCGATGGCTGGGCGGCCTGCCTCCAGCTCGTCCAGACGGCACTGCGAGACCGATCATCGACCGAGATCCGGGCGTTCGTCGCGGAATTGACCGGCGCGACGGGCGATCTCCACGACTACCTCGCGGAAGAGGTCGTTGGCGACCTCGAACCCGCCACTCAACAGTTCCTGATGCGCGCCGCCCTGCTCAAGTCCGTCTATCCGAAGCTGGCCGCGGTCGTGGGTGAGGTCGACGATCTCGACGCCGGCCGGATGGTGGCCGAGACAGAGCGGATCGGGTTGCTGAGCCGGCGGAGCGATACCCACACCGGTGGTCGTCGCTACCACCCCCTCGTGCAGCAGTTCCTCGAAGCTCGGCTCCGGCGGGAGGTCGGCGACGCCGAGGTCCTGCGACTCCATCGGCTGATTGCCAACTACGCGGCACCAACCGACTGGCGCCTGGCCGCGCACCACTTTGCCGCGGCCGGCGACATCGAAGACCTCTATCGGCTGCTCGAGGCGTCGCTGCCATCGATCATGGCCGGAGGCGACTTCGCCCTCGCCGAGTCGTTCATCGACCGAACACCTGACGGTCGGAGTCGCCCGATCTTCGACATCGTCTTTTCGCGGATGGAACTCCAGCGAGGTCGACCAACGGAGGCGGTTCGCTTGGCGGAGTCCGCGGCGGCAGGCATCCGGGCCGATCACGAAGGCCCCCTACTAGACCAAGCGCTGGCCAATCTCACGTCGATCTACTACCAGGCAGGCCGACTCGAGAAGGCCCACGCCAGTGCGTCCGAGTTGTGCGACGTTGGACGGACGGATGACTTGATGGCCATCGGCCGTGCGACGCTCCACATCCTTGAGGCGTCCGTCGACGGACCGCTTAGTCCTGCTCTTGATCACTTGCGCGCGATGGCAGAGCAACAGCGACATAGCGGCGAGTTGCACTATTTCGGAATTACTCAAATCAACATTGGCGAGATCGAGCGGGCGATCGGTCATGCGGACCGGGTTCTCGAGGCGGCAAATTCTGCGATTGTCGCCTTGAGCGCGAGTTCTGCTAGCCATGAGCTAGCAGCGGCGCGCCTGCTGCGGAGTTGGGCGCTCGCTCACCGGAACGACATGTCGAGCGCCAACGAAGAACTCGATCTCGTTCTGAAAATGCCATTCCAGTTCGTGCGGGACGAGACACGCTTCGATGCGGCATCGATCTTGGTCGAGTACGGAGATCACGACCAGGCGAAGTCGATCCTGATGGGCCTCGGGCCGATCGAGTCAATTCCGTCCGACCTGCAGGACCAATTGCCCGTGCTTGTGGCCGCCTTCGACATCGACGAAGGGGCCTTTCGCCGGGCACGCACACGACTGGAAGGCATCGCCGTTGACATGCCGCATCGGGAGCCTGGCTTCAAAGCTCGGGTATCAACGATTCGCGCACTGGCAGCCACGCTAGGGCGTGACCCGGATGCCGTCTCCTTCGTTGAGCAGGCCCTGGACCTGGCGCATCGACAGGGATCGGGGCGCTGGGCCCTACAAGCCGAGGTCTTGAGGGCCGCACTTGCTGGCGGCTCGGCCCTCGAGAGACTCTTTCGAACTCGGGACGATATGGATGAGTCCTCGATCAGCGCAATGTGCGAACTGTTCGTAACCGACGCGGCGATTGGTAACTCATACGTCCGGGAGATCGTTGAGGAGCAGGTGGTCGCGAGGCCGGATCGATGGCGCAACGCGTTGAGGCTCGGAATGTCAGGGCTGAATGGTGAGACGAGTCTTTGGGCTGCGACACAGCTCGATCGAGTGGGCAGTTCTGCCGATGTCTCGCTTCTAAGGACGTACGCTCGGCACAACAAGAATGCGGACGGCGCAGCGGTTGGTCGGGCGCTCGCGAGACGCGTCGCCAGTCCTGTGCGCGTGGCGGATCTCGGCCGCATTCAGGTCCAAGTCGGGCCAGCGTGTGCTGCCCGGCGACCAGATCCGTCGAAAGGTGCTCGCGTTGCTTTGCTACCTAGTCACACGCCCAAACCTTGAGGCTGCCCGAGATCAGGTCGTCGATGCCCTCTGGCCAGACCAAGATCCGACGGCAGCGTCGAACTCACTCAACCAGACGGTTTACTTCCTTCGCCGCGTCTTCGAACCTCAGTATGTGGACGATCTCTCTCCTGGATATCTGCATCACGAGACCGATGTTCTCTGGCTCGATACCGGCCTCGTCACCTCCAATTCAATCGCATGTCGACAACTTGTTCAGGAGGCCCGGACATCCTCCAATTGGGAGGCGGTCAAGCTACTCAGCCGAGCCTACCTCGGGCGCTTCGCACTGGATTTCGAGTACGAGGATTGGTCGGCCGACTACCGGGAGAATCTGCACGCCTCATACCTGGAAGTCATCGAGCGCGCCGTTGAAGATGAGGCGAGGGCAGCACGGTTTGATCGAGCGATAGAGCTCTGCAGACGTGCTCTCGACGTCGATCCGACCTCCGACGCGATCGAGCGACAACTCCTGCGCCTCTATCGCGCGACCGGAGCGCACGCGGCGGCCGAGGAGCAATACAGGCACTACGCGAGCGCGATCTCAGAGGATATCGGGGTGATAGCACCTCCACTTGCTGAGCTCTGACCAATTTGCGCGGCCAAACTGCCCGGACGCGCAACCGCGAGGGGCGGATAGGTAACGTTCCGTATTGACCGGTCTAGACGGGCCTACCTATAGTCCGGTCGACTTTCCAGTACGTGAGTACTAGAAAGCAATGTCAAGTTCGCACGCGCTGACGCGCCACCTGAAATGGGCACTTGGGGTGGCGCCGAGCGACTGGTGCAACCGAGCGAACAAATCAATCTGACCGGCTCCCCGGGCACGCGGTAGTCGGATGGAGGAGCTCATGAAGCCCGAAGGAAATGCCAAGGGTTGGTAGTCGGGCCCCGTTGTGGGTAGCTCGATTCTTTCGTGGGGCTCTTCTGATCAGTACGATCCTGGGGATCGCGCTGGCCGGAGGAGCCTCACTGAGGGTGTTTTAGGACGTTGGTCCTATTCCGGGGAGGTTCCGGAGGGGTTAGATTCTCTGCGCCGACTAGTTAATCGGAACTGAGATGACCAGATCCCTAGCCCTCTTTATCGCTGGGCTCGTGGCAGTCAGCGCGGTTGCGCTGGTCGCCGCGAGCCTTCTCTATGGTTTCGACAGCCGCATCGCCATTCCAGTGGGCTCGAGTGAAGCCGTCGGGATCGCCGTAGGCCTGCTCTTCTGGATCGCCGTGACCCTCGTTACGTCAGCGATGCCTGTGAAGGTGCCTGGCGGCGTGATGATCGCCGTGGCGGTGGCCCCATGCCTAGCGGCCATGAACCTCGGCGGACCCGCCGCCGGAGGCTGGGTTGCCCTGATCGGCTCGACCGAACTTCGTGAACTGAAGGGCGAGATTCCTTGGTACGGATCTCTGTCCAACCATGCCGGGATCGTGCTTCCGGCGGTGGTCGGCGGGGTCGTCCTCAAGGCACTCGTGCCGGACCCGAGCGTCGCCTTCGTCGACCTGCTTGGGACCGCCGCTGCGGCCGCGGTCTATTCAATTCTGAACCTCACGATCGCATCAGTCATCGCTTCCCTCCGCGCCCAAACGTCAATCCGCGACGCACTCCTCGCCGGGGACCGGGGTGTCGCTTCGAGCTTCGTAGCCCTCGCGCCTCTGGCTTGGCTGATGACCCAGACGTACGAGAAGGTCGGCTGGTGGACTACGGCACTGTACGCCCTCCCTCTCTACACGATCCGCCTTGCGAACGAGCGCCTCGTCGAGATGCGGGAGATGTTCACCCAGACGATCGAGGCCCTCGCCCACGCCGTCGACAAGCGCGATCCGATGACCGCCAACCACAGCCGGCGGGTCAAGGAGATCGCCTCGGATATTGGCCGGGTGATGCGACTGAACGCGAACGAGATGGAGGCTGTCGAGTGGGGCGGTCTGCTCCATGACGTGGGCAAGATCGGCGTGCCCGACCACGTCCTGCTCAAGGAGGACCGCCTGACCCGCGACGAGCGCCAGGTGATGAACTCGCATCCGGTCCTGGGCGCCGAGATCATCGCCCCGGTCAAGAAGCTTGCCCCGGAGCTGCCGATCATTCGCCATCATCACGAGTGGTACAACGGCTCGGGTTATCCCGACCGGCTCCTGGGCGATGAGATCCCGAAGCTCGCCCGGATCCTGCACGTTGCCGACGCCTTCGAGGCGATGACCGCAGCCCGCCCGTACCGCAAGAAGCCGCTGACCGCCGAGCAGGCCCTGAGCGAGCTGCGCAAGTTCGCCGGGATCCAGTTCGACCCGGTGGTCGTGGACGCCTTCGTCCAGACCGACTGGGTCGAGGGCATCCCGGATCCGGGCCGCTCAATCGAGCCCCGGCCGGTGCCTCTCCTGGCGGCCGCTGCCGGACGGATGGCCAGCTCGGCGGGCAATCCCCAGGCCGCCAACACGACCGCTGGCAGTCCGCCGGCCACGACCGGCGCGGGTGGGGTCGAGCCTCCGGCGGCTCCGATCGCCTTCGTGGCGCAGCCAGAGGCCGGACCCCGACCGATCGACGTCAGCTAGGGCGCCCGCGTCGTGCTGATCGGCGGGATCGCTCTCGGTCTCGTCCTTGGCCTCCTGAGTGGCGGCCACCTCGCCAACATCTCGACCGTCCGGATGCGCTGGGCGGCCCTGATCTTCGTGGCCGTTCTCGTCCGGTACGGCGCCGAGGCCCTGATCGTGCGGGGCTTCGAGCCGGCGATCAGCCTGCGCCTCCTGCTCCTCGTCGGGGCGTCGGTGATCCTGCTCGTCGCCCTCTGGCAGAACCTGCGCCTGCCGGGCATCTCGATCGCCTTCGTCGGGGTCCTCCTGAACGCCGTCGTCCTGTCCGTCAACGACGGCCTGATGCCGGTCTGGCTCCCGAGCCTCACGGCGGCCGGCTTCAAGCCCGAGGATGTCTCGCCCAACCTCCACCTGATCCTGCCGGCGGCGATTGACGCGAGCTTCCTGGTGCACCTCGGCCCATTCGCAGACATCCTGCCGATCCCGATCCCGCTGATCGCGAACGTCGCTTCGATCGGGGACGTCCTGATTGCCTTCGGCCTGGCCTTCTTCCTGTTCGCGATCGTCCAGCGCTCACCGACCCTCGACGATTGGGCGACCGAGGTGGCCGAGACGGAGGCAGACGAGCCCGGCAGCGGAGCTGCCACCGACCGCGGAGACGTGCGGCCCCAGCTCCGGCCGGTCCTGGGCCTGGCGGGCGCGGCGCGGCTGTCCCGGGTCGAGCCCGGTGGCCCGATGCTTCCGGCCGGGACCGGTCTCGTCCCGGGCCTGAGCGAGGCCTCCCGGCTCGATCGGCCGATGCTCCTTGGCAGCAGCGGCCTGTCGATGGCCCTGCCCTCGGTCGAGGAAGCGCCCGCGGCGGCGCCGAGCGGCCTCCCGACCGCCCTGGCCGATCGCGCCCGGCGCAATCCGTATGGCCGGCTCGCCCTCAACGGCCCGTTCGCGACCCTTTGGACCGGCGGCCTGTTCAGCCTCTTCGGGGACCGCGTCAACCAGGTCGTCCTGGGCTTCTTCATCCTGCGCGAGACGGGCGGCTCGTTCATCGCGCTCGGCTTCGTGTTCTTCGCCGCGACGGTCCCCAACCTCGTCTTCGGGTCGGTGGCCGGAACCTTGGTCGACCGGGTCAACCAGAAGACGGTGATGGTCGCAAGCGACTTCCTGCGGGCCGGGCTGGTCTTCCTCCTGCCGATCGCCGCCCTCGTCAACCCGATCTTCGTCTACCCGCTCGTCTTCCTGGTGACCTCGGTCTCGATCTTCTTCCGGCCGGCCCGGGAGTCGGTCATCCCCCGGATCGTTCCGGCCGATGAGCTGATGACGGCGAACTCGGCAACCTGGCTCTCGGAGACCCTGGCCGATGTCGTGGGCTACGGCCTCGCCGCTCTGCTGCTGTTCGTGATGGGCAACGAGTACACCCTCGCGTTCTGGTTCGACGCAGTGACCTACGTTGTCTCGGGGGCACTGATCGCGACGATCGCGATCCCGCCGGTGATCCATCGGGTGAGCCTCGCCGAACGCACATTCCGCTCGGACTTCCTCGAGGGCTGGCGCTTCCTGCGCGATGACGCGGTCCTGTTCGCCAACACGCTCCAGGGGATCGCCGGCCAGATGACGATCGGGGCCCTCCTGCCACTCTCGGTCATCTATGCCAGCACGGTGATCAACCGCGGGAGCCTCCCGGGACCGACGGTCTATGGCTTCCTCGAAGGGGCGATCGGCGTCGGCAACCTGATCGGCGGGGTGGTGATCGGGCTGATCGGAGCGCGCTTCGGCAAAGGCAAGCTCGTGATCGCGGGGTATGCCGTGATGGGCGCCTGTGTCGTGCTCTACAGCCGGACCGATCTGCTGCCCCTCGCGATCGGCCTGATGGTCGGTGTCGGGACGGCCAACCTGTTCTTCGTGATCCCCAGCCAGACGCTCTTCCAGCAGCGCGTGCCGCGCGACATGATGGCCCGGGTCGTCTCGATCCGGTTTTCGCTCGTCCTCGGGATGATGACCCTGGCGACCGGCCTGAGCGGCATCCTGGCGACAATCTTCGGGGTCGGCGACGTGATCGCCGCATTCGGCCTGCTGGCCTGCCTGGCGGGCATTGCCGGGCTGTTCACCCCAGCCGTACGCGACGCCTGATGGCCGGTTCGGTACACTGGCGCCCGCGCCGAGCCTGCGCCCAGAGGAGCACCACCTCCGAATGACCGAACCCGAAAACGGCGATCCGATCCCGGCCGAGCCGCCGCCCGAACCTGCGCCGGAGCCCGAAGCTGGGGCTGGCTCGGAGGTTGAGACCGGAGCCGCAGCCGCCGAGCCCGAGGTTGCGGCCGCCGAGCCCGAGGTTGCAGCCGCCGAGCCTGAGCCAGAGCCCGAGGACGAAGCCGCCGAGGCGGAGGACGAAGCCGAGGACGACGAGTCCGAGGACGACTTCGAGGACGAGGACGCCGAGGCGGACGGCGAGCCCGAGGCTGCCGCGGGTGCCGCTGCGGGCGTGGCCGGGGCTGCCGCTGCCGGTGCAGCGGCCGGTGCCGCTCGCAGCTCGCGGACGACCGCAAAACCTGGGGCCGCGACCGGTCCCACCCCGTCCGAGCAGGCGGTCCACATCACCGACCGGGTCTCGTCGGCCTTCGTGATCGGCGTCACCGCCGTCTTCATCGGGATCTTCGCCTACGCCCTCCTGTTCGGCGTCGGCGGGACGTTCAGCCCGGCACCGACGCCTCCGCCGAGCGTCGCCCCATCGGCCGGGCCGTCGGCAGGGCCGTCCACCGCGCCGTCGGCCGGGCCATCGGCAGAGCCCTCGGCCGGATCGAGCAGCGCGCCGTCGACGGCGCCGAGCGCCGCTCCGTCGCCGTCGGCCGTCCCGAGTCCATCGGCCGCCCCGAGCCCCAGCCCGGCCGCCAGCCCGTCGAGCTAGCCGCCGCGGATCGGAGCCGGATCGCCGATGCGCTGGTCGATCCGCCGGGCCCGCCCCGCCGACAGCGCCACGCCCGATGATGCCTTCGCGGCCGATCGCCGGACGATGGTCGAGCGCCAGCTGAAGCCCCGCGGCATCCACGATCCGCGTGTCCTCGGGGCCATGGGCTCGGTTCCCCGCGAGCAATTCGTCCCGGACGACCTTCGGGCGCGGGCCTACGACGACGATGCGCTGCCGATCGAGCAGGGTCAGTCGATCAGCCAGCCGTACGTCGTGGCCTGGATGACCGAGCTGCTCGAGGCCGGGCCGGGGGATGCGGTCCTCGAGATCGGCACCGGGACCGGCTACCAGGCGGCGATCCTGGCCACGATCGGGGCGACCGTCCGCTCGATCGAGCGACTGCCGGAGATCGCGGCAGAAGCCCGGCGCCGGCTGGCCGAGCTCGGCCTGGGCGACAAGGTCGAGGTGATCGTGGGCGACGGCAGCCTGGGTGATCCGGCCACCGCCCCGCACCGGCGGATCATCGTCACGGCCGGCGCTCCGAGCCTGCCCGGGCCGCTCGTCGACCAGCTGGCCGAGGGTGGCCGCCTGGTCATCCCGGTCGGTCCGGCGGGCGACCAGCAGATGCTCGTCGTGACGCGGGGCGAGTCGCGGGCTGGCCGTGACGCCGGTCGGCCGATGTGCCTTCGTGCCGCTGATCGGCGAAGCCGGCTTCGGCGCCGCTGGCGGCGCAGACGCGCCGGTATAATCCGGGCGCCATGACCCACGTGTTCGTCGCGCCCCACCCCGACGATGTCGCGCTCTCGTGCGGTGGCCTGATCGCGTCGCTCCGCGAGCTCGGCCAGAACGTGGCGATCATCACCGTCTTCTCGGGGAATGGCGGGGCCGATCACCTCAGCCCGTACCAGCGCGAGGCGCTGGGCTTCGGCTCGAAGGCGGTCTGGCCGGTGACCGAGGCGTTCAACCGGTCGAACATCCCGAACGACTTCGCGACGTCCGAGACGGCGCCGCCGTGGGCGGCAACCGCCGACCGGCTCGATGCGACCCAGGCCGATGCCGATGCCGCCGCCAAGCGGTTCTGGCAGCGCTCTTCGTGGTACCGCCGGGCTTCGATCCACAACGAGTCCCTGGCCGGCCAGCCGGTGATCGACGACCTGGCGACCCAGGGCGCCGTCCTGACCACCGTCCTGACCGACGCCGAGGCGGCCAATGACGCCCAGGCCATCCGCCGGCTCGAAGACGAGCGCTACGCCTACTTCGCCGAGGCCTCGCTCATCCTGCTCGACCTGCCCGACGCCGTCTTCCGCGGCTACGAAGGCGACGAGGAGCTGCTCGGGATCCCCCGCGAGGACGATCCTGCCCCGGTCGGCCTGCTCCGCCGGGAGATCGCCCGGCTCGAGCCCCAGAAGGTCTACTTCCCGCTCGGCGTGGGCAGCCATGTCGACCACCAGCTGGTCCGGAACGTCGGGCTGGCGATGATCGGCGATGCCCGGCGCTGGGTCATGCCCGGCCCCGAGTGGGCCGGGATCGTGTCCTTCTACGAGGACTTCCCGTACGCCTGGTGGAGCGACTTCCGCTCGCTCGACGAGCTCGGCGAGGGCTTCTTCGAGATGCCCTACGACGTCTCGATCGTGCCCTCGTACGCCGACATCAGCGACCAGATCGAGCGGAAGATCACGGGCGTGACCCTGTACGAGAGCCAGCTTGCGCGCCTGTTCGGCGGCCGGGGCCCGATGGCCGATGCCGTCCGGACGTACGGCCGGAAGATCGGCGCGCTGGGCGGGCTGAACGGGCACGCCGAGCGTTACTGGTCCTCGCGCACCCTGTAGTGCGTTCCGGGCCGTCGTGAGCTCGGACCTTCCGTGACCCCTGCGGCGGCGACCGCCTGGCGGATGATCAGCGCCCCGACGACGATCGGGGGACGGCGCTTCCCGCCGATCGGGCTGGTCGTGCTCTCGGCCGTCGGGGCGGCCCTCCTGCTCGTCATCGCCAGCGGCCGCTGGGGTGACCGCCAGGACCAGCACGCCTACTGGCTGGCGGCCCAGCGCCTGATCAACGGCCAGCCGCTGTACGACCCGACGGCGACCTCGGTCACGCCCTACGCCTACTGGTATCCACCACCGCTCGCCCAGGTCCTCGTGCCGGTGGCGGCAATCCTGCCCTCCCACGCCTTCGACATCGCCTGGATCGGGCTGCTCCTGTTCTGCCTCCTGTTCATGGCCGACTGGCGGCCGCTCGTTGCCCTCGCCTTCATCGCCTACCTGCCGGTCGCCGCGGAGCTGTGGTTCGCCAACGTCCATCTCGTCCTGGCCGCGCTGATCGTGCTCGGGCTGCGCCGCTGGCCGTGGGCCTTCGCGGTCGGGGCGGCGATCAAGATCGCGCCCGGCCTGGGGATCCTGTACTTCCTCGTCCAGCGCCGCTGGCGCGCTGCCGGGAGCGCGATCGCCGTCGGGCTCGTGATCCTGGTCGTCAGCGTGGCCCTCAACCCGACGGCCTGGCGCGACTTCTTCACGACGCTCGAGGGCCGGGGCCCGGGCGACATCTCGGGGCTCCTGCCGATCCCCTACTTCGTGCGCCTTGCCGCGGGCGTCGTGCTGACGGTGATCGCCGCCCTGATCCGACCCCGGATCGGCGAGCCGCTCCTCGTCGTGGCGATCACGGTCGCCCTGCCGACGCTCTGGCTCGATGCGCTCTCGACCCTGATCGCGATCGTGCCGATCGTCCTGACCGCCCCCGAAGCCCGAGGCCGCGCCGATCGCGGCGCAGCCCGTCGTCGCAGCCCCTTGATCTAGGACAGTCCTCGCTGCCGCTCGCCCCAGAATCTACCCGAGCACTCCGGCCGAAGCAGCGGCGATTACTTCGTCGATAACGCCACCCAGTTGTGGCTCGATACCAAGCCAGAGCGGGAGGCGAACGAGCCGATTGCTAATCGCTATCATCTCGCTTAGTTCGCCGTCCGCTCTTCCGACGGATCGTCCGTACGGCGACGAATGTAGCGGCACGTAGTGAAAGACTGCACCTAGCCTCTATCGGCGAGCCGCGATATGAACGCGGTCGTTCCTCGAGGCCCCGCAGCAGCAGGTAGTAAAGGTGCCCTGTTGTGCGTCGAATCGACCGACGCGATCGGCCGGCGAGCCGCCCACTCTCCTCTAGGTCCGCAAGTGATAGGTGGTATCTCGCCCAGATCGCGATGCGTCGGCGGTGATCACGTCGGCTCCTCCATCTGCGCCCACAGGAAGGCGGCGACGATCTCGCCTGGTAGGTACGACGAGCCGATATCGACCCAGGTGTATTTGTCGACCTGGCCCGGAAGAACTAGCTCCGATTCGTTCCTCTTCTCGCGAATGATCTCGGCTCGCTCCGACAAAGCGCGCATCGTTGACGAGCAGTGCGCCGCCCTCGCCTGAGATGATGTTCTTCGTCTCGTGGAAGGAAAGCGCGGCCAGGTGGCCGATGCTGCCGAGCGGGCGCCCTTGTACGTCGGACGATGTATGCCCTGCGCGGCATCTTCGATCACCATCAGGTCGTGCCGGCCGCGATGGCCATGATCTCGTCCATCGTCGCACACCAACGCCCGCGTAGTGCACCGCCACGATCGCCCGGGTCCGAGTCGTGATCGCCTGCTCGATCTTGCGTCTCGTCGATGTTGAGGGTGTCTGGCGAATGTCGACGAACACCGGCATCGCCGCCGCGCAGCACGAAAGCATTGGCTGTCGAGACGAAGGTGTACGACGGCATGATCACCTCGTCGCCTCGGCCGACACCGATCAAGATCGCCGCCATCTCGAGCGCGGCAGTGCACGAATGCGTCAGCAGAGCCTTGCGGCTGCCGATGCGATGCTCGAGCCACGCGCTTGCACTTCTTGGTGAAGTGCCCGTCGCCAGCGAGGTGGCCATCCGCATGCGCCTGCGCGATATACCTGAGCTCCTTACCGGTCATGTACGGCTTGTTGAACGGGATCACGAACGAGCCTCAACTTTTCGGGCGACCAGAAGAAGAGATCCTCCCGCTAGAGAAGGAGATCCCGGAACGGATCGCGGCGCGTTCGCCCGTCATGACCGCCCCGAGTGCCGCCTCGAGCGGCCGCGGCCGCCGGAGAGCCGCGACAGAGTCGAACGCGTCGTCAGGCGGTCGGCGGCCCGTCCACGCTCGCGAAGCGAGGAGCAGGGGTAGCAGGAGAGATACGAATGATGTCAACCGGACGACTTCGAAATCCGGCGGCGACGACCTTGTCCCGAAGTCCGGCGGCCGTATAACGGCGGACATGATGCGCGCGCTCGTCCTGCCTGCTCCACAGGCTGAGGTGTTGCGGAACCGACAAGAGCATTCCCCCGCCCGCGCGTAAGGCCTGGCTGATTTGCGAGAGCACCAGGTCATCTTCGACGATGTGCTCCAAGACATCGAACGCGCCGACGACTTCGAAGTATCGCGGAATGGGATCGAGCGAGCATCCATTTGGTAGAAGTCCGCAGTTGAGACTCGCTTCGAGGCGATCTCCAGGCCCGCGACCAGGATTTCGCTTCCGGTCAGCTCAGCGGACGGAAATGCAGCCTTTATCCCGGCCAGCACCCACCCGTGCCGCAGCCAATCTCGAGGAAGCTCTTGCATCCCGGAGAAATACTTCGCCATCGCCCAGACGATGAGTTAGTTACGAGCGACAAACCAAAAGCTTCGCTCCTCCAGGCGAGAAAGTTCTCCGAAGAAGGATTCCTAAAAAGCCCTCCGTCCCGTGAGCCGCGTCCGAGCGAAGGCGGCGAAGCCGCCGATCGTCATCGGCCCGAAGCCGCACTCCGCGCAGGCCCATCCTTGGTCGGCGAGTGGCGCGCCGCACGCGCTGCAAACTCTCAAATCGGAGCAACCGACTTGATTTCGCCGAACCTAGCGAAGCTCACAAGTGTCACCGCTCAAGCTCCCTCAACCAGTGGAAAGTCGTCTGGCTGGAAGCGATGTTGAACCCGAGGCGCGCGTACAGATTTAGGGCAGAGAGGTTGTAGCCAGAAATTGTCGTTGTGACCAAAAACACCTCATCCGACTTATGTCGCAGGAGCATTGTTTCCCAGAGGCTAAGGCCGACGCCTTTGCCCTGCCACTGCGGAGCGACGCCGTAAGGATCTAATACACATTCCGGTCCGGCGTGTGTTCCACGATGAAAAACCCGATCAGGCTCCCGGCTAGTTCTGCCTTGAGGATGACCTGCTCTTTGGATTGCAGGCTCAGTCCGAACCCAGGTCGCATATCGGCGGCGACTCAAGTCCGGATCGAGACGACCATCAAGAAGAAAGCGTCCGGTTGTGAAGGCCGCGTAGGCGATGTCCTCGATTTCTGCGAGGTCGGCTTGCGCAATGAGCAGGACCTCGATCGGGTGGCGCGGAGCTGACACGCGTCGAACGATCCGAGCCGAAGACCGTAGACGACTTCGATGAAGCGAAATCCGTAGCTCTCCAGGACCATAGATTCGCGCAGCTTGCCGTGGTCGATCCGGCACGAGACCAGACAGACGTCATTCTGGTCACTCCAGTTGGAATTGGCCCATGACGTCTGAGGTCTCGGGACCATTCGGAAGCACGAGGCGACTGATCTGAGCCACGAGAAACCCGAAGATCTCCGAGTCCCAAGGCACTATCGCGCACTCAAAGCTCGCACCATCCACATCGAAGATCGTGGCTTAAACTTCTTCTCGCATCGTTCTCCAGCTCGTGACGCCCGTTAGACGTTCAGTGCTCGTCGGTGACCTGTCGAACTAGGTACGTGGCCGGCCCATCGACCGAAAGTGGATCCGAGCCAGGTACTCGCCGATGATCCCCAGAGCGAACAGTTGAGCACCACTGAAGATCGCGATGATTGAGGCCAAGAAGGCAAAGCCGAGAACGTGCTCCCTCCGTTTACCACGTAGGTGATAAGGACAAATGCAAAGACGCCAAACCCGAACAAGTGAACAGGAAACCGATCAGTCTTGCAAATTGGAGAGGTAGTGCGCTAAATCCGGTAACCATGTTTAGTGCATGAGTAATGAGCATGCGAACCGTGTAGTTCGAGCGGCCCAGCCGACGCGCTCATGGCGTACCTGGACGTGCGCGAACTCGAGTCGTGCCCCAGGTAAGGAGCACGTCGATCGAGACGAAAGATCCGCCATACGACGCGAATGCCTCTCAGATCGGCGCCCAGAAGGCCCGGAATGCGCTCACGTGCCGCGCGGTATCGGCGCTCATTGCGCTCTGGAGAGCGAGCTTCGTAATTCGAGACCCTTAGTCGCGAAGGAAGCCATGCTGTTCTCACGTCGAGCGAGCCGTACACGACATCGGCATCGTCGGCGAGCCTCGTCTAACAGCTTACCGATCTCCTCGAGCGAATTCTGCATAGTCGTCGTCCAGGTGACATGATCTCGTAAGCTGACCGCGCAGATCCCGCAGAGCAATGCGTTGTGCTGCCCGAAGTTTCGAGTCATAGAGATGCCCCGGACATGCAAGTCCGACTCAGCCAAGCGCTCGATCTCAGACCACGACGCGTCGCCGCCATTGTCTTCGACCAGAATGATTTCGTATCAGTCAGTGATCGCCGACAAAGCTGACGCGAGGCGGCCGTGCAGTTCCGGCAGGCTCGCGGCCGAGCGATAGACCGAGACAACTGCTGACAAACCAAGAGCGTCGTCGAAAGTCGCGGATCGAGAGCGCTCGACTCGACCAAGTCGTGTGTCGCGGCATTGCTCCCGGCCATCATTCAGAGCACATCCCGAGAATGACCACGTCAAGCGTGTAATCAGCCGTCGAATGCGATCTGATCAAGGAAGGCGCCCCTCAGCTTTTCCGGCACTCAGCCAGCACCCAGAAGAGACCGCGCATCGCTGAGAGCGCATGCCATCTCCCTGCCCGATCAGCTCGCCGGTCCCGAGAAGCCCAGCACGTTCATCACGGCAGACCAAGAACCTCACCGTCGCTGGTTGTTTCGATCGAGACCGCGTCCGTGACTAGCGAGTTTGGATGCGTGCTATCCGCGTAGATGTAATTGATCCCGTGTGCCTTCAGAAAGGTCGCGACGGCCGCGGATGACGAGCGAGCTTCCGCGTTTGGGTAGAGCGCCCGCTGTGGCGCCCACCGAAAGAAGGCATCTGGCACGAGCGAGATGACTCACTCCCGACCAATGAACTGAACGTGTCCGACTCGAAGCACATAGGAATTACGGACTTGCCAGTGTGCGCGGCAATGCTTTCGAGTCTCAAGTCCGCAAATGACACCTCCTCGAACGGCCGACATGCATAAGCAAGCTCTGCGTCCTTCGGCAATTTAGCGATCGCCGCCAGCAAACCCGTCGAAATTAGCGCGTAATCGCGCGGCCCGAACGCTTCAAGCCAGATAACAGACGCGCCGGCACCTAAGTCGAGCTGGACTACGCATAGGAGCGCGAGACCGTCAGAAGTTTGGCGCGTGCTTGTCCAGGAGGATGTCCCAGAGAGCCCAGACTCCAATCGCAGCGACCCGAGTGGCGAACAGAGCTATGCCACCGAAGAACACGTAGAACATGTTGAAAATCGCCTACTATCTAGCGCCCCAAGCGAGCGCTCCGGCGACCAGCAGCGCAATTGCGGCGAGTAGATGTCTCCGACGCCGTCCCGCGAGCGTGATCCACGCCACCGGTATCGCGAGGAGGATCCCGGCGCCGAGAAGCGTGATGCCCACCGACTAGATCCACGTGACATTGAAGAGTGCGACGCTCGACGAAGCAGCGCTACCGCCGAGGCCATGGCCCGTGAACAGACCCTAGCCCACCGTGGCGACGAGCACCGTTCCCGTGGCGATAAGAGTTCGCCGCCAGGCGACTGAAACGGCGAGCAGACGCCGGTTAACCTACACGCCCGCACTATCCGGATCATAGCGAGAACGAACGCAGCGAAGGCCGCGAGCAAGCCCACGACAAGTGAGCCGGCAGGATCATTGCCACAGCGTTCCGCTGAAAATAGCTGCGAGCCATCCCGTCCCGTTACTGCCAAGCGTCGCGAAATGTAAAAGCCAATCAAGACCGCGACCGCGGCGAGCCCCGTATTAAACCGTATATGCCGAATGTGAGTCCAATCGCCCATGAGCTGAAGAACGGGCCCGGGATAAACGGGATTGGCGCAAGAAATAGACAAGCGAAATAGAAGTCCCAAGAGGTACGCCTTGGCCGATCTCGTTCGAGCAATCCGGCACACCACGGTGCCTGCTAATGCGGCGGCGGCCAGCAACAGCACAGAGAGAACCACGAAGTAGCGTGCGGCTAACGGCGCCGCGCCGAAAACTGTGATCGCAGCCGAGGCGAGCCACAACTCGCCCCAGTGGTACCACGACTGGGTCGGGACACCCTCGATGTCAGAAAATCCTGAAGTTGAGTAGATCGTCTCGGTGCCGGTCGCCGCGAGATTTTGGCCTAGAACTGCGTAATAGGCCTCATCCATGAACTCGACCGGCTGCACTCCATCCCGCGGGCCCGGAGCCATGGTGGACCCGTACAAGAGACCAATCGCGACCACAAATCCTGCGCCTGCTACTGCCGTGAGGATGAGGCGCTCGTTGCGAGACCACCATTTCTGAGGCAAACCAGACCCTACTGTCGCGACGGCGACCAACCCATGGTCCTTCGCAGGTCGTCGACCACGTCCGAACGACAATAGGATCGCCGCGAGGAACCCGATGGCGACCGGGGTGAAAGCGCTGCGTCCGCCCGACCAGATCGCGGCCCACCAAGCTGCAACGACCACGAGTCCACACGCCAAGCCGACCCCGAGGGTTTCGGTGGCCGGGACGTCGCGCCCGAGAAGCCCGACGCGCCTTGCCGCCCAAACGCCCAGGGTCAAGCAGAGGGCCGCGAAAATCACGCCCTCTAGGATCGACACCCACACGTCTTTCTGGGAAACCGCCACGCCGAACTCAGCCGCGATTGACTGCAGCCACTGCAACAGCTGCTCCCCCCTGGTCAACGACGCTGCGAGCGCGAAGGTCGTGGGTCGGCCGCTCAAGATACGTGAGGTGCTTTGGCCGAGCGCAACACTTGAGCATGGTTGGCTCGCGGAGCGCATGGGCGATCACGGCCATCGCGAGGCCCGGCTGGCGCGATCCGAGTCGGCCGTTCCGTCGCAATTCGACCTGACCCACGCTATACCAATTCCATCAGAGCCAATGCTAGTGAGGGTGTGCATCCTGTCACCAGCCGGATAGTCAACTCATTCTGGTACTTAGGAGACTCGCTGCTAAGAAGACGGGCCCAGGCGACCACGCCTAGGACCGCACGAACACGACGCCGTCGGCGTCCTCGTAGAGGACTCTCCAGCGAGGCGAGGCCTTCATCAGGGGGATCAACGCCGCCTGGTCGGTCTTGCTGGCGACGACGACGCTGACCTGCCATCGGTCGAGGATCGACTCCCAGTAGGGCAGTCCGGCGGACAAGGCGATGTGGTCGGCCCAGGCATCAGCCGGGATGACCTCGATCCGCGAGTCGACGGCCACCGGGACGCCGGGCAGGGCGAACTCGAACCAGGAGCCCCAGGCCTGGGCATTCCAGATCCGATCGGCCGAGCTGACCTTGCCGACCAGGGCCGCGGTGATGCCCTGCGGCGCGTCGGTCAGCAGGCCGGGCGGGCCCATCAGGGCGGACCCGCCGCGCAGCGGCAGAAGCAGCACGATACCGACCAGGGCGAGGACGATCACGATCGCCCCGTTCAGGGCCGACGCCCGCTCGGGCCGGCTTGGCGCCTGCCCACTGGAGCCCGCGGCATCGGTGCGGACGGCCGCCCGGCCGATGACCCCGGCCACGGCGACCGGTGCGGCCAGCGCCCACCAGGCGATCCCGCGCTGGGCCTGGATCGCGATCGCCCCGAGGAAGACGAGCCAGAGGACCGTCGGCCCGTTTTCGCGCAGCCATTCGCGCCACGGCCGACCCCGAGCCTGAACGACGATGATCGCCCCGAAGACGATCATCGAGCCGTAGAGCAGGAGGCCGGTAGCCGAGAGCGGCGCCGTCGGCTGCCACTCGCTGATCAGGCTCCGGATCGTCGGATTCGTGGTCAGGCCGATCGCGTACGACCAGACCCCGATCCCGAACGGGTTGATCAACGAGGCGACGGCCGCGGCGATCGCCACGAGCAGGAGCCGATGGGCGCCTGGCCGGCGAGCGAGCTCATCCTCGAGCCAGGCGATCCCGACCGCGGCCGGGGCGAAGACGAAGCTGCCGTGGACGTTGGCCCAGGGGATCACGAGGAGAGGGATCAGCCAGACAGCGCGTGGCTGGCGATCGCGCCCGGCCAGGATCGCCAGGGTCGCGGCGAAGAGGACCATCCCGAACAGCTGGGGCCGCAGGCCCATCGCCACGGCCGCCAGGACCAGCGATCCGATCGTCAGCCAGGCGGCCACCCGCAGCCCGACCCCCTGCCGGCGGCAGGCGATCAGGACGAGGGCCATCGTCAGGGCGACGAGGACCGCCCGGAGGACCGCCAGTCCGGCCCAGCCGCCGGCCCGGTAGCCGAGACCGAGGAGGACCTGGGCGCCCCACTGCTGGTTCAGCCAGGCGGCGCCGCCGGTCGTGAAGGCGAACGGATCGGTCCGCAGGATCGTGCCCTGGTCGAGCATCAGCCGGCCGGCCTGGACCTGGTAGGCCAGGTCGACCGTGGACATCGAGGCCAGCAGCGCCGCCAGGATCGGCAGCAGGATCGCCAGGGCGACCCACAGCTGGGGGAAGGTGAGTCGCGGGAAGCTCATCGGTCCGATCCTACCCGCCGTCGAGCGGGCACCGATCCCCCGATCGTCCTACGCGTCGCGGGCCCGGCCGCCGATCAGGAGGCGATCGCTCCGCTGAGTCGGACAGCCTCGGCGCCATCGTCGTAGATCCGCTCGATCGCCTTGACCATCAGCCCGATGCAGAACCGGTCGTGGACGACGTCGTGGCCGCGCCGCCCGATCATGTCGGCCAGGGGGTGGTTCGTCAGGAGGCAGATGATCGCCTCGGCCAGGGCCGCCGGATCGCGGGGCGGCACGAGCAGGCCCGAGACGCCATCCTCGATGACCTCGGGGATGCCGCCGACCCGGCTGGCCACGACCGGCCGGCTGAGGGCCATCGCCTCGAGGATCGACAGGCCCTGGGCCTCGCGGTACGACGGCAGGACGGCAACATCGAGCGCGGCGGTGACCTCCGGCACGTCGTCCCGCCGGCCGGTGAAGACGACCCGATGGGCGATCCGGAGCGAGGCCGCCTGGCGTTCCAGCTCCTCGCGCCGGCTGCCCTCGCCGACCACGAGCAGGGTCGCGTTCGGGACCGCCCGGAGGACCGCCGGCCAGGCCTCGAGCAGGGTCGGGTGGCCCTTCTCCGGCTCGAGCCGGGCGACCACGCCCACGACGACCGCGTCTGGCTCGATGCCGTACTCCTCGCGGTAGGTGCAGCACGGCTCGGTCACGTTGTAGCGCTCGAGATCCACCCCGTTGTAGATCAGCTCGACCGGCGCGCCGATCCGGCCCTCGGCCGCGATCTTCGCCTCGATCGCCCGGGAGACGGCGATCAGCTGGTCGATCTGGGGAGTCAGGATGCGGAGCTCCTGGCGGTCCTCCTCCGAGCGGATCCGGCTGGAGTGGACGGTCGAGACGACGTACGGCCGGCGGTGGCCGGCCTCGCCCAGGGCGATCGCCGCCCGGGTCCCGACCAGCTCGGCCCGGTACATGTGGTTGTGGATCACGTCGGGATTGATGTCGGCCAGGAGGGTCGCCACGGCGCCCGGTCGCGATCGCGTCGTCGGGCGTCGTCGAGCACGCTCACCGCGAACCCGGCCCGCTGGAGCTTGCGGACGGCGCTGCCGCCCGAGAGAGCGATCACGCTCGCCTCGTAGCGTGTCGGGTCGAGCCGGCTCATGAGCGAGTAGAGATGCTCCTGGGCGCCACCGCTCGTGCCGGTCGCCAGGATCTCGACGACGCGGACCTTGCCGCCGGCGACCGCCGGCCAGCCGATCGGCTCGGAGCAGGGATCACCGGGCACGGGCGCGCTCACTCGCTCACGCTCCGGCGCACGAGCAGGCGCTGGACCGGCTCGTCCCGGGCGCCCCACTCGTATTTGTACGGCTCGTCGCCGCGCAGGAAGTCCATCCGGCGAAACCCGCCGGCCAGCGCCGCCTCGAGGTACGCCGAGACCATCAGGACGCCCGGGCTCAGCTCACGGGCGTCGGGATCCATCCCGGCGTTGTAGTAGAGCAGCGAGGGTCCGTCCTCGAGGTGGACGCCGGCCCCGATCCGCCGGTCGCCCACGGCCAGGAACGACAGGACGAGCGGTCCGGCGGGCCCCATCAGCTCGAACAGGCGACGGAAGAACGTCCGGCTGGCCGCCCCGCCGGGCGTGTCCGGAAAGAGGCCCTCGGCGCCCCAGCGCTTCTGGTGGAGCTCGATGAACGCGGGCAGGTCGGCCAGGGGATCCGTCGAGCGGGTCAGGCTGATCGGACCGACGCCCTCGGCCCGCCGGATCTTGCGCCGGATCTCGTGCCGATCCTTGCTGCCGAGCGTGGCCAGGACCTCCTCGAAGTCGGCGCCCTCGGGCAGGGTCACGACCGGGCAGACGTCCTCGCGCTCGAGGTTGAGGGTCCAGCCGCGCTCCGCCTCGAGCCGCCCGAAGGCGGCCGCCAGGGCCTCCGCAGCAGGGTCGCCGCAGCGCAGCCGGCGCAGGTCGACGACATCCCAGCTCGGCCCGCCGGGTCCGGCGAGGTAGTCGCCACGGCCTCCGAAACGGGCCCGAGATCCCTGGGAGCCGTGAGCAGGCTGGCGTAATCGGCGTGGTACGAGGCTCCGAAGAAGATCGCCGTCGCCCGATCCGGGACGGCGGTCCTCTCGACCTCGGCCGAGTGGCGCATCCGGCTGTGGCTCGCCTCGTCGGCCGGCTCGACCTCGTGGCGATGCATCAGGGGCATGATCCCGACCGGATCGGCCCCGGCGACCACGCGGCCCGCCTCGTCGGCCGGCAGGACGACGATCGTCTCGTCCTCGGCGTTCGCCCCGTAGGCATCCCACCAGGCGCGTTGGAAGGCCCAGCTCGAGAAGGGCGTGGCCCAGGGGTTCAGGCCGCGCAGCCGGTCCCAGGTCTCGGCTGAGATTGCGCCGATCGGGCAGCGGCTCGCGAGAAGGCGGGCTCGGACCGGCGGCTCAATGTCGGGTTCCAGGTTTCGCGCCGCCGGGGTCGAATCGAGCCCACCGACGGCGCCGGGACAGACAGGCTCCGCGAGTGTCGAGGGGGTCACGCGAGCGAGAATAGCACCACCACGAGGTAGGTCATTGCGCAGGCAACTTGGCGCCTTGGAGGGGGCCTCCAGGACCGCCCGAGCGACCTACAGGTGGTAGGCCCAGTAGACCCCGCCGAGGCCGACGATCACCCCGAACACGATCGCCCCGCGCCAGATCCAGCCGACGCCGTGGCGGGCCGCCGCGATGCAGCACAGGGCCATCGCGAAGGGCATCGCGTCGAGCGCATAGCGATAGCCGTACTGGAGCCAGCCGCCGCCGTAGTACAGCAGGTTCGGGACGAGGGTCAGGACCAGGGCGGCCAGCAGGAGCCAGATCGGCGGTTGGTCCAGCCCGCCCGCGACCGCCCAGAACAGGCCCGGGCTGGTGATCAAGATCGGACATCCCGAGGCCGTCCGGCTGGAAGAACGGGAAGTCGGGGATCTGGGTCGGCGTGTGCAGGAACAGGTAGTCGATGTTCATCCCGAGGTGGCTCAGGGAGAACAGGCCCTGCTCGCGCAGGGCCTCGAGCCAGTCGGGCAGGCTCGCCAGGCCGTAGCCGGACTCGAAGATCGAGCCGAACCGGACGTCGTTGTACCAGAAGTCGAAGAGCAGGAACGGCAGGAAGCCGAGGCCCAGCAGGAGCCACTCGATGAGGACCGGCCGCCAGCGGTTGACGGCCGACCGACCGGCGCCGATCGCCCGGTCGACCGACCCCAGCATCAGGGCGTAGACCGGCATCGCCAGGACGAGCGGCGCCCGGGTCAGGAAGGCCGCCCCGCCGAGCATCCCGACGAGCAGCGGGCGGCCCCGCCCGAACAGCTCGATCAGGGCCATCAGGCTCAGCCCCGTCGCCACCAGGTGGCCGGTGTGCCACACCCCGCCCCGGGTGGTCACCCACCAGATCTGGGTGCTGAACCCGAACAGGACGCACAACCAGAGTCGGTCGACCAGCGAGCGCACGCCGAGGCGAGCGGCCAGCCACCAGCACAGGCCCAGGTCGATCGCGGCCAGGGCGGCGTTGATCACCGGCTGCCAGTGGTCGGCCTGGTCCGGCCCGAAGATCGCCACGATCGGCAGGAGGACGAAGGCCGGGAACGGCCCGAACGGGACGAAGACCTGGTTGCCGATGATGACGTTGTCGTTCGGGCCGAGGGCCGAGGAGCCAGGTCCGGCCGTGCAGGAAGGCGTCGGCCAGGTAGAAGAAGTCGCCCCGGCCGGCGTCGAAGGCATGGTTCGACGCCCAGTACACGAAGAAGCCGATCACCATCAGGCTGACCGCCACGATCGGGGCCCGCGTCGAAGTGGCGCCAACGCTCGAGGACCGAGCTCCGAAGAAGCCGGGGGTGGCCGAGGGTGTCGCCGAGGGTGGGGCGCTCACGCGGGCTCCGGCCTGGCGATGCCGAGCGGGGCCAGGCTCGCCCGCGAGACGATCACCGGCCCAACCAGGCCGACCCAGAACAGGACCGGGTAGACCGCGGCCGGCACGATCCCGAGCAGGACGACCGGGGTGGCCGTGGCCAGGGGGATCAGGGCGGCCCACCACTGGCGTCGTTCGAGCAGCCAGGCGACCGGCAGGAGCAGGAGCATCGCGTAATGGTCCCAGAGGACGGGGGATAGCAATTGGCTGGCGGTGACCGCCGTCAGGTAGCCGACCTCGGCCGGCCGGCGCAGCGCGGCCCACACGGTAACGCCAAGGGCGCCGATCGTGCTGGCGAGCTGGATCCCCGTCGCGATGCCCTCGGGCACGCCGAGCTGGTAGGCGATCGCGCCCGGGGTGAAGTTATGCGGCGTCGTGATCGGGGCGCTGACCTGGCGGAGCACCTGGAGGTAGTCGGACCAGGTCCCAGGGCCGGTCGCGAGGGTGGCCAGGAGCGCCGCTCCGGCCAGGATCGCAAGGGCGACGCCGATCGTCCGCCAGCGCTGGTTCAGGCCCGCCCAGACGAGCACGATCGCCGGCTGGATCTTGATCAGCGTGCCGAGCGCGATCGCCGTGCCCAGGCGCCCCGGTCGGTCGAGCCAGCGCCAGCCGGCCGCGAACAGCAGGAACAGGAGCGGGCCGACCTGGCCGAGCTTGAACGAATAGGCCAGCGGCCAGGACAGGCCGCCGAGCAGGAGGATGAGCCAGCGCACCTCGCGCCGGACCGGCAGGAGGGCCGTGCCGGCCAGGAAGGCCAGGATCATCGCCCCGATCCAGGCGCCCGTCCCGATCGAGCCGGGCAGCAGGGCGAACGGCACGACCAGGAACACGAACGGCGGCGGGTAGTAGAAGAAGAGGAACCCGCCGGAGACGTTCACCGAGGGGTCGTACAGCGGCTGGCCGTGGATCAGCCGCAGGGCCGCCGCGGCATAGGCCGAGTAGTCGTAGCCGATCGTCGAGCGATCCGCTGTCAGGAGGACCAGCCCGACGCAGAGGATGAAGCCGGCCATCGCGGCGATCGGCAGCCAGCGGGCGCGGTTGCCCCGGTCAGCCACGCCGGTGGAGGAGCGGGATCCGGAACAGGTCCCAGGCCACCCGGACGGCCAGGCCGGGCCGGGCCGCCATGCGCGATCCGCGCTTGTCCGACCACTGGATCGGGACGACCGCCATCGTGTATCCCCGCCGGCGGGCGACGTGGATCAGCTCGACGTCGAAGACGATGCTCGTGACCTTCTGGCGCGTGAACAGGTCGTGGGCCGCGGCCCGGGTGAAGCCCTTGAAACCGCACTGGGTGTCCTTGACCGGACCCACGACCCAGACCGAGGCAGGCCGTGGAAGGCGCTGCCGAGCATCCGGCGATAGGCCGGCTGGCTGCGGCGCATGTCCCGGCCGTCGGGCTGGATCCGGCTGCCCAGGGCGACGTCGTGATCGGCCAGGGCGGCCGTGAGCTTCGGCAGCTGGTCGGGCGGCGTGGCCATGTCGGCGTCGGCAAAGACGATCAGGTCGGCTTCGGCCGCCAGCATCCCGGCCCGGACGGCGGCGCCCTTGCCGCCGTGCGGCACGACGAGCAGGTCGAGCCGGACCCCGGGCGGCGGCTCGGTCGACTCCGGCCGGGCCCGGACGAGCTCAGCGGTCGTGTCGGTGCTGCCGTCGTCGACGACGAGGACCTGGATCTCGGCCGGCAGGGCCCCGGGTCCGATCTAGCCGTCGCGGCCGGCGGCCTCACGGCCGGTTCGATTGCGCCGTCGGAGGTAGCCGAACAGCTCGTCGAGCGACGAGGCCAGGCGGTCCTCCTCGTTGTAGGCGGGCAGGACCATCGTGAGGCCGGCGGCCGTCATCGGCGGCTCACGGTGCGGGGGTCAGCGATCGGAGCAGCGCCCGGGCTGACGTACGGCGAGGGCGGTCCGAACAGGTGCCGGAGCAGGAAGTACTCGGGCAGCGGGTGGTCGTCGGTGACGAGCGGCCCGGAGCCGCCGAACTTCGGGACCTGGTCGCCCTGGATCCAGATGAGCTTCGGAATCTCGGCCGCCCAGGCGGCCTCGTCGTGGACCGGCGAGTCGGCGGCCGACGAGAGGTCGGTCGACGATCCCGGGCCGGCTGAGGACCTCGTTGATCGAGGCCGGATCGAACGAGATCGGCTGGTCCGAGCCGAGCATGAACAAGCCGAAGCCGCCCGGCCCGAAGCAGATGATCACGTGGGGAAAGACCGAGGCGTACGTCCGGACGTGGGCCTTGAACTCGTCGAGGGTCTGGCCGTACGGGATCCACTGCATCATCACGCCGCCCGGATTCAGGCGGGCCTTGGCCGCCTGGTAGTACTCGAGCGATGAGATCACCGAGACGCCGGCCGTCTCGATCGGCGGAGGCGGATCGATCACGATGATGTCGTAGTGGTCGGTCGTCAGCTCCACGTGGTTCCGGCCGTCGGCAATGATGATCGTTGCCCTTGGGATTGGCCACGACCTGGGCGCGTCCGGGTAGAAGACGCCGAACATCTCGGGCACGGAGGGAACCAGCTCGACGGCGGTCGCGGTGAGCCCGGCGTTCAGGGCCGCGCGCCAGGCCGAGCCCATCCCGAAGGCGACGGTCAGGTCCTTCGTGGAGTTCGGCCGCAGGATCAGCGGCAGGACCGGCATCAGCTTCGATGTCCACGGTCAGGATCGTCATCGAGGTGCCGGTCACCCAGAGCTGGTGGATGCCCTGGATCGAGCCGGCCTGGACCGAGGCGATGTCGTCCTCCGTGCTCTTCGTCGACCGTCCCGCCGGCGCCCAGGATCCGGGCAACGTTGGGATCGACGAAGAGCCGCCGGCGGCCAGGCTCACGACCAGGACGAGCCGCGACGACGGCGCCTGCGCCGCCCAGTCAGCAGCCGCGGGCAATCGATCCTCGATCGCGTCCACCGACGGCGAGAGCGACGCCCATCGCCGGCGTTGAGCACGGCGATCAGCCCGAGGGCGACCGGCGAGCCGACGAGCGGGATGACGACGAACGGGATCAGGAACGTGCCGGTGATCGCGCCGAGGGTGTTGGCCGACAGGAGCAGGCCCGAGTTCGCTGCCGACGTGGCCATCCGGATCCGCGATCGAGGGCCGACGCCGCCGGGAAGGTCAGGCCCATCACGAACGTCGCCGGCAGGACGACGAGCACGACCGGCAGGGCGAAGTTCGTGAACAGGCTGCTGAAGTCCGTCGTGAGGTTGAGGACTCCGTGACGCCCGCGCCCGATCCCGATGGCCATCCCGACGAAACGAGGACCGCGATGACGACCTGACCGAGCGCCAGGAGGTTGATCGTCTTGATCCGCGTCCGAAGGACGTTGAAGACCACCGCACCCGAGCGCCAGGCCGATCAGGAAGATCGTCAGGATCGTCGTGAAGACATAGGTCGAATCGCCGGTGCCCGAGGCGAGCAGGCGGGTCCACAGGACCTGGTAGCCGAGCGAGGTCAGGCCCGAGACATACGCGACGATCAGGGCCAGGCCGAACCCGCGGCCGAGCGGCCGGCAGCCCTCGAGCTGGAGCCGGCGGCGGTCCGCACGTCATCGACCGGGTCGAGACGTCGCGGCCGCTTCGGCGGGCGCCACGGCGCCGTCGAGGACCAGGGCCGCCAGGCCCGCGATCGCCGAGCAGGCGGCGCCGACGAGGAGCGTGCCGGTCAGCCCGAGCAGCTCGATCAGGACGAAGCCGGCCGCGATCGTGCCGATGATCGCGCCGGCCGTGTTCGCGGCGTACAGCCGGCCGAACGAGCTGCGACAGGTTGGCCGGGATCGCGCGAGAGATGGCGGGTCAGGGTCGGCAGCGTCGCGCCCATCAGGATCGTGGCCGGCCCGAGGGCACCAGGAGCAGGGCGAACCGGATCAGGCCAAGGACGGTCGGGTTGGCCTCGAGGCTCGTGAACGCACCGCGCGTAGACATCGTGGAGGAGCCGGAACGTGAACGGGGTGAGGATGACGATCACGACGAGGATCAGCTCGAGCAGCCCGTACATCCGGAGCGGTCGCCGGACCCGGTCCGCGATCCGCCCGCCGATCACGCTGCCGATCGCGATCCCGCCGAAGAAGCCGGTCAGGATGGCCGAGACCGCCTGGGTCGTATTCCCGAACACCAGCACGAGCTGCCTGGCCCAGACGACCTCGTAGATCAGTCCGGCCGCCCCGGACAGGATGAAGATCGCCAGGATCGGCCAGCGCCGGCTCATGTGTTCGCTCCGTGGACCAGTTGGGACCAGGCCGCCCGAGGCACGGCCAGGGTCGTAATGAGAATTGCGCCCACCCACAATGGCAGGAAGATCACCACCCCAAGCGAGCTGGACACCGCCAGCAGGAACGTCCTGGTCGGAGCGACCCGAGCCAGCGGACGCACGGCAAGCAGGAGCAGGACGGCGCCGTAGGCCATGGTATATGGCGCGATCAGAAGCCCGGCACACAGGCAGGCAATCAGGCCGGGCGCCTCGCCCCGGCGCAGGGCGATCAGGCTGGCCACCACGGTCAGCCCGACCAGGGGCCAGGCCAGGGCCGGCGGGAGCATCGCGGTCAGGGCCAGGTTCCCGAGCTGCTGGGTCCCAAGGTAGGCCGGGTGGAGGAGCACCTGGAGCCAGCCGGCGTAGGTCGAGCCGCCGAAGACGATCAGGCCGAGACCGGTGAAGATCGCTGCCGATCCGAGCGCCGACAGGAACGACTTGCCGCCGGTAGACCAGCATCCAGAGCAGGATCGGGATGAGTGCCGGCTTCGGGACCGTGGCGAGCAACAGGCCCATCGGCAGCCCGGTCAGATAGCCGTCATCGGACCAGGCGATCAGGGCCAGCACGGCCACGATCAGGATCGAGACGTTGCCGAGCAGGAGGTCGTACAGGACCGGGACAAAGGAGACGGCCGCAATCGCGACGAGGATCCGATTGGGCGTTGACAGGCGATTCGTCTCGCGGGCGACTCCGGCAAGCAGGACCGCCAGCCTCGCCGCCAGCCAACCGCCGATCGCCAGGGTCGCCGGCAGCAGCCCAGCCACCGGCATGGTCAGGGCCGCCGCCAGCGGGGAATAGAGATAGCCGGAATCCTGCCCGAACGTCCCGGCCGCCAGGGCCTGGGCAGCGGCCAGGTTCCGGTCGGCATCGACCGACCAGGTATGGGGCGCGATCAGGACCGCCACAGCGGCACCGATCACCCCGTTGATCGCGGCCACGGCGAAGATCCTGGCGTCGAGAGCCAGCCCAGGCGCCGACGAGCGGGCCCGGCCGGTGCGCAGCGTCAACATTCGGCGCGAGCATCCCACGCCGCAAGTCCTGGCCGCCACCACCCATCTGTACGCCAGTTCCACGCTCGATCGGGGAGGGACGACGCGGAGAGCCAGCCCCTAGACTCGGCCTCGCATGAGTAGTGCAGCGAGTGCGCCGGAGCCGTTCCGAGGTGCTGGAGTCCGCCTGAGCCCGCGCGGTCGAGCGCTCGCCGATGCGGCCGTCGTCGGGATCGCCGTCGTGCTCGGACTGCTGGGCGCGGTGATCCTGGTCCACCATCTCGCGACGGATCCGCTGGTGGATGTCCACGCCTACTACGAAGCGGCCCAGAGGCTGAACGCTGGGCAGCCGCTCTATGCCGCGGCGGGCGACGTCAACAGCCCCCACTACTACTTTTATCCGCCGCTCCTGGCGATCCTGTTCCGGCCCCTCGCGCTTCTGCCGTTCGACACCGCGGCCGCGATCTGGGAGGTCATCGTCCTGGCCTCGTTCGGACTCACCCTGTGGCTGCTCGGGCTGCGGCGGCGGCGAACATGGATCGCGGTGGCGATCCTGTTCGGCCCGATCGCCTGGAGCCTGAGCGTGGGCCAGGCGCAGTCCGTCGTGACCCTGCTCCTGACGATCGGCAGCCCGGCGGCCGTCGCGTTTGCCGGTCAGCTCAAGCTCTTCCCGGCGCTCGTCGCCCTGTTCTGGCTGGGCCGGCGCGATTGGCGGAACCTCCGCAGGTTCATCGCCTGGTCGATCGTCCTGATCGTGTTTCAGCTCGTCGTCGAGCCGGCCGGGTCGATCGCCTTCATCCAGGGCACGAACCTCGAGCTCGTCGGGAGGTCAACAACCTGTCGCCGTACGCCATCTCGCCGGTCCTGTGGCTGATCCTGGCGGTCGCCGGATTCGCCCTGACCCTGAAGCTGGCCCCCACCCGGGCGGGCTGGGCAACCGCAGTCAGCTACTCGGTGCTGGTCGTGCCGCGCCTGCTCGGCTACAGCCTGATGAGCCTGCTGGCCGGGGTCCGGGATCCCGCCGATCGGACCGATGCTGCGTGACCGGCTGAGCCCGCGGGGTCAGCGGATGCTCGACGTCACGCTGACTGCGGCGGCGGTGATCCTGAGCATCGTCGGACTCTTCGTGTTCATCTTTCATCTGCTCACCGACCCGCTGGCCGATGTCCATGCCTACTACGACGCGGGCCAGCGCCTGAACGCCGGCTTGCCGCTCTACGCGAACACGGCCGACGTCGACAGCGCCAGCTTCTATCGCTATCCGCCCCTCCTGGCGATCATCTTCCGGCCGCTGGCGCTGCTGCCCTTCAACGTGGCCGCCCTGATCTGGGAGGTGGGGATCGTGGCGGCCCTCGGCCTCACGATCCGGCGGCTCGGGCTGCGCAGGCGATCAACCTGGTTGGCCCTCGGGATCCTCTCCGCCCCGATCGCCTGGGCTGTCGTGATCGGACAGGCGCAGGTCTGGGTCACCTTCTTTCTGACCCTCGGATCACCGGCCTGGGTCGCCCTGGCCGCCCAGCTGAAGCTCTTTCCCGCGCTCGTCGCGCTGTACTGGCTCGGGAGGCGTGAGTGGCACGCGCTGGCCCGGTTCGTGGGCTGGGTCGCCCTGCTCGTCGCGTTCCAGCTCGTCCTCGAGCCAGCCAGACGATCGCCTTCCTGGGAACTGCCAACCTCGGCCAGGTCGGCGACGTCAACAATCTCTCGCCGTTCGCGCTCTCGCCCCTCCTCTGGTTCGTCCTGGCGGCGGCCGGCTTGGTGGTCACCCTGATCGCGGCCCGGACCCGGGTGGGCTGGGCGACCGCGGTGACCTATTCGGTCCTGGTCATCCCGCGTCTGCTCGAATACATGCTGATGACCCTCCTGGCGGCGCTGGCCGACCCTGACCCGCGGAGCGCGAGCCAGCCGGAAGTGATTGGCGTTGATGACCCGCGCTGAACGCTGCTCGGCCGGCGATCCTGGCCTGGGCGGCGGCAGGCCTGGCTGTCCTCCTCCTGATCGTCGATGTCCTCGAGGTGGTCGCGAATTCGGCCACGCTCCGAGGGCAGCTGGGGGTCGACTACCGCCTGTACATGGATGCGGCGACACGCTGGCTGAACGGTGGACCGTTCTTCAATCCATACCAGCTCTCGGGGCCATACCCGATCAGCGCCGGCGACATCCTCTATCCGCCCGTGGCGCTGATCCTGTTCGTGCCCTTCACCTTCCTGCCGGCGGTCTTGTGGTGGGCGGCCCCGGCCACTGCCGTCGGCTGGTGCCTCTACCGGCTCCGACCAAATCGACTGGGCTGGCTATGGATCGCCGTCTGCGTCCTGTGGCCGACAACGCCACTCAAGACCCTGACCGGCAACCCGGTCATCTGGGCGGTCGCGGCGATGGCTCTCGGTGTCCTCTACTACTGGCCAAGCGTCCTCGTCCTGATCAAGCCGAGCCTGTTCCCGTTCGCCTTCTTCGGCTCGAACCGACGAACCTGGTGGTTCGCCCTCGGCTTGTTTGCCCTGGCCTGCATCCCGTTCGGCTCGCTCTGGATCGACTGGATCCACTCGCTCCTCAACTCCCAGGGCGGCGGGCTGGCCTATTCGGCCCTCGAGATCCCGATGCTCGCGCTGCCGGTCGTAGCCTGGCTCGGCCGAACCCGGGCCGATCAGACGATGAAATCCATGACCGCCCACCGAAATCAGTGATCCTCTTCGGGTCGGTCAGCCTCCTCATCCTCTTGTTCCCCATCCACGACTTCCTCGTCGCCCTGGGGAGCCCGAATCTGAATGGCTATGGCGGTGTCGACTACCGCCTCTTCATGGACGCCGCCACAGCGCTGGCTTCAGGGCGGCCCCGTACTTCGAACCACTATCAGTTCGCCGGGTCCTACCCGATCAGCGCCGGCGACATCCTCTATCCCGCCGGTCGCTCTGGTCCTGTTCGATCCATTCACCCTCCTGCCGGCGTCGCTCTGGTGGCCCGTTCCGGCCGGGGCGTCGGGATTCTGCCCAATCCGACTGCGGCCTGAGGCCGCTTGCCTGGCCATTCATGGCCTTGTGCCTTGCGTGGCCTCCCACCCTTGTCAAGATCGTGACCGGGAATCCCGTTATCTGGGCAGTCGCCGCGATGGCGCTTGGCGTCTTGTACTACTGGCCCAGCGTCCTGGTCCTGATCAAGCCGACCTGTTCCCATTCGCCCTTTTCGGAGCAAACAAGGGAGGTGGTGGCTCGCCCTGGGCCGTATTCACCCTCGGTCTGTCTGCCGTTCGGCGCGCTCTGGGTCGACTGGATCCGCTCGCTTATCAACTCGCAGGGCGGCGGACTCGCCTATTCGGCTCTCGAGATCCCGATGCTGGCCTCTGCCAATCGTTGCCTGGCTGGGGCGAACTCGGCGACGTGCATCCGAACTGCCGGGATCGTACTGGGCGACTTCCACCACTTGGGGGCTTCCCCGGCCCCGCCACTTACGGCATAGTCCGAGACCCGCAGGGATCGTGCGCGGGGCCGTGAGCCGAGAAGGACCGATGACCAGCGCTGTAGCTCCACAAGCCCGCGGACCCCTCCGACTCCGCGTCGCCGTGGCACTCGTACCGTGCCTGCTGGGATTGTTCATCGCCGCCGAATACCTGTCCTTCATGACTTCACCGCAGACCTTGGCGTCGCCTTTCGCAGACGCGTGGACCTACCAGGCGGCCGGCGAACGCCTGAACGCAGGCCACGACCTCTACAACCTTGGCCCGGGCGATCGGCCCGTCTTGGAAGTCCCTGGGCTCCACGCCCCGTTGCTGTCGCCACCCCCGATCGCGGTCGTATGGCGACCGATTGCATGGCTGCCTTTTGGCTTTGACGCGTGGGTTATCGCGTGTTGGATGGCCGTCCTGGGCACGACGTTCTACCTCGTCGTCCAGACCGGCATTCGCGGTGCGATCGTTGCCTCCTTGCTCGCGCCGGCAATCGGCGAGCAGTTGGCGGCCTGCAACGTGGCGGCCTTCTTCCCACTACTGATGGTCGTTGCCTGGAAGGCACGACGGAAGGAAATCGGCGGGGTCGCGGTCGCACTTATGGCGGCGGCCAAGCTGACTCCTGCGAGCCTGGCTGGCTGGCTCGTGGGGAGCGGACTCTGGCGCGCGCTCGCCGGGTTCGCTGCGGCCCTGGCTGTCGTCGCGGCGCTGACCCTTGTCGGAGCGGGGAGTGGCTCCTTCCTGGAGTACATCGACGTGGCCCGAACGACATCTCCCTCAACGAGCAGCCTGTCCGGGCTTTCCGGGATCGGATGGGTATCGCCCGCCTTTCTGGTGGCCGGGACACTCCTTGCGGCCGGGCTTGGTCGGCGCTGGCCGCGCGCATCGTTTGTCACCGCGGTCGTTGTGTCCGTGTTCGGAACGCCGGCTCTGTATTTGTCGGGACTGGTCACGTTGCTCGCCTGCCTGGCTCCATTCAGCGACGGCCAAAGCGAGCCGGACCCGATCCCGGTCGCTAGAGCTCCCGAAGCAACTGGGCGAGGACTTGCGTAGTCGAGTTCACGCTCGCTAGAAGCGATTCGGTGCCAGTACGATCAGCGGGTTGCACCTGCGCACCGCTGGTCCCATCGTTCCCGAGCAATGACGGAACCGTCGACGACCACTTCTGAGCCCCTCGTGGCCGTGATCATTCCGGCCCTCAACGAGGCCGGCAAGATCGGCCGCGTCCTCGACCGCTTCCCGCGCGACGGCCGCTTCGAGGCGATCGTGGTCGACGACGGCTCGAGCGACGGCACCGGCGACGAGGCCCGGGCGCACGGCGCCGACCTCGTGATCCGCCACGACGTCCGGGGCGGCGTCGGGGCGGCGATCCGCGACGGCTGGCTGGCCGGGATCGAACGCGGCCGCCCGTACCTGGCGCTCCTCTCGGGCGACGACCAGCACGAGCCCGGCGAGCTGATCCCGGCCCTCGACACGCTCCTTCGCGACGCGACGCCGACTACGTCCAGGGCTCGCGCTGGATGCCCGGCGGCCGGATCGTGGGCATGGTCACCTCGCGCCAGCTCGGCACGCGGATCTACTCGTTCGTCTTCAGCGTGCTCGCGCCTGCGCCGGGTGACCGACGCGACGAACGGCTTCCGGATCTTCCGCAGCGACGATCCTCGCGGACCCGAAGATCGACATCGACCAGGCCTGGCTCGACGAGCTACGAGCTCGAGCCGTACGTCCTGTACAAGGCGATCCGGCGGGGCTATCGGGTGATCGAAGTCCCGGTCACCGTGCGCTACCACGCCAAGGAGGGCTTCACGAAGATGCGCGGGATGCGCGACTGGTGGCGCCTGTTCCGGCCGGCGGTCCTGCTCCGGTTCGGGGTCAAGCGATGACCTTCCATCCTGATCGTGCCTTCGGCGGCCGGCGGGTCCTCGTGACCGGCGGGGCCGGCTTCGTCGGCGGTCGCCTCGTCCGCAACCTCGTCGAGCAAGGCGCCGAGGTGACCGTCCTCGACGACCTGTTCACCGGCCAGGCCGAGATGATCCCGACGAGCGCCCAGTTCGTGCGCGGCTCGGTCACCGACGAGGCCCTCGTCCGCGAGCTCGTCGCCGACGCCTCGATCGTCTTCCACCTGGCGGCTCGCAACATCATCGCCTCGACGAAGAACCCGCGGGACGACTTCGAGACGAACATCGGCGGCACGCTGAACGTGCTCCTGGCCGCGCGCGAGTCGCGCCCGGATCGGGTCGTCTACACGGGCTCGACGAGCGTCTACGGCAACCCGCGGACGATCCCGATCAACGAGGACGACCCGGTCACGATGCTCTCGCCGTACGCCGTGAGCAAGATGGGCGGCGAGCACTACTGCCAGGCGTTCTACGAGAACTACGGGGTCCGCGTCGCGATCGTCCGCTACTCGAACGTCTTCGGGATCGGCCAGCGGCCCGGACAACCCGTACTGCGGCGTGGTCTCGAAGTTCTTCGCCAGCGCGATGGCCGGCGAGCCGCTCCAGATCCACGGCGACGGGATGCAGACCCGCGACTTCACCTACATCGACGACGCGGTCGAGGCGACCCTGCTGGCCGGGATCCACCCTCGGGCCGAGGGCGAGGTGTTCAACGTCGGGACCGGGATCGAGACGAGCGTCAACGGCCTGGCCGAGGCGATCGGCCGGGCGCTCGGTATCGCCGATCGAGGTCAGCCACATCGATCGGCGCGACATCGACAACATCCGGCGCCGCGTCGTCAACATCGAGAAGATCCGCCGGATGCTCCACTGGGCCCCCCAGATCACCCTTGATCGAGGCCTCGCCGAGACCGCCGACTGGCTTGCCCACACCCGGATTCCCAGCGCCCGCTGAGCGGGCGGTGAACGGCTTCGCCGTCGGGACCGGTCCCGTCCGGCTCCTGCGGGCCGCCCTGCTGATCCTCGTCATTGGCGTCTGCCTCGTCGCCCTGCACGACCTGCTGACCGGCTACCCATGGGGCGTGGACGTCGTGATCCCGCTCCGGGCGGCGACTCGCTGGCTGGATGGCGGGCAGCCGTACCTCGCTTCGAGCTTCCAGGCCCCGGCCGGGTTCGACGCCCCGTTCCTCTATCCGCCCTTCGTCCTGCCGTTCCTGGCCCCGCTCACGGCGCTGCCGGTCACGGTGGTGGCCGCGGCCTGGCTCGCGATCAGCGCCGGCAGCCGCCGTGTTCGCCTGTCGGCGCCTGGCGATCCCCTGGCTCGTCGTCCCGCTCCTGTTCATCTGGCCGCCGTTCACCGAGGGCCTTCTCGGGGGCAACGTCCAGGTCGTGGCCTTTGCCGCGTTCGTGGCCTTCCTCTGGCGCCGACCCGGACCGTCGGAAGACCGGCCCGACTACGAACCGCTCGAGCACGATCCGCGCGACGGCGACCGGCCGGCAGCCCAGGACGGCCTGCTCGCCGCGTCGGTCGGGGCGGTCAAGGCGGCCCAGCTCCAGCCCTTCGTCTACCTCGTCGCCCGCAACTGGCGGGCCGCCGCGATCGGCGCGGCGGCGGTCGCCGGCCTGGCCCTGGGCACCCTGCCGCTCGTCGGGATCCAGGCCTGGTTCGACTGGTTCGCCCAGCTCGGCCGGGCGAACGATCCGGCCTGGATCCTGGCCGGGGCCGGGATCGCCCGCTCGCTGCCCTGGTGGGTCGGCGACCTGCTGACCGTCGCCACCCTGGTTGCCGCCGCGTTCGTGCCGTCGCGCCACGCGGGAGCCTGGATCGGGCTGCTGGTCATCTTCGGGACGACCGGGCTGCGCGTCTTCGGCCTCCTGTTCGCCCTGCCGGCGATGCTCCTCGTCCGGCGCGAGATCGGTCTCGTCGCGGCGCTCCTGATGGCGACCTACACGTTCGAGGGCTGGTGGCTGGGCGTCCTCCTGGTCAGCGGCTCGCTGCTGGCTGGGTCGTGGCCGGCTGGGTCGCGCCTGGCTCGGTCTCGCCTGTCCTGGCTGCTCGAACCCCGATCACGTCCAGCGAGGTAAGCCCGGGTCGCCGGCCGGCGATCGGCCAGAGGGCGGCCAGGATCGCGATCCCCGACGGCCACAGGATCGGCAGGCCGAGGGTCGCCGCCACGGGGACGGTCCAGGGACGATCGGTCAGGCCGCCCCACGAGACGATTGCCGCGGCGGCCAGGAGCCGGATCGGGAGCGGGATCCCGAACGAGAACTGGTCGACCGAGGCCGAGCCTGCGGTCTTCAGGATGTCGTCTGACAGCCACGATCGCCACAGCTCGGGGCTGGCCACGACCGACACGGCGACGAGGGCGGCGGTGAAGCCCAGGGCGATCCCGAGCCGCTTCCACTCGCGCCGCACGGCGAACCAGAGCAGGCCGACGCCCGGCGTCACCTTCGTCAGCAGGACGAACGACCAGGTCGCCGGCCAGCGGAAGCCGAAGCACGATCGCGGCCGCGATCAGGAGATTGACGTTGCCGTGGTACAGCTCGAGCGCGACCGGCGGGAAGGCGAGCACGACGAGGGTCGAGCGCCAGCCAAGCCAGATCACGGTGGCGACCAGGAACATCGTCCACAGGAACAGGAACGTGTACCAGGGGAGCGCCCCGAACGGGGTGAACAGCCAGGCGATCACCGGGGTATAGGTGAAGGCGCCGAGCGCCCCGGCCGACTGGCTGTACGGCGCGGCCGGATTGAGGCTCCAGTAGGCATAGGCGTCGAAGCCGAACGTGCCGCTCCGCGGCGCGACGACCAGGAAGAGGTACGCCGCAAAGAGCAGGCCGGCCGCGACCAGCCCGTCGCGAACGGCTCGCCGGACGACCGGTGAGCCAAACGCGAGGCCGCGCGACCGGGCGTAGGAGGTCATGGCCCCGATCGTAGCCCTCGACCCGGCCGGCTGGGGAGGTACGGGAGTGCCGTCCGGGTACTCCTGGCTACGCCATTTGTACCGGTCGAAACGGCCCTGACCCGGTGCTACGGTGCACCGGATGCGCATCGCCCTCGGTTTGTTCACCCTGGCCCTCGCCGTCCGGGTCCTGTTGATCCTGCTCTACCCGGATCCCGCCTACGTCGATTCGTACTACTACGTGAGCGTGGCCCGGTCCCTTGCCGCCGGGCACGGCTTCTCGATCAACTACATCTGGACGTTCGTGGATACCGGCGGGCACCTCCCGGCGAATCCGACCCTGCCGATCCCGAGCAACGCCCACTGGATGCCCCTGGCCAGCCTGGTCCAGGCGCCCTTCATCGTCGTCCTCGGGCCGAGCGCGTTTGCCTCGGCCCTGCCGTTTGCCCTGATCGGCGCCCTGGCGGCCCCGATGATCTGGGCCTTCGCTCGCGAGGCCGGCTGCAGCCCGACCGTGGCTCTGGGTGGAGCGATCCTGACCGCCGTCCCGGCCGGCCTGACCCCGTTCATGGGCCAGCCCGACAACTTCGCCCTGTTCGAGGTCCTCGTCCTGGGAGCCCTGTGGCTGGGCGCCCGGGGGCTGCGCGGCAATGCCAAGGCGTTCGCCGCGACCGGGATCCTGGTCGGCCTGGCGATGCTCGCCCGGAACGATGGGATCGTCGTGGGCGCCGCCCTGGGCCTCGCCTGGCTCTGGTCGAGGCTCCGGGCCCGCCGGGCGAGGCGGGCTGGAACCGAGGCTCCGCCGGCCCTGCCGGTCTGGTCGGCCGTCGTCGCGGCCGGCCTGTTCCTGCTCGTGATGGCGCCCTGGTGGGCCCGCCAGCTGGCCGTGTTCGGGAGCATCTCGCCGTCGTCGGCGAGCGGCCGGATCCTGTTCATCCGCTCGATCGACGAGATGAACAGCATCACCGGCACCCCGACCCTGGCCTACCTGCTCGGCCAGGGGATCGGGCCGCTGCTCGAGAGCCGGGTCGCCGGGCTCTTCGAGGCGATCGTGATCTTCGCCGTGCTGGCCGGCGGAATCCTGCTCACGCCGCTGTTCGTGATCGGGGCCTGGCTGCGCCGCCACTCCTCGGACTTCCTGCCCTTCCTGCTCTACGCCGGGCTGCTCTTCGCCTTCTCGGCGATCGTGTCCGCGGTCCACGTCCCGAACGGGACGTTCATCCACTCGGGGGCCGCCCTGGCGCCCCAGGCCTACCTGCTGGCCCTCGAGGCGATCGTGGCGATCGTGGCCTGGATCGCCCGCCGGCGGCCGAGCTGGAATGTCGCCTCGGCGACCCGGGTCTTCACGGCCGGGGTGATCGGAATCAGCCTCCTCGGCGCGGTCTACTTCACCGTCTCGGTCCACGAGGCCTGGGGCCATGAGCGAGACCTGACCCAGGCGGTCGGCGCGGCCCTCGGAGCCCAGGGCGCGGCCGCCGATGACGTCGTGATGAGCCTGGACACAGGGGCGATGTACTACTGGACCGGCCATCCGGGTGTGGTCGTCCCGAATGACTCGATCGGCACGGTCGAGGAGGTGGCCCAGGCCTATGACGTGCGCTGGCTCTACGTCGAGCGATCGAACTCGGTCCCGGCGATGGGTCCGGTGATCGACGGCACGGGCCGGCCCGGCTGGATCGGCCAGCCGGTCTGGAGCGTGACCGGGACGGACACCTCCGTCGAGGCCGCCCTCTATCCGGTCTGCTTCAGCCAGGCCGATCCGCGCTGCACGGTCCTGGCCTCGCGCGCCTCGCGCGGCGTTGTCGCGACCGCGGGGGGTACCCGGTGACCGGCTGGCTGACCCGGCGCGAAGCGTGGGCCACGGCCGGCCTGTTGTTCGTCGCCGCCCTCGTCGTCCGGACGGCGTTCGCCCGGAGCGTGCCCTTCCCGACGCCCGAGGACACCGCCTACTACGTGATGGCCGCGCGCAACCTGGTCGAGGGCCACGGCCTGACCAGCGATGCGATCTGGAGCTTCCAGACGCCGCCCCTGTCGTTCCCCCGGCCGGCCTTCGAGGTCTGGCTGCCCCTGCCCTCGCTGATCATGGCTCTGCCCATGGTCATCTTCGGGACGACGTTCTCGGTCGCCCAGGTCCCGGCCGTCCTGATCGGGGCGATCGTGCCCGTCCTGGCCTGGCGGCTGGCCCTGGACGTGGCCCTGGAGCTCGGCCTGCCGGCCGGGCGGGCCCGGACGCTGGCCGTCGGGACCGGCCTGACCGCGATCGTCGAGCTGCCCCTCATCCTGTTCAGCGCCCTGCCCGATTCGACCGCGATCTTCACCGTCCTCGTCCTGGCGGCCTGCCTGGTCATCAACCGCCTGCGGACCGATCCGCGCGGGGCCCGGCTCGGCGACCCGCGCCTGGTCGGCCTGGGCGCCCTGATCGGCCTGGCGGCGCTGACCCGGAACGAGGCGATCTGGCTGGCCCTGGCCTGGGCCGGCCTGGCCTGGTTCACGATCCGGGACGCTGCGGGCGTCCGCCTGCCTCGGCCCGAACGGCTCCGGCTGATCTTCGTCCCGGCCGCCGTGGCCCTCGTCTTCTTCGTGCCCTGGATGGCCCGCAACTGGCTCGTCTTCGGCCAGGCCCTGCCCGGCCAGGCCGCCGCAAATGCCCTGTCCGTGACCGGCTTCGACATCTTCGCCTGGAGCGATCCGCCGACCCTGGCCCGCTACCTCGCGGTCGGCCTGGGCGGGCTGGTCCAGATGCGGATCGATGGGTTCAGCCACAACCTGTTCAGCGTCCTGCTCGTGCCGAGCTTCCCGATCGGCCTGATCGGCCTGCTCCGGTTGCCCTGGACCGCCCGGATCCGCTCGATCCAGCCGCTCCTGGTCGTGTCCCTCCTGATCTTCTGGATCACGACCCTGGTCTTCCCGGTGGCGACCACCTGGGGCACGTTCCTGCACGCGGCCGGGCCGGTCCAGGTCCTGCTGATCGTCAGCTGCCTGCTCGCCCTCGACGCCCTGTTCGTCCGGTTGAGCGCCCTGCGCGGCTGGACGAAGGAGGTCGCCTGGCTGGGGGCGACCCTGACCGTGGCCAGTGCGATCCTGTTCAGCCTGACCCTCGGCTCGTACGGTGAGCAGAGCGCCGCCGTGGCCGCCCGCTACCAGGCCCTGAGCGACCAGATGGCGGCGATCGGCCGGCCCCTGGCGACCGCCGGGCCGGTGATCGCCGACTTCCCGATCTGGCTGGCCTACGACGCAAGGATCAACACCCTGGCCCTGCCCGACGAGCCGCCGGCCTCCGTCGCTCGATCTCGCCGCCCACTTCAGCGGGACCCAATACCTCGTGATCAGCGAGGACCACGGCCAGTGGCCGGCGGTCCTGGCGGAGGGCGGCCCGGGCGCCTCGTGCTTCCATCCGATCGCCCTCGGCACGCCGGCCGATCCGGCGGCCGCATCGGCCCTGGCCGGGACCCAGGTCTTCCAGATCGGGTGTGCGCCGTGAACGCCCCTCTATACTCGGGCGACATGGATGGCAGCCGCGCCGAGGCACGAGACGGCCGTATCAATGAGCTCCACGCCGAGGCCCGGGCGGCCGTCGGCTACGCCGCCGACAGCCTCCGCCAGATCGCCGAGCGGTACCGCCAGGTCCACCACCAGGACCGGCTCCGGGTCCAGGCGCTGCGCGACAGCCTGCGCGCCGGTGAACGCCGCTCGTCCGACTCCGAGCACGCCGATCCGGCCTCGAATTCCGCCGCGGTCGCGGCCGAGGCCGGGGCCGAGGAGGGCCGCCAGCGGGCGATCCGATCCGACCTCGAGGCCCTGGCCGAGGCGGTCGGGCGCCAGGAATCCGAGCTGAACCGGCTCGATGCCGCCCTCAAGAGCCTCGAGCGGACGTGGCTCTTCCTGGGTCGCGATGACGCCACCCTGGTCGGCGACATGGCCCCCGTCGTGACCAGCGCCGAGCTGAACATGCGGATCGTCGAGGCCCAGGAATCCGAACGGCTGCGGATCGTTCGGGAGGTCCACGACGGCCCGGCCCAGGCCCTCTCCAACGCGATCTTCCAGATCGACTACGTCGGCCGGCTGATGACCAGTGACCCGGCCGCCGCCGAGCACGAGCTGCGCCTGGTCGGCGAGCGCCTTCGGCGCGACCTCGACGAGACCCGCGGCTTCATCAGCCAGTCCCGGCCGGCCCTCGCTTGCCGAGCTCGGCCTGGCCGCTTCGATCTCCGACGCCGCCGAGCAGTTCAGCGCGGTCAGCGGGGTGACGGTCACGACCGACCTCGCGGCCAGCGGCGACGACCTGGCCGAGACCGAGCAGACGGTTGCCCTGCGGATCGTCCAGGAGGCCCTCCAGAACATCCGCAAGCACGCCGCGGCCACATCGGCCGTGATCACCACCCGGCTGGAGGGGCCGGACTGGGAGCTCGAGGTGCGCGACGACGGGCGAGGCTTCGACGTTGGGTCGATGGCCGCCCGCGGGCGGCGCAACTTCGGCCTTCAATTCATGCGCGAGCGAGCCGAGCTGATCGGCGCTCGCTTTGAGGTTGGTTCCAGGCCCAATGGGGGCACCGTCGTACGGTTGGCAATCCCGCTCGGGAAGGAGAACTAGTGAGCACGATCGACTACCCAGGTCCGGATCGGCGACGGGGCGGCCCCGATCGCCGGACGATCGGGGAGATCACCAAGATCCTCCTCGTCGATGACCACGCCCTGTTCCGGATGGGCATGCGCGGCCTGCTCGAGCGCGAGCCCGACTTCGCCATCGTGGGCGAGGCCCAGGACAGCCGGGGCGCCGTCGAGGCGGCCATGGAGCAGTCACCCGACATCGTCCTGATGGACCTCTCGCTGCCCTCTCCGGGCGGGATCGAGACGACCTCCCGGATCAAGCGCGAGCTGCCCTCGGTCGGGATCATCGTCCTGGCCGTGAGCGAGGACGAGGACGCCCTGTTCGACGCGATCAAGGCCGGGGCGGCCGCGTTCATCCTCAAGGATGTCGGGCCGGACGACCTGGTCACGATCATTCGCCGGGTCACTGCCGGCGAATACCTGATCAACGACAAGGTCTTCGCCAAGCCGGCCGTGGCCAGCCGGGTCCTCAAGGAGTTCCGCGAGCTGGCCGTGTACGGCCAGGAAGCGGCCCCGATCTTTGCCCCGCTCTCGCCCCGCGAGGTCGAGATCCTCGACAACATCGCCCAGGGCATGACCAACAAGCAGGTCGCCTACGCGCTGTCGATCAGCGAGCAGACGGTCAAGAACCACATGTCGAGCATCCTCCGGAAGCTCAGCGTGAACGATCGAACCCAGGCCGTCGTGTACGCGATGCGCCAGGGCTGGATCCGGATGCCTGAGGATTGACCGAGCTGCGGCCGGCCGAAGACCCTGATCCGGGCGGCCTGGCCGGCCGGGTCGACTCCGAGCTGGCCACCCTCGATGGCGAGCTGACCGAGATCGACCTGCTGGTCCAGCAGGCTCGAGTCGAGGCGGACCGGCACGAGATGAAACGGAGCCAGACGGCCGATCGGGTGGCCACCCTCAAGGGCACGCCCGCGGCCAACCAGGCTGACCTGGCCGAGCTCACCGGCCAGCTGGTCCAGCTGACCCGCCGGGCGGTCATGATGGAATCCCAGGTCGACGTCCTGGCCGGCAAGCAGAAGGCCCTGTTCCGCTTCCGGGATGCCCTGGCCACCTACAGCCGGGACCTCCGCGCGGCCGCCGCCGACGGCTCCTGGACCCCCTCGAGCGGCGGGTCGAGCGCGCCCGGCGGTGCCGGCGCAGGCCGGCGGACTGGCTGGGCTGCCGGCGGACCATTGATGCTCGGCGACGGCGCGGACGGCGAGATCCCGGCAGCCGTCTCCCGGTTGATCCTCACCGCCCAGGAGGATCTCCGGCGGGACATCGCCCGGGCGATGCACGACGGGCCGGCCCAGAGCCTGACCAACATCGTCCTCCAGGCCCAGATCGTCGACCGCCTGGTCGAGCGAGATCCGAGTCTCGCCCGGGCCGAGGTCAAGGCCCTCGTGGCGATGGTCCAGCTGACCCTCGAGGCGACCAAGTCGTTCATCTTCGATGTCCGGCCGATGGTCCTCGACGACCTCGGCCTGCTGCCGACGATCCGCCGGGCGGCCCGCGACCGCGGCCGGCGGGCCCAGATCGTGGTCGACTTCGACTCGCTGGGCAGCGACCGCCGCCTGCCGATGGAGCTCGAGAGCGGCCTGTTCCGGATGATCGACCAGGCCCTTGCCGGCTACCTTTCGACGAATCCCCGGCGGGTCGTGATCCGACTCGACTGGGGCGACCAGATCGAGGCCAGGATCGCGGCCGTGGCCGAGGAGCCGGCGGCCCGGGCCGACGAGCTGCCGGCGCCCGACGCCACCACTCCGGCCGCCCTGAGCCAGATGATCGACGAACGTCGAACGGCCCAGGCGAGCGCCGCCGAGGCGGGTCGCAGCCACGTCCTGCCGGCCAAGGCCTGGCGCGAGATCGTCCAGCGGGCCGCGACCCTGGGAGTCGTGGCAGAGCTCCTGGCCGACGGGTCCGAGGTGCGCCTCGTGGCGATGGTCATCGATGAGTCGCCCGGGATGCCCGAGTCGGCCGAGCCCGGTCCGTCGTCGAGCAGCCTGGCCGACGACGAGGCCTGACCGTGGCCCGGCCGGCCGGGGTGCTCGTCGACTACACCCTGATCGGCCTGCTGACCGTCCTGGTGATCGTCGTCGTGCTCGTCTTCCTGCACGACCAGGTCGCCGCGATCCTGGCCTGGATCACCGGCCTGATCGGCTGAATACCCATCCCCTTCGGTACCAATGTCCTAATCGACGCCCCCTAGGCCCGGAACGTATCTTTCCCCTGCCCTCGATCGGGGGTGGACTAATCCAGGAGGCATCATCAGATGCAGCTCGTCAACTCGTTCCTCGCCCGGCTGAGCCGCGACGAGGAAGGCCAGGGCCTCGCTGAGTACGCCCTGATCCTCGCCCTGATCGCGATCGTTGCGATCATCGCCCTGATCTTCCTGGGCGGCCAGGTCTCCAAGATCCTCAGCACCGTCGGTAACTCGGTCTAGGACCGAGCTCGACCCACCCGGGTCGAGAGACTGGATCGACGCCGGACCGCTCACCCGGTCCGGCGTTCGCCATTCCGGCTCCAGCGGTCTTGACAACAAACAGGACCGTCCCTACCGTTACCCGGCCCTCGCCCATTGTGGCGATGGGACTACTTCAATGAAAGGAGGTGAACCACCAATGATGACTTACATCTCCGCACTCATCGCATCCTTCCGCTCCGATGACGAAGGCCAGGGCCTCGCTGAGTACGCCCTGATCCTCGCCCTGATCGCGATCGTTGCGATCATCGCCCTGATCTTCCTGGGCGGCCAGGTCTCCAAGATCCTCAGCACCGTCGGTAACTCGGTCTAGGATCACCAGCTCGACCGGCTTCGGCCGGTCATCCAGAGCAACTGACAACGAGCGGCCGGCTCCCCTCATCGGAGCCGCCGCTCGTTGCTTTTCCGCCCAAAGGAAATCGCTGGCCGTTCACCTTGCACCAACTTTGCGGCCCGCTTGATTTCCGGCCATTTCCTCCTAATGGTCCTAGGCCTTTGGTATAGTCGCGCGGCCTTCGGGCGATGCTACAGTGGTGCCACTTGTCACACGGCTGGGGAGATAAATTTGAAGCGTACGAGTCGGGTGTTCCTGCTCGGTGGGATCATCCTCGCAGTCATCGTTTTCGTCCTGGTCATCGTCTTGTTCGGCCAGCAACAGTCCAGTACTCCGACCACGCCGACGACGGAGCCGACGGTCTATGCGACCGTTGACATCCCGCTCGGGACGCAGATCACCTCGGACATGGTCGCCGTCCACCAGGTCAACATCACCGATCGGTCGGCGACGGCCTTCGCCTCGGTCAACGACGTGGTCGGCCAGGTGATCCGGACCCAGGTCCTGGCCAACACCGACCTGAACCAGTCGATGTTCGCCTCGACCGACCGGTCGTCAATATCACTGAGAACATCGACAAGGGCCTCCGGGCGATGTCCGTCCAGGTCGACCAGCTGACCGGTGTCGGCACGCTCATCCAGGCCGGCGATCACGTTGACGCGATCCTCGGGCTGGGTGGCACGGCCGGCAGCTGTGGAGCCGGCTGGCCGACACTGCCGCCGGTCAACCCGGCCGCCACGGTCAAGCTGATCGTCCAGAACCTGTCCGTCCTGGGGACCCTGCTGCCGCCGCCCACTGCGAGCCGACAGCCGAGGCCAGCGCGGGCCCAGGCGGGCCCGACCCTCAATGGCCAGCAGGAGATCGTGATCGTGGGCGTCACCGCCCAGCAGGCCGAAGTCCTGCGCTACGGCCAGATCGACGGCTGCATCAGCCTGGTCCTTCGCTCGCCCAAGGATTACGCCGCCAGCTCCTCGGCCGCCCCGGGCGCGTCGAATGGGCCGGTCATCCCGTCACTCGACCCGACCACGGGCGTTGACCTGAAGACCATGATCGACCAGTTCGGGGTCCTCATCCCGCAGGCCGATCCGGTGATCCTCCCGTCGGCGTCGCCCGCCAAGAAGTAGCAGTCGGGAGCCCGTCCCGGCCCAACCGGCCAGGACGGGTCCCCAGCCCCAGCCACGAGGCAGGACGGGCGCGAACGATCCAGCCGGATCCCGCGCCCGTCTCGCGCTCACCGGTCCGGACCGCCGGACCATCCCCCGCTAACACGCATAAAGGCTCCGACCAGACCCACATGGCAGACCAGATCCGCGTCCTCATCGTCGACGACATCACGGAGACCCGGGATCACCTCGCGAGGCTGCTTGGCTTCGAGAGTGATATCGAGGTCGTCGGGCTGGCGGAGTCGGGACGCCGCGCCATCGAGCTTGCGATCTCGCTCAAGCCGGACATCGTGTTGATGGACATCAACATGCCGGACATGGACGGGATCGAGGCGACCGAGCAGCTCTCCGCCCAGGTGCCCAGCGCCTCGGTCGTGATGATGTCGGTCCAGGGCGAGGCGGACTACCTTCGCCGCTCGATGCTGGCCGGCGCCCGTGAATTCCTGGTCAAGCCGTTCAGCTCGGATGAGCTCATCTCCTCGATCCGCCAGATCAACGCCCGCGAGCGCGAGAAGCTCGAGCGCTTCCCGGTCGCCGTGGCGGTCACCGCCGGCGCCGGTCGATCCGGGGGACCTCGGCCAGGTCGTGGCCGTGTTCGGTCCGAAGGGCGGCATCGGGCGGACCACGATCGCGGTCAACCTGGCCGTCGCCGCGGCCTCCGAGCTGAACCAGAAGACCGTCCTGGTCGACGGCTCGTTCCAGTTCGGCGACGTGGGCGTCCTGCTCAACCTGAACCCCAAGAACAAGTCGATCGCCGACCTGGCGCCCGACCTGGAGGCCGGCCTCGAGCTCGAGACGCTCGATCCGTTCCTGACCGTCCATACCTCCGGGGTCAAGGTGCTCCTCGCCCCGCCCTCGCCCGAGATGGCCGAGCTGGTGACCGCGACCGGCGTCCGCAAGACGCTCGAGCTGCTCCGCCGGACGAACGACCTGATCGTCGTGGACTGCTCCTCGGCGATGTCCGACACGACCCTGGCGATCCTCGACGCGGCCGATGTGATCCTGACGATGCTGACCCTCGAAATCACCAGCATCAAGAACATGCGCCTCTTCCTCGAGGTGACCAACCAGCTGGGCTACGAGGACAGCTCGATCAAGCTTCTCCTGAACCGGGCGGATTCGACCCTCGGGATCCGGGTGGCCGATGTCGAGCACTCGATCGGCCGGAAGGTCGACCACACGATCGTCAGTGACGGCCGCAGCGTGGTCTATGCCTTGAACCGGGGGGTACCCTTCTTCACGAGCAATCGCGAAGCCCAGGTCTCCCAGGATGTCCTGCGCCTCGCCACCGCCCTTACTGGGGACGAGCAAAAGAAAGCAGCCGAGGGAGCCCGCAAGGCGCCGTCGGCCAAGAAGAGCCTGTTCGCATGGCGCTAGCAATCATCGGCCCGATCATTGGGCGGGAAGGGGTTTAGGGCATGTCCCTGCTGAAGCGGATCGAGAGCGCTCGACCGGGAACGGGCCCCGGCACGGCTCCGGGCAATGCCCCGGCGCCGGCCGGTGGAGCGCCCGGCGCACCGAGCCAGCCACCGGCGTCTCCGACGCAGGCCCAGCGGCTCATGTCCCAGGGTCCCGTCCGGGAGTCGTTCCGGGACGTCAAGTTCCGGATCCAGAGCCGGGTGATCCAGGACCTGGACCCGAAGCTCGACCTGTCCAACCAGGTCGAGGTCCGGCGCCAGATCGAAGAGATCTTCGGCAAGGTGATCGACGAGGAAGGCCTCGCCCTGACCCGGGCCGAGCGCGTCCGGATGCTCGAGCAGATCACCGACGAGATCATCGGCCTCGGCCCGCTCGAGCCGCTCCTGCGCGACGAGAGCATCACCGAGATCATGGTCAACGGCCCGCGCCAGGTCTACATCGAGCGGTCGGGCAAGCTGGAGCTGACCAACGTGGTCTTCCAGAACGACGACCACGTGATGCGGATCATCGACCGGATCATCGCCCCGATCGGGCGCCGGGTCGACGAGTCGTCGCCGATGGTCGACGCCCGCCTGACCGACGGCTCCCGGGTCAACGCGATCATCCCGCCCCTGTCGCTGGACGGCCCGGTGATCACGATCCGGAAGTTCTCGGCCTCGCCCTTCACGGTCGACGACCTGGTCCGGTTCGGCACGGCCACGCCCGAGATGTTCGACTTCCTCAAGGCCTGCGTCGAAGCCCGCCTGAACATCTTCGTGTCCGGTGGTACCGGCTCGGGCAAGACCACGACCCTGAACGTCCTGTCCTCGTTCATCCCGAACGATGAGCGGATCGTGACGATCGAGGACGCGGCCGAGCTCCAGCTCCGCCAGGAGCACGTGGTGACCCTCGAGTCCCGGCCCCCGAACATCGAGGGCAAGGGCGCGGTCCCGATCCGGGAGCTCGTCCGGAACGCCCTCCGGATGCGGCCCGACCGGATCATCGTCGGGGAGTGCCGTTCGGGCGAGGCCCTCGACATGCTCCAGGCGATGAACACCGGCCACGACGGCTCGATGTCGACCGTCCACGCCAACTCGCCCCGGGACATGCTCTCCCGGCTCGAGACGATGGTCCTGATGGCCGGCGTGGACCTGCCCCTGCGGGCGATCCGCGAGCAGGTCGCCTCGGCCGTCGACCTGATCGTCCAGCAGAGCCGGCTCAAGGACGGCACCCGCAAGATCGTGAACATCACCGAGGTCCAGGGCATGGAAGGTGACGTGATCGTGATGCAGGACGTCTTCGTCTTCGAGCAGACCGGCATCGTCGAAGGCAAGATCCAGGGCCGGCTCAAGCCGACCGGGATCCGGCCGAAGTTTGTCGAGAAGTTCGAGGTCATGGGCATCGCCCTGCCCGCGAACCTGTTCGGCTTCAGCTACTAGCCGGCGGCACAGGAGGCTTCCATGGAAACAGGATTGCTCGTCGCGATCATCGCGGCCGCGGCAGTCATCCTGATTGCCGTCGGCCTGGCGACGTCGGGCGGCGGCTCGGGAGTCAACGCCCGGCTGGAGCGCTATGCCTCCGGCAAGCCCGAGGCCAAGGCGGCCGCCAGCGGTGCAGGCGGGATCCAGGACATGCTCAACCAGAGCGTGGCCCTGGCCAACCTGAACAAGGTCGTCGAGCAGCGCGACTTCGGGGCGAACCTCGCCCGGGACATCGCCCGGGCCGACCTGAAGCTCAAGATCAGCGAGTACCTCATGATCTGGGTCGGGACGACCCTGGGCGTGCCCGCCGGGATGCTCGTCCTGTCGGTCATCTTCCCGGCCCTGGCCAACCCCTTCCTGCTCCTGATCGGCGGCCTGATCGGGTTCATGATCCCGCGCTTCTGGCTGAACCGGCGCAAGAGCAGCCGCCTGAACCAGTTCAACAAGCAGCTGCCCGACACGATCACCCTGATCGCCAACGGCCTGCGGGCCGGCTCGTCGTTCCTCCAGGCGATCGAGCTGGTCGTGCGCGAGGCGCGCCCGCCGGTCTCGACCGAGTTCGGCCGGGTGATCCGCGAGGTCAACCTCGGCCTGGGCTTCGATGAGGCCCTCGAGAACATGGTCCGGCGGGTCCGGTCCGACGACCTGGAGCTGATGGCCACGGCCATCTCGATCCAGCACAACGTCGGCGGCAACCTGGCCGAGATCCTCGACTCGATTGCCTACACGATCCGCGAGCGGGTCCGGATCAAGGGCGAGATTCGCACCCTGACCGCCCAGCAGCGGCTGTCGGGCTACGTCGTCGGCTTCCTGCCGATCGGCCTGGCCGGCTTCCTGTTCATTGCCGCGCCCGGCTTCATGGCCCCGATGTTCGACGACTCGGTCAACATCGCCGGCCTGCCGGCTGGGGTCATCATCCTGATCTTCGGCGGATTCATGATGTTCATGGGCTTCATGTTCATCCGCAAGATCGTCGACATCGAGGTCTGATGATGTTGCCTGTCATCCTGGTCGCGGCGGCTGCCGCCGGGGCCGTCCTGCTGATCGTCGCCGGACTGACGAGCGGCCGTGCCGTGGACCCAGTCCAGGCTCGCCTGAGCCAGCTTGGCACGATGCAGGCCAAGAACCTCGAGGAGCTCGAGCTCCAGCAGCCGTTCCTCGAACGGACCCTCCGGCCGCTGGCCGGCGCGCCTGTCCGGATCGGTCGCCCGGATCACGAGCGCGTCATTCGCCGATCGGACCGAGAAGAACCTGGCCATGGCCGGCAACCCGGGCGACTTCCGGGTCTCGGACTGGCTGGGGATCAAGGCGGTCAGTGCGATCGTCGGGGGAATCATCTTCTTCCTGCTCTTCGCCGTCGTGAACATCCTGGGCACCGGCTTCGTGATCGGGGCCCTGATGTCGGTCCTCGGCGTCGTGCTCGGCTACATCGCCCCGGAGTTCTGGCTCGGCCGGAAGATCAAGGCCCGCAAGAAGGCGATCCTGCTGATGATCCCGGACGCCCTCGACCTGCTGACGATCTCGGTCCGGGCCGGCCTCGGCTTCGATGCCGCCCTGGGCAAGGTCGTCGAGAAGCTGAAGGGGCCCCTTTCGGACGAGTTCCGCCGGGCGATGGCCGAGATCCGGGTCGGCAAGACCCGGCGCGAGGCCCTCCGGGACATCATCCCCAGGACCGAGGTCCCGCCGCTCACGAACTTCATCGGGGCGGTCATCCAGGCCGAGACGCTCGGTGTGTCGATCTCCAAGGTGCTCCAGGTCCAGTCGGAGCAGCTCCGGATCGAGCGCCGCCAGCGAGCCGAGGAACAGGCGGCCAAGGCGCCGATCAAGATGCTCTTCCCGCTCGTCGGGTGCATCTTCCCGTCGCTGTTCATCGTCATCCTCGGGCCCGCGATCATCCTGATCGTCAAGAACCTGCACACCTAGCAGGCGCCGCCCCGAGCCTCCCTGGAGGCTCCCCGGGCCGCGGAACGGCAGATCACCATGACCAGCGTGCGCAACCTCGAGCGAGGCACCGTCCTCGCCGGCCAGGTCGAGTCGGCCAACTCGCTCTGGGCAAAGTTCATGGGCCTGATGGGCCGGGCGACGCTCCCGGCCGATGCCGCCCTGTGGCTGCCGGGCAGCAACGGGATCCACATGATGTTCATGCGCTTCCCGATCGACGCGATCTTCGTCGGCCGGCCCGAATCGGACGGCAGCCGCGAGGTCCTGTCGGTCCGCCGCTCGCTGCCGCCCTGGCGAGGCGTCGTCTGGCTCGTCCGCGGGGCGAACGGCACGCTCGAGCTGCCGGTCGGCACGATTGATCGGACGCAGACCGCGGTGGGCGACTTCCTGCGCTTCGACTGATCAGCGCGTTCCTACGTGCGCGGCCGGCGCCCGGGCACGGCCGCCGTCATGTGGTCCGTGGCCCGGGTGGCATGGCGCCGCCGGCCCATTGGCCCTCGTGGTCGGAGGCCGCCGTCCTGTGGTCCGTGGCCCCGGGCCCTAGCGGGTTCGCCCTTGGCAGGACGATCGGGTGCGACGCAGCGAACGCTCGAATGATCACCGGATGAGCGGTCGCTACCAGACTCCGGGAGTGGCGAGTCGACTGAGGGCAACGATCGAGCGAGTCGTCGACATCGCCCTGCCGCCGACATGCGCCGGCTGCGGCTTCGAGGGCGAGCTGCTGTGCGTCGCCTGCCGTCCCGCCCTCGAGTTCCGGCTCGAGCGACCGGGCGGGGTGCCGATCGGGGTCGTGGCCGAGATTCCCGAGCCGCTCCTCCAGCTCGAATGGTGCGGCTCGTTCGCGGGGCCGCTCCGGGCGGCCGTCCACGCCCTGAAATACGCCGGAGAACGGCGACTCGCCCGACCGCTCGGTGAGGCGCTGGCGACCCGCTGGGCGCACGCCGGGGCGGGCGGCGACCTGATCGTGCCGGTGCCGGTCCATGCCGGCCGGCTGCGCGAGCGGGGCTACGACCAGGCGGTCCTGCTCGCGGAGGTCGCCGCCGGTCGCCTCGGCCTGCCGATCGCGGCGGTCCTCGAGCGGAAACGGGCGACGGCCCGCCAGTTCGACCTCGACCGAGGCGCCCGGGCCGGCAACGTGGCCGGCGCATTCGGCCTCGTCCCCGGCGCCCGCGGTGGCCAGCCCCTGGCCGGTCGCTGGGTGATCCTCGTCGATGACGTGGTCACGACCGGGACGACCCTCCAGACCTGCGCCGAGGTCCTCCACGCCGCCGGCGCGATCGGCGTGTCCGCCTTGACCGTCGCTCGCGAGCGCTGACCACGGCTACATACCGGGCGTTGCCTCCGGACCGGGGCCAGGTAAACCGCGAAGGACTCCAACGCCACTGTCTCCTGGCAAATCCTTCTTCCAGCAAGTCCTATGGCGCCTTGAGGTCGCCCAACGATGATCGTCGGAGCCGCAGGCCATCACTCTGAGCACGGATCCGGGTCCGACCTGCGTCGACCAAGGCGCCGGAAGCGACGGATCGGGCACGATTGACCATAAGGCTTGCTGGAAGACGGATTTGGCTTAACCGAAGAGCCGAGCTCGCTCGGGCCGGAATGCGCCCCCGATGGCCGGCTGCACTCTTTACCCGTAGCCAGCCCTGGACCGGGGACTTATGAGCCGGCTCGACCTCCTCGGCAGCGATGCCCTCGCGGACAACTTCAGGAGGCCCCGGAACACGCCGGTAGATCCCGTTCGAGCGGGTCATCAGGCCGGCATCGACGAGGTAGCGCCGGAGCGCGGCGACGTCCGGGTGGAGGAGCGCCAGGCGCATGTTGACCTCCCTCTCGGGATAGTCGCGATCCTCGGCGAAGCAGCGTTCGCGGATCTCGACCAGGACGAACCGGCGCTTGCCCTGGCGAGCCGGGATCGAGACGAGCCGGCCGTCGCGGAAGAACGCGTCGATCACCCGTTGCGACTGCTCGGCCGGGTCCATCGCCAGAGCCTACCGGCTAGGATCAGCAGATGCTGCCCGACGGCCGCCGACTCGGCGCCCACCTGCCGCTCGGCGGCGGGATGGTCGCGGCCGCCGATCGCGCCCACGCGATCGGGCTCGATACGCTCCAGGTCTTCGGCGACAATCCGACCGCCTGGCGTCGGCGGCAGCAGCCACCGAAGGAGCTGCCGGCCTTTCGAGCCCGGGCCGAGGCGCTCGATCTCGCTCCGATCGCGATCCACGCCCCCTACCTGATCAACCTGGCCGGGCCGGACGACGAGTACTACCAGCGCTCGGTCAGCGTCCTGGCCAACGAGCTCGCGGTCGCGCCCGGCTTCGGGACGCGCTTCCTGAACGTCCATACGGGCACCCACCGGGGCGTGCCCGACGGGAGCGTCCAGCGGCTGGCCGCCGGAGTCGCTGCTGGGCTCGCCGGCGCCCGGGCCCGGACCCAGGCCGAGCCCGAGGCGCCCGATCTGCCGGTTCTCGTCCTCGAGAACTCGGCCGGTGGCGGGGGCGGGATCGGGACCGGCGTGCCCGAGCTCGCCCGGATCCTCGAGGCGATCACGAACGAGGGCGTCGCCGACGAGCAGGTTGCGATCTGCCTCGACACGGCCCACCTGTGGGGCGCCGGGCATCCGATCAACACGGCCGAGGGCGTGGACCGGCTGGTCGACGACTTCAGCCGGGAGATCGGCCTCGAGCGCCTGGCGATGTTCCACCTGAACGACTCGAAGGTCGCCCTCGGCTCGCGGCAGGATCGCCACGAGCACCTCGGGGCGGGCGCCATCGGCCCGGCCGGCCTGGCCCGGTTCCTGACCCATCCGGATCTCCGCCACGTCACCTACTTCCTCGAGACGCCGGGCATGGACTCGGGCTACGACGCGATCAACGCCGCCCGCGCCCACGCTCTGGCCGAGGGCCGCCCGCTGGCCGACCTGCCGCCCGAGGCGATGGCACTGGCCGGCGCCCGGGCCCGAACCGGGCCGAGCAACGAACCCGCTGAGTGAGCCGGGCGAAGCCGGGGTGAGCTCGGCGATCCGACGCTGGTCGGGTGCCCTGACCGTCGGCGGGCTGATGGCCATCGCGGCGCTCCTGCGCCTGCCGGGCCTGGCCGCTCGGGGGACGTGGGATGCGGACCAGGGCCACGACATGCTCGTCCTGTGGCGGATGGTCCACGACCAGCAGATCCCCCTGCTCGGTCCGCCGACCTCGATCGGCGACTTCCATCACGGGGCGCTCTACTACTACCTGCTGGCACCGTTCGCCTGGATCTCGAATGGCAATCCGACCGTCGTCGTGGCGGCGATCGCGATCGGCGGGGTGGTCGCGGTCGGGATCACCTGGTGGCTTGCTCGCTCGATCGGCGGACCGGTCGCCGGCCTGGTCGCCGGCCTGCTGATGGCCGTTTCGGCCAGCTCGATCCTCGAGTCGACGGCGATCTGGAACCCGAACATCATCGCCCTCTCGTCGGTGATCGCCCTGTCCGGTGCCTGGCAGGCCCATCGCACTGGACGGGCCCGCTGGTGGATCGTCGCCGCCGCCGGCCTGCTCGTGACGATGCAGGCCCACGTCCTCGGCGTCGCCCTGGCCCCGCCCCTGGCCGTCTTCTACCTGCTCGACCTGCGGCGCAGCCCGCCGGGTGAGGCCCGCCGGCGCCTCCGGCTGGCCGGGCTCGGGGCGATCGCGCTCATCGCCCTCGGCTACCTGCCGCTCCTGGTCCACGAGCTGATGAACGACTTCTCGGAGACCCGCGCCGCGCTGGCCTTCATCCAGGCCGGGGGCCAGCCGGTTGCGCTCTCGCTGCCCGCCCGGCTGCTGTTCGTCGGACTCCGGATCGTGGCCTGGCCGCTGTCCGGCCTGCTGACCGATCACCTCGTCGCGGGGGTGTTCCTGGGCGTGGCGGTCATCGCCGGGCTGGCCTGGCGGATCCTCGCGGCGGCCGAGCCCGAGCGAACCGGCGCCCGCTTCCTGGGCGGAACGCTCGTCTTCGGCTGGCTCGTCCTCGGGGCCGGGATCGGGAGCATGGCCTCGGTCACGGCCCTGCCGGTCGACCACTATCACGCGTTCCTCGACCCGATCGTGTTCATCGCGGCCGGCCTGACCGCCGGCGGACTATGGCGTCTCGGATCAGCGGGCGGCGCCGGCTCGCCGGCCGCGGGCCGGGCGATCCGGGCGGCGACCGTCGTCGGCCTGGCGGCGGTGGTCGTGTTCAACCTGGCCATCGCCCCGCCGTCCGTCGCGCCCGACGGCGGCTGGCCGGCGGCCCAGGAGGCGGCCGCCCGGATCCTCAACGTGACCGGCAGCCAGCCGATCGAGCTGCGCAGCCTGCCGGCGTTCAAGGCACCCGATGCCTACGGCTATCCCCTGATCCGGTCCGGCGCCGTGGTGACCGGGACGCTGGACACGCCGACGGCCTGGTCGAAGGCTGCGGCCGCGGCCGGAACCGGGACCGGGGCGGTCGCCGGCGAGGTCCCCGCCGCGGTCCTCGGCTCAGCCGGGGCGATCGTCACGGTCTGCGACGCGCTGTTCGTTCCGGACTGCGCCGGCGAGGCCGAGGCTGCGGCCGTCCCGGCGAGCGGTTTCCGGCTGGCTGACCGGTTCCTCGCGGCCCCCGGCCGGACGATCTCGGTCTACCTGCCGACGGGCAGCTGAGCTCGAGCGGCTAGGATGTCCCCGGATGGATAGGTCGTCCGGCCTTCGCTTGGCGCGCGTGGTCCTGGTATCCGTCGCCTTCGGCGTCCTGATCATGTTCCTCGCCCTCTACTTCGAGTGGGGATTCGTGCCGGGCGACGCGATCGTCTACCTGGCCTCGGGTGAGCGACTGAACGCCGGCCACCTGGTCTACGCCCTTTCGCCGGGCGACCGCTATGTCGGCGTCAAGCCGCCGTACTGGACGGTTCCAACCCTCTCACCACCGTTCATGGCGGTCGTCTTTCGGCCGCTGGCCGCACTGCCCCCCGACACCGGCGCCTATCTCTGGTGGTTCGCGACGATGACCGCGATCGGGGCCTGCCTCCTGGCCCTGGTCCGCCGGGCGCCGATCCGAACGAGCATCGCCATGCTGATCCTGGCCATCCCGATCGTTTACGAGATCGGCGTCGGCAACGTCAACGCCTTCCTGCTGGCGGGCACCCTGGCCACCTGGTATTTCGCCACTCGCGGCCATCAGCGGGCCAGCGGGGTCGTCGTCGCCTTCATGGTCATGGCCAAGGTCTGGCCGATCGCCCTGGCCTGGTGGCTCGTCGTCCGGCGCGACTGGACCGCGGTCCGGGCCGGCCTGGCCACGGGCGTCGTCCTCGTCGCGGTCTCGCTTGCCGGGGCCGGCCTCGCCGCCCACGTCACCTATCTCCAGGTGATCTCGAACACGGTCAGCGTCGGCACCAGCGACCTGAGCATCGCCGGCCTTGGCCGGGCCCTGGGGCTCCCCTCGTCGCTGGCCGCCTTCCTGCCCTGGATCGTCTTCCTCGGCTGCACCGGCAGTGCCTGGCTGATGCGCGATCGGCCGGCCGCTTCGTTTTGCCTCTGCGTCGTGGCGATGGTCCTGGGGTCCTCTGTCGTCAACATCAACTCGTACACGCTCCTGCTCGGCCTGCTCGCCCCTGCGGCGTGGCCGATCAGCAAGCCGGTCGCCGAGGCGCCGTACGAGCCGGCGGAGTCGCCCCTGCCGAGTGCGCCCGGCGGGCCGAACGCCTCGACTGCGTCATCATCGTGAATCGCGAACGCCGGGCCCCCAGAGCCCGGCGTTCGCTGTCCCCGAGACCCGGACGTGGAGGGAGATCCGGGCCCTGTCAATGTTCGCTGGCGGTCAGTACCGGTTCGTCGGGCGGGTCGAGGGTGGGCGGAGGCCAGGCCGGCCCTGGCTGACCCGGGTCTGCGTGGCGAGGCCGATCCCGGCCCCGATCGGGTTGCCGGCTGAGGGCGTCCCGCGCAGGTACGGGCTCTGCGGCCGGGCCGCTTCACCGCCCTGGTAGACGCGGCCGAGACGGCGCATCCGGACGGCCAGGTAGTACTCCATGATCTGGCGGACCTGCGGCTCGCTGAGGACCTCGTCCGAGCGCAGGGCGTATTCCACCCGGGCCGTCGGATTGGCCGGTCCCGAGGACATCAGGCCGAGGTACTGCGGGGTGTCGGCGTCGTCGCGCAGCTCGCGCAGCCCCCGGGCCAGCTTCGTGGCGGTCCCGAGCGATGGCATCCGGTCGCCCCGGATCAGGCGGGAGATCGTCGAGTGGTCGACGCCCGACTGCTGGGCGAGCTGGCGCTGGGACATCTTCTTGGCCTTGAGCTGGGCTCGCAGCCACTCGTTGAAGGCTCGTCCGTTGGTGGTCGTCATATGGGCTCGCTGGGCTCTCCGCTGGGCGACGATCGGTGTCCTACCGAACTGACCAGACGATCCCACGAGGCCCGTTGCGCTGTTATCACCCGTTGGTACCGATCGCTGCGCGCTCGGTCGTGTCGTACCGGACCAGTGTGGTGCAGTTGGGGCGAATCCGGAGGGGCCGCCCGATTGGTACCTCTGCCGAGCTCCGGGCCTCGGTGGTGCGCCGGCGCACCTGGGCCGCACCGGGCGCTCCTGCGCCCGCGGACCGCTCAGAAGCGGACGGCGGGCTCCGAGACGTGGGCCGCCGGGGTGATTCCCGTGCCGCGGCGCATCGGCGAGACGACGTACAGGATGCTGCCCAGGATGATCACCGACAGGACCGAGATCGCCCGGTCGACCACGACGATCGTGAGGGCCTCGGTCTGGGGCACGTTGTAGACGAGGGTCAGGACGCCCACGATCCCGGCTTCGACGATGCCCAGGCCGGCCGGCGTCAGGGGCACGGCCGTCAGGAGCGAGCCGGTCAGGGCGACGAAGAACGCCCCGCTGATCCCGAGGTGGACCCCGGGGAAGCCCAGGGCCTCGACCACGAAGTACAGCCGGAATGCCTCGGTCGACCAGATCAGGACGGTCAGGATCAGCAGAATCGGCAGCTGCCGTCGGTTGACGGCCGAGAAGACGCCTTCCTCGAACCGGTCGTACAGCTCGAGGAAGCGCTCGGGCAACGGCAGGAAGAGGAAGATCTGGCGGCCGAAGCTGCGCAGCGACAGGAGCAGCATGGCCAGGACGATCATCACGACCAGGCCGATCCCGAAGACGATCTGGACATCCGTCGGCAGGCGGCCCCGGAAGCTGATGTAGCCCGCGGCCAGGCCGAGGACGACGATCGTGAACAGGTCGAGGATCCGCTCGATGAAGATCGTCCCGAACGACCGGCTCAGCGAGACTCCGGCGTTGAGCTTGAGCAGGTAGGCCCGGTAGACGTCGCCCAGCTTGGCCGGCACGAGGCAGTTGACCAGCCAGGACAGGAAGATGATCTCGGTCGAGTCCTTGACCTTGAGCGGATAGCCGGTCGCCCGGATCAGGATCGCCCAGCGATAGCCGCGCAGCGGGAAGCCGGCGTAGAAGACGAGGAAGGCGACGAGCAGGAGCCACGGATTGGCGGCCATGATCTCGCCCGGCAGGGCGGACAGGTTGAAGCCGGGCAGGCTCCGGGCAAACAGGACGAGCAGGAACAGGGGCAGGACGATCGACAGGATCGTTCGGGGCTGGCGCAGGCGCCGTCCGAGCGATACCTGGTCGGTGTCGATCTCCGCCTCGGGCGGGCGGGCAGCCGGTACCGGCTTGGCGAGATCCATCGCCTCCGACGCTAGCGGCTCGGCCGGCTCATCCGCCATCCGCCGATGGTCCTCCCCGGACGGGGAATCCGCGCTGGTCACGACTCGACCGGCTTGATCCGGGTCCTGCCCCGGGCCCGGTTCAGGCCCTTGGCGAAGGGCGTCAGGATCCGGACGTAGTACGAGGCCCGACCCGGCTGGAGCTCGAGCTTGGCGAGCGCCTCGAGCAGCCCGGCCGGGGTGGCCGGATCGGCCTCGGGGGCGATGTTGTAGGCGACCCCGACCTCGAGGGTCGAGTGGGCGTCGGAGGCGGCGGTCCCGGGCAGCCCGTGCTCGAGGGCGAAGGCGGCGGCCTGCTCGTTGCCGGCCCGGCCGACGATCCGGGCGTTCCACGTCTCGACCCAGTCGACCAGGCCGGCCAGCGAGTCGAGGCTGGCCTCGCGCAGGAGGGAATTCCGGTAGCGATCGAAGGGATGCGGAATCCCGACCAGGGCGCCCTGCTCGCGGGCGGCCGCGATCGTGTCCACGGCCGGGCGACCGGGCGGCAGGGCCTCCTCGAGGAAGACGACGATCAGGTCGCCATCGGCGGTCTTGACCTCCTCGCCGATCAGCACGGTCAGGCCGGCCGGGGCCGCCGCCCGCGCCTCGAGCGCGCCGTCGATCCGGTCGTGATCGGTGATCGCCAGATGGGTCAGGCCGCGCTGGGCGGCGGCCCGGACCTGGTCGCGCGGCCGGGCCAGCGAATTGAAGCTGTACGAGGTGTGGCAGTGGAGGTCGAAGAAGGCCCGTCCGGGCTTGGCCGAGAGCGCCATGGCTGGACCTGCGTCAGACCTGCTGGACGAGCGACTTCTTGAAGAAGTCGAAGTGCTCCAGCGCCAGCCCGGTGCCCATCGCCACGCAGTTCAGCGGGTTCTCGGCCACGTGGCAGGGCACGCCCGTGACCTGGGTGAGGAGCTTGTCGATGTTGCGCAGGAGGGCGCCCCCGCCGGACATCACCATGCCCTTGTCGATGATGTCCGAGCTCAGCTCGGGCGGGGTCTGCTCGAGCACGTTGCGGACGGCCGCCACGAGCTGCTGGAGGGGTGCCTCGATCGCCTCCATCACCTCGGAGCTGGTGATCGGGATCGTCCGGGGCAGGCCCGCGATCAGGTCGCGGCCGCGGACGTCCATGCTCAGCTCGCGTTCGAGCGGGAGGGCCGTCCCGATCGCGATCTTGACCTCTTCGGCGCTCCGGTCGCCGACCATCAGGTTGTACTTCTTGCGGATGTAGGTCGAGATCGCCTCGTCGAACTTGTTGCCGCCGACCCGCAGGCTGGTCGAGACGACGATCCCGCCCAGGGCGATCACGGCGATCTCGCTCGTCCCGCCGCCGATGTCGATGACCATGTTCCCGGACGGGCCGGCGATCGGCACGTTCGCCCCGATCGCGGCGGCCAGGGGCTCCTCGATCAGGTAGGCGGCCCCGGCCCCGGCCTTGAGGGCCGCATCCCGGACGGCCCGCTTCTCGACGCTCGTCACCCCGGCCGGGACGCTGATCATCACGTCCGGCCGGCGGAAGCCGATCGAGCCGCGCTTCACCTTGCCGATGAAGTGGCTGAGCATCGCCTCGGTGATCACGTAGTCGGCGATCACGCCATCCTTCATCGGCCGGATCGCGGTGATGTTGCCGGGCGTCCGGCCGATCATCTCGCGGGCGTCCTCGCCGACCGCCACGATCCGGTTCTGGTCGTCCACGGCCACGACCGACGGCTCCTGGATGACGATGCCCTTGCCCTGCACGTACACGAGGATGTTGGCCGTGCCGAGGTCGATCCCGATCTTCATACGCTGGTGGACTTCCCCTTGGTGGCCCGGCGGGAGGAGGCGGGCCGCTCGGCCACCGTCGTGATCGACGCGCCGAGGTCCTGGAACTTCCGGCCGATGTTCTCATACCCCCGGTGAACGTGATGAGCACCGTGGATCAGGGACGTCCCATCGGCGGCCAGGGCGGCCAGGATCATCGAGGCGCCGGCCCGCAGGTCGCCGATCTCGGTCTCCGCCCCGTGGAGCGCGGCGATCCCGGTGATCGTGGCGTGGTTCGGGTCCTGGATCCGGACCCGGGCGCCCATCCGGGACAGGCCGGCCAGGAATTCGAGGCGATCCTCGAAGATCGTCTCGTGGACCCGGCTCCGGCCGGCGGCCTGGGTCAGCAGGACGCACAGCGGCGGCTGGAGGTCGGTCGCCAGGCCGGGATACGGCGCCGTCGTGACATCGACGGCCCGGTACAGGTCGCGGCCCTCGCCCGAGGCCTGGATCGTCCGGTCGCTGCACTCGACGCTGACCCCGATCCGCTCGAGGACCTCGAGGAACGCTCCGAGGTGATCGCAGGGGGCATTTTCGAGGGTCACTCGACCCCCGGTCACGGCCGCCGCCACGAGGAACGTGCCGGCCTCGATCCGGTCGGGCACGACCCGGTGCTCGCCGCCCCGGAGGCGCTTCCGGCCGGTGATCTCGATCGTGTCCGGCGAGGTCCGCTCGATCTCGGCGCCCATCGTCCGCAGGAACGCGATCAGGTCGTCGACCTCGGGCTCCTCGGCGGCCGGGTGGATCGTCGTCCGTCCCTCGGCCAGGACTGCGGCCAGCATCGCGTTCTCGGTGCCCATGACCGAGACGATCGGGAACTCGAGGTTCGTCCCCCGCAGGCGACCCGGCGAACGGGCGAAGTAGTAGCCGTTGCGATACTCGATCTCGGCGCCCAGGGCCCGCATCGCGTCGACGTGGAGGTTGACCGGCCGCCGACCGATCCGGTCGCCACCCGGGTTGCTGATGATCACCCGGCCGAACCGGGCGAGGAGCGGGCCGAGCAGGATGAACGAGGCGCGCATCTTGGCCGCCGCCTCGAGGGGCACGAACAGCCAGTCGACGTCGCCCGAGGCGACCTCGTAGACGTTGTCGGCCGGATGGTCGACGACCACCCCGAGGTCGCGCAGGGTGTCGGCCATCACCCGGACATCCTCGATCTCGGGCACGTTCGTGAAGCGGCAGCGCTCGCCGGTCAGGGTCGCCGCGGCGAGCAGCTTGAGGGCGGCGTTCTTCGAACCGCTGATCGGGACCGAGCCGTTGAGCGGGCGGCCGCCCTCGATCCGGAAGGCTTCGGGAGGGACCGCGGGTGGCTTGAACTCCCAGTGAAACGGGCGCGCGTCGGCCATCGCCGTCAGCCTCGGCTCCGGGGACCCTCGCGGTGTCGGCGCTCGGCCACCCGGATGCGCAGGAGCGATCGTTGGAGCTCGGCCTGGGCGGCCATCAGGTCGGGCGTGCCGGGGGCCGCCCCTTCCATCGCCTTCTCCGCGTCGCGGCGGGCCTGCTGGGCCTTCTCGAGGTCGATCTCCGAGGCCAGGTCGGCGCTCTCGGCCATGATCACGACCTGGTCGGGCCGGACCTGGATGAAGCCCCCGATCACCGCGATCGACTCCTCGGTGCTGCCCTTGATCACCCGCAGCTCGCCGCTGCCGAGGGTCGCCACGAGCGGGGCGTGGTGGGGCAGGATGCCCAGCTCGCCGTCGCCCCCGGGCACCTGGACCCGATCGACCTCGTCGCTGTAGACGAGCCGCTCGGGGGTGACGATCTCGAGATGGAGGGTCATGCCTGGCCGAGCTTGGCCGCGTTCTCCCGGACGTCGTCGATCGTGCCGGCCAGGAAGAAGGCCTGCTCCGGCAGGGTGTCGGTGGCGCCCTCGAGGATCTCCTTGAACGAGGCGACCGTGTCCTTGATCGGGACGTACTTGCCGGGCCGGCCGGTGAAGACCTCGCCGACGAAGAACGGCTGGCTCATGAAGCGCTGGAGCCGGCGGGCCCGGGCGACGGTCGACTTGTCCTCCTCGGACAGCTCGTCGATGCCCAGGATGCTGATGATGTCCTGGAGGTCGCGGTAGCGCTGGAGGACGCGCTTCGTCTCCTGGGCCGTGTCGTAGTGGTCCTGGCCCACGACGAGCGGGTCGAGCACCCGCGAGGTCGAGGTGAGCGGATCGACCGCCGGGTAGATCCCCAGCTCGGTGATGTAGCGCTCGAGCCGGATCGTCGAGTCGAGGTGGCCGAAGGTCGTGGCCGGGGCCGGGTCGGTGTAGTCGTCGGCCGGCACGAAGACCGCCTGGAGGCTGGTGATCGAGCCGTCCTTGGTCGAGGTGATCCGCTCCTGGAGGGCGGCCATCTCGGTCGCCAGGTTCGGCTGGTAGCCGACGGCGCTCGGCATCCGGCCGAGCAGGGCCGAGACCTCCGAGCCGGCCTGGGTGAAGCGGAAGATGTTGTCGATGAACAGGAGGACATCCTTGCCCTCCTTGTCCCGGAAGTACTCGGCCATCGTCAGGGCGGTCAGGCCGACTCGCTGGCGGGCGCCGGGCGGCTCGTTCATCTGGCCGAAGACGAAGGCGGTCTTGGCGATGACCCCCGACTCGGTCATCTCGGCGATCAGGTCGTTGCCCTCGCGGCTGCGCTCGCCCACCCCGGCGAAGACCGAGTAGCCCGAGTGCTCCTGGGCGACGTTCCGGATCAGCTCCTGGATGATGACCGTCTTGCCCACCCCGGCCCCGCCGAAGATCCCGATCTTGCCGCCCTTCTTGAACGGGCAGATCAGGTCGATCACCTTGATCCCGGTCTCGAAGACCTCGACGTCGGTCGTCTGCTGATCGAACGCCGGCGGCTCGCGGTGGATCGGCAGGCTGACCTCGGCCTCGACCGGGCCCTTGTTGTCGATCGGATGGCCGAGCACGTCGAAGACGCGCCCGAGGGTGACCTCGCCGACCGGCACGGTGATCGGGGCCCCGGTGTCGATCGCGTCGACCCCCCGGGCCAGGCCGTCGGTCGTGGTCATGGCCACGGTCCGGACCCAGTTGTTGCCGAGGTGCTGCTGGACCTCGACGGTCAGCGGCTCCTGGTCCGGGCGCTGGATCTCGACGGCGTTGTAGATCGCCGGCAGCTCGCCGGCGGGGAACTCGATGTCCACGACGGCGCCGGTGATCTGGATCACCTTGCCGGTCGCGGTCGTGGTGGCGGTCGCCATGCTGGTCAGTGCCTCCTTCAGCGGGCCTGGGCGCCCGACGCGATCTCGATCATTTCGCGGGTGATGTTCGCCTGGCGAACCTTGTTGTAGCTGAGGGTCAGGTCGTCGATCAGCTCTTCGGCGTTCTCGGTCGCGTTCTTCATCGCGACCATCCGGCTCGACTCCTCGCTGGCCTTGGCCTCGAGGACCGCCTGGTACAGCCGGGTCGCCACGTACCGCGGCAGGAGCTGCTCGAGGACGGCCGACGGGCTCGGCTCGAAGATGAACTGGTTGCCCGGGATCCCGGCCGTGTCCTCGCTGGCCACGATCGGCAGGATCTGGCCGAGGGTCGGCTGCTGGGTCAGGGTCGAGACGAAGGCCGGATAGATCACGTCGATCCGGGCGTAGGCGCCCGAGAGGTAGTCGTCGGTCACGAGCCGGGCCAGGGGCAGGATGTCGGCGAAGGTCGGCCGGTCGCCGAAGCCGGCGAAGTGGGCCTCGATGGGGATGCCCGCCCGGCGGATCGCGTCGCGGCCCTTCCGGCCGACGGTGACCATCGTGATCCCGCCCCCGTGATCGACCACCTCGCGAAGGGTGAACCGGACCGCGTTCGAGGTGAGCGGCCCGGCCAGGGGCCGATCGGTCGTGATCAGGACGACGAGTCGCTTGCCCTTCGGGTCGGCCGTGGCCAGGAGCGGATGCTCGTCGCCGCCGAGGACGGCGGCCACGTCGGCCAGGACCTCGTCGAGCTTCTGCGAGTAGGGCCGGGCAGCCAGGGTGGCGTCCTGGGCGCGCTTGAGCTTGCTGGCCGCCACGAACTGCATCGCCCGGGTGATCTGGCGAATGTTCCTGACGGCGCCGATCCGTCGCCGGATGTCGCGCTGGCTGGCCAACCCTGGGTCCCCTTTTGCCGGCCTAGGCCAGGAAGCTCTGGCGATAGGCCGCGATCGCCTCGTCGAAGGCGGCCGCCTGCTCGTCGCTCAGGGCCCCGCTCGCGGCCAGGTCGGTCAGGAGCTTGGGCTTCTCGGTCTCGAGGTAGCGGTAGTAGCCGGCCTCCCAGTCCTTGACCCGGTTCGAGGGGATGTCGTCCAGGGCGCCCTTCGTGGCGGCGTACAGGATCGCGACCTGCTTCTCGACGCCGAGGGGCTGGTACTGGGGCTGCTTGACGACCTCGGACAGCTTCTCGCCCCGGGTCAGCTGGTCGCGGGTCGCCTTGTCCAGGTCGGAGGCGAACTGGGCGAAGGCGGCCAGGGCGCGGTACTGGGCCAGGTCGAGCTTGAGCGGCCCGGCGACCTTCTTCATCGCCTTGGTCTGGGCGGCCGAGCCGACCCGGCTGACCGAGATCCCGATGTTCAGGGCGGGCCGCTGGCCGGAGTTGAACAGGTCGGTGTCGAGGAAGATCTGGCCGTCGGTGATCGAGATCACGTTGGTCGGGATGTAGGCCGACACGTCGCCGGCCTGGGTCTCGATGATCGGCAGGGCCGTGATCGAGCCGCCGCCGTTGTCCGTGTTCAGGCGGGCCGCCCGCTCGAGCAGCCGGCTGTGGAGGTAGAAGACGTCGCCCGGGTAGGCCTCCCGGCCGGGCGGCCGGCGGAGCAGGAGGGACATCTCGCGGTAGGCCCAGGCGTGCTTCGAGAGGTCGTCGTAGACGCACAGGGCGTCCTTGACCAGGCCGTCGTTGCCCGGCACCTCGACCCCGACCTCCATGACTTCCTCGGCCATCGCCACGCCGGCGTACGGGGCGAGGTACTGGAGCGGGGCCGGATCCTCGGCCCCGGCCACGACCACGATCGTGTGGGCCAGGGCGTCGTGGGCCTCGAGGATCGCCACGATGTTCGCGACGGTCGAGAGCTTCTGGCCGATCGCGACGTAGATGCAGACCAGGCCCTTGCCCTTCTGGTTGATGATCGCGTCGATGGCGATCGCCGTCTTGCCGGTCTGCCGGTCGCCGATGATCAGCTCGCGCTGGCCGCGCCCGATCGGGATCAGCGCATCGATCGCCTTGATCCCGGTCTGGACCGGCGTGTCGACCGACTGGCGGACGATGACGCCCGGGGCGATCCGCTCGACCGGGCGGGTCTTCGTGGTCGCGATCGGGCCCTTGTCGTCGAGCGGCCGGCCGAGTGGGTCGACCACCCGGCCGAGGAGCGCCTGGCCGACCGGCACTTCGACGACCCGGCCGGTCGTCTTGACCGTGTCGCCTTCCTTGATCTCCGAGGCGTTGCCCAGGATGACCGCGCCAACGGTCTCCTCCTCGAGGTTCAGGGCGATCCCCATCACCCCGCCCGGGAACTCGAGCATCTCGGACGAGACGGCGTCCTCGAGGCCGTAGATCTGGGCGATCCCGTCGCCCACCTCGACCACCGTCCCGACGCTGCGCGTCTCGGCGGCCTGGTCGAAGTTGTCGATCTGGGACTTGATGATGCTGATGATCTCGTCGGAACGAATGGCCATCTGACTGATCTCCTAGAGGGCGCCCGAGACGAGCTGGTTGCGCAATCGCTCGAGGCGACCCCGTACGCTCCCGTCGATCAGCCGGTCGCCGACCCGCACGACGAGGCCGCCGAGCAGGCTCGGGTCGACCTCCTGGGCGAGCTCGATCCGGCCGCCGGTCATCTGTTCGAGCCTGGCGGTGAGGGCGGTGACTTCGGCCGGCTGGAGCGGGGCGGCGCTGACGGCCCGGGCCGGGGTGATTCCAAGGCGAAGGTTGTCGAGGCGTCGGAACTCGCTGGCGACCCGCGGCAGGTCCTCGATCCGGCCCCGCCGGATCAGCAGCCGGAGGAGGTTGAGGACCGACTTGCTGACCTGCTTGCCGAGGCCGCTCTCGAGGGCCGCCTCGCGGACCACGCTCGATACCCGGGGATCGTTCAGGCCGTGGGCGACGGCCGGATCCTCGAGGACGCCGGCGGCCAGGTCGAGCTCACGCCGCCACTGGTCGTAGGCCTTGTCGCGACCGGCGATCTCGAACGCAGATTCGGCGTAGCGCCGGGCCGCGGTTGACGGTCGGGCCATCAGCCGGCCGGCTCGGCCGTGCCGGAGCGTGGCCAGGAACTCCTCGACCAGGCGACGCTGGCGGGCATCGCTCATCGTCTCGCCAACCACCTGGCCGGCGGCCGCGAGGGCCAGGTTGGCGACCTCGCCCCGAAGGCCGACGAGGGCCCGCTGGCGCTCGCCTTCGATCTCGGCCGCGGCTCGCTCGCGCATCCGCTCGAGCTCCAGCGCGGGTTGCGGCGACGTCGGCGTCACGGCTCTCCTGGGCCACCTTCTGGGCCCGGTCGATGATCTCCCGCGCCTCCCGGCGCGCGTCGGTCAGGGTCGCCTGCCGCTCGGCCGCCCCGGCCTCACGATCGAGCCGGGCCTGCTCGGCGTCGGCCAGCCCCTGGGCGATCCGCTCCCGGCGTTCGTTGAGCATCTTCGTGAGCGGGGCCAGGGCGAACGCCTTGAACAGCGCGAAGAAGACGATGAAGTTCAGGGCGCTGACGATGATCCAGAAGAGGTTGATCGTCAGCCCGCCGGTCGCGGGCTCGTCGGCCGTCAGGCGGACTGCCACATGGGCGGCGGCGCCGGCGACGGATAGCAGGACCACGATTCGATCTCCGCCCGACGGCTAGATGAAGATCGCGAGGATGCCGACCACGATCGCGAGCACGCCGAGGCCTTCGGCGAACGCAGCGAGGATGATCGCCAGGCCACGGATCTGGCCGGCTGCCTCCGGGTTGCGCCCGATCGCGGTGGAGGCCAGGCCTCCCAGGATGCCGATGCCGATGCCGGGGCCGAAGACCCCCAGGGCCGCGAGCCCGGCGCCAATGTGATCCATCCGGTTGTTCCTCCTACGTCCGGCCAGGTGGCCGGTCCACTTCCCTGTTTCTTGAATGGCTGAGAGCGGCGGGGTCAGGCCGCCGCGAGCTGACCGCTGTGGACGCCCTCTTCCAGGGACTCGATCGCCTCATGCCCCATCTCACCCTCCTCGCCCTCGTGGCTTTCGACCGCGAGCACGATGAACAGGAGGCTGAGGATGCTGAAGATCAGGGCCTGGATGAAGTTGAGCATCACTTCCAGGCTGAACATCAGGACCGGGGCGATGAACAGGGTCAGGGCCGTGATCACCGCGAGGGCGACCTCTCCCCCGTAGATATTGCCAAAGAGCCGCATCGACAGGGTGACCGGCTTGACGAACTCGAGCATCAGCTCGATCAGCCCGACGAACATCGCGATGATCCCGGCGCCGACGCCATTGCGGAACTCGTACACCGGGAAGAACCGGCCGAGGTAGCCCCCGACCCCGTTCTTGCGGAAGCCCTGGAACTCGAAGTAGCCGAAGCTCACGAGGGCCAGGCCGAGGGTGATGTTCACATCGGAGGTCGGTGCCCGGAGCTCGTCGATCCGGCCGACCGGCGGGATCAGGCCGACCCAGTTGCAGAACAGGATCAGCAGGAAGAACGAGGCGAACAGCGGGATGTACGGCTTGGCTGGCGCCCCGCCCATGCTCGTGCCGAAGCTCTCGAGGTTCTCGTAGGCGAATTCGACCAGGTTCTGGAGCCCGCCCGGGACCAGCTTCATTGCCCTCGTCGCGAGGAAGCCGAGCACGAGCAGGACGGCGATGACGATCCACATCGTGAGGATCGTGCTGGTGATGCTGGGATGGAAGCCGACCACGACCGATCCGCTCGGGAGGGGGTTGCCCGGGTTCAGGTCGAACACGACGTGGGGCGGTGGGAATTCGAGGGTCGAGGTGATGAAGCAGCTGGGGTACGAGCAGCTCTGGCCCTGCGATCCGCCCCGCGGGAATGGCGGCAGGAAGATCACGGCGAGCAGGTCGAGGATGATCACGGCCGCGACGAGCAGGCCGAGCCGGCGCACGGTCCGATTGCTCCCGGCCGGGGCGGCCTCGGGGGTCGTCACCTGATCGCTCGACACGCTTGCTCCATCCACGCGGGCACGGCGGGCGGCCGTGCTCTTGAGTTCTTGGTCTGGGCTCCCGCCTGGCTAGTCGAATTTCGCCAGGAACCGGGAGATCATCCGGTAGATCCCGTACGTTCCAATCCCCGCCCCGCCGATGAAGCCGACGAGCAGGAAGATCGGTGAGGTACCGATTTGAAGGTCAAGCCAGTGCCCCGCCAGCGCCCCGAACAGGGTGGTCACCAACAGGAGGAAGCCGATCTCGGAGAAGAGGGCGAAATAGGCTCCGGCTCCGGTCTGACCCGACAAGGCGCCCGGAGTGTAGCAGGTGGCCACGTGGCCGCAGCAAACTCCCCCGAGCGAGTCGGGGGAGCTGCTGGAGCCGCGCTTACTGGAGGGTCAGGAAGGCGTCGATCTCGGCCCGGCCCGCGCCGGTCACCGACATGACCGAGGGTATGGCTGGCGGTGCTAGTACCAGGTCTTGGCGAAGATCACCTGGTACATCACGTTCTTCGTCCCCTTCTCGGTGTAGATCCCGATCAGGCTGCCGTCCACGTAGACCCGGCTCGCGCTCAGGGTCGTGCCCTTCGGGGCGATCCAGGCCATCGACAGGCAGGTGCAGGTGAAGGTCGCCACCGAGCCGTGGGTCGAGGCGTAGCTGAGGTGGCCGCCCAGGGCGCCCACGACCCGGGCGTTCGTCCACGCGCCCGTGTACGTGGCCGCTGTTTCCTGGACGAGGGTCGGGGTGAAGTTGGCCAGGTAGGTGAACGGCCCGACGTTGCCGGCCAGGTCAATGGCCCTGACCCGGTACTGATACTGGCTGCCGATCGACACGACCCGGTTGATCGAGGCATGGCCGACCGGCATCGGTCACCCAGACCCAGCTCGTGTTGTTCCTCATCTCCTGGAGCTGGTAGTACTTCACCCCGAAGCCCTGGTCGGCGCCCTTCCAGGTCAGGGTGATCGTGGCCGTGGTGTTGACCGGAGCCGCTGGCGATCCAGGCGTGGACCGAGGAGACCGTTGGCGGAACCGTGTCCTTGACCACGGTCACCTGGACCGTGCCCGTGGCCACCCCGCCCCGGCCGTCGCTGATCGTGTACAGGAAGACGTCGGTCCCGATGAACGAGCCACTCGGGTCGTAGGTCACCGACTTGTGGTTCGAGGCGATCGCCGCGTGGCCCTTGCTGCCCTGGCGCGGGATCGAGGTGATCGTCAGGTTGTCGCCGTCGGGATCGCTGTCGTTGGCCAGGACGTTGATCGTGACCGGACCGCTGCCCTGGATGACCGTCGGGAAATCGTTGATCGCGGCCGGGGCATGGTCGACCCCGATGACCGTGATCGTGAACATCTGGACGGCGCTCGTATCGGCTCCCCCGTTGGCCGTCCCACCGCTGTCCTGGACGGTCACCCCGATCGTCGCGACGCCGTTCCGATTCGCGGCCAGGGTGTAGGTCAGGGTCCCGCTCGTGCTGATCGCCGGCTGGACGCTGAACAGGAGCGGGTGGTCGTTGCTGGCGATCGTGTAGCCGAGGTTCGTCTGGCCTGATTCATTGGCCGGGCCGGGGTTGAACGCGGTCGCCCAGTTGGCCACGGTCTGGGTCACGACCGGACCGTCGCCCGTCGTGGTGCCTTCCTCGTGGAGGGTCTGGTTGGGGCCCTTCGTGAAGGTGGGGGCGTCGTTGACCGGCGTGACCGTGATCGTGAACGTGTGGGTCAGGTTGTCATCCCCACCGTTCGCCGTCCCGCCGCTGTCGGTCAGGGTGGCCGTCACCAGGGCCGAGCCGTTGGCGTTCGGAGCGGGCGTGTAGGTCAGGGTGCCGGTCGCCGTGTTGAGCGCCGGCTGGACGCTGAACAGGGCGTTGTTGTCATTGGTCAGGTTGAACAAGCCAGGGTCTGGGCCGACTCGTTGGCCGGGCCGGCCGTAACGGGCGCCGCGAGGCCGACGACGATCTGGGCGCCGGCATCCTCGAGCACGGTCTGGTCGGCCGGGTCGCTGAACGAGGGCGGGTCGTTCACGGGGGTGACCGTGATCTGCATCGTCTGGCCGGCGCTCAGGTCCACGCCACCGTTGGCCGTCCCGCCGTCATCGTGGAGCTTGACGGTGACCGTGGCGACCCCGTTCGCGTTGGCGGCGGGCGTGTAGGTCATGGTGCCGGTCGACGCGTCAACGACCGGCAGGACGCTGAACAGCGCGTCGTTGGTATCGATGACCTGGAAGTCGAGGTTCTGGCCGGTATCGCCGGCGCCCTGGCTGATCGAGGTCGCCCAGTTGGGGATCGACTGTGGACCGGAGTCCTCGAGGGTCGTGTCGTTGCCGGCCACCGGTGAAGCTCGGGACCTGGTTGACCTGGGTCACGTTGATCACGAACGTCTTCGTCGTGTGGTCGACCCCGCCATTGGCGTGCCGCCGTCGTCGCTCAGGTTCACCGAGACCGTGGCGCTGCCGCTCGCGTTCGCGGCGGGGGTGAAGGTCAGGGTTCCGGCCATCGTCACGTTGGGCTGGGCGCTGAACAGACCGTTGTTGTTGTTCGTCGTCCCGATCGAAAGGTTCTGGCCGGATTCGTTGGCCGGGCCGGGGCTGAACGAAGACGCCCAGCCGCTGACCGTCTTCAGGCCCGAGTTCTCAAGGACGGTCTCGTCCGGCCCCTTGTTCCAGGTCGGGGCGTCGTTCACGGCGGTGACCGTGATCGTCATCGTCTGGACGTTGCTCGTGTCGTCGCCGCCGTTGGCTGTGCCGCCGTTGTCGTGCAGCGAGACGGAGACGGTCGCCGTGCCGTTGGCGTTGCCCGCCGGCGTATAGGTCAGGTCGCCGCTCGAGGCATCGACCGCCGGCTGGCTGCTGAACAGGCCGTTGTTGTCGTTCGTGACGATGAAGTTCAGGATCTGGCCGGTGTCGCCGGGGCCTTCGCTGATATTCGTCGCCCAGCCCGAGAGCGTCTGCGCGGCCAGAATCCTCGAGAGTCGAGTCATCGGGGCCCGCCGGTGAAGCTGGGGCCTGGTTCACGCCGTTGACTGTGATCGTGAACGACTGGCTGCTGCTCGTGTCGTCGCCGCCGTTCGTTGTTCCACCGTTGTCGTGGAGGTCGACCCCGATCGTGGCCGTTCCGCTCACGTTGGAGGCCGGGGTGAAGGTCAGGGTGCCGGTCGACGACGACGGCGGGCTGGGTGCTGAACAGGCCGCTGTTCGTGTTCGAGGTGATGTGGAACGTGAGCGTCTGGCCCGACGTCGCCGTTGCCCGGACCGGGGCTGATCGAGGTCGCCCAGCCACTCACGGTATGCGTGCCGGTGTTCTCGCTGACGGACTGGTTGGCGCCCTTGGTGAACGATGGGGTCTGGTTCACATGGGTGACCGTGATCGACACGGTGCCGGTATCACGCCGCCGTTGCCGTCGCTGATGTCGTAGGTGAACGTGTCCGAGCCGCTGTAGTTGGCGTCGGGCGTGTAGTGGACGCCGCCGCCACCGCTGTCGACCGACGCCGTTCCGTGGGGCGGGTTCGTGACGACGGTCACGGTCAGGCTCTCGCTGTCGGGATCGGTGTCATTCGCCAGGACGTCGATCGCCGTGCTGCCGGCGTTCTCGAGCAGGGTCCGAGTCGGCGTTGGCCGTCGGCGGGTTGTTCCCTACGGTCAGCGTCGACGTGTCGGTCTTCCCGGGTAAGTGGGATTGACGGTATGTGCTCCACCGGTCGTGGCAGTGCAGCTCGTCGAGCCGCAGCTGCCGTTCGGCATGATCGAAAGCATGGCCGTACCGGTCTCGTCCCAGTCGTGTTGCTGGCAGCGTCCGACGCCGTGGTCGTGTAGTCCTGGCTGCCACCGGGCGAGATCGAGGACGAGCTCGGAGTCAGGGAGACGGAGGACACCGAGCCGTGGGCCGACGAGAAGGCAACCGTGTCAACAGGGATGCCCGTCGGCTCGCCGTGATCGTCACGCGGCCGGCGAGGCTCCCGAAACGGTATCGGTCGCATGCCCGTTGAATCGGTCGTTTCGCTCGTGAGATCCGCTGAACGGACCCGCTGCCGGCCGGTCTGGCCGAACGTCGACGCTGTCGCCGATACCGGATTGCTGAACGCATCGGTCACCGTCGCGGTGATGGTCTCGCGTGGAACCCGAGGTCAGGCTGGCCATGCCGGACAGGCTCGGTTGGCTGCCGACCGCGAATCCGTCCTGTCGCCCTCACCGTTGGTCGTGCCGTCGTCCGGTGTCGTCGCGGTCACCGTCTGGCCGGAGTCCGGCGGTCACGAACGTGACGCTGAAGGTGGACGACCGTTGTCCGACAGCCGGAAGGCGTAATCGGCCGGGAGCTCACCGCGGAGCCCGATCCGCGCTCGTGAAGTCGACGGTCCCGGTGTAGCTCGTGTCCGGCGAGCCGCCGGTCATGGCGGTGACCGTCAGGGTGTTGTCGGGCACGCCGGCCACTTCGGCCGATTCAGGCCGAACGCCAGGCTGTCCGAGATCAGCGTTCGCGACCGCCACCGGCAGGGACAGCGTCAGAAGCAGAAGGCTCGCGAGGAGGCGGGCGGCGAATTGCATTGTGGTCACCTAGAAATCAGTCGACGTTGACGGTGATCTGGTCGGGGGTGGATGCCCCGCCCTTTCCGAGAAAGTCGACGGTCGGGAAATAGCTGCCCGCGCCCGTCAGGTACGTGTGGGTCACGCCCGAGAAGCTGGACCCCTTGCCGCTCTTGGTCGTTCCATCGTCGAAATGGATCGTCCAGGAGGTCGCGTTGGTGGCGTGCGCGCTGAACGTGGCCTCGTCGGTCCCTGGGCCCGGGGTCCCGGTAAAGCTCGTGACGATCGGTGGCGCCGGTGTCGGCGTCGGCTTCGGGGTCGACTTGGGCGTCGGAACGGGCGTCGGCCGCGGCGTCGGCGGCGGCGTGGCCTTCTTCGGCGGCGCGGTCGGGACGGGAGTCGGCGATGGCGTCGGCGCGAGGGTCGGCGAGGGGCTGGGCGACGGCGAGGGGCTGGGCGTGCGCGAGGGTCGGGCTCGGGGTGGGGGCGACCGACGGCAGCGGCGTCGGCGATGGCGTGCGGTCGGGCATGAACGTCACGTCGCCGATCGCCGGGCGCGGTCGCGGTGGCCTGTTTGACGTCCCCTGTCAGGATCGACAATTGCGGACGCAGCAAGGCGACCGCGACGACAACGATGCCGACGGTCACCAGCAGGGCGCCAAGGCTGTCCCGAATGAACCTGGGTCGCTCGCTGTTCGACGAGCCGCGAGGTGTCTTCGGTGGTGGTGGCGGCGGCGTGCCACCGCCTGACGCGGCCGCAACCGGGACTGCGGCCGCTGCTGCCCCGCCCTCGGTCTCATCCGGGGCGAACAGGCGGAAGCCGCTGCCGGCCATCGCCGGGCCGGCGGCCTTGGGTTCCGGGCTGCTCGGCGGCGGGCTGCTCGGCGGCGGGGCAGTCGGCGCCGGCGCGGGAGTTGGCGGCTTGACGGCCGCCGTGATTGCGGCGGCGGCGATGACTGGCGCCACCGGGCCAGGCGGTTCCGCGGGTTTCGCGGCGGGAGTGACGCTGGCTGCGGGCTCGACCGGGGCGGGCGGAGGGTCGATCGGGCCCAGCGCGACCGGGGCGGTCGGCGGCCCGATCGGCCATGACCGCGGCGGCGGCAATCGGAGCAGCCGGCGCAAGGGGGCGATGGGCGGCGCTGCGACCGGCGTCGGATCCTCGTCGGCCAGGATCCCGAAGACCCGCCGAAGGGCCTCGCGACCGATCTCGGCATCCATCGGGTCGGGCTGGAACGCCTTGTTCGCCGCGGCCGCCTCGCGCCGGCGGCGGACAACGAAATAGACGGCAACCCACGCCAGGATCGCCACCGTGAGCACGATCGCGAGAATGATGGGGAGGCTCATGGGTGGAGGGCGGATTCTCCCGGGATGAAGGTCGGAGGCGGATGCTAGCACCGACCCGCCGGAATGAGGATTAGGAATAGTGCCGGATACCGCCGAACGACCGGGTAATGCGGTTCAGGGGGCTCCGTGAAGGTCCGCTGCGGTCCGGGGATCAGAACCCTGGCCAGACCGGGTTCAGAACCCTGGCCAGACCAAGGTCAGGTCCCTCGTCAGACCGGAGGTCAGCCTGGGCGCACCGGCTTGTTGGGCAGCGCCTCGACCTTGGCTGGATTCGGCTCGACCCGGACGGCCGCCGTCTCGGTCCTGACCGGCTCGACCCGGGCACTGTCGGGCCTGCCCGGAGCTGCCTCTCCCGAGACCACCTCGGGCCGCTCCGCCCGGACCGGCACGGCGACCGGGTGGGTGGGCTCGTCGTCCTCATATGACTCCGCCCGGAAGTCGTCGATGACCAGCGCTCGCCGGGTCAGGATCAGGAGGATGAAGCCTGAGGCCACGACGACCCCGACGAAGGCGTACAGCTGGCCGGCCCCGGACAGGAGAACGGACATGACGGCCAGGACCAGAGTCATCGCGTAGATCACGAGAACCGCCCGGGTCTGGCTCAGGCCGAGGTCCATCAGCCGATGGTGGACGTGGCCCCGATCGGGGGTGAATGGCGATGAGCCGTTTGCCAGGCGCCGGACGATGTTCCAGAACGTGTCGATGATCGGCACGCCCAGGACGAGCAGGGCAACGGCCACCTTGGCTGTCCCGAGGATCGACAGGACGGCCAGCGAGTAGCCAATGACCATGACCCCGCTCGTCCCGACGAAGATCGTGGCCGGGTGGAAGTTCCAGCGCAGGAAGCCGAGGATCGCCCCGGCCAGGGCGAAGCACATCAGGGCGACATACGGCTGGCCGAAGATCCCGGCGCTCACGGTCAGGCTGATCAGGGCCAGGGTAAACGCGGCGATCAAGCCGATCCCGCTCGACAGGCCGTCCAGGCCGTCGATCCAGTTGATGCTGTTGATCATGCCCACGATCCAGAAGACCGTGAAGGCGACGCCCCACACGCCGTCAAGCGGAAGCTGGCCCGGCCCGAACGGATTCGCGATCGAAATCGATCGTGATCCCGAGCAGGACGGCGCCGATCGCGAGGACGAGCTGGGTCAGGAGCTGCCAGCGGGCGCGCAGGTTGAGGACGTCGTCGAGCAGGCCGAGGATCGCCGCCAGGGCCGTCCCGCCGAACAGGGCCAGCAGCTCGTTGGGCCCGATCGAGGCCGGCAGGGTGAACCCGGCCAGGTTCCCGGCCGCGACGAGCAGGGTCAGGACGAGGGCGACGACCAGGAAGGCGAAGACGACGGCGATCCCCCCGCCCCGGGCGATCGGCTGAGTATTGACCCGGCGGTGATTCGGCTCGTCGACCAGGTCGATCCGGCGGGCGATGCGCTCGGATCAGCGGGGTCAGGGCGAAGCTGATCAGGGCGGCGGCGAGGAACGCGATGAAGAACGCCGGAAGCAGCTCGGGGATCCCGCCGATCAGGTCAGGCGCATTGCGCCCGCAGCCTCCCGCCCGCGGCATGACCGCCGCGCCGGAGGGTCGGAGCCTCACGCCTCGGGCAACCCAGGGAACCGGGAAGCGGTCGGCGATCTCGCGCGCCTCGGAGCGCAACCGGGCGAGCACGACGGGATCGTCCCGGCCGGCGATCGCGGCCACGATCATCTGGGCGATCGCCCGCATCTCATCCTCGCCGAAGCCGCGAGTCGTGGTGGCCGGCGAGCCGATCCGGATCCCGGAGGCAATGTTCGGCGGATTCTCGTCGAACGGGATCGCGTTCTTGTTCACGGTGATCCCGATCTCGTCGAGGAGCCGCTCCGCCTCGCGGCCGGTGACCCCCAGCGGGGTGACGTCGACGAGGACGAGGTGGTTGTCTGTCCCGCCGGTCATCAGCCGGGCGCCGAGCTGCTGGAGCGTCTCACCCATCACCCGGGCGTTGGCCACGACGCGCCGCTGGTAGTCGCGGAACTCCTCGCCCTGGGCCAGCTTCAGGGCAACCGCCTTGCCCGCGATCACGTGCATCAGGGGGCCGCCCTGGACCCCCGGGAAGACACTTCGATCGATCGTCGCGGCGAGAGTTGGCTTGACCATCGGGTAGTCGGCCGGGTCGGCGCTCGGCGGCAGCTCGAGCCGGCTGAAGATCATTCCGCCCCGGGCCCCGCGGAGGGTCTTGTGGTTCGTGGTCGTGACGATGTCGGCGTGCGGAAACGGGCTGGGATGGAGGCCGGCCGCGACCAGGCCGGCGACGTGGGCCATGTCGACCCACAGGAGCGCGCCAACGGAATGGGCGATGTCGGCCATCCGCTCGAACTCGATGATCCGGGGATAGGCCGAAGCGCCGGCCACGATCAGCTTCGGGCGGACCTCGCGGGCCTGGACCTCGAGCGCGTCGTAGTCGATCCGCTGGTCCTCCGGGCGGACCCCGTAGGCGTGGATCTCGAAGTAGCGCCCGCTGAAGTTCAGGGCCATCCCGTGGGTCAGGTGGCCGCCGTGGGCCAGGTTCATGCCCAGGACCCGGTCGCCCGGATTGACCGAGCTGAGGTAGGCGGCCATGTTCGCCTGGGCGCCCGAGTGGGGCTGGACGTTGACGTGCTCCGAGCCGGGGAAGAGGGCCAGGGCCCGGTCCTGGGCCAGCCGCTCGACCACGTCGACGAACTCGCAGCCGCCGTAGTAGCGCTTGCCGGGCAAGCCCTCGGCGTACTTGTTCGTGAGCCACGAGCCCTGGGCCTCCAGGACCGCCTGGTAGACGTAGTTCTCGCTGGCGATCAGCTCGATCTTGTCGTGCTGGCGGGCCCGCTCGCCCTCGATCGCCGACCAGACCTCGGGATCAACCTCGGCGACGGATGCCCAGGGCAGGGCAGTTGTCTGGCTGGCGGTCATCTGCGCTCCTCCGGCGGCACCTGCGGCATCAGCCCGGCGCGCCGCCCATCTTCCCACGATGCGCCAGCCCGGGGCTCGCCGCGGGTCCCGCGGCGCGAGCCCCCGCGGCTCATCCGCCATCCCATTCGTCGACCGGCGACGCTGGGGTGCGGGCGCAACCACCGGATGACCCTTGCGGGCAGCATTCACGATCTCCTTGACCTGGTCCGGCGGGATCGCGCCGACGCGCAGGACCTCCGTATCCCAGCCGTCGCAGCGAACGACCGTCGAGGGCGTCCCGCCGGTCGCCGGCCCACCGTCGAGGATCAGGTCGAGCCCGTCGCCCAGCTCGATCGACACGCCGGGGGCATTGAGCAGGTCCGGTTCGCCCGATCGATTGGCCGAGGTGACCGGCAGCGGGCCAAGCGCCCGGGCCAGGGCCCGCGGCGTTCCATGGCCGGGCAGGCGCAGGCCGATCGTCGAGCCACCGGCGGTGAGGATGTCGGGCAGGCGGACCTCCGGGCGGCGGGCCACGACCAGGGTCAGGGCACCCGGCCAGGCGGCTGCCGCGAGGGCGCGCGCCGCCGAACCGAATAACCCCGTCCGCTCGGCCTGGCCGATGTCGGCCACGAGCAACACGATCGCCTTGTCGGGCGGCCGGCCCTTGGCTGCGAACAGCCGCTCGATCGCCTCGGGTGCGTCGAGGGCCACCGCGAGGCCGTAGACCGTGTCCGTGGGCAGGCCGACGAGGCCGCCCCGGCGGAGCACGTCGATCGCCTCGGCCCGGCCCGCGGTGTCATCCCGAACGACCCGGGCGGTCATCGCCCCGCCTCGAATCGGCCGGCCTGCCGGGCGCCGTCGAGGCCGGGCAGGACGAGCGCTTCGATCACCTGGGCGGCTCCTTCCTCGGCCAGCGGCGGCGCGATGTAGCGGGCGGCGGCCTGGACCTCGGGCGGGGCGCTCGGCAGGGCCACCCCGTGGCCGACGGCAGCGATCATCTCGAGGTCATTGAACTGGTCGCCCAGGGCCATTGTCTGCTCGAGGGCAATCCCCAGCCGGCGGGCGAGCCAGCGCACGGCGCTCCCCTTCGAGACGCCCGGCGAGAGGAACTCGAGGAACTCGGGGTGGCTGACCGTGACCTCGGCCCGGCCGGCGAAGTGGGCCCGGGCGACGGGCATCAGCTCGGTCGGCCGGGGCGCCGGGCCGACGGCCAGGATCTTCGTGACGGGCCGGCGGATCCAGGCGACCAGGTCGGGCACGATCTCGGCCCGGGCCCCGAGGAAGGCCGAGTAGTCCTCGGCCCGGGGATCGCTGGCCGGCAGGACGAACCGCTCGAGGTGGTTCACGTGGGCGGCCAGGCCATGGTCGGTCGACCACTCAACGGCCTCGCGGGCGACGGCCGCGGTCAGGGGCAGGTGGACGAGCAGCCGGCCGAGCCGGTCGCCGGGCTGCCACATCTCGCGGATCAGGGCCCCCTGGTAGGCGATGATCGGGGCCCGCTCCCCGAGCTGCTCGGCGAAGGGCCGGGCGCTCTTGGCCATCCGGCCGGTCGCGATCACGACCTCGACCCCCCGTTGCACGGCCGCCCGGGAGGCAGCGATCGTGCGCTCGCCGAGGACCAGGGATGTGTCGATCAGGGTCCCGTCGAGATCGGCCACGACGAGCCGGATCGGGAATCGCGGCTCGGTCATCCGGGCAACCAGGTCAACGCGGCAACCCGTCCACGTCGGCTGCCCGGCCCGATCCAGCGTCCAACCTCAATGGCCCGGCTCCGCCGCTCCGCCTGGCTGGATCCGGACGACCCGGTCGAAGCCGGCCAGGTCGGGCAGGACGTCCGCGGCTGCTGCCGGCAACCGCTGGGCGATCTCGGCGAGCACGGCCTGTCCCTGGTCCGCGCCGATCTCGAGGAACGCGATGCCCTCGGGCCGCAGGACCCGACCGAGCTGCTCGACCAGCCGCCGGACCAGGTCGAGCCCATCCGGGCCGCCGTCCAGCGCATCACGCGGTTCGAACGAGGCGGCCACGGGCAGGCCGTCGATCGCCTCGGTCGGGATGTACGGGAGGTTCGCCACGACCACCTCGAACAAGGTCGCATCCCAGGGCACGAGGTCACCCAGGAGGAACTCGATCCGATCCGCTACGCCGTGGCCGACGGCGTTCTCGCGGGCGAGCTGGAGGGCGTCGGGCGAGGCGTCCGTGGCAATGATCGAGACATCATGTTCGATCCTCCGCCGGCGCAGCTCGGCGGCCAGGGCGATCGCGATCGTGCCGGCGCCGGTCCCGACGTCGATCACCCGGAGCGGCGGAGTGCCAGCCGGCCGGGGCGCCGCGACGAGCCGGTCGACGAGCCAGCCGAGGACCAGGTCGACCAGCAGCTCGGTCTCGGGGCGCGGGATGAGCGCCCGCGAATCGCTCGCCAGGGCCAGGCCGTGGAACTCCTTGAAGCCGCGGATGTAGGCCACCGGCTCGCCGGCGATCCGGCGCTGCAGGCTGGCCTCGTAGCGGGCCGCCGCCTCGGCCCCGACCGGCGCGTCCGAATGAGCGATCAGGCTCGTCCGCTCGACGCCCAGGACGTGGCCGAGGAGCAGCTCGGCGTCGAGCCGGGGGCTGTCGGAGCCGGCCAGCCGGAGCCGCTCGATCCCGGAATGGAGCAGGTAGCCGACCGTGTTGGCGGTCACTCCTGGTCGATCTCGAGCTCCGACTGGAGCCGCTCGGCCTGGTCGGTCGTGATCAGCGTGTCGATCAGGGGATCGAGGTCCCCATCGAGGATTCCCGGCAGGTTCGACCAGTTCTGGTTGACCCGGTGGTCCGAGACGCGGTCCTGCGGAAAGTTGTAGGTCCGGATCTTGTCGGAGCGGTCGCCGACGCCGACCATCGAGCGCCGGGCCGTCGAGTCGGCCGCCAGCTGCTTTTGCTTCTCATCGTCCTGGAGGCGGGCCCGCAGGACGGCCAGGGCCTTGGCCTTGTTCTTGTGCTGGCTCTTCTCGTCCTGGATCTCGACCACCCGGCCGGACGGGATGTGGGTGATCCGGACGGCCGAGTCGGTCGTGTTGACCGACTGTCCGCCGGGCCCGGACGAGCGCTTGACCTCGATCCGGAGGTCCCGGTCCTCGTCGATCTCGATCTCGGTCGGCTCGACCTTGGGCAGAACGACGACCGTCGCGGTCGAGGTATGGATCCGACCCGACGACTCGGTCGCCGGGATCCGCTGGACCCGGTGGGTCCCGCCCTCGAACTTCAGCCGGCTGTAGGCGCCGTCGCCGGAGACATCGACGATCGCCTCCTTGATCCCACCGATCCCGTTCTCGTTCTGGACGAGGATCTCGGTCGCGAACCGATGCCGCTCGGCGTAGCGCAGGTACATCCGGAGCAGCTCGCGAGCGAACAGGGCAGCCTCGTCGCCGCCGGCCCCCTGGCGGACCTCGAGGATGACGTCCTTGTCGTCGGCGGGATCGCGCGGCAGGAGGAGGAGCTTGAGGGCGGCGACCAGGGCCTCTTCGTTGGCCTCGAGCCGGACGATCTCGTCGCGAGCCATCGCCCGGAGCTCCTCGTCGGTCTCGGAGTCTCGCATCTCGCGCGCGCCGGCCAGCTCGTCGGAGGTGAGCGACAGCTCGCGGTAGGCGGTCACGACCGGCTCGAGCCGGCTGAGCTCCCGGCCCAGTCGCCGGATCGCCGCCGGGTCGGTCGATGTTTCGGGCAGGGCCAGCTCGGCCTGGAGCTCGTCGTACTGGCGGGCGACCGCCTCGAGCTTGGTCAGCAGGTTCGCGTCGCTCATCAGGCGGCTGCCTGGGCCGTCAGCGAGGCGAGCGGCGCCCGTTCGAACTCGGTGCTGCCCGCCGGCACGGTCTCGCCGTCGGCCAGGATCGCCTGCTCCATGGACACGATCGCGACCTCGATCATGTCGTCCGTCGGACGCTTCGTGGTGATCTTCTGGACGAGGATTCCCGGGTACATCACGACCTTGACCAGCGGATTCGCCCGGTACCGGCCACCCAGCCGGAGCAGCTCGTAGCCAACCGCGGCGATGACCGGGATCAGGAGGATCCGGGCGGCGACCTGGACGATGAGCGATTGGTGGCCGATCAGGCTGAAGGCGATGATCGAGAGGATGACCACGATCACCAGGAACTCCGTGCCGCAGCGGGGATGGGCCGTGGGATAGGGCCGGACCCGGTCGGTCGTCAGGGGATCGCCGGCCTCGAGGGCATGGATCGTCATGTGCTCGGCGCCGTGGTACTGGAAGACGCGCCGGACCTCGGGCGAACGGCCGACGACGAACAGGTAGCCGACGAAGATCAGGACCCGGACGATGCCCTCGACCAGGCGCTGGACGAGGTCGTCCTGCGAGCCGGCCGCAGCCGAGGCGATGAACAGGGGCAGGACGAAGAACACCCCGATCCCGGCGACGAGGGTCAACCCGAGCATCAGGGCGACGGCCCCCCGGCCGAGCGGCTCGCCCTCCTGGGACGCCGCGACCGAGGCGCTTCGGACCAGCCAGCGGGTGCCGACGATCAGGGTCTCGTACAGGACGACGAGGCCCGCGGATGCCCGGGACCTTCGACCAGCGGGTGCCGTGAAAGCCCGAGTCGAGGCGCTCCTCGGCCCACACGATCTCGCCGCTCGGGGCACGGAAGGCGACCGCGATCGCGTCCCGGCCGCGCATCAGGACGCCTTCGATCAGGGCCTGGCCGCCGTAGGCATACCTGGGCTTGGGCATGGCGGTCAGTCTACCGGGCCGCTGCCGTGTGCCCGGCGGCAGCCCCGACGGGCGGTCAGGCCCGGACCTGGCGCTCCATCCGCTTCTGGAAGCGCTCGACCTGGCCGGCCGTATCGATGATCGTCTGCTTGCCCGTGTAGAACGGATGGCAGTTGGCGCAGACGTCGACCCGCAGCTCGGGCTTGGTCGAGCCGATCGTGTACTCGGTGGCACACGAGCCGCACACGACGTGGGCCTGGTAGTACTTGGGATGAATGTCGGGCTTCACGGTTTCGTTTCTCCTCCGACGCCTTCCGAGCGGGACTCTGCCCGCCGGTGGTCGCCGGCTATCGGGACGAGCTAGGCCTTCGCCGCGACCGGTTCAGCAGCAGCCTTGGTCGCGGGCGACGTGGCCGCGGCTGCCTCGACCGGCTCGACGCGAATGCGCTTCTTGTGCCTGGTCTGGTGCTCGAAATGGACCTTGCCGGTAACGGTGGCGAAGACGGTGTAGTCCTTGCCCAGGCCGGTCCCGGTCCCGGACAGGAAGGTCATCCCGCGCTGGCGCACGATGATCGAGCCGGCCGGCACGAGCTGGCCGTCGCCGACCTTCACGCCGAGCCGCTGGCCAACGCTGTCGCGGCCGTTCTTCGAGCTCGAGCCTGCCTTCTTGTGGGCCATCGGTTACGCGTCCTTCTTCGGGGCCGGCTTCGCGGCGGGCTTGGCCGCCGGTTTGGCGGCCGGCTTGGGAGCGGGCTTGGCGGCAGCAGCCTTGCTCGACGATCCGCTGGTCGCGGGCTTTGCCGCCGGCTTGGCGGCGGGCTTGGCCGGCGCCTTGGCTTTTGTGTCGGCCTTGCTCGTGGACTTCGAGTCGGTCTTGGCGTCGGCCTTCGCCTCGGCCTTGCCGTCGGCCTTGGCTTCGGGCTTGGGGGCGCTCCTGGCCGCCAGCTTGGCGGCAAGGGCGGCGTCCTCGGCGGCCTGGCGCCTGGCCGCCTCCTCGAGGCGCTGGCGCTCGGTCTTCGCTTCGGACTCGGCCTTGGCCAGGTCGGCCGCGGCGCTCTTGCCGTTCAGCTCGACGTCCGTGATCCGGAGCAGCAGGTAGTCCTGGCGATGGCCCTTCTTCACCCGGCGGCGAGCCTTCGGGCGGTACTTGAAGGAGATCACCTTCGGGCCGCGATCCTGGCGGACGACCTCGGCGCTGACCTTGGCCCCCGACACGAGCGGCCGGCCGATCGAGGCCTGATCTCCGTCGGCCACGAGGAGGACCCGGTCGAGCGTGATCGAATCGCCGGCCTTGGCGTCGAGCAGCTCGACCTCGAGCTCGGTGCCGACTTCGACGCGGTACTGCTTCCCGCCGGTCTCGATGACTGCGTACATGGATCCTCAGGGCGTTGCGGGGCATGGAACGGCGCCCAGACAGTCTCCGGGCGCGAACCGGGAGTGTACGGCTGAGCACGCCCGAGCGTCAAACGACCGGCGCCCGTTCCGTGGCCCATCGCCCAGGGTGAGTAGCCGCGTACCGCCACGAAGCTTAGGAAGGTGGTGGGCGAACCGTGCCGGGCAACTGTCTCAGGTCCAGCTCGATCGAATACCGCCGGCGGCGGTAGAAAACGGGCCAGGGTCGCCTTAGGCGAACAAACGGCCGTCAGCGGGCCAGTGCGACGACGGCCCGGTTTGTCGTTTCGTTCCTTTGTCCGCCAGGAGCGAACGATTGGCCCGAATCCAAGGCGACTCGATGGGATCGAGGCCCGGATTTCCTAGATCTGTTCGCCCTTGGCGACGTCGCTCGGCCCAAGCTGGCCTCGGACGGGCCAGTCGCCAGCCCGGGTCGGGCCAGCCAGGCCGGCCCTAGCTGCGCTCGATCACGCCGTCTTCGGGCGGGTTCTCGTGGAGCTTCTTCATCTCGCCGATCCGGCGCCCGAGCTGTTCGCGGCGGGCAGCCAGGTCGCGGCCGGCTCCGCGGGCGACGGTGATCCGCGGTCGGACCGGATCGGGCTCGCGGCCGAAGGTGTGGACGAACTCGGCCAGCCAGGTCGAGCGGAACGTATCAAGTCGCTCGTAGAGGGTCGTGTCGCCCGGAGCGCTGATCACCACGAACTCATCCCCGCCGTCGCGAATCGCCCGTGAGCCCGGGATCCGGCCGAGCGCCTTGCCGAACGCTCCGATCACCTCGTCGCCCTTGGCCTGGCCATTGTCCGAGTTGAACTTGCCGAAGCCGGCGAGGTCAACGAAGGCGACGTCCCACTCAACGCGGGCCAGGCCGGGGACCTCCTGGATCGAACGGGCCAGGTCGGCGAACCAGGCGTAGGTGGGCAGCTGAGTCCGTCGGTCGAGGTCAAGCTTGAGCGCTCCCGGCCAGCGGAAGCGATCGACGAACGGGTGACATGCCCGCTCGAGGCAATCGACCACGGCCCCGGTGAGCCAGGGGACCTCCGGATCGAGGGCTCGCCACCAGCCCTCCGGCTCCTGGGCGCGGGCGAACCATTCGATCGTTCGGCTCGGATCGAAATCGGGGTCGAGGCCGAGCAGGAGATCGGTCGCGGCGAGCGTGGTGAGCACGTCGGACGGCTGACCCGGGTCACCCCAGCCGCCGTCGGACCTCATCCGGTCGGACACGAAATCAACCAGCTCGGGCACGAGCGATGGATAGATCCGGAGCTGCCACAGGACCGTGCCCAGGGCAGCGCTCGCCGAAACGAGCTGCTCACCTTCGAACGGGCCGTTGCCGATGACCGGGCCGGCGACGCGCCGGGCGAGCGTGGCGTAGCGATAGGCAATCGCTGTGGCCAGGAACCACAGATCGTTGAGCGTGTGCGGGGCGCTCGTCAGCTGCCACAGGGCGAACAGGTCGCGCCAGGGATCGTCGGCGGCAACGTGCAATGCAAAGGCGGCCTCGACCTGCGGTAGCAGCTCGCGCCGGATGGGGGCCGCGGCCTCGCCCTTCGGATTCGAGGTCACTCCAAGCTCGGCCAGCAATTCGAGGGTCTGGACCTGGGCGATCGGCTCCACCAGCCAGCGGGCATACGCCCCCGGGTCCGCCGCCAGGCGCTCGGCATCTCGTGGTCGCCAATGGACGGATTCGCCCGACGCCCTGGCATAGATTGGCGAGCCAGGACCAAGCGTCTCCGGAAGGCTCCAGGGCAGGCCCCGATCGGAACCGGTGGCGGTCGCCCCGCGCCGCTCGTAGGCGGCCAGGAGCTGGCTCGCCCGGACCCGTTCGCCTCGACTCCGCGCAAATCGATAGGGCGCTGCCATGATCGGATCGGCCAGCTCGCGGCGGCCGATCTTCTCGCCCAGATCGAGCAGCGCCGCGGTTCCCAGGGCGATCGCGTCACGACCGGGATCCCCGGTCAAGTGGACCCGCGGGGGCGCCGCACCAAGCTCCAACGCTGGAGTCCCCAGGTCGATGAGGTCGGCCACGGCGATCCCGGCAGCGGGCCTGGTTGCGGCCTGGTCGGAATCGGCTCCGGGCTCGACCGGCTCGGGGTCGATCGGGCTGCGCACGCCCGGCCAGCCACCGTCGGGAGGCAGTCGGCCCGGGCGTTCGAATCGGCGGCCCTCTCGCGTCTGCGGCGGCTCCCCCCAGACCTTCATCGGTTGAACCCGGTCGTGGCGCCCATCGTGGGGGTCAAACGTCCTCCGAATCGAGGCGCAGGACGAATCCGTTTGCGCCGATCAGAGTGTCGAGCCGGGACTCGAACCGAGAAATGGCTCGAAAGTACCGCGAGCCCCGACGTGGCCGGAACCTGGCCCGAGATCAGTCCGGGGCGGCCAGGGCTCGGAGGGCCACGGCGGCGTAGGTGGCCACGCCCACGGCCATCGACGGCTCATCGAAGACGACCAGGTTCGAGTGGTTCGCCGGAGCCGTCTCCGGATTCTCGTCGGCCGGTCGGCCGCCGAGGAAGGCCATCGCCCCGGGAACCTGCTGGAGGACGAACGAGAAGTCCTCGGCGCCCATCACCGGCTGGATCGAGCTGTCGACCTGATCGTCGCCCAGCAGCTCGAGCGCAGTCGTCCGGACGAGCTCGGTGAAGCCAGGGTCGTTGATCGTGACCGGGTAGAGGGTCAGGAGCTCCACGTCGGCGGTCGCGCCGTGCGCTTCGGCGATGCCCTTCGTCAGGCGCACGATTCCCTCGTGGACCTGAGTCCGGGTCTTCTCCGAGAACGTCCGGGTCGTGCCTTCGAGCCGGGCCGAGGCCGGAATGATGTTGTTCGTCGTGCCGGAGGCGATCTTGGCGATCGTGATGACCGCCGGATCGAAGACCTCGACCTGGCGGGTGACGAAGGTCTGGAGGGCGATCACGATCTCGGCCGCGATCGTGATCGGATCGAGGGCCGCCGAGGGCTGCGAGGCGTGCCCGCCCCGGCCGTGAATGTCGATGTTCACGAAGTCGGCGGCGGCCATCATCGGACCCGGCCGGATATTGATCGTGGCCGCTGGATACTCGGTCGAGATGTGGATCGCGAAGGCGCTGGCTGGCCGGGGGATGCCCGGCGGATCGAGCAGGCCCTCGTCGATCATCACCTTCGCCCCGGCATAGCCCTCCTCGCCCGGCTGAAACATCAGCAGGACGTGACCGGCGAAGGCGTCCCTCCGCTCGACCAGCAGTCGAGCTGCCCCGAGAAGCATGGCGACGTGGGTGTCGTGCCCGCAGGCGTGCATCACCCCGTCGATCTCCGAGCTGAACTCGAGGCCGGTGTCCTCGGTCAGCGGCAGGGCATCCATGTCGCCCCGGAGGAGGACCGTCGGGCCGGGCTTCGCGCCGTCGATCACGGCGCTGACGGAGGTCGTCGCCCGACCCGGGCGGGCGGTCAGGCCGAGCTTCGCGAGCTCGTCGACGATCAGGGCCTGGGTGATCGGCAGGTCCAGGCCACGCTCGGGCTGGCGATGGATCCGGCGGCGGATCGCCACGACGTCGGGCAGGATCGCCTCGGCCGCCGGGAGCAGGGAGGTGATCTCGGGCGAGCTCATCGGGGCCCTACTTTCCGAGGCCGCCGAGGAGGCCGGTCAGGGCGCCGAGGGCCTCATTCGTCGAGCCGCTGCCGAGATTTGCGGTGCTGCCGCCCGGGGTGAGGTGATTGATCAGGAGCGGGATCAGGGCGGCCAGCTGGGGCAGGAGCTGCTCGACCGACAGGCCGCTGCTCGAGCTGAGCTGCTGGACCGTTTGGGGGCCGAGCGCCTGCCCGAGAGCCGCCGGCGAGACCGGCTTGTTGGCGCCGGTGCCGATCCACGATTCGACCTCGCTGGCAAGGCCGCCCGCCTTGAGCTGGTCGAGGAGGGCGTTGACGTTGGTCGAGCTGGGGCTGGTCGTGCCGGAACCAGTTGTGCCCAGTCCGGTCGCCCCGCCGAGCATGCCGAGCACTGAGCTGAGAACGCTCGGATTGATCGCCTGCCCGGTCTGGGCCATCCCGGCGCCCGGGGCTCCCTGGAGCACGCCCATGATCTCGTTCACCGCGTTGCCTCCGGCGGCGCCCCCGATCGCGCCGCCCCCGGCCGTGCTGCCGAGGGCTCCCTCGATGCCGCCGAGCAGGCCGCCCAATGGGTTCTCTTCCTGGGTCATCGAAGGTGCCTCCAGTCGGGGCTTGGGCGCTCAGCTCGGGCGTCGCAAATTCGGCGTGGCCTCGATCGTAACCCGTTCCGGCCGGCCCCGGCCGGGCGTCACAGGACCGGCAGCTCGTCCGCCGTCCACAGCCGTTCGCGGACGAGATCGACCAGCTCGAGCGTCCGGCCGAGATGCTCGCCGAGGGCCAGGATCACCTCGTCGGGCCGGCCGGCAGGCCCGTCGGACGCGGATCGCAGGATCACTCGGAGGATCGCTCCCGCTGCCCCGTCAGCGGGCCGTCCCGCGGCCTCGTCTTCGGCCGGATCCGCCAGCCGGCTCGCCAGGCCGAGGATCAGCGGCCGCAGGTCGTAGCTGACCCGGCCGTCGCTCCGGGCCCGCGACCGATTCAGAGCCGTTGCCGCCAGGAGCGCCTCCGCGGCGGCGGCCAGCTCATCGGGCGAAGCGCCCCGGAGTCGGGCGCGATGGCTCGTCGCCGACAGGGCCGCCGCGAGTGCCGGGGCTCCCAGCCACACGTCGTACAGGTCGACGATCTCGAAGCCGTCGGGCAGGGCCGCGGCCAGGGCCGGCCGGAGTCGGGCCAGGGGCCAGCGCTCGCCCAGGACGAGGTCGGCCAGGTCGTGCTCGGCCGGCCGCCCGGCCGGCAGCGGCGAGGCAAAGGCAAGCTTCGGCCGAGGCGTCGCCGCCGCGCTCAGGACAATCGGGATCGCCGACCCGGCCAGGCCGCTCTCCCAGGCCCGGGCGATCTCGGCCGGGCCGAGACCGAGGGCCGGTTCGCCACGCCGGAAGGCGATGCGCCAGCGCTGGATCGCCTCGACCATGCTGCTAGTCTGGCGTCCTGTGACGCCTCCTGCTCAAGCCTGCGACCGCCGGCCGTGACCGGTCAGCCCGACCTGTACAAGCTGCTCCAGGTCGATTCCGAGGCCGATCCCGAGGTGATCCAGGCGGCCTACCGGCGGCTCGCCCAGAAGTTCCACCCGGACGTGGCCGGCGGACCCGAGAACGTCGAGCGGATGATCGCGATCAATGCCGCCTGGGAGGTCCTCCGCGATCCGGTCCGGCGGAGCACCTACGACCGGCTGCGAGCGGAGACCCGCCGAGCGGGCCGCGGCCCCGGCATCCGCGCCACGACGCCCAGCGGATCGGCCCAGGCCTCTCCGGCGCCGGCCGCTCGACCCTCGCCGCCGCCCGGCCCACCCCCGCCGGAGACCGTCAGCAGCAGCTGGACCTCGGGCCGCTCGAACGTCGGTGGCGGCTATGACGAGAAGTCGATGCGCCGGGCGGATGGTGAGGGAGCCGCCGGCCCGCCCCCGGGCCAGCCTTCGGGCAGCGTCGTGAACTTCGGCCGGTACTCGGGCTGGTCGCTGGGCGAGATCGGCCGGCGCGATCTCGAGTATCTCGAATGGCTCGATCGAATGACGATCGGACGACCCTATCGCGACGAGATCGACGCGATCCTGCGTCGGACGGGACGGCGGCGGTCAGCCGCCCGGGACGACCGGCCCGGACTCTTTCGGCGGCGTTAGGGCCCGGCCGATCACCCAGTCGGCGGTCGAGCCCTGGACGAGCAGGGTGAACAGGACGACCCCGAAGGCGATCGCTCCGATCAGGTCGCGGTCGGGCAGGTCGCCCGGCAGCGACAGGACGAGAGCGACCGAGACGGCCCCCCGCAGGCCGGCCCAGAACAGGACGTGCAGCCAGCCCAGCGGCAAGCCTCGCCCGACGGGCACCCTCGACGCCCGGTTGATCCGGGGCCTCGGGACGCCGGCCGGCGAGCCGCGCGGCGCCCCCGACCAGGACGTACACGACGAACGCCCGCGAGAGCAGGATCGCCACGATCGCCCAGCCGATCGGCACGAGCGACGAGACGAGCAGGTGGAGGTCGATCGCGAGCCCGACGAGCAGGAAGATCAGGGCGGTCGCGACGAAGGCCAGGAACTCCCAGACGAGGTCGATCGACTCGGACGCCCTCGGGCTCAGGCCGTGGCGCCGACCGTACGAGCCGAGGGTCACCCCGGCCAGGGTGGTCGCGATGATTCCCGAGCCACCCAGCTCGTCGGCCACGAGGTAGGCCCCATAGGCGAGCACGACCGACATCGTCAGCTCGAGCAGGTGATCGTCGGTCAGGCGCAGGAGGCGGGTCGCCAGCCAGCCAGCAGCAGCGCCCAGGATGCCGCTGCCGAGGCAGACGACGACGAACCGGACGAAGCTCTCGGGAATCGAGCCGGAGCCGGTCGAGGCAGCCAGGGCGATCGTGAACAGGACGATCCCGGTCCCGTCGTTCAGGAGGCTCTCGGCCTCGACCGCCGTCGCCAGCCGGACCGGCGCATTCAGCCGCTTGAACGTCGCGATCACGGCGGCCGGATCGGTCGCGGCCACGATCGCGCCGACGATGAAGGCCGAGGTGAAGCCCAGGCCGGTCGTCGCCTGGAGGACCTCGGCGATGATCAGGGCCACGATCAGGACCCCGGGCACGGCCAGGAACAGGACACCCAGGAGCGAGGGGCGGAGGGCGGCCAGGTCGATCCGGAAGGCGGCCTCGAAGATCAGGGCCGGCAGGAGGACGGCCAGGACCAGGCCGGGCGTGATGTCGACGCCCGATTCGGGCCGGATGACCGCGATCGCCAGTCCGACGAGGACGAGCCCCACGGTGTAGGGGACGCGCAGCCGCTGGGTCACCAGGGCGACGACCACGGCCAGGGCCAGGAGGGCGATCACGATCCGGGCATCGGTCAGGGCGATGTCCGAGGTCATCGGTCCGGTTCGCTCGTCATGGCCGGGAGTATGGCCTCGCCGAATTCACCGAGTTGGGGCTGACGGGCGGACCGTCCCTTCGGTTGCGCCCGAGGCTCAGGACGGGCGCGGAATCACCACTCCGCCCGGGACTGGCGGATGTTGATGCTCTGGAGGATTCCGAGGCCGATCGCCAGGCTGATCAGCGAGGCTCCGCCGCGGGTGATGAACGGCAGCGGGATGCCGGTGATCGGCAGCAGCCCGATGACCATCCCGACGTTGACCACGAGCTGGAAGAGGAGCATCGAGGCGAGGCCGGCCGCGAAGAGCGTCCCGAACCGGTCCTCGGAGCGGTAGCCGGCCATCAGGACCCGCCAGATCAGGACGACGAACAGGACAAAGACGAGCACGGCCCCGATGAACCCGAGCTCCTCGGCCAGCCGGGCAAAGGCGAAGTCGGTGTCGCCGACGGGCAGGAACGCCAGGGTGTCCTGGGTGCCGTTCGTCAGGCCCTTGCCGAAGACCCCGCCCGAGCCGACGGCGATCTGCGACTGGAGCAGCTGGTAGCCGGCGCCCTGCGGATCGCTGGCCGGGTTGAGGAAGCTGAGCAGGCGGGCCTTCTGGTAGTCGCGCAGGATGTAGGTCCAGGCGACCGGGATCATTGCGATCACGATCCCGGCCAGGATCGCCAGCCACTTCATGCTGGCGCCGGACAGGAAGAGCATCCCGGCCAGGATCCCGGCCAGGACGAGCGAGGTCCCGAGGTCGGGCTGGAGCATGACCAGGATCCAGGTCGGGACCATCAGGACGCAGGCGCCGAGGATCACCCGGAGCGAGCCAAGCCGGTCGTGGCGCTGGGCGAGGTAGCTCGCCAGGACCACGATCATCAGGATCTTGGCCAGCTCGCTGAATTGGAACTGGAGCGGTCCGATCGCAATCCAGCGGGCCGCCCCGCTGACCCCGGTGCCGATCACCAGGCTCAACGCCAGGAGGCCGAGGTTCACCAGGTAGATCGGCCAGGTGAAGGTCTTGAGCCACTTGTAGTCGAACAGGGTGGCCCCCAGGAAGACGACGACGGCGATCGCCGACCAGATCAGGCCCCGCAGGAAGTTCGAGCTCGGATCGAGCGGGCTGACCCCGGTCACGACGGTGCTGCTGTAGGACATCGCCAGGCCCAGGCCGGCCAGCAGGAAGGCATAGATCGCGAGCTGGGCGTCGTAGGCCTTCCAGTAGGCCCCGACCGAGCGGGTCGCCCAGTCCTGGATCTTGGCCGGCTCGGCCTTAAGGACGCCCATCAGTTCCCACCGTAGAAGTCGCCGATCTTCATCAGGTCGAACCGGCGCAGGTCGCGCTTCGTGTTGAAGTGCATCTGCAGGAAGTACTTGACCATCTCGGTGGCCGAGTTGCCGACCGTGTTGGCGTCCTCGTTGAAGCCGACGATCGCCAGCTGCGAATCGGGCTTCGAGGCATCGCCGTGGAGCGGGATGAAGCAGACGAACCAGTTGTGGTACGGCAGCCGGCCCTGGGCGTCGCGGACGCCGAACTCGGCGGTCCCGGTCTTGCCGGCCACGACGAACGGCTCTTCGACGAGGTTGTACGTGTGATGGACGGTGACGACCATCCGGGCCGCCTCGCGCATCGTGGTGAAGACGCTGGCCGGCGCGGCGATCCGGTGGAGCACGATCGGCTTGAAGCCCCGGACGACGCTCCCGTCGGGCGCCGTGATCTGCCGCACGACCTGGGGCTGGTAGAGCGTGCCGCCGTTGGCCAGGGCCGCGTAGGCATTCAGGAGCTGGAGCGGGGTGGCCGTGTCAAAGCCCTGCCCGATGCCCGACTGGACGACCTCGCCGGGCAGCATCGCCTGGCCGAACGTCGCCTGCTTCCACTGGTTGTCAGGGACGATCCCGCTGACCTCGCCGGGCAGGTCGATCCCGGTCGGAGCGCCGAAGCCGAACTGGTGGCCCCAGTAGGCCAGCCGGTTGATCCCGAGCATCTCGGCGACCTGGTAGAAGAACGTGTCGCTCGAGTGGGCGAAGCCGGTCTTCACGTTGATCGCCCCGAATCCGGCGTGATTCCAGTCCCAGTACTTGTCGGCCCCGATCTGGATGTACGGATGCGTCTGGACGAGCGTCGTCGGGGTCAGCTTGCCATCGGCCAGGGCGCCCGAGCCGGTGACCAGCTTGTAGGTCGATCCCTCGGGGAACTGCTCGCTGATCGCGTGGTTCAGGAGCGGGTGGTCGGGGTTCTTGAGGAGCGCCTGGAACTGGGCGTTGGTGATCCCCTGGGCGAAGTCGTTGTCGTCGTAGGTCGGCGTGCTGACCATCGCCAGGATCTCGCCGGTCTGGGGGTTCATCGCGATCAGCACGGCCGACTTGAGGTGCGATGCCCGCATGGCCCAGTCGACCGCGGTCTGGGCCTGCTGCTGCATCTTCGTGTCGATCGTGAGGGTCAGTGAGTCGCCGGCGACCGGCTGTCGATCGGTGGACAGGACCTGGATCTGGCGGCCGGTGGCGTCCCGCTGGATCGTTTCCATGCCGTACGTGCCGCGGAGCTGGGTCTCGTACTCCTCCTCGACGCCGGCCCGCCCGATCAGGTCGTCCGGCAGGTAGCCCATCGACGAGAGGCGCTTGAGGGTCGTCGCGTCGATCGCCCCGGTGTAGCCCAGGATCTGGCTCATCAGGGGCCCCTCGGTGTAATGCCGCAGGGCGTCCACGGTCACCTGGACACCCGGCAGGTCAAGGTGCTCCTCGGCGATCAGGTTGGCCGTGGCGACGGGCACGCCGGAGGCGATTCGGACCAGGTCGAAGGTCGAGCCCGGGTTGCCGTCGATGGCGGAGTTGATGTCGGCCGCGTCCATCTTGAGCAGGGACGCGAGCTGGGCGACGACCGTGACCCGCTGGTCGAAGGGCAGGTCCGAGGGCCGAATCTCGACGGTGTAGCTGGGCTGGTTCGAGACGAGCAGGAGGCCATTCCGGTCATAGATCAGGCCGCGGGTCGAGGGGATCGCCTGCTGGAACGTGCTGTTGCTCGTGGCCAGCTGGGTGTACGTCGTGCCGCTGACCAGCTGGAGATAGACCATCCGGATGGTCAGGGCGAAGGCGGCGACGAGGACGACGATGCCGAACGTGAGGAAGCGCACGAGCTGGCGCTCACGTCCGGGCTGCTCGTCGACGATGCCGGGTGCTACCACGGCCGGGCTACCACGATAGGTTGGTCCCTGGCGCCAGGCTCGCGCCTACCACGCGACACGCTCGCGCTCGGCGAACCGGTTATGGAGGGCCACGGAGATCGGCGTGACGACTGCGGCAATCGCCGCCGAGTAGATCGCGCCGGGCAGGATCAGCGCCCCGGGGTCGTCCACCTCGAGCTTGCCCCGCAGCGCCGAGTACATCACCAGGAAGAGCAAGTCGGTCACGAAGCTCAGGACGAAGACGGCGACGATCGGGACGAGGATCCGGCCACGCGGGATCAGCCGGGCGATCAGCGCGGCCAGGCCGGTGGAGACGAGCAGGGTGAAGGCCGTCAGGCCGACTGGTCGCGGGGTCAGGAGATCGATCATCAGACCGCCTACGAACGCGATGGTGATCCCCGCTTCCACGCTCCAGGTGAACGTGGCCACGACCGCCACCACGAGAACGAGATCAGGGTATGCCCCGGAGATGCCGACGTACGGGACGATGGTTAGCTGCAGGACCGCAGCCACCACGGCGCTCACCGCGGCGAGTGTCAAACTCATCTGGCGCGATCCTCGGCGAGGTGCCTTGGCAAATGCCTCGGCCACGTTGCCGGTGATCGGGTCGATGCTCCTCGAGGCGACGACCGAGGTGGCGGCTCCGGCCCACGCAGTATACGGTCGAAGCCGAAATCTGGGCAATCGCGCTCACCGGGTCCCGTTGCCCGGCCGCGACGCCAGCTGTGCCGTCGGGTCGCCCTAGTCGTGCACGCCCCGGCGTGCTGCCCGTCCTCGTGCAGGCCCCGGCGTCCTGCCCGTCCCCGGCGTCCTGCCCGTCCCCGGCGTCCTGCCCGTCCCCGGCGTCCTGCCCGTCCCCGGCGTCCTGCCCGTCCCTCGGCGTCCTCGCCGTCGGTTCTTCTCGTTTAGCAGCCCCAGTGGTACTAGAGGACGAATCGAGCGGACTCGGGCCTCCGACCGGCCCGATCGGCCGCCTGGGTTGTGCACGAACCGTCCGTGGCCAGGGCTCCGAATCGACGGAGCTCGCCCGGATTCCTCCTTATCACTACGGGGATTGGTAAACGCGCATTTCGGGCGCGGGATGGGTTGTACCCGCGGCAGGGGCGGCAGGCGCGCAGGGGCAGGGGCGGCAGGCGCGGCAGGCCCTGGCGTCCTCCAAACACGACTCCCGGCGGGACCGAGCATCCAGGCATCGACGACCTGAGCCCAGGCACCAGGCGCTTACAAGGCCGTTGCGAGTCGAAATCAGGCGCCTGGAACTGCTCGCCTCGCGCCGAGAGCGGCTGTCCACCCCTACTGAATATCAAACTCTCCTCGCCGTTCGCGCGACGATCCTACGGGAATCGGGCAGCCGAAAGAGTCTCGGGCGTCGGGCGAGCGCGATGTTTCACGTGAAACTCACGGTAAAGGTCCGGCCAAGCGCTGGGTGAGAGGGGCCGGCCAGGGTGGACGTCGATTGGAGACGCCTCCTGATCAGCCGGGCGGCGCGGCCACGGCGAGACTGCTTCGCTGACCTGGCCCGGCAACAGTGACCAATTCGCCCACGTGTTCTTGCTCGACGCTCGGGAGTGGCGGTTTTGGTAGAATGATCGAGCGTGAATGACATCGGACCGGGGTACTGAGTGGGCCAGACGATCGCCTGCGCCAACCAGAAAGGCGGCGTCGGAAAGACGACGACCGTCGTGAACCTCGCGACGGATCTTGCGCTCGGCGGGGACCGAATCCTCGTCATCGATCTCGACCCCCAGGGCAATGCGACCAGCGGCTTCGGCGTGGATCGCGGGATGGTCGGACGGTCGAGCTATGACGTCCTCGTGAATGGCTCCGCGATCACCGACGCCCTGATCGTGATCGCCGAGACTGGGGTCGCGCTCCTTCCCTCAGCGGGAGCACTTGCCGGAGCCGAAGTCGAGCTCGCGTCGATGAGCGGCCGGGAGCGACGACTCGCGCGCGCCCTCGAGCCGATCGCCGGTGACTACGACCTGATCCTGATCGACTGCGCACCATCGCTTGGGCTGCTCACGGTCAACGCGCTGACGGCCGCGGACTCCGTCCTGATCCCACTCCAGTGCGAGTACTACGCGCTCGAGGGGCTGGGCCAGCTGATCGGCACGATCCATCTTGTGCGCGACCACCTGAACCCGCGGCTGGCGATCCAGGGCGTCCTCCTGACGATGTACGACGCTCGAACGAACCTTTCTGCAGAAGTTCGCGCCGAGGTCCGCCGCCACCTCGGCCCGGCGGTCTACGAGACGCAGATCCCCCGCAGCGTTCGCCTGTCGGAAGCCCCGAGCCATGGGCTGCCGATCGCGCTGTACGAGCCTGAATTCGAAGGGCGCCCTGGCATATGCAGCCTTTTCCCGCGAGTTCCGGGCGCGGATCGGCATGGGCAATCCCGCTCTCGCCTCCGAAACGACTCCGCTGATGGCTCCGGCGGCGCAAGCACCACGCCGGCCATCGATGGGGCCGCCCTCGACGGCCGCGATCCGTGAGCCGATCCCCGTGATGGCTCCCAAGCCGGCGGTCGTCCATTGAGCGCGCGCGCTGCCGGACCGGCCCTCGGGCGGGGCCTGTCTGCCCTGATCCCCGGGCCGCGACGACGACCCGGCCGGCCAGCACGAGATCCTGCTCGCCGAGATCCACGGGAATCCCCACCAACCGCGCCGCGATGTCGAGCACGCCAACCTCGAGGCGCTCGCCGCGAGCATCACGGACCACGGCGTGCTTCAGCCGATTCTCGTGACGGAGACGCTCGATGGCTATCGCGTCGTCGCGGGTGAGCGCCGGGTGCAGGCCGCCCGACTTGCCGGTCTCGAGCGGATCCCCGCGATCGTCCGCCAGCTGGCCGACCGCGAGCAGCTCGAGCTGGCCCTGGTCGAGAACGTCCAGCGCGAAGACCTGAACCCGATCGAGGAGGCGAACGCCTTCCGCCAGCTGAGCGAGGAGTTCGGTCTCACCCAGGATGAGATCGCTCGCCAGGTCGGCCGGGCCAGGACCACGATCACGAACACGCTCCGCCTGCTCGAGCTCGAGCCGGGCGTCCAGCTGGCCGTCGCCGAGGGCCGGCTGACCGAAGGTCATGCCCGGGCCCTGGTCGGGCTTCCACCGATCCAGCAGCTCCACCTCGTGACGACGATCACCGAGGCCGGTCTGTCGGTTCGACAGGCGGAGGAGCTCGCCCGTCGGCTGAGAGAACCGCGCGAGCCGTCGGCGAAGGTCGAACGACCCGCACGATCCGGACCTCGAGCGGGTCGAAGACGACCTGCGGGCCTCGCTCGGCACGAAAGTGTCGGTCGCCCGGGGCCGGAAGGGCGGCCGGATCGTGATCGAGTACTACACCGATGAGGATCTCGGGCGCCTCTACGACCGCCTGACCGGAGGGCCCGCGTGACCGAACCAGCCAGCCCCAAGCTGACCGCCGCGAGTGCGGAGTCGAGCGCCGCCACGGCTCAGGCGACGGCGCCGGCCCGTCCAACGCGCAGCGCCAGGGCCAAGGGCAGCGACTACAACGCCGAGAGCATCCAGATCCTCGAGGGCCTCGAGGCCGTGCGCAAGCGCCCCGGGATGTACATCGGCTCGACCGACGCCCGCGGCCTGCATCACCTCGTCTGGGAGGTCGTCGACAACTCGATCGACGAGGCGATGGCCGGCTTCGCGACCCAGATCACGGTCCAGATCGCGGCCGACGGCCTCGTCACGGTCACCGACGACGGCCGCGGCGTGCCGGTCGGCAAGCACAAGAGCGGGATCGACGCGCTCGAGGTCGTCCACACGATCCTCCACGCTGGGGCGAAATTCGAACAGGGCGGCTACAAGGTCTCGGGCGGCCTCCACGGCGTGGGCGTGAGCGTCGTCAACGCCCTGTCCGAGTGGATGCGGGTCGAGTCGGCCCGCGACGGCTTCATCTGGGCCCAGGAGTACGTCCGCGGCAAGCCGACCACGAAGGTGACCAAGGTCGGGCCGGCCGGCAACCGACGCGGGACCAAGACATCCTTCCGGGCCGACGCCGAGATGTTCCAGGAGACGGACTACTCGTTCGAGACGATCTCGCAGCGCGCTGCGCGAGTCGGCCTACCTGAACAAGCGGGTCTGGATCACGTTCATCGATGATCGGCGCGACCGGGAGCGCTCGTTCTACTTCGAGGGCGGGCTGATGTCGTTCGTCCGCCACATGAACAAGAACAAGGAGGTCCTGACCCTCCGGCCGATCTATGTCGAGCGAAAGGAGGGCAGGACCTCGGTCGAGGTGGCCCTCCAGTACAACGACACGTACACCGAGAACGTCCTGGCCTTCGCCAACAACATCAACACGATCGACGGCGGGACCCACGTCACGGGCTTCCGGGCCGCCCTGACCTCGTCGCTCAACGATTGGGCCCATCGATCAGGCGTGCTCAAGGCATCCGACGCGAACCTCAGCGGCGACGACGTCCGCGAAGGCCTGACCGCGGTCATCAGCGTCAAGCTGCCCGAGCCCCAGTTCGAGGGCCAGACGAAGGCCAAGCTGGGCAGTGCCGAGGTCAAGGGCCAGGTCCAGGCCGTGCTGGCCGACGGCCTGATCCAGTACCTCGAGGAGAACCCGGGCGACGGCCGGCGGATCATCGAGAAGTGCCTGACCGCGTCACGGGCCCGCGAGGCTGCCCGCAAGGCCCGCGATCTCGTGATCCGCAAGGGCGCCCTCGACGGCCTGTCCCTGCCGGGCAAGCTGGCCGACTGCCAGGAGCGCGACCCCGAGCGAAGCGAGATCTTCATCGTCGAGGGCGACTCCGCCGGTGGTTCGGCCAAGCAGGGCCGGGACCGCCGCTTCCAGGCGATCCTGCCCCTCCGGGGCAAGGTCCTGAACGTCGAGAAGGCGCGCCTCGACCGGATCGTGGCCAGCGAGAACGTCCGGCCGCTGATCATCGCCCTGGGAGCCGGGATCGAGGGAATCGGCGACAGCTTCGACCTGGCCAAGCTGCGATACCACCGGATCATCATCATGACCGACGCCGACGTCGACGGCGCCCATATCCGGACCCTCCTGCTGACCCTGTTCTTCCGCCACATGCCCCTCGTGATCGAGGCCGGCCACCTCTATATCGCCCAGCCGCCGCTCTACCGGATCAGCACCGGCAAGATCACGAAGTACGCCCAGACCGAGAAGGAACGGGACACGATCGTCAAGCAGATGAACGTGAAGAACGTCTCCGTCCAGCGCTTCAAGGGCCTCGGCGAGATGAACGCGGAGCAGCTCTGGGAGACCACGATGAACCCCGAGACGCGGACGCTCCTCCAGGTCGACAGCGAGAACGCCGCGGTCGCCGACGAGATCTTCACGATGCTGATGGGCGAGAAGGTCGCGCCCCGCAAGGACTTCATCAAGTCCGAGGCCCGCAAGGTCCAGAACCTTGACATCTGACGTGCGGGTCGGCGCCGGCCCATCGGCTCGTCAGGGATCGTTCGAGACGAAACGCCCGGGTTCGACCGAGGTTCGTGCCGAGCTGGGGCCGAGCTATGAGTTCGAGCCGCACAATTGCTTCGCCTGCGGAGAGCTGAACGAGCACGGGCTCCAGCTGAAGCTCCACCTCGGCGAGCGACGCTCGTGGACCGATTTCGTGCTCGAGGATCGGTTCGAGGGCTGGGTCGGGGTGACCCACGGCGGGATCATCGCCACGATCCTCGACGAGGTCATGGCCTGGGCCCTGGTGGCCGAGGACAGCTGGGGCGTCACCGCCCGGATGGCGATCCAGTTCAAGAAGCCGATCCCGGTCGGCACCCGGATTCATGGCGAAGGCTGGGTCGTCCGCTCACGCAGGCGCCTGGTGGACACGGCCGGCCAGATCACCGATCCGGATGGCACGATCCTGGCCACGGGCGAGGCGACCTACCTGGCCGCTCCGCCCGAGCGCAAGCGCGAGCTGATGGCCCAGTACGGCGTCCGGATCCGGAACGCCCGGATGAGTGGCGAGGGAATCAGCAAGTGACCGGCCAGTCCGAGGTCACGGCCCGGGCCGTCGCCTTCGTCGCAGCCCACAAGCCCGCCGCCGAACAGCTCGGCGGTGAGCTGGCCGAGCTCAGCGGGGATCCCGATGCGTTCGCCCGCACGCTCGGCCGGGGCTTTGCCAGGCTGGCCGACCCGGAATACCTCGAGGGCGAGCACCGCATCGCCCCCGGCCTCGGCCGGACCTACGGCGTGCGCTGGCCGCTCAGCGCAGCCGTCGACCGCGGCTTCCGAGCAGCCACTCGGCGCGAACGCCCCACGGGCTACCTCGAGCTGGCTGATCGGCTCTTCGCCGAGGCCGAGCTCGAGATGCGCTGGTTCGCCTTCGGCCTGCTCGATCGGCTCCTGCCGTCCGACCCCGAGCGGGCCTGGCAGCTCCTGCGCCGGGCGGCCCGCGAGGCCGCCGACTGGATCACGGTCGACGCCCTGGCCCACCCGTATGGCCGGGGGATCATCCTCGAGCCGTTTCGCTGGGCCGAGCTGGAGCAGCTGACCTGGTCGCCCTCGCAATGGGAGCGCCGGCTCGTCGGATCGACGGTCGCGACGCTGCCGTTCGTCGATCACCGGGCCGGCCGCACGCCGGAGGTGGCGGCCCACGGACTCGGCCTGATCGGCACGCTCCTGGGAGACGCCGAGCCGAACGTCCAGAAGGCGCTCGCCTGGGCACTCCGCTCGCTCGTCCTGGTCGATCCGGACGGCGTCCTCGGCGTTCGTCAAGCTCGAGGCGGCCCGGGCCGCGGTGACTGCCGACGGCCATCGGGCCTGGGTCCTGCGCGACACGCTGGTCAAGCTGCCGGCGGCCGATGCCGCCCGGATCAAGGCCGAGCTCGGCTCGATCCGCCGACGGCCGGGCGCGCCGGCCACATCGGCTGCCGCCGGTTCCCTGGCCAGCTTCCGGGCTGCCACGGCCGGCTGAAGCTCCCGAGGACGCTGCCGAGCCGGCTCGAACCAGGCAGCCGGTGCTCGCCTGATGAACCCGCCGGTCCACGAGCCGCTGAACCCGCCGCTGAACCCGCCTGGAGATCCTGAACCGTGACCGACGACATCGGCAACGTCCGCTCGATCCGGATCGAGGACGAGATGCGGGTGAGCTACCTCGATTACGCGATGAGCGTGATCGTGTCGCGGGCCCTGCCCGACGTCCGGGACGGCCTCAAGCCGGTCCATCGCCGGATCCTGTACGCCATGGGCGAGATGGGCCTGTCGGCCGGCTCCTCCTACCGCAAGTGCGCCGCGATCGTCGGCGACGTGATGGGCAAGTACCACCCGCACGGCGACGTCGCCCTGTATGACGCCCTCGTCCGGATGGCCCAGGACTTCTCGATGCGCTATCCGCTCGTCGACGGCCAGGGCAACTTCGGCTCGGTCGATGGCGACAGTGCGGCCGCGATGCGCTACACCGAAGCCCGCCTGACGGCGATCGCGGCGGAGCTGCTGGCCGACATCGACAAGGAGACGGTCGACTTCGAGCCGAACTACGACGGCACCCAGCAGCAGCCGTCGGTCCTGCCGGCCCGCCTGCCGAACCTGCTGATCAACGGCTCGTCGGGGATCGCCGTCGGGATGGCCACGAACATCCCGCCCCATCACCTGGGCGAGGTCGTGGATGCCACGATCGCCCTGATCGACGATCCCGAGAAGACCGTCGACGCGCTGTGCGAGCTGGTCCACGGCCCCGACTTCCCGACCGGCGGCACGCTCTACCGCTACGAGACCCGGCGCAACCCGATCACGGGCGAGACCGAGACGATCGACGCGATCCGCGAGATGTATGCCCACGGCCGCGGCCGGGTCGTCGTCCGGGCCCAGGTCGCCTTCGAGGAGAGCAACAAGGGCCGGACCGGAATCGTGGTCACGGAGCTGCCCTACCAGGTCAACAAGGCGACGCTCATGGAGAAGATCGCCGAGCTGGTCAAGACCAAGCGGATCGAGGGCATCAGCGACCTGCGCGACGAGTCCGACCGGGACGGGATGCGGATGTACATCGAGCTCTCCCGCGACGCCAACCCGCACAAGGTCCTGAACAACCTGTTCAAGCACACCGCGATGTCGTCCGCCTTCAACATGAACATGCTCGCCCTGGTCGACGGGCAGCCCCAGACGCTCTCGCTCAAGTCCGTCCTGCAGCACCATGTCGAGCACCGACGCGAGGTGATCCGGCGCCGGGCCGAGTTCGACCTCGGCAAGGCCCGCGCTCGGGCCCACATCCTGGAGGGCCTGAAGATCGCCCTCGATCACCTCGACGAGGTGATCCGGACGATCCGCGAGTCGGCCGACGTCGAGACCGCCAAGGCCAACCTGATGAGCCGGTTCGACCTGTCCGACCTCCAGGCCCAGGCGATCCTCGACATGCGCCTCGCCCGGCTGGCCGCCCTCGAGCGGAAGAAGATCGAGGACGAGTACCTCGGCGTGATCCAGCTGATCGCCGAGCTGGAGGACATCCTGGCCAACCCGAGCCGGGTCCTGGCGATCATCAAGGACGAGCTGCTCGAGCTGAAGCGCAAGTACGCCGGCGAGCGCCGGACCCGGATCATGGACGACTCGAGCCGGGAGATGACCGACGAGGACCTGATCGCCGACGAGGACGTCGTGATCACGATCAGTGGCCGGGGCTACGTCAAGCGCCAGCCGATCGCGACCTATCGCCGCCAGCACCGCGGGGGCAAGGGGATCATCGGCCACGTCACCCGCGAGGAGGATGCGGTCGAGCACCTGCTCGTCGCCAACACCCACGACTGGGCCCTGTTCTTCACCAACCGCGGCCGGGTCTTCAGCAGCAAGGTCCACACGATTCCGGACGCCAGCCGCCAGGCCAAGGGGATCCCGATCATCAACCTGCCCGGGGTCCAGGTCGAGTCCGGCGAGGTCCCGATGGCCACGATCACCCTCCGGGACTTCCGCGAGTCCAAGTATCTCGTCCTGGCGACGAAGCGCGGGATCATCAAGAAGACGCCGCTCGAGCAGTTCGAAAAGGTCCGCTCCTCGGGGATCATCGCGATCACCCTCGATGAGGACGACGAGCTGGCCTGGGTCGATGTCGCCTCCGGGGCCGACGACGTGATCATCGCCACCGCCCTGGGCAAGATCGCCCGCTTCCACGAGTCGGAGGTCCGGGCGATGGGCCGGCCGGCCGGCGGCGTGATCGGGATCCGGCTCGCCCGGGCGGGCGACGCGGTGATCTCGATGAGCGTCGTCCAGCCCGACGCCGACCTGCTCGTCCTGACCGAGACGGGCTATGGCAAGCGGGTCCCCTTGACCGAGTTCCGGGTCAAGCACCGGGGCGGTCAGGGCGTGGGCCTGATCTCGCTCGAGGGTCGCAAGACCGGCAACGTGGCCGCCGTCCAGCAGGTCACCGAGCAGGACGAGGAGCTCTTCCTCATCAGCTCCGGTGGGCAGGTCATCCGGACGGAGACGAACACGATCAACCGCTACAGCAGCTCAGCCCGAGGAGTGATCGTGATGCGCCTGGCCGAGGGCGACCGGGTCGTGGCGATCGCGGCCTTCCGCGAGGGGCTGGCGGAGCGGGATGGCATCGACGACAATGACGACCCGACCGGCGCGCCACCGACTGGCACACCGGCGACCTGACCTCGGGTCCGGATGACGGTCCTGGGCGGAGGTGAGTCTCCCGTGTACGCGGATCATTTCGACATCTACACGGGCAATGCCAACCCGGATCTTGCCCGCAAGATCTGTCGCTACCTCGATGTCGAGCTGGGCAAGGCCGAGGTCTTCCAGTTCGCCAACGAGAATATCTTCGTCAAGATCCTCGACAACGTCCGCGAGAAGGACGTCTTCCTGATCCAGCCGACCTCGACACCGGTCAACCAGTCGATCATGGAGCTGCTGATCCTGATCGACGCCTTCAAGCGGGCCAGCGCCGGCCGGATCACCGCGGTCATCCCGTTCTACGCCTACGGCCGATCGGACAAGAAGGACCAGCCGCGGGTCCCGATCACGGCCCGCCTGATCGCCGACATGATCACCGTCGCGGGCGCCGACCGGGTCCTCACCCTGGACCTCCACCAGGGCCAGATCCAGGGCTTCTTCAACATCCCGGTCGACGAGCTGACAGCTGTCCACATCCTGAGCAACTACTTCAAGACAAAGCACCTCGACGACCTGGTCGTGGTGACCGACCTCGGCTTCGCCAAGCGAGCCCGGACCTTTGCCGAGCTGATCGACGCCCCCCTCGCGATCATCGAGAAGCGCCGGGTCGGCAACCTCGATCGGGCCGAGCTGATGAACGTGATCGGCGAGGTCCGGGGCAAGCGGGCGGTCATCGTCGACGACGAGATCGACACCGCTGGAACCCTGATCGAGATCGTCCGGGCGCTCGAGCGCGAGGGCGTCGAAGAGATCTACGCGGCGGCCACCCATGGCGTCCTGTCCGACCCGGCAGTCGACCGGATCCGGACTTCGAGCCTCAAGGAGGTCATCCTGACCGACTCGATTCCGCTGCCTCCGGCCAAGCGGATCTCGAAGATCAAGACGTTCTCGATCGCCCCCCTGATCGGCGAGGCGATCCGCCGGATCCACCGGGGTGAGTCGGTCGGCGCCTTGTTCAGCAGCGACGTGGCGCTCACCCAGCAGATGCTGATGTGGGACGACGGGATCGCCCGGACGCTCGACCTGAGCGACGAATCGCCGGGCGACGACGATGACGACGATGACGCCGGCCCGAGCCTGGCCCTCGGCCAGGCGATTCCGGCCGCGCGGATCGGCGATCGATGAGCCTCCAGCTCCATCGGCCCGATGGCAAGGGCGGCCTCGAGAAGCGGACCGCCCAGCCGGAGGACTGGCGCAGCCAGCTCCGGTCGCCCCGCTGGGGCTCCAGCCTGCACGGCGGGCGGCTGCCCCGGATGGACAACCCGGAGATGAATCCGACCTCGACCCTCCGCTCGGTCCTGTTCTGGGCGGGCCTGGCCGGGCTCACCTTCGTGATCCTGCTGGCGGGCTATGGCGTGGGGGTCTGGAAGTAGCGAACGGGGGTACCTGACCTCCTCGCCTATACTCTGGGCCCATGGTTCTCGGCTTCCTCAACCGGTTCGTTGACTCCAACGACCGCGAAATCCGGCGCATTCAGCCCCTGGTCGACGCGACCAATGACCTCGAGGACGAGCTCGAGGCGTTGAGCGAAGCGGAGATCCGGGCCCGCTTCGACGCGCTGCGCGAGGAGATCCGGGTCGAGGCCGAACCGGACGAGCCGAGCGAGGACGAGCTCCACCATCCCGACCAGGAGCGCCGGCGCGACCTGGCCAAGGCTCGCCGGAAGCACGAGAACGAGCGGATCCAGGCCGCCCTGGACGAGGCGATCCCGGAAGTCTTCGCGATGATCCGCGAGGCTTCGAAGCGGACGATGGAGATGCGCCACTTCGATGTCCAGCTGATCGGCGGGGTCGTCCTCCACCAGGGCAAGATCGCCGAGATGCGGACCGGCGAGGGCAAGACGCTCGTCGCGCCGCTGGCCGCGATCCTCAACTCCCTTGCCGGCCGGGGCGTCCACGTGGTCACCCCGAACGACTACCTCGCCCGGCGCGACCCGCAGTGGATGGGCCCGATCTTCCATTTCCTGGGCGTCAGCGTCGGGATGATCACCCACGACTCGAGCTACGTCTTCGAGCCGGGCTATCCGACCAGCGACGAGCGCCTGATCAACCTCCGTCCGGTCGACCGGCGCGAGGCCTACGCGGCGGACGTGACCTACGGCACGAACAACGAGTTCGGCTTCGACTACCTCCGCGACAACATGGTCGCCGAGCTCGCCCAGCGGGTCCAGCGCGGCCAGAGCTTCGCGATCGTGGACGAGGTCGACAACATCCTGATCGACGAGGCCCGGACGCCCCTGATCATCAGCGGCCAGGCCGAGGAATCGGCCGACAAGTACTACTCGTTCGCCCGCCTCGTGCCTCGCCTGACGGAGCGGCCCGAGGGCGACGAGGAGGGCGGCGACTACTTCATCGATCTCAAGGACCGGGCCGTCTCGCCGACCGAGCAGGGCATCGAGAAGATGGAGGGCTGGCTCGGCGTCCCCAACATGTACGACGCGGATCCGGCCCTGGCCCGCCACTTCGAGCAGGCGCTCCGGGCCCACGCCCTGTACAAGCGCGACCGCGACTACATCGTCAAGGACGGCGAGATCATCATCGTCGACGAGTTCACCGGCCGCCAGATGCCCGGCCGGCGCTGGTCCGAGGGCCTCCACCAGGCGGTCGAGGCGAAGGAGGGGCTGCGGGTCCAGCGCGAGAGCGTGACCCTGGCCACGGTCACCTTCCAGAACTACTTCCGGCTGTACGACAAGCTGGCCGGGATGACCGGCACGGCGATGACCGAAGCCGAGGAGTTCCACAAGATCTACACCCTCGAGGTCGTGGCCATCCCGACCCACCGGCCGATGATCCGCGACGACGAGGCCGACCTCGTCTTCCGCAACGAGCAGGGCAAGTTCAATGCCCTGATCGACGAGATCGTGCGAGATGGCCGAAGCGGGCCGGCCGGTCCTCGTCGGCACGGTCTCGGTCTCGAAGTCCGAGATCCTGGGCGAGATGCTCAAGCGGCGGGGGATCAGGCACGAGGTCCTGAACGCCAAGTTCCACGAGAAGGAATCCGGGATCGTCGCCCAGGCCGGCCGCAGCGGGGCGGTCACGATCGCCACGAACATGGCCGGCCGGGGGACCGACATCAAGCTCGGCGGCAGCCCCGAAGGCCTGGCCTCGGACCTGCTCCACCAGCGCGGCCTGAACCCGGCCGAGGTGGACAAGGCGACCTACGACGAGGCCCTGGCCGAGGCCCGGGCGATCTGCGACACGGACCATGACCTCGTCGTGGCGGCCGGCGGCCTGCACATCATCGGCACCGAACGGCACGACAGCCGGCGGATCGACAACCAGCTCCGCGGCCGGGCCGGCCGCCAGGGCGATCCGGGCTCGTCTCGCTTCTACCTCTCGCTCGACGACGACCTGATGAAGCGATTCGCCTCGGACCGGGTCGCCGGCCTGATGGAGCGAATGGGCCTCGAGGACGACGTCGCGATCGAGTCGCGGATCGTGAGCAAGACGATCGAGAGCGCCCAGACCCGGGTCGAGGGCTTCAACTTCGACATCCGCAAGCGCGTCGTCGAGTTCGACGACGTGATCAACAAGCAGCGCGAGACGATCTACTCCGAGCGCGACAAGGTCCTCCACAACGAGGACCTGGGCGAGACGATCACGGGCTTCCTCGAGGAGGAGGTCGACGCCCTCGTCGAGCAGTTCTGTTCGGGCGAGCTGCCCGAGGAGTGGGGCTACGAGGGCCTGTCGGTCGCGATCCGGGCGCTCGGCGTCGGCAACGAGGGGACGAGCGAGGATGACCTGTGGGAGCTCGGCACGCGGGACGCGATCCGGGAGCACCTGCTCGAGCTGATCGACGCCAAGCGGGCGGCCAAGGAAGCGGAGGTCGGCGAGGCCGACTGGCCGACGATCGAGCGGATCGTCCTGCTCCGGACGATCGACAGCCTGTGGGTCGAGCACCTGACCGAGCTCGACGACATGCGCCGGGGGATCGGCCTGCGCGGCTACGCCCAGCAGGATCCGCTGGTCGAGTTCCGGCGGGAGGCCTACAACCTGTACGCCGAGCTGCGCGGATTCATCCGCCACCAGCTCGCCACGTCGATCCTTCGGGTCCAGGTCAACCGCCAGGAGCCACCCGCCCCACAGGCGTTGCCGGGACCGGGCCAGCCCGGAACGAACGGGTCCGATGGCGCGGCCGAGGCGGGCTCCGCTGCCGAGCGCCGTCGCGGAGGGGGCGGCGGTCGGCGCTGCCGTCGGTGCAGCCGCGGTCGGCGCGGGCTCGGCCGGTGCCGGCTCGGCGGCCGACAGTCAGGCTGCCCGGACCGCGGCGACCGGCAACGCCGTCCTGGGTTCGATCGCCCGCGGCCTGCCACCTCCCCCGGCCGTCCGCGGCATCCGCGAATCGCTCGGCGACGAGGTCGTCGGCACGTCCAATGGGTCCGGCTCAGGTGGTGGTTCGGGCGCCCTGCGGCCCGGCTTCGCCCCCGACGGCCGGCGGATGGGCCGCAATGACACGTGCTTCTGCGGATCGGGCCTGAAGTACAAGAAGTGCCACGGCCGATGAGACCGCAGACGGTATGCGCCGGGCACTGATCAAGCTGGCGGCCGCCACCGCCGTGGGCATCGTGCTCGTCGGGGCGTACGGCGCTTTCCGGATCTGGTCGCAGGGCAACCAGGATGAGCGCCGGCCGGCCGGTGCGGTCGTCGTCCTCGGGGCTGCCCAGTACGACGGCCGGCCTTCGCCGATCTACCAGTCCCGGCTGCAGCATGCCGTCGACCTGTTCAAGACCGGCGACTACGGCTACCTCTTCGTGACCGGGGGCAAACAGCCCGGCGACCGGTTCACCGAGGCCGCCGTCGGTCGCCAGTTCGCGATCGACCAGGGCGTGCCGGCCAACCGGATCCTGATGGAGGACCAGGGCCGGAACACCCTGGAGTCGCTCGGAGCGGTGCGCCAGACCCTGCTGGCCAAGTCGATCCACGACGCGGTGTTCGTGTCCGACCGGAGCCACATGCTGCGGGTCCTGCGGATCGCCTCCGACCTCGGGATCACCGCCTATGGCTCGCCGACCCCCGACAGCCCCGGAGACACCGACCCGCTCCACGCAGTCGAGATCACCTTCCACGAGCTGGGTGGCCTGGCTGTCTACTTCCTCACCGGCCAGAGCCCGCCCGACTGAGCCGGCCGGGCCGGGCTTGTCGATTTGCGGATCATTCATTCGTCGTTAAAGGTGACCGGCAATTCTGCCGAGGCCTGCTGCACGAGTCTCAGGCCGGCAAGACCGAAGGTGTGGAGGTCCATTCGAAATGGCGAACTTTCTGCTCACGTTCTACGGCGGCAGCATGCCCGAGACCCAGGAGGAGGGGGCCAAGGTGATGCAGGCCTGGACCGACTGGTTCGGCGAGCTCGGCGACCGGCTGATCGACGGCGGCAATCCGATCTCGCTCGTCGCGGGCGATCTCACCCGATGGCTCGGTCATGGACGCAACCTCGGGCCCGAACGGCTACTCGATCATCAAGGCCGACAGCCTCGATGCGGCGGTCGAAACGGCCAAGGGCTGCCCGGTCCTGGCCGGCGGGGCCACCCTCGTCGTCTCGGAGACCTTCCCGGTCATGTAACAGGCCGAGGCTCGGGTCCCGGCGTCGAGCCGGGCCCGGGCTCCGGGGGCCGAATCGAAGCCCCGAGCCGCGTCGCCGGGCGCCGCGGCTGAGGCACGTGTTGCCGGGGGCGAACAAAACGGCGCTTTCGAGCCCTCAGGGACCATGAATCCTGCCCGGAACGCCGATTCGTTCGCGCTTGGAGATCGAAGGGGGGAAGGAGTGGGCCTCGGGCCGACGGACCGTCCGAATTCGGCCCGTTTGTTCGCCGGCGGCGACGCGCGCGGGCCGGCGGCAACGTGTGGCCCGGCGGGCTGTCCCGATTCGGCCTGTTTGTTCGCCGGGAGCGACGGGGCAAGGCCGGTGGCGAGGGGGCAAGGCCGGTGGCGACCGCCCTACAGGCCGCCGAGACGGCCGTGGCGGGCCGACGAAAACGAGCGGCTGGGCCGAAATCTGACATTCGGGCGAATTTGGACACGAATCTCGTACTTTCCCTCTTGGCGAATCGATGTTGCGCCGGTACACTGGGCCAAGCCCAGCGGGGTATGGGGCTGGAGACCCGGAGGAGCCCGAAAACCGCGTTTGCGAGCAGACGCCGGTCGCCCGTGCCAAACCCTTCACCAGGCCACGAGAGAGGGAGCCCGTGAAGCAGGCCGAGGAAGCGTCGTTCATTGATCTGATCGCCTGCGAGCGAGACTGCCGTACGTGCAGTTATGCCGCAGCGCTCGACTGCGACGGCAACTGCGGCGTCTGCCCCCACAACGGCTATTGCCCCTGCGTGAACCCCGTCGTCGCCCGGAGCAAGACCGCCCTGCGGATCATCGAGCTCCGGCCGATCCTTCTCCAGGACGTCCAGGTCCGCGGACTAGTGGATTCCGCCGCGATCAGGGACCTGGCCGAACGGATCCGGTCGACGTCGGGGCGTCTTTGACCTCGGGGTCAAGGAAGCCCGCCTCTCCGAGCTCGACCAGCTGACCCTCGCCCCGGGCTTCTGGGACGACAGCCGGACCGCCAAGAGAGTCCTCCGCCAGGCCGATGGCCTGCGCACCGAGATCGACACCTGGCGCGAGCTCGAGGCCCGGGCCGCGTCACTCAGCGAGCTGACTGATCTCCTCGAGGATTTGCCGGACCCCGACCTCGAGGCCGTCCTGACCCGCGACGCCGCAGCGGTCGAGCTCGATTTCAACCGCGAGCGGACCGCCCTCCTGTTCAGCGGCGAGTACGACGACCGGGGCGCGCTCCTGATGATCAGCGCCGGGGCCGGCGGCACCGAGGCCACCGACTGGGCCGAGATGCTCCTCCGGATGTACCTCCGCTGGGCCGAGCGCCATCGCTTCAAGACCGAGGTCGTCGACCAGCAGGAAGGCGAGTCGGCCGGCCTGAAGAGCGTGACCGTGGCGGTCGAGGCGGCCCGGGCCTATGGCTGGCTGCGGGCCGAGCGGGGCGTCCACCGGCTCGTCCGGATCAGCCCGTTCGACTCGCAGAACCGCCGTCAGACGACGTTCGCCCTGGTCGAGGTCCTGCCCGAGGTCGAGGAAGACGACCCGACATCGAGCTGAACTGGGACGAGATCCGGGTCGACACGTACCGCTCCCAGGGCGCCGGCGGGCAGCACGTCAACAAGACCGATTCGGCCGTCCGGCTGACCCACCTGCCGACGAACATCGTGGCCCAGAGCCAGAACGAGCGATCGCAGACCCAGAACAAGGAGACGGCGATCAAGGTCCTCAAGGCCCGCCTGCTCGAGCGGCGCCTCGAGGAGAGGGAAGCCGAGCTCCGCGAGCTCAAGGGCGAGCACATCACGGCCGGCTGGGGCAACCAGATCCGGAGCTACGTCCTGCATCCGTACCAGATGGTCAAGGACCTCCGGACCGGGGTTGAGACGAGCAACACGGGAGCCGTCCTCGATGGCGACCTCGACATCTTCATGCAGGCCGAGCTCGAGCGCCTGGCGACCGGCCGCGAGCTGGCGGCCGTCGACGAGCCCGCCTGATGACGGATCCGGCCAGCATCTCCATCCGCCCGGCTCCGGCCGGCCTCGTAATCCGCCCGGCGAGGCCCGATGAGCTGCCGATCTGCGCCGAGATCTGGCGCGAGAGCCTGAACGACTACATCGTCCGGCTCAACCAGCCGCCGATCCCCGATGACCTGGCGCGCAATCAACCGGCTGTACCAGCACCTCGCTGAGACCGACCCGGAGCGGTTCGTCGTGGCCGTGGATGATGCCCTGGGTACGATCGCCGGCTTCGCCTCCGCCGTCGTCCGCGGCCGGCTGTGGTTCCTCTCGATGTGCTTCGTCCGGCCGGACCGGCAGGCCGGCGGGATCGGTCGGGCCCTGGTCGAGGCGATCCTGCCGCCGGCCGGGTCGGACATGGTCCTGGCCACGGCAACGGACAGCGCCCAGCCGATCTCGAATGCCCTGTACAGCGGCTTCGGGATCGTGCCCCGCATGCCGCTCTTCTCGATCAGCGGCTACGTGACCGAGCCGGAGAGCCTGCCCGGCCTGCCGGCGGGCGTCGTCGCGGTCCCGTTCGAGTCGGTCGTGGCCGAACGCCCGGGCGGGTCCGGGCACGCCGAGCTGGGCGAGGCCGTCGGTGCGCTCGATCGAGAGTTGCTCGGGGTCGAGCATCCCCAGGATCACCGCTTCCTGCGAATTGGCGGCCGGCACGGCTTCCTGTACCGAGATTCGAACGGAGCGAACCTGGGCTACGGCTACGCCGCCGAATCGGGCCGGATCGGCCCCCTGGCCGTGGGTGATCCGGCGCTCCTCGGACCGGCCCTCGGCCAGCTGCTCCGGGCGGTCCCCTTCCGGGGGGCCCAGGCGGTCTGGGTCCCGGGCCTGGCCGGCCCGGCCGTGACGATGCTCCTGCGAGGCCGGCCTGCGCTTCGAGGACTTCCCGATCCTGATCGCCTGGAATTGGCCGTTCGCCGACTTCGAACGCTACCTGCCGATCTCGCCAGGGTTGCTATAGGAGGATCGTGTTACGGACAGGTCCGGTCCGGGGTGGTAGCCTCCCGGCGTGGCTTCCCCGAACGCGGCCCCTCCCCGAGCCGCCGCGCGTTCGCTTCGTGAGCAGCCCGCCGCCCATCCGATCGCCGAGACGCCGGATGAGCCGGCCATCCTCGTGCTGCACGACGTCACGAAGACCTACCCGAACGGCAAGACCGCCCTGCGCGATGTCGACCTGGTCATCCCCGAGGGCGATTTCGTCTTCCTGGTCGGTGCCTCGGGGGCCGGCAAGTCGACCCTGATCAAGCTCCTGATCCGCGATGAGATCGCGACGAAGGGGGCGGTCATCCTCGACGGCCAGGACGTGGCCCGGCTGAGCCGTCGGGAAGTCCCCCGGATCCGGCGCAAGATCGGGATCATCTTCCAGGACTTCAAGCTCCTGCCGACCAAGACGGTCCACGAGAACGTCGGCTTCGCCCTGGAGGTCACCGGCACGCCTCGCCGCCAGATCGCACCGGCGGTCGAGCGGGTCCTGTCCCTGGTCGGGCTGACCGCCCAGGCCGATCAGCTCCCCTCGCAGCTCTCGGGCGGTGAGCAGCAGCGGACGGCGATTGCCCGGGCCCTGGTCCACGATCCGCGCCTGATCATCGCCGACGAGCCGACGGGCAACCTCGACCCACTGATCAGCTGGGAGATCATCCAGCTCCTGTCCCGGATCAACGAGCTGGGCGTGACGGTCCTGATGGCGACCCATAACGCCGAGATCGTGACCGCGCTGCGCCGCCGGGTGGTCGCCCTCGAGGACGGCCGAATCACCCGCGACGAGCTGGGCGCGGCCTACCACCGCGAGGATTAGAGCTTGCTGTCGTTCGTCGCCTTCAGCCTGAAGGGAGCCTGGCAGGGCTTCTGGCGGAATGCGGTCATGAGCCTGGCGGCGACCGCCACGATGGTCCTGATGCTCGTCCTGCTGAGCGCCTTCTTCGTCGTCCTGTCGGGCCTCGACGCGGGCCTTCAGTTCGTCGAGCAGAAGGTCCAGGTGGTGGCCGAGCTGCGCGATGACGCGCCCGACCTGAAGATCGCCCAGCTCAAGGCGGACATCTCGGCCCTGCCCGAGGTGGCCACGGTCGAGTACATCGACAAGGCGGCGGCCCTGGCCGAGTTCAAGCAGCGGATGGCCGAGCAGGGCCGCGAGGACCTGACCCAGTACCTCGACTCGAATCCGCTCCCGGCCAGCCTGAACATCACCCTCAAGGACCCCCACGACTTCGGCACGGTCGTCCAGGTGCTCCAGGCCCGGACCGACGTGGTCCAGACCGTCGAGCAGGTCCAGGACCTGGTCGACCGGGTCCTGACCGTGACGAACCTGCTGAGAACCGTCGGCCTGGTCCTGCTCGCCCTCGTCGGGCTGACTGTCCTGTTCATCATCATCAACACGATCCGGCTGGCCGTGGTCGCCCGGTCGGAGGAGATCGAGATCATGCGCCTCGTCGGCGCGTCCGACGCCTTCATCCGCTGGCCGTTCATCTTCGAGGGGGCGATGGTCGGCCTGTTCGGGGCGTTGATCACGCTGATGCTCCTGGCTGCCGGGGCGGCCCCCCTGAGCAGCCTGATGACCCGCTTCTTCGAGGTCCTGCCGCTCCAGGTCGGCTCGATCTCGCGCGACCTCGTGATCATCGTCCTGGCAACCGGGATCGGCCTGGGCACGATCGGCTCATGGGTCTCGGTCCGGAGCTACCTCCTGAAATAGGCCCGCCCCGATCCGCCCGGCCGGCCGCGGCAGTCCGGGCCGCGTCGCGGTAGGCTGCGCCTGCCCAAGCTCCGATCAGCTGGAGCCAGCGCAACCCCGAAACCCAGGACCGATCCGATGTCTGCCACCGAACCTTCCGCCGCGGAACCGCCTGCCTCCGAAACGCCCGCAGCGGAACCGCCTGCCCCCGGAGCTCCTGGCCCGAAGTCCGATCCCGACCATCGGCCCCGACGGCCCTGGTTCCTGGCGATCGTGGCGATCCTGGCCGGGAGCGGACTCTTCCTGTCCGGCTTCGCCCTCGGCGCCCAGCGTGCCTCGACGCCGGGGACGGCTGTCGCGGACCAGGCAGCATTCCAGCCATTCTGGGACGTCTACGAAGCAATCCAGAGCGACTTCGCCCTCGGGCCGGTCGATCGGGAGACCCTGGTCGAAGGCGCGATCAAGGGGATGATCGGCTCGCTCGACGATCCGTTCAGCCAGTACCTCAGCCCGGACGACTTCCAGAACACCCTCCAGGGAATCAACGGCAGGTTCACCGGGATCGGAGCCGTGATCCCGGCCACCTCGATCTCGACGAACGCGACCTGCACGACCCTCGACGCCGACTGCACCCTCGTCGTTTCGAGCGTGATCCAGGGTGCCCCGGCCGACAAGGCGGGCCTCCTGCCCGGGGACCGGATCGTCTCGATCGACAGCCGGGCCCTCACCGGCAGCGTCGATGCGGCCGTGGCCATGATCCGCGGCCCGAAAGGCACGACGGTCGTCCTCGGAATCCGCCGTTCGGGCGTCGACCGGACCGCTCTCGATCTCGATCGTCCGGGACGTCGTCGTCCAGAAGGAGGTCGAGACCCGCTCGCTGGCCGACGGATCGGTCGGCTACATCCGGCTGACGGCCTTCAGCGACGACTCGGCTCGTGACTTCGCGACGGCGGTCAAGGCCGACGTAGCGGCCGGCCAGAAGCGGTTCGTGGTCGACCTGCGCGGCAACGGCGGCGGCTTTGTCACGGCCGCCCAGGTCGTGGCCAGCCAGTTCCTGCCCGGTGGCGTCGTCTTCTACGAGCAGGGCGCGGACGGGGTCCAGACGCGCCATCAGCGCGGCCTCCGACGGGGCCGCCACGGACCCGGCGATCAAGGTCGTGGTCCTGATCGACGGCAACAGTGCCTCGGCCAGCGAGATCGTGGCCGGCGCGCTGCAGGCCCGCGGCCGGGCTCAGCTGATCGGCAGCCAGTCGTTCGGCAAGGGCACGATCCAGGCCTTCCAGCAGCTGTCCGACAACGGCGGCGGCTTCCGGCTGACGATCGCCAAGTGGTTGACCCCGGACAAGGTCTGGATCAACCACGTCGGGCTGACCCCGAACGTTGCGTGTCGGTCCCGGCCAATACGCCGGCCGGCTCCGACCCGGTCCTCGCCCGGGCCCTCCAGGTGCTGGCCGCCGGGGGCAGCGCCGATGCGGGCTCGGGGCCCGGCGCCAGCGGGCGAGCTCCGTCCCCGGCGACACCGGCCGTGCCTCCATCTCCGGCGGCACCGGGCGAGCCTGGGCCGCCTGATCCTCGCCTTCCTATCCCGGCGGCTCGGGGCCCGGGGTCTTCGGGCTATTGCGCTGGTCGCGCCCTTCGGGTACGGTTTCCGGGTACGAAAGGAGGTGATGTGCAGTGTCTGAACATTCTCGCTGCACCACCTCGCAGGAGATGACCGTCTAAGCGGACACCCTGCGGGTGGTGAAGCGTTTTCGAGCGCCGGTCCGCAAGGGCCGGCGTTCGTGCGCCCAGCCCAGCCGCCCAGCCCAGCTGCGAAAGCCCGGCCGCCCGGCCCACCCGCATTCCGGCCGCGTCGCCGGGCTTCGGCGCTCCGGACCCGCCGGCCGCTGCCGGCGCGTGTCGACCACCCGACCAGCCGCCGTCCTGACCGAAGGAGCCGACCATGGGCGAGGAGACGATCGCCCTCAACCGCAGAGCTCGCCACAACTACACGATCGACGACACGTTCGAAGCCGGGATCGCCCTGACCGGGACCGAGATCAAATCGGTCCGGGGTCACAAGGTGAACCTGTCGGACGCGTATGCCCGGATCGATCGCGGCGAGATGTGGCTGTACGCCGCGCACATCGCGCCGTATGAGGGCGGCAATCGGCTGAACCACGAGGCGAAGCGGACCCGCAAGCTCCTCGTCCACCGGGCCGAAATCACCCAGCTCCTGTCGAAGACGAAGCAGAAGGGCCAGACGATGGTCCCGCTCCGGCTGTACATCAACGAGCGCGGCCGGGCCAAGGTTGAGATCGGCCTGGCCCGGGGCAAGCAGCTCTACGACCGCCGGCGCGACATCGCCGAACGCGATTCCCGGCGGGACGTGGATCGCCAGCTGGCCGACGTGACCCGCGGCCGGTCCTGAACCGAGACCCAGGTCTGGGTAGCCGCCCGAGCGATGCCGTGCCCCGCTCGGTGTCAAATCGCTCTCCCGGTAGCCCGACGCCTCGATCGCTCTCCTTCTTGGCAAATTCCGCTGGGCGCCGCCTGGTTGCCGTTCGTCGACGGGTTGCACGTCTTGAAGGCCCGCTCCCCAGGCAAATCCGTGCTCGAGCTCAAGGCCTGCTCGGCTCATCGCCGCCCGAGGATCGCGGATGTCCATGCGGCGGCGGTGGGCGGAATTTGGCAGCAGACTTGGCCGACGCAGGCGCCTCCAGCTGCGGGCCGGGTCAGCGGCCAGTCCTGAACCGAGGCCCCGGCTCGCCCGAGGTTCGGCCGCGGCCGCTCCTGCACCGCGGCCAGTCCGCCGGCGCGGCCCGGCGATGACCCGGCCCGGCCCCGCTTGGCACCCGGCCCGGCTTGTGGCATGATCCGCGTCCGTCGAATGAAGGTCCGGCGGCCGTGGGGATGCGTGGATTCGACAGGGTCCAGCTACCAGGGAACGCGAGCCGAGGATGTCGCTCTGGCCTCGTAAAAAGGCGACAAAACGAAGTAACTGGCAACCGCCAGCCTGCTCTCGCCCTCGCTGCTTAGGCAGTAAGGTGAGCGTGGAAGCAGCCTCCTCCTCGTGGGCTGTGGAAGCGTCATTCAGCGAGGATGCGAACGGTGCAATCGCCGCGTAGCGTCGTTCAAAGCCCGATCTAGGGACACGTGACTGGACCGGCCGGGAGCCTGCCGATGGGCGCCCGACCGGTTGACGACAAATCATCGGACACGCTCGTAGTGGTCCCTGGCGAAGGGTTCTGGACGGGGAGTTCGACTCTCCCCCATCTCCACCACCAACCGACTCGTGGGCGGTCGAGACCGCTCGCGGGACACGGCTTTGAGCCGAGCCCGGGCGCGGCGGCACCGTAAATCTTCGGGTTCGTCCGGTACCACGACGCGGATCACCCCCCAGTTACCGGCCTGAACGGCCAGCATCCGGCATTGGATGCACGAACATCGACCGAATGGCCTCGATCCTGGTCGAATTGGAGCAGCCGGTACCGATCTGCGACCAGTTCAGGGCTCAGTTGGTCGGTTATCCGTGTCACAGACCGACCGGGGTCCCTCGGCCGACCGGGCCGGCCAATGGGTCGCTTCGCCGAACGGGTCGGCCGAATGGAGGCTCCGTCGATGGATTTCAAGCTCGAGCTCGTGGTCATGCCGGTCGCCGATATCGACCGGGCCAAGGCGTTCTACGCTGAGAAGGCGGGCTTCGCGGTCGATGTCGACTTCAGCGCCGGGGACTTCCGGGTCGTCCAGCTGACCCCGCCGGGCTCGGCCTGCTCGATCTCGCTCGTGTCACAGACGGACATGGCGCCGGGCGCGATCCAGGGCCTGCACCTCGTGGTCGCGGACATCGAGGCGGCCCGGGCCGAGCTCGTCGGCCGCGGGGTCGAGGCGAGCGAGGTCTTCCATTATGCCGAGGGCGGCCGGGTTCCAGGCCTGGATCCGACTCGCCAGAAGTACGGCTCGTACGTCTCGTTCAGCGACCCGGACGGCAACGGCTGGCTGCTCCAGGAGGCCTGACGGGGCGCCTGGCGGCTATTGCTGGATCGAGGCCTGCTGGAGCTCCTGGGCCACGGCGCTGGGGAGTCCCTCGGTGTCGCTGATCCCGACCGGGCTGTAGCCGAAGATCCGGCTGAACAGGACGCAGGCGGCCAGGTAGGTCCCGGCCGGGTCGGGTGGCTGCCGTCGGCCTGCCACAGGGCAATCGCCTGGATCGAGCTGAACGGCCGTCTGCCAGGCCTGGCCAGCCGGCGCGACCATCACCCCGAGCTGGCCGCCGATCGTGGCGTAGCCCTCGTCGAGCGCCGTCTGCATCGAGCCGTAGCTCAGTCCGTAGTCGGACCAGCCGGCCTGATGGGCCCACGTCTCGAGCAGGACCGGCGTCCCGCCCGCCTGCCGGATGTCGCCGACGAGGGTCCGCACGGCCGGGTAGAACTCGCTGCTCCGGAGCGCCGCGTACGGCCGGGATCTCACTCTGCTCCTGGAGCACGACGAACTGCCAGTGCGAGCCGCTGATCGAGCCCGGCGCGTCACCCGTGGAGACGTGCTGGGCGAGGGTCTCGCCGCCCTGGGCGATCATCGCCGTCTCGACATTCTCCCCGGCCGCCCGGGCGAGATGGCGGAAGACGGTCGGCAGGTCGTTGACATACGTGTAGCTGTTGCCGACGAACAGGACCCGGGTGCAGGCCGCCCGACCGAGCGGGTTGCACGAGGCGTCGAGGTAGCTGAGAGCCCCGAGGAGGCCGGCGCCAGCCAGCACGACGACGATCGCCCCGATGAGCGCGGTCCGGAGGACGTGGCTGCCCGATGCGGCTTGCTCGCCGGCGGGTGCGCCCGGTGGTTCCGATTCAATCACCGGCGGACTCTGGCTCGGGGACAGCCGCTGGCTCAATGACCCGAAAGTGCCGGGTCAGGTTCCCGTCTGGATCGCGGAGGCGTCGTCCTGCATCAGATGAATATTGGCGACCAGGAGGCGGGTGGACCTGGTCGATTCTCTTCTGCCGGTGCAGGAATTGGTCTGACTTGGCCCGGCGCGGTCGATTTGGTGCATCCGGTGCGGGACATCGAACGGTCGGGGCGCCAATCGGTCGCGTACATTCACCTGATGCAGGCCCGGGCTCGATCCGGCAATCGGCCCCGTCAGGCCGGTGGCCGCGCTCGGAGCCTGTGCGCGCCTACCGAGGAGGCGCCCCATCGTGCCGGAGCCGCATCCTGCATGGCACCATAGGCAGCCTGATGGGAGCGTCGGACAGGCAGCCTGGGCGAACCGATCCGGGGCCGCTGCTTGAGCGCACCGCGCCCTCGCGATCGACTACCTGCGGGCCCTGCCCGAGGCTCCGGTCCGGGCCAGCCAGGATGTCGCCTCGCTCCGGGCGGCGCTGTGCGGTCCCCTCCCGGAGACCGGGCGCGACCCGCTCGAGGTGATCGAGGAGCTGGCCCGGGACGCCGAGCCCGGCCTGATCACGATGTCCGGACCGCGCTACTTCGGGTTCGTGATCGGTGGCGGCGTGCCGGCCTCGGTCGCCGCCGACTGGCTGACCTCGACCTGGGACCAGAACGCCGGCCTGTACGTCGGCGGCCCGGCCGCATCGGTCGTCGAGGAGGCCGTCGGAGCATGGTTGCTCGAGATGTTCGGCCTGCCGGCCGAGTCGGGCTATGGCTTCGTGACCGGCTGCCAGATGGCCCACTTCACCTGCCTCGGCGCGGCCCGCCACCGGGTCCTCGCCCGGGCGGGCTGGGATGTCGAAGCCGACGGGCTGTTCGGGGCACCGCCGATCGAGGTGATCGTCGGGGGCGAGGCCCACGCCACGATCTTCGCCGCGCTGCAGTACCTGGGCCTCGGCCGGGACCGGGTCCATGTCGCGGCGGCCGACGGCCAGGGCCGGATGCGGCTCGACGCCTTCGCCGAGGCCCTGGCCGAAGTCCCCGCCTGATCGGCCGCTGATCGTGTGCGTCCAGGCCGGCAACGTGAACACCGGCTCGTTCGACCCGCTCGGCGCGATCATCGACCTCGCCCATCGGCGGGAGGGCACCTGGGTCCACGTCGATGGCGCGTTCGGACTGTGGGGACGGCTGAGCCCGACGACCGCCGGCCTGCTCGAGGGCGTGGAGCGGGCCGATTCGTGGGCGAGCGACGGCCACAAGTGGCTGAACGTGCCGTACGACTCGGGCCTGGCGTTCGTGGCCGATCCGGTCGCCCACGCCAGCGCGATGTCGCCGCCCAACGCGCCATACCTCCAGTACACCGGCACCGGGCAGCGCGACCAGGAGCACTGGGTCCCGGAGTTCTCCCGCCGGGCGCGCGGCTTTGCCCTCTACGCGGCGATCCGGAGCCTCGGTCGCGAGGGGATCCAGGCAATCGTCGAGCGCTGCTGCTCAGCGGCTCGCGAGATCGCCGCCGGCCTGGCGGCAGCGCCGAACGTGACGGTCCTGAACGAGGTTGTCCTGAACCAGGTCCTCGTCCGGTTCGGGGTGCCCGACGGCGACGCACAGGCCAGCGATGCCCTGACCCGGGCGGTCGTCGAGGAGGTCCAGGCCGAAGGGACGATCTGGCTGTCCGGGACGACCTGGCACGAGGTCGCGGCAATCCGGATCTCGGTCTCGAACTGGGCGACGGGGCCCGATGAGGCCGAGATCGCGGTGGCGGCGATCCTGCGGGGGGCCGAGCGAGCCCGGGCGAGGCGGCAGGACTAGGGGACGGTCGTCGCCGAGGATCGCGATCCGCCGTTGCGGATCGGCGGGCTGGACGGCCGGGCTACGCCTCGCCCTTCATGATCACGCCGACCATTCGAGCGTAGTGCGAGTAGTAGGTCTTCTTGCTGATGACCTTGCCGGACTTGTCCTTGACCGTGACGGTGACCCAGACGTCCTGGCCGTCGGCCTGGTATTCACTCTGGAGCGTCTGGCCGGGCTTGAGCGCCTTGGTGTGCTCGACCACGGTGTAGCCCTTGGTGAAGTTCTTGACGATCGGCTTGGAGATCGAAACCGTCCGGCCGGTCGGCACGCTGTAGAGGGTGAACCGGACGATCCCGGGCTTGGCGTAGGCCCGGATCAGGATCGGGTAGGCCGTGTCGTTCGTGAACGACATGTCCTGGACCGCGCTGCCGTCCTGCCAGACCGTCGCGTCGAGGCCGAGCGGATAGCGGCTGATGTAGTAGTAGTGGTTCGCCCGGGCGTCGGTCTGCAGGCCGGCCCGAAGGGCCGCATTGAACAGGGTCGTCGAGGTCGAGCAGATCCCGCCGCCGATCGTCTTGCCCTCGACCGAGTGGCCGTTGATGATCGCGCCGCCGAGCTTGTAGCCCTTGGCCTCGCTCACGACCCCGACCGCCTTCCAGAAGTCGAACTTCGCGCCGGGGGCGACGACCGTTCCGTCGATCGTCAGGGCCGGGATCGTGATGTTCGCGCTGTTGCCGTTGTGGGGACCCGGGGCGTAGTAGGTCGTCCAGCTCGAGATCGCCCGCATCTGGGGGGCGGCGTTCGTGGCCGCGGCGGTCGACAGGGCCGGGGCGACGGTCGTCACGGCCGGGGTCACCGGGGTGGTCGTCGCGAGGCCGGTCGCCCGCTGGGCGAGCAGGCCCTGGATCAGGGTCACCGAGTCGGCCACGTCGAGGGTTCGTCCGTCCTTGCCGGCCACGACCCCGATGACCTTGTTCTTCTTGCTGATCAGGAAGGTCGCGTTGACCGCCTTCCGGTTGATCTTCGTGGCGAGGCCATTGAGGGTGGCCGAGACCTTGGTCGGATCGGCCTGGACGTCATACGTGCCATCGGGCTTGACCGTCACGACGAGCCACGAGGCGACCGTGGCCGCGGGGATCGTCCAGGAGTCGGTCTCGTGGCTGAGGACGATCGGGGCGATGTCGGCGTTGGCCGCGGCTGCCGTCGAGGCGGCACCGGCGCTGCTGAACTTGGGCGCGATCGAGACGAGGTCGGCCGAGATGTCGAGCGTCTGCTGGGCGCCGGCGTCGACCGGCCCGAGGGCCGTCATGACCTGGCTGGCGAGGGCCGACTCGGAGAGGCTCCGGCCCTCGGACGAGGGGGTGCTGGTGTAGCCCGTCGAGTTCGACTTGATCGTGGCGTTGACCGCCGGGACCGAGACGGCCGAGGCGACGCTGCCGATCCCGGAGGCGAGGGCCGCCTGGTCGAAGGTGACGACCGGGGCGATCGTGGTCCCCTTGAATGCGACCCGGATCTCGTCGGACACCCGCTGGAGGGGGTTGCCGGTCCGGCCAACCGCCATGGCCGCATCGACCACGGCGTTCACGTCGAGCTGGCGGCCGAGGCTGGCGTAGCTGGCGGTGGAGGTGCCGTCGGGCAGCTTCAGGGTCAGGCTGCCCTGGCCGAGCGAGGCATAGGCGGCGGTCAGGCGGGCAGCCGCCTCGTCGCGGGTCAGCCCGGACACGTCGACCGAGCCGACGTGGACGCCCGAACCGATCTTGCCGGCGTGGGCCTGCTCGTAGGCGAGCACGGCGCCGACGGAGATCACCAGGGCCAGGCCGAGCCCCAGCAGGAACATTGCGAGCACGCGGGTCCAGCCGATCCGATGGCTCGAAACGACCTCGACGGGCAGCTCAGATTCGGTTGCGGTCGTCATTGTGCGGTCTGCATCCTACCAGCCACGTCAATCAGGTCCCCTCAGGCAGTGGTCCCACCGTCGGTGGTACGTCTCGACGGGTGGGCCGGATTGTTCGTGACGTTCAGCTCCGGGGCAGGACGATCACCCGCCGATTTGGCTCCTCGCCGATCGACTGGGTAGCCACATCCGGGTTGTCCCGCAGGGCGATGTGGATCCAGCGCCGCTCGAGGGCCGACATCGGCTCGAGCTGGAGCATCTTGCCCGTCTCGCCGACCCGTTCGGCCGCCCGGCGGGCGATCTCGACCAGCTGGCGCTCGCGCCGGCCGCGGTAGTCCTCGACGTCGACGAGGACCCGGGTCCAGGCGTCCATCCGGCGCGACAGCATCAGGTTGACCAGGTGCTGGAGCGCCGACAGGCGTTCGCCCTTGCGACCGATCAGGGCACCCAGGGCCTCCTTCTCGTCGCCCTCGCCGATCACGTTCAGCCGGCTCGTCTCGCCCGAGCGGATCTCGACGGTCACGTCGAACTCCATCAGGCGCATCAGGTTCTCGAGGATGTCCTTGCCCGCGTCGAGGGCCTCCGGTGAGGCGTCGGCGGCCTCCAGGTCGGCTCGCTCGGCGGCGACCGAGCCACGAGCCGCGGCAACCTCGGCCGCTTCGCGCTCGGTCAGGTCGGAGGATGACCGCCGAGGCGGCCGACTCCGGTCGTCCTGCCGCGGCCGGTCGTTGCGCGGCGGGCGGTCTTCGCGGGGCGTGGACGGGCGCGGCGCATCCTGGCGCGGGCGGTCTTCGCGGGGCGATTCCTGGCGCGGGCGGTCATCGCGGGGCCGGTCATCGCGGGGCCGGTCATCGCGGGGTCGGTCGGTGCCGCGGCGGGCGATCGCCCTGGGGCCGGTCTCCGTGGGGCCGGTCGTCCCGGGGCCGGTCGTTTCGCGGCGGGCGATCGCCCTGGGGCCGGTCGTCCCGGCTCGGCGCCGGCAAGGGGGTCGCGGCGGCGGCCTCCCGCTTCGGGGCGCTGCCGCCCAGCGCATCGCGTGGCGCGGCCACGATCCGGGCCGGCTCGGCGCCCATCCCGAGGACGCCCCGGCTGCCCGGGGTGAGGATCTCGAAGTCGAGGTCGTTCAAGCCGACTCCAAAGGCCTCCCGGGCTGCCTTCAGGGCCTCTTCGACCGACTTGCCGGTGAATTCCTGGTATGCACTCATGTTCAGCGTCGTCTCCCTCGTCGGCCCTGCCGGCCGCTGCGTTCTCGGGGTCGAAATCGTGGTCGCGGCTTTCGCCGCCCGTTCGTCGGTCGCCAGGACCGAATTCGGCGCACGTTTGGTCGGATCCGCGGTGGGGATCGCCACCGGGAAGCGGGGCTTGTGCTCTCGGGCAAAGAGCGGATCCCAGTTGAACAGGGGGAACATCCCGCCCCAGCCGATGATCAGGTACTGCTGGACGATCGAAAACAGGGTCGAGACGATCCAGTAGATGAACAGGCCGGCCGGCAGGAACCCACCGTAGAAGATCGAGATGAACGGCAGGAACAGCATCGACTGGCGCTGGATCTTCGTGTTCTGGTCGTCGGGGATGGTCGGATCGCGTCGGGGCAGGGTCATCCGGGACTGGAGGAGCTGGAGCAGCGACGAGATGATCGCCAGGACGCTGATCCCGATCCCGATCGTGAACAGCGACGGACGGCTGGCTCAGGTCGATCGTGTAGCCGAGCAGGTGGATCGTCGAGTCGATGCAGGGGATCACGTGGCCGGCCGCGTTGTAGCTGCGAGCGGCGGGCAGGTCAGGGGAACGACCTGGACCCCGAACACCGTCAGCATCCGGGTTGGGTCGGTGTTCTGGAGGCCCGAGCTGAAGACCGAGTACATCGGGATCAGGAGCACGAACTGGAGGATCAGCGGCAGGCAACCCTGGGCCGGATTGACCCCGCGCTCCTTGTAGAACGCCTGGGTCGCCTCCTGGGTCTTCGTCCGGTCGCCCTTGTAGCGTTTCTGGATCTCCTTGAGCTCCGGGTTGAGGAGCTGCATCCGCTTCTGGCTGACGATCTGCTTGCGATAGAGCGGGATCAGGATCACCCGGACCATCAGGGTCACGCGCGATGATCGCCAGGACCATGCTGCCGGTCGCCTGCTCGACCGCCGACGAGGCTGATGAACAGGGCCTGGAAGATCGGGGTGAACAGGAAGGCGACGAGCGAGAGGGGGTCGTCCGGAATCGCCGGATGGCCAGCGGGATCGCCGCCGCCGGCATGGTCGCCGAGGGGCTCGGCCCGGCGGTCTGGCCGGGGGCCAGGGTCGCCGTCGACTGGGTCGCGCAGGCGGCCACGATCAGGGCCGTGAAGACCAGCAGCAGACCCAGGCTGAGCCACGGCCGCGTTCGACGGAGCGCGAGCCGCACGGTCAGGGGCATCGCTCAGCGCACCGGGTCGTAGCCGCCGGGATGCCAGGGATGGCAGCGGGCGATCCGCTTGGCTCCCATGTAGCTGCCCTTGAGCAGCCCGTAGCGCTCGATCGCCTGCTCGGTGTAGTGCGAGCACGTCGGCTCATAGCGGCAGCTCGAGGGCAGCCACGCGAAGACGACTCGGTAGACCTTGATCAGTCCGATTCCGATCCGTTTCACGCGCTGTTCGGTCCTTCCAGGACTCCTCCCCGACGGAGGAGCCGTGCGATCGTCCCGGTGAGTTCCTCGTGCGTTGCGGTCACGAGCGCCGGACGGGCGATGATCAGAACATCCCAGCCGGGCTGGAACGAGGGCGCCAGTGCCCTGAGTGCCTCTCGGAGGCGGCGGCGGAGCCGGTTCCGAATGACGGCGCCGCCAATCTTGCGGCTGGTCGCCAGTCCGAACCGGGTGACCTCGAGGTCGGTCCGGAGAAAGCGTACGACGAGGAGCGGGTGAGACCGGACCGTCCCGGCCTCCTGGAGCGCTGCGAAGTCCCCTGGGCGGGAAATCATCACGAGGCGCGGCGAATGGGTGCCTCGCTCGATCAGGCAGACAGTCGCTTGCGACCGCGGGCGCGGCGAGCGCTCAGGATCCGCCGACCGCCGGCCGACTTCATCCGGGCGCGAAAGCCGTGCTCCTTGGCGCGGTGGCGCTTCTTTGGCTGGTAGGTCCGTTTCATCGGAGGTGCGTGCGATCCTCTCCATCGGCCGTGCGGCCCCACCCCTGGCGATCGGACGATTCCGGGCCTTAGAGGCACGAGAACGCGCCGTGCGCACGAAAGCGCCTGGCGCGTCGACGTCGGGGTGAGTATATGGATCGGCCAGATCGAGTGTCAAACGATGCGACCGGTCGCCGGACCGCCTCGGACGCGCACGCCAGGCCGAGCACGCCGGCCGGCGGCTCCACTCGGAGATACTCCCGGGGAGTATACGCGATTCTCGTGCGCTGGCGCCTTGCGAGGCCCGGAGAGCCGGTGCTATTCTTCGCGGGCCCCCGACGCCGGGACGCTCGCGGGCACCTCCGAAATCCCCCGGAGGAGCCAGTGGAGCGGCCTAAGTTCCGGCCCCGCGCAGCGGCGTCCGTGGCCCCGAAATCGGCTCCGCCTCGACGTTAGCCCAGGCCGCCGCGTCGGCAATTCATTCCTCCGAGCTGCAGGGTCACATCGACAATATGGACGCGAAGCACGTATGGCGAGCCGCTCTCGGTGAGCTCCAGGTCTCACTGTCACCGGCTAACTTCGAGACGTGGCTGCGCGACACGAGCCTGATCGAGGTCAACGACAACCTGTTCCGGATCGCCGTCCCGAACGGCTTCGCCAAGGACTGGCTCGAGACCCGCTATCGCTCCCTGATCTCCCAGACCCTGGCCCGGATCGTGGGCTACAGCGTCCAGGTCGAGTTCGTGGTCCGGGCTGTCGAGGCGGCCCCGGCTGACGAAAGCGCCCCGGCCGGCCCCAGCCAGCAGGTTCGCCTCGAGCCCGGCCGGGTCGGCGGCGAGGGCGGAGCCTCGAACCTCAATCCGCGCTACACCTTCGCCAACTTCATCGTCGGCTCGGCCAACCGCCTGGCCCATGCGGCCAGCCTGTCCGTCGCCGAGCGCCCGGGCCACGCCTACAACCCGCTCTTCCTGTATGGCGGCGTGGGCCTCGGCAAGACCCACCTGATGCACGCGATCGGCAACCAGGTGATCGCCAAGTTCCCCCGCAAGAAGGTCGTCTACGCGACCTCCGAGAAGTTCACCAACGAGTTCATCACCTCGATCCAGCAGGGCAAGATCGACGAGTTCCGGGCGCGCTACCGGCGGATCGACCTGCTCCTGATCGACGATGTCCAGTTCATCGCCGACAAGGAGCGGACCCAGGAGGAGTTCTTCCACACGTTCAACACGATCCACGAGGACGGCAAGCAGATCGTGATGAGCTCCGATCGGCCGCCCAAGCAGATCGTGACCCTCGAGGAACGGCTGCGCAGCCGGTTCGAATGGGGCCTGATCGCCGACCTGACCGCGCCGGATCTCGAGACCCGGATCGCCATCCTCCGGGCCAAGGCCGAGGAGATGGGCGTTCCGATGACCTCGGACGTGATCGAGTTCATCGCCCGCAAGGTCGTCAGCAACATCCGCGAGCTCGAGGGCGCCCTGAACCGGATCGTCGCCTACGCCAGCATGAGCTCGACGGCGATCAGCATCGAGCTGGCCCAGGCCGTCCTGGCCAACGTGATCTACAACCCGAAGAAGCGCCAGGTCACGCCGGAGCGGATTGCCCGGGTCGTGTCCGACTACTACGGCGTGCCGATGGATGCGCTCCAGGGCCAGAAGCGCGATCGGGCGATCGTCGTGCCCCGCCAGATCGCGATGTACCTGATGCGAGAGGAGACCGATGTCTCGCTCCTGAGGATCGGGGCCGAGCTCGGCGGCCGCGATCACTCGACGGTCCTCCATGCCTGCGACAAGATCAACCGCGAGACGGCCGCCAACGACGAGCTGCGGCGCGAGATCGCCGCCGTGCGCGAGCTGATCTACGCCGACTGAGGCTCCTCGGCCTGCCCCCTGGCCGAGCCCGGACCAGCCGAATCCCGCCCCCGACCCTGCCGGACCGCGTCCGACGGGCGGTGGACAACCCCGGCCATGACGGTGCCAATCCGGCCCTGCCCGGTGGGCCGATCCGGCCGGTTCCCCGAAACGGTCCGCCGGGGCCTCCGATATCCACCGCGGACGCCCCGAGCCGTCCTCCGAATCGACCCGTTGATCCACCCTTCGAGCCGACTCTTCCACCCCCGAATCGTGCCCGGCCGAGCGCGGCGATCCACACCGTCAACACGATGATGATGATGATGACGGACTAAGATAGGTTTGATTAAATCCCCAGAGAAGCACCGACCACGTGGGGAACGGCGCCCGAACCCGCGCCGGCGCCAGCCCTCGGTGGCGACCCGGTTCTCGACTCCCTGGAGCGTGCCTTCCGTGAATGTCTCGGTCATGCAGGAGAACCTCGCGCGCGGCCTGTCGGTCGTCAGCCGGGCCGTGTCCACCCGCAGCACGCTGCCCGTCCTGAGCAACGTCCTGATCCGGACCGAGGATGCCGGCCTGAAGCTGACGGCAACGAACCTCGAGATCGGGATCACCTACTGGGTCCCGGGCAAGATCGAGAAGGACGGCGCGATCACCGTTCCCGCCCGGCTCCTGAACGACATCGTGGCCGGCCTGCCCTCGAGCGAGAAGGTCGAGCTCGAGCTCCAGGCAGGCGACACGCTCCGGATCCGTTGCGGCCGGTTCGAATCCCACGTCAAGGGCATCGACGCCGAGGAGTTCCCGGCGATCCCGACGGCCGGTGAGCGGCCCACCACCCGGATCTCCCAGAAGATCCTCAAGGAGGCCCTGACCGAGACGACCTTCGCCGCCGCGAGCGATGAGGCCCGGCCGATCCTGACCGGCGTCCTGTGGAAGTTCGAGGGCGATCACCTGACCCTCGCCGCGGCCGACAACTACCGGATCGCGGTCAAGACCCTGCCGATCCTCGACCCGGTCGAGGAGACCAGCCTGGTCATTCCGGCCCGGGCGCTGACCGAGCTCAGCCGCGTCCTCAACGAGACCGACGACGCGATCGAGGTGATGCTCGCCCCGGCCCGCAACCAGGTCCTGTTCCACCTCGACGGGATCGACCTGGTCAGCCGCCTGATCGACGGCCAGTTTCCCGAACTACCAGCAGGTCCTGCCCAAGGGCCACACGACCCGCACGGTCGTCGACCGGGAGGAGCTGTTCAAGGCGGTTCGCCTGGCCGCCCTGATTGCCAACGCCGCGGCGAACATCGTCAAGCTCCAGGTCAGCTCGGATGGCGGCGGGGTCGTGGTCACGGCCGCCGCCGAGGTCGGCGACAACGAGGGCCTGGTCGAGGCCAGCGTCGAGGGCGACGGCACGACGATCGCGTTCAACTCGCGCTACCTGTCCGATGTCCTCGAGAAGGTCGACGCAGAGCAGTTCGCCCTCGAGCTCAACGGACCGCTCTCGCCGGGCGTCTTCCGGCCGATCGGCGACGACACGTACACCCACGTGGTCATGCCGGTTCGCACGACCTCCTGAAGCCGCGGGGGACCGGACCTTCCGGCGCGGCCCGGAGCCGGCTCGAATCCACTGCTTGAACGCCTCGTCCTCCTCGACCTGAGGGGCTACCACGCCCTGGACCTGGACCTTGGACCAGGTCCCCACCTCTTCCATGGCCCGAACGCCGCCGGCAAGACGAGCCTGCTCGAGGGGATCGTCCTGCTGGGCAGCGGGCGCTCGCACCGGGCGGCCAGCGACACCGAGTTGATCCGCTGGGGGGCCGACGTCAGCCGGGTCGAGGGCGTGGTCGACGGGGGCCAGGCCGGCGGGGGCTCGACCCTCGAGGTCGCCCTGCTGCGCGAGGGCGCCGGCAGCCAGCGCAAGCGGATCCGGGTGAACGGCGTGCCCCGCCGGGCACCCAGCCTGGCCGGCACGCTCCGGGTCGTCCTGTTCGCGCCCGAGGACATGCTCCTGATCGCGGGCTCGCCCGGCCTGCGGCGGACCGCCCTCGACAATCTGGCCGGCGGTCGCTCGGCCGCCTATCCAGCCGACCTGGCAACGTATGGCCGGGCCCTCGCCCAGCGCAACAGCCTCCTCCGGTCGATCCGCGAGGAGCAGGCCGGGCGCGACGAGCTCCGCTTCTGGGACTCGGCCCTGCTCGACGCGGGCACGGCCGTGGTCGGCGCCCGCCTGGCCCTGCTCGAGGCGATCGCCGAGCCCCTCGCCGCCGCCCACCGGGAGATGGCCCCCGACGAGGGTCGGCTGGGCCTGCGCTACGAGACGAACGCCCCGGCCCGGCCCGGCGAGTCGATCCGCGACGCGCTCGCCCGGCGCCTCGCCGAGACGGCCGACAAGGAGGTCTGGAACGGCTCGACCCTGGTCGGGCCGCATCGCGATGACCTCGTCTTCGAGCTGGACGACGGCCAGGCCACCCGGAACCTGGCCGGCTTCGCCTCGCGCGGCCAGCAGCGGACGGCGATCCTCGCCCTCAAGCTGGCCGAGCTCGATCTCCTGACGAGCCTCGACGGCCGGCCGCCGCTCCTCCTCCTCGACGACGTGTTCAGCGAGCTCGACCCGCAGCGCCGCTCGCACCTTGTGCGCCGGATCGCCGAGCTGCCCCAGGCCCTGATCACGACGACGACCCTGGCCGACCTCGATCCGCAGCTCGCGGGCCCAGGCGACGAGCTGGGCGGTCCAGTCCGGGCCGGACGGAGCGGCACTCAGGGGTCCGCTCGGGCCTGAGCTGGACGGATGAGCCGGGACGACGACAGGCCGAGCCCGGCTCGGAACCCGGCCAGGCGGCTCGAACACGCCGCCGCCCGATGGAACGGATCGGCGACCTGATCCCCGAGGCGGCTCGCCGGCTCGGCCTCGAGGATGAGCTCCGCCTGGCCCGGGCCGGGGCCACCTGGGAGGCGCTCGTCGCCGAGCGCGTGCCGCCGGCGGCCGGCGCCTGCCGGCTCGTCCGAGCCGACGCCGCGGGGCTCCTCGTCGAAGCCGACGAGCCGATCGTCGGCCAGGAGCTCCGGCTCCGCTCAGCGGAGCTCCTGGCCGCCTTCCGGGCCGCCCCCGGCGGCTTCCCCGCCCGTGATCTGAGGGTTGTCGTTCGCCGCGTATAATCCGGCAACCTGCCAGCCGCCCCGGGGGGTCCTGCCCGCTCTTTCGGGCAGGCCGCCCGGCCGTCCCTCCGAACTGACTGACCACTGAGGCCCGCATGGCCGTACGGCTCCAGATGAAGCTCGGCTACGCCGCCGCCGCCGCGCGGCCGCCCGGCTCGCCCGACACGATCCTGTCCGAGGAGCCCGCGATCGGCAGCGTCGTGCGGTCGAAGGGCAGCCTCTACCTGGTCGTGACCTCGCGGACCAGCGGCCCCCGCGTGGCCGAGGCATCCCGACTCGTGGCCGAGGCGATTCGCGACGCCTACTACTACGACGAGTCGGCCGGGATCGTGGTCTGCCTCGAGAAGGCGATCCGGGCGGCGAACAAGAAGGTCCAGCACCAGCGGGACCGCCTCGGGGGCGACAAGAGCGACGAGGCGAACGGACCGCTCGGGGTCGGCCTGGCCGTGGTCCGGGGCAACGAGCTGTACGTCGTGACCGTGGGGCCGGCCGAGGCCTACCTGATCCGGCAGGCCCGCCTGTCGACCCTGCCCGATCCGAACCGGGCCCGGGGGTTGCCCTCGAACGACCTCGAGCCGACCGTCTGGCGAGGCGAGATCAACGTCGGCGATTCGCTCGTGATCGCGTCCGAGAACCTCGTCGCCCGGATCGGCCTGGACGAGCTCAAGGACGCGGTGCTCACGCTCCACCCCCAGTCGGCGATGGAGCAGGTCTACGCCCGGTTCACCACGGCTGGCGGAAGCGGCAGCGACGCGGCGATCGCGATCGAGGCGACCGAGGTTTCGGCGACCAGTCGGCAGCGCCGGCTCGTGCCCGTCGCCGCCCCGGAGCCGCTGGCCGGCACGCCCGATCGTTCGCCGATCCCCCTGGCCGATAGCGTGACCGGGGCGGCGAGCACGATCCAGGAGTCGGCCGGTCGGGCGACCGCCGCCGCCGGCGGGGCCGTCGGGCGTGGCTTCGGCCACTTCCTCGACCGCCTGCCCCGGCGCAAGCCGAGCCAGACCGTCGTCACGCCCGCCTCCAGCCGGGTCGAGACCCAGCGCCGGGCCGCGATCGCCGTCCTGGCCTTCGTCGGCCTGGCCCTCGTCCTGGTCGGCGCCATCTCGGTCACGAACTTCGTCAAGGGCAGCCCGACCGACCTCAGCTCGATCACCGCCGCCCAGCGTGACTTCGAGGCCGCCCAGGCCGACCTCGGCCAGGTCTCCGGCCCCGGAGTGGACCTCGTCAAGAACGACCGGAACCGGGCCCAGCAGCTCCTGACCGACGCCTGGCAGCAGCTCGACGCGGCCGAGAAGGCCGGGATCGCCACGTCGGTCACGGCGCCCCTCCGGGCCCAGGCCCGGGCCGGGATCGACGAGCTGTACCAGATGATCTCGGTCGGCTCGACCTTGGACGTCTCGTTCGCCTCGGCCAACCCCGCCCTGAACCTGACCTCGCTCGTCCTCGGCCCGGACGGCGCGCCGTACGTCCTCGACCAGGCCACCAAGGCGGTCTATCGAATCGACCTCAAGACCGGCCAGGCCGTCGCGATTGCCAAGGCCGGCGAGGTGGTCAAGGGCGTCAAGGTCGATGTGCCGATGTTCATCACCCTGGGCGGGCCGGACCTCCTGATCCTCGACGCCAAGAACGACCTGTGGCGCTGGCGGCCGTCGGACGCCACCGGCCGGGGCACGATCGTCAAGGAGATCGTGCGCAACTCCTCGAGCTGGGGCAACGACATCCGGGGGATCGGCACGTTCGTCCGGAACGCCAACCAGGGCCTCTACAACCTGTACGTGGTCGACCCCTCGCAGCGCAACATCGTCGTCTACACGCCGGCCGCCGACGGCAGCTTCCCGGCCTCCTCGACCGGCCGGCTGGCCACGCCCCAGGACGTCTCGGCGGTCGATGACATGCTGATCGACGGCGATATCTTCATCACCCAGAACGGCGTCCTGACCCGGTTCATCAACGGCGCATCGCAGGGCTGGAAGGCCGACGATCCGGGCGACGAGATCCTGCGCAGCGCACCGCAGTACACCCTGATCGCCACGTCGACCGCCCGCGACCTGGGAGTCGTCTACGCCTACGACAAGGCGAACCAGCGGGTCGTCGCGATCGACAAGGACACCGGCAACGTCGTCGGCCAGTACGAGCTGGCCAACGGCGACACGTCCTGGTCGGACATGCGCGGCCTGGCCGTCCTGCCCGGCACGAACGGCGGTCCCGACAGCCTGATGTGGATCGACCACGACCGGCTCATGACCTCGGCCCTGGTGGCCGTCCAGAGCTCGGGCGCCCCGTCGGCTGCTCCGAGCTCGCCCTCGCCCTCGCCCAGCGTGAAGGCCAAGCCCACGGCCAAGCCCACGCCCAAGCCAACCCATCAGCCCACGCCCCGCCCGACCAGGAAGCCGACCCCGAAGCCGACCCCGACCTACTCGCCCTAGGGTCCGGGCCCCGGGCCGCGTCCGACGGCGCCGATCGAGACGGCCCGACCGGCGTGGGATAATCGGGTCAGTGACCGAGCTGATCGAAGTCGTGGTCGAGAGCGTCCGGGTCCACATGCCCTCGAGCAACCACGTGGTGATCCTCAAGGAGCGCGATCGGGAGCGCTACCTGCCGATCTGGATCGGGCCGTGGGAGGCCAACGCGATCGCCATGCGCCTCCAGGGCGTGACGCCCGAGCGACCCCTGAGCCACGACCTGTTCAGCACGATCCTCGAGGAGCTCGGAGCGACGATCCGCCAGGTCGTGATCGCCACCCTGGCCGAGGAGACGTATCACGCCCGGCTCGTGCTCGACGCCGAGGGCCGGACGATCGAGATCGATTCGCGCCCGTCCGACGCAATCGCCCTGGCGGTTCGAGCGGGGGCCCGGATCTATGCCTCCGAGTCGGTCCTCGACCGGGCCGGGGTGAGCCCTGATGCCGCGGTCGTGGCCTCGCTCGGGGGCGAGCTGGAGGAGGGCGCCGAGCCGGGCGATCCCGCGCCTGGCCGTCTTCCGCGAGTTCGTCAACTCGCTCGACGTCGACCCCGAGAGCCGCGAGGGCCCGAGCCCCGAGTAGCCGGGCCCGGGCCCAGCCCGAGCGTCGAGCTACGGCCGCTCGTCGGCCAGGATCGGCTCGCCCCGGCGGATCGCCCGGTCGGCGTTGACCCACAGGCGCAGGCGCAGGTTCCAGAAGTCACGCACGGCCCGCAGGACGACCGAGGGGCGGGCGCCGGTCGCCGAGCCGACCGTCCGGGGGTAGTGGGGCACGCCGACCTCGACGATCGAGCGGTGGGCGGCGCCAAGCTTGATCAGCAGCTCGGCCGAGAAGAACGCCCCGCTCGACTCGACCCGCAGGCCGTCCAGGGCGTCGCGCCGGAACAGCTTGCAGGCACAGTCCACGTCGGTCACCCGAAGGCCGAAGAAGATCCGGTTGGCCAGCCGGTACGAGCGGGCATACAGGGTCCGGATGATCGGGTCGGCCCGCTTGATCCGGAAGCCGACCACGACGTCGGGCCGGTCCGCCGCGGCGATCCGGGCGGTCAGCCGGCCGAGGTCGGCCACCGCGAACTGGCGGTCGCCATCGGTGAAGCCGACCCATTCGAAGCGGGCCGCCTGGAAGCCGGACCGGAGGGCCGCGCCATAGCCCAGGTTCGTCGGGTGGTGGACGGCCCGGACGATCCCGGGATGCGTCGCGGCCAGGCCGTCGGCCAGGGCGCCCGTCCGGTCGGTCGAGCCGTCGTCGACGACGATGATCTCGAACTGCTCGGCCAGGGCCGGCAGGGCGACCAGGGCGTCCGCCACCAGGGTCTCGACGTTGCCCTCCTCGTTGTGGGCCGGGAAGAAGTACGACAGGGTCGGCAGGCGCGCCAGCTCCGCGCCCGACCGGCCCCGCCGACGAGGCGATCGCCCCCTCCGGATCCCGGCGTCACGGCTGCGCCTCGACCCGGCCGGTGACCTCGTAGACGGGCTGCGCTGGGATCGGTCGAGTCGATCAGGGTCATCGTGTACTCCTGTCTGGAGCTGGAGCCAGGTCCGCGGGCAGGCGCACGAGGTAGACCGCCCGCTTGCCGAGGTTTGCATTGATCACGTCCGTCACGCTGCCAAGTCCTTCGTCGAGCCGGGTTCGATCATCGACGATCGAAACTTGCGGAATCATGAGGTCAATGATCTGTGCGTACCATAGCGGGGTCGAGTAGCTCCACCAGCTGATCACCAGCCCGTGCGGGTCGAGCTTGGGCAGGACCGCGGCGAGCCATTGCGTGGCGGTCCGATCGGCGCTCCGGTCGACGGCCCGCCAGGTCGTCGGGATGGCGCTCAGGGCGGGGACCAGGAGCAGCCCGACCAGGGCGATCTCGACCAGCCCGCTGGCTCGCCGCCGACCCCCTGCGTCGATGCCCTCGCCGGTGGCCCTCGTCGCTCGCGGTTCCCCGGTCGAGCTCGCCTCCGCCGATCCGCGGCCGCCAGCGAACGGGCCAGCGAGCCGGCCGGGGCATGGCCCAGGGCCCGCTCCGCCAGGCGCACGGCCTCTGCCCCGAGGACCGCCAGCCAGGTGATCGCGATCAGCGCCGGCCCGAGCAGGTAGCGCCAGATCTCGGCGTTCTGGTAGGAGGTCGCGAACCAGCAGGTCAGGACGAAGCCGGGCACCGTCAGCAGGGCATAGCGCGGCTGGCGCACGACCGTCACGACGAGGCCGGCCGGGATCAGCCAGGCCAGCAGCCCGAACTGGGCGACGGCCTGCCCGGCCAGCCAGGCGAGCTTGCTGCCGAGATCGGTCAGGGGGCCGCCCAGGCTGCCGGCGAACTGGGCCCCCAGGACGACGTACAGGAAGCCCGAAAGGGTGTTCGGCTGGCCGTACACGAGCGGCGCCGGGAACGGCCCGGCCCGGAGCGGCAGCTCGAGGAAGAGCAGGCCGGCGGTCACGAGCGTCGTGCCCAGGCAGCGCCAGACGAACCACGGGCGGCCGAGGATCCCCGGCTCCACGACCAGGACGTACAGGGCGATTCCCGGGATCAGCAGGATGCTCAGGGTGTGGTTGGCCAGGGCGATCCCGAAGACGAGCGCGGCGGCCACCAGGCTTCGATCGGCCCGCTGCTCGCCGACCGTCGCGCTCGGCCGCGGCCCGGCGGCGCTCCCAGTCGACCAGCAGGCCGAGCAGGATCGCCACGAGGGCCAGGTGGAGGGCGTGGACGTCGGCCCGGGTGGCGATCTGCCAGGCGATCGGCAGGGTCGCCAGGAGGAGCCCCGCCCCGAGGCCGATCCAGCGCCGGTCGGTCAGCCGGATCACCAGCAGGACGGTCGCCCCGGCCGCCACTGCCCCGAGGATGGCCGAGAGCAGGTTCATCCGGAACGCCGGGTCGCCGAACGGCTGGAGGAGGATCGAGGCGAGCCAGCCCAGGATGATCCAGGCCGGGAAGCCGGTCGGATGGCCGGTCCCCAGGACCGGCCCGACCGTCTGGAGCTCGCCGGTGTCCCAGAGGTAGAGGCCCGGCAGGAGCGTCCGGAACGCCAGCCAGAAGGCGACCGCCGCGGCCAGCAGGGCCAGGCCGACGATCAGCGCCCGATCCCGGGTCACCAGCCCAGGACGTGGCCCCAGATCACCCCCCACAGGTTGATCGCGATCGAGAGGCCGATCAGGCCGTAGCCGATCCAGCGCCGGCGGAGGGCCTGGAGCGCCAGTGCGAAGAGGATCAGGGCGAACGGCGCGAAGTCGTTGCTGAAGCGATAGCCGAACTGGACCCAGCCCTGGCTGAAGTGCATCAGGTTGACCACCGCGATCGCCGCGACCGCGATCGCCGAGCCCGTCACCAGCCGGTCGACGCCCCACCAGCGGAGTGACAGGAAGCCAAGCAGCCAGGCCGGGCTGGTCACGAACAGGCCCATTCCGACGTCGCGCGGCACGATCAACGGACAGTCCACGCTGAACAATCCCCGGGCGGCGTTCGGGTCGGTGCACGGCCGAAGGATATCGGGCAGCCCGGCTGAGCATCAGGGGCAGGTTCTGGACCAGGTAGCGCGGGTCCTCGATCGACCAGCCGGGGTGGTAGTCGAGCTGGGGATAGGCCCCGGTCTCGAGCTGGTAGAGGTAGTCGTAGACCGGGGTCATCAGATGGCCGGTCGAGGCCAGGTTGTAGGCCAGGAAGGCCGCCAGCGGGATCGCCGCGCCGATCCCGGCCGCGATCGCTCGGCGGGGCCACGAGCCACCCCCGCCGACGAGGACGAAGAACGGCGCGCCGAAGACCACGGTCAGGCGCGAGGTGCAGGCCAGCCCGAACAGGACCCCGGCCAGGAACTGGCGCCGGTCGAGGCCAAGGGTCAGGTGGCCGCCCGGCTCGGCCACGACCGCCTCGTCGTCGCCCGCGGCGGCCCGGGGATCCGCTTCGATCGCGATCCCGATCGCGGCCAGGGTCAGGCCGACCGCCACGACGTGGGCGAAGAACCAGGTCGAGCCGAGCTCGGCCGCGTACCACAGGACCGTGCCCAGCCCGAGGAAGATCGTGCTGGCGATCCGGACCGTCTGGTCGAGCCGCAGCCGGCCGAGCATCCAGAAGGCGATCGCCACGTCGATCGCCCCGATGAACGTGGCGATCAGCTGGGCGTTCGTGGTCAGCCCGAAGATCGCCACGAACGGCAGCAGGACGACCGCCGGCAGCGGCGGAAACGGGATCAGGGCCCGGGACGGATCGCTGCCGGCGATCGGGAAGACGTCCTGGAAGTAGTCGTTGCCGGGCGAGGTGCCGGTGGCCGTGACGGGGAAGCGGATCCCGAACTGGCCCTCCAGCCAGGCCGAGGCCTGCCACACGAAGTGGTTGTAGAAGTTCGCCCGGTCGGGGTTGCTGACGCCGTAGATCACGAGCATTCCGAGGAAGATGAGCAGGCCGATCCAGACGGTCGGCGAGTCGCGTTCCTGCTCGGCGGCGGGGGCCTCGGCGGCGGTCGTCACGGGGCCTTGTGCTATCCTCCGCTCCACATCAGCGCTCGTGCAGGAGGCCAACGACGTTGGCAGGCCCCGCGATGGGTGCGTCCGACCGGGGCCCGAGTGTGACGTGGCGGTCGTTCGGGGCCGCGGGCGGACTGCTCGCAATCCTCGGCGTCGGGCTCGCCTTCCGCCTCATCATCGCATACGTCCTCCTTCCCGGGTCCGGCTTCGGAACCGACCGGGACTCGTTCATCGGTTGGGCGGAGGACCTCGCGGCCCACGGCCTGTACGGCTTCTATGGGCGCGTTTCGTTCATCGACTACACCCCCGGCTACCTCTATGTCCTGTGGCTGCTGGGGATCGTCGGCAATGCCCTGGGCGGCCTGGGCGACCTGATCAAGCTGCCCGCGATCCTGTCCGACATCGTCGTCGCCTACCTGGTCCACCAGCTCGTCCTGGAGCTGGGCGGATCGCGCCGGGCGGCCCTGATCGGGGCCCTGATCTTCGTGATCAACCCGGTGACCTGGTTCGACAGCGCGGTCTGGGCCCAGGTCGACTCGTTCGGCCTGATCTTCGTCCTGCTGGGCCTGCGCGAGCTGTGGCGCGACCACCCGGAATCGGCGGCGATCCTGGCCACGATCGCAGCGGTCATCAAGCCCCAGCTCGGGATCCTGATTCCAATCCTGGTGGCCGTCCTGATCCGGCGCTACCTCATCGACTGGTGGCGGGCCCGCCAGGCCGGCGCGCCGGTCGACCCGGCGCCGAGGGGTGGCCGATTCGGGCGGCTCGGCCGCGGGCCGGGCCGGATCATCACGGCCGGCCTGGCCGGCCTGGTCACCGCCGCGATCCTGTGCGCCCCGTTCGGCCTGACCGTGATCGACCTGCTCGTCCAGGTTGGCAAGACCGCCGGAGGCTACCCCTACATCACGGTCAACGCCTTCAACCCGTGGGCCCTGATCGAGCAGGCCGGCAACGGCCTGGCGGCCAATGGGACCTGGTTGCCGGACATCGCCAATTCGGTCGCCACGGGCACGCCGGTCACGATCCTGGGGATCCCGGCCCTGTTCGTCGGCACGATCCTGCTGCTGGCCGTGATCCTGCTCGTGTGCGTCGTCGTCGCCCGGCGCGACGACCGGCGGACGATCCTGGTCGGGGTCACGGTCCTGGCGATCGCCTTCTTCGTCGTGCCGACCCGGGTCCACGAGCGCTACCTGTTCCCGTTCTTCGCCTTCGGGGCGATCCTCGCGGCAACCTCGTATCGCTGGCGGGTGGCCTACCTGGCCCTCGTCCTGGCCAACTTCGCGAACCTCTACGCGGTCCTGACGAACCCCTTCTACAACAACCCGGGGGTCAGCGACTGGCTCGGGATCGGCGATGCCCTGCGCTCGCCGCTGGGCGTCACGCTCGCCGCGCTGACCCATCTGGTCGGTCGGCCTGTGGGCCCTGACCGAGCTGCGCCGGAGCGCCACGGCCCGGCTCGACGCAGAGACCGCGGCGGGGCTCGCGGATGAGCTCGCCGCTGACGAGCTCGCCGCTGGACGAGGACGCCAACGAGCTGGGGCCGGACCTCGCGGCCGGGGCCGCGGCGAGCCAGGCCGGGGAAGCCCAGCCCGGGCCGGGTGCCCTGGCGGCCACGACGTTCGCCGCCGGCTCCGCCGGGGGGACGGCGATCGCCCTGGCTCAGCCGGGTGCCGGCCCGCCGCTGGCCGCCTTCTCGGCCGCCACGATCGCCTGGGCCGACTCGACCCGCGCCCGATCCGGTCATTGAGGGGCCGCCGATCACGAGCCGGGCCGTCGACTACGAGTCAGATCGGGGCTTCCTCCGGAACACCTTCGACCGGCGGCCGCGCCTGACCGACCGTTCACGCAGCCTGTGGGGCGAGCCGGGCGGCCGGTTCGACAAGCTCGACGCCTTCATCATGGTCGTCCTGCTCATCGGGCTGCTGCTCCTGCGCCTGTTCCGGCTCGATGCCCCGATGGAGTTCCACTTCGACGAGGTCTACCACGCCCGCACGGCGATGGAGTTCCTCCAGGGCTGGAACTACGGGATCCCCCATGACATCTACGAGTACACCCATCCCCACCTCGCGAAGTACGCGATCGCGGAGGGGATCCAGTACCTCGGCGACAACGAGGTCACGGCCACGGCCGAGCTGGGCGGGCAGGCCCAGGCGATCCTGGTCGAGCCGCGCTGGGAAGACGACACGCTGCCCCAGAGCCGGGCGGGCGATCGGTTCTACGTCGCCGGCGGCGACGAGGTCCGGGTCTACGACCTGCAGACCCGGGACCAGATCGCCAGCTACAGCCTGCCCGGAGCCCAGGCCCTGGCCCTCGACCCGACCAACCACAAGGTCTTCGTCGGGACGGCCAGCGGCGAGATTGCCACGATCGATACGACCGAGGAGCTCGATCCCCTGCGCACGTCGAGCCCGCCTCCGGCGCCTGACGGAACGACCCTCCCGGCCCTGGCCAATCTGGGGGTCGGGATCAACCTTCTCTGGGTCAGCGACGACGGCACCGTCCTGGTCGCCGGCACGGCCGCCTCGAACACGGTCCCGGTCGATCCGGCGACCGGGGCGCTGGGGCCCAGCCTGCACGTCGATGGGCTGGCCGACCTGGCCGCTGCCGGCTCGGTCGACGGCCTCGTCGTGACCCCCTCGGCGATCAAGGATCCGACCGCCGAGGCGAACGCGATCGCCGCGATCACCGGGCTCGATGCGGCCCCGATCGAAGCCCGCCTCAAGGCGATCGCCACCGAGGGCGGCGACAACGCCCTGCCGGTCCTCGGCTCGTTTCCCGCGGACAAGGTCCAGGCGATCACGAACGGCCTGTCCGGGGCGATCGGCGACGGGCGGCTCCTCGGCTACCAGGTTTCGCCCCTGCCCCAGGTCGCCGCGGCCGGCAGCGCCGGGGTCACCTTCATCGCGGCGACGACCGGCGAGAAGATCGGCCTGGTTGCGCTCGACGCCGCGGCGACCGGCCTGGCCGACGTGATCGCGGACACGCCCAACCTGTATGCCGCCGAGACCGACAAGCAGATCGCGGTCATCCCGATCGGCGATTCGGGCACGATCGTGCCCCTCCCGTCCGTCCCGCCGTCGACCTTCGCGATGCCCGGCGAGGTCAGCAAGCTGATCTTCAACGCGACGACGAAGATGGTCCACGCCCTGGGCCGGACCCCCGACGGGTCGTCGGCGACGATCTATGTCATCGACATCACCGGGAATCCACCCTCGAACGCGACCTACGCCGACGCCAAGCTGCCGTTCACCCCGGTGTCGTGGGCCCTGGACGCCACCCATGACTATCCGGCCAGCGACCGGGAGGCGATCCTGACCGCCTCGCCCAGTGCCGAGATCGCTTCGGTCGACGTCGGCGGGAACCCCTTCGCCTGGCGCTTCCCGGGGGTCGTCGCCGGCGTCCTGACCGCGGTCCTGATGTACCTCCTGGCCCGGATCCTCTTCCGCCGGCGCTCGATCGCGATCCTGGCCGGTCTGCTCGTGGCGATGGACGGAATGTTCTTCGTCCAGTCCCGGATCGCCATGAACGACGTCTACTGCGGCCTGTTCATCGTGGCCGGCTACGCGGTCTTCGCGGCCCTCTGGACCGGCTGGTGGCGCTGGCGCTGGGCCTGGCTCGTGGGCCTGCCCCTGGTCGGGCTCCTGCTCGGGCTGGCCCTGGCCAGCAAGTGGGTCGGCCTGTACGCGATCGCCGGGGTGGGGATCCTGATCCTGGGCCGATCGGCCCTCGGCCGGATCATCCTGATCCTGGGCCTGATCGGGGGCACCGTCGTCCTGGGCAACGTCGCCCTGACGGCGATCCCGGTCAACGCCACGACGAGCGGTCCGAACTACTTCTTCGTGATCGTCATGGTCGGTCTGACCCTCGCCGCGGTCCTCCACGCGGTCCTCCGGCCGGTCGCCTGGACCGACGACGAGACGCGCCTGGCGATTGCCGGCCCGGCGATCCTGGGCATCCTCGTCTTCCTCGGTGCCGTGGCGGCGGGCATCGCCACGACCACCTACAGCCTGGGCTCGATCAGCGTCGCCCCGGTCGAGGCCGCCTTCGGGCTGATCGTCGCCTCGGGCGTCGTCTACCTCGTCTTCCGGCTGGCCGGCTCGTTCGGGATGGGTCCCCTGGCGGCCCTACCCGATCCGGCCGACCCGCTCAGCCAGGCTGCGCCGGCGGCCGAGCCGCCGCCCGGCTGGATGCGCCTGGGTTGGGGCTTCGGCCTGCCGATCCTGTGGATGATCGGGACGCTCCTCGTCCTGCCTCTCGTCGTCTACGTGATCAGCTATATCCCGTGGGCCGTGTCGACGGCCGGCGACCCTCAGCTCTTCCCGGGCTGGCCGCCGGGGCACACCGGCCAGACCCTGCTCGACCTGACCAAGGCGATGTACAACTACCACAACACCCTTCGAGCGGCCCACCCGGCCTCATCGCCGTTCTGGGCCTGGCCGCTCGACTTCAAGCCGGTCTGGTTCTACCAGGGCAGCTTCGCCAACAACACCTCGGCCGCGATCTACGACAACGGCAACCTGATCACCTGGTGGCTGGAGATCCCGGCGATCGCCTTCGTCGCCTGGCAGGCGTTCAAGCGGGGCAGCCTGGCCCTGGGCCTGATCACGATCGGCTTCGTCCTCCAGTGGGTGCCCTGGATGCGGATCGACCGGGCGACCTTCCAGTACCACTACTACACGAGCCTGCCGTTCATGGTCCTGGCCCTGGCCTACTTCCTGGCCGAGCTGTGGCACGGCGCCTCGCGGCGGACCTGGCTGCTGGCCAGGGTCTCGACGGCCCTGGTCATCCTCGGGCCGGGCCTCCTCTGGCTGTTCAAGGATCCGCTCTGCGCGGTCGTCGGGGTCGACCGGGCGAACCCGGGCTCGGGCGCCTGCGTCAACTCGACCCCCGGTGATCTCCTCGTCACGGTCCAGGCGGCCGGGATCGCGATCGTCATGGGCGTGGCCGGGCTCGTCCTCGTATTCCTGCTCCTGCGCCTGCGCGACGGGGCGACCGATCGCCAGCTGGCCCGGGTCGTGGCCGTGGCCGTGGCCGCCGTGGCCGGGGTCGTCCTGGCCCGGCTCTTCCTGCCCGCGACCCCCCTGATCGACCAGGCCGGCTTCTCGACCGAGCCGATCGCCCTGGTGATCGTGCTCGTCCTGTCGCCCGTCGCCTACGTCGCCCTGACCGCTCGCGATGCCCGGCGGCTGGTTGGCTCGATCCTGGCCGGGGGGACCCTGTTCTTCGTCGTGTTCTATCCGAACATCGCGGCCCTGCCCCTGCCCTCGACGATCTTCAACTTCTACCAGGGGATCATCCCGCCCTGGCTCTACCCGTTCCAGTTCCCGGACAACACCGACGTGGCCGTCTCGGGCAGCCCGCTCTTCACGCTCGTGCCGATCCTGACCGGGCTGATGCTGACGGTCCTCTGCGTGGTCGTCGGCTACAGCGCCTGGACGGCCCGGATCCCGCGCCTGGCGGCCGGTCCCGACCCAGATGGCCGGGACGACGATCCGGGCGACGGACCGCCCGACCGGCCGAGCGATGATGGGCCGCCAGGCCCAGGCACCCCGCTACCGGCTTGACTCCGCCGCTCAGGGCGCCTAACGATCGTTCGGTAGGAGAAGACCCGAGGCGGTTTCGCGGTTGCGGCCCGCCACCCGGGGCCGGCGGGATCGCGGCGTGAAAGTCCGAGGGCAGGCGCCCGGCCGCGGCCGCCCGGCGGATCGCGAAGCCGTAGTACGCCTCGACCTTGGCGGTCACCCGCTCCCAGCTGAACTCGGCCGCCCGGGCCGGGCCGGCCCGGCGCATCGAGGCCCGCAGGTCCGGGTCGCCCAGCAGGCGGCCGATCGCCCCGGCCAGCTCGCGGGGATCGTGGGGTTCCACCAGCAGGGCGTTCTCGCCCCGCCGGACGACCCCCTTGTAGCCATGGATGTCGGAGCACACGATCGGCGCTCCGGCGGCCATTGCCTCGAGCAGGACGATCCCGAACGATTCGCGGCCGGTGGCCGGCGAGACGAAGACGTCCGCCGTCTTGAACAGCTGGACCTTCTCGGAGTCGCTGATCCGCCCGAGGAACTCGACGTCGACCAGCCGGCGGGTCAGGACGTAGCGCCGGGCCTCGCGCTCCTGCGGCCCCGAGCCGACGACGAGGAGCCGGCAGGCGACCCCGTCCCGGCGCAGGATCCGGTACGCCTTGAGCAGCTCGAGCAGGCCCTTGCGCGGCTCATGGCGCCCGACGAACAGGAGGTTGAGCAGGCCGTCCTGCCAGCGGGCGATCGGTACGGCCCGTTCGAAGCGGGTCAGGTCGACTCCGTTCGGGATCACCTTGTAGTCGCCCGGAAAGTAGCGATCGATGAAGTGCCGGGCCGCCGCGCTGACCGCGATTCGGCCGTCCAGCCGGGCCGCGTGGCCCTGCATGAACCGGCGCCCGAACTCGTACGAGGGCGAGAAGCCGGCATAGGCATGGAAGGTGGCGATGTTCACGCTCCGCGACTGGCGCAGGAGGATGAGCGAGAGGAAGGGCACGAACGGCTCGTGGAAGTGGAGCAGGTCGAAGCGCTCCCGATCGAGCATCTGGCTGACCTGGCTGACGTAGCGGGGCGAGACGGTGATCGTTCCGACCGAGCCGTTCGTGGGCATGCTGAAGCCCTTGCCCAGGCGGATCACGTCCCCCTCGGAGGCCCGCTGCAGGCCGTGGCTGCTGCTGATGATCCGGACGTCGTGGCCCCGCAGGCGGAGATTCTCGTAGAGGTAGCGGACGTGCTCGTTGACCCCGCCGGGGACCGGGTAGACGTAGGGCGTGACCAGGCCGATCTTCATCGGGCCGGGCGCTCGGACGCTGTCGGTCGGGGCTCGCCGTCGGGATCGAACCGGGGCGGTCGGGCCTGCCCGCCGGGGTAGCCGTGATCCCGGCCGGTGCCGTCCTGGCGGACCCGGCCGCGGGTCTCGTCGCGGATGTCGCGGCCGTACTTGCGGAGCTGCCGGCCGAACGTGCCGAGCTGGCCGGCCGTGGCGTGGAACGTGCCCTGCCAGCTCGTCTGGCCGGCCAGGATCGCCGCCCGCAGGTCGATCGCGGTCGCGCCCGGGAAGAGAGTCGAACCCTGGCCGATCGCCTCGAGCGCGTGGGCGTCGCTGCTGCCGACGGCGGCCAGGCCATGGGCCGCCGCGAACCGGACGACCCGACGATGGACCGGCCGGCCGAAGGTGGTCGGATTGAACACCTCGAGCGCGTCGGGATGGCAGCGCGGATCCGGATCATCGATCAGACGCCGGAGCATCACCGCCTGGGCGCACAGGGGATAGGGAAGAGCGGATGGGCCGGGATCGCCAGGCCGCCCTGCTCGTGGACGGCGATGATCGAGGCCCGCAGCGACTGCCACGGCCGGATCGGCTCGGTCAGCCACAAGCCGAGGAGATGCCCGCCGCGGGTCGAGATCTCCTCGCCCACGATCACCTCGATCGGCAGCCCGTTCCGAACCGCGAGGGCCGAGCCGGCCTGGGCGGCGTCGATCCGGTCGTGGTCGGTGATCGCGATCGCGGCCAGCCCGGCGATCACGGCCGCGCCGAGGATCGCCTCGACCCCGGCCGTCCCGTCCGAGGCCAGGGTATGGACGTGCAGGTCGGCTCGGCCGGTCTGCCCGCCGAGCCCGCCCGGGTCGCCCCAGCGCCGGGGCTCAGGGCGCTCATGCCGCGGCCGCCGGCTCGACCGCCGCCGCCGATTCCGCCGCTTGGGCGAGATCGGGCCAGATCGGGAAGAAGATCGCCCACCACTGCTCCGGCGCCCGGCAGATGATCTGTTCGAAGGCCCGGGTCTCGGCCGTGAGGAAGGCGGCGACCCGTTCACGCCGGCTGCCGTCCGGGCCGAGCCTCGATCCGCTCGAGCCGGCCCCGGTAGCGGCCCGGCGCCGTTCGCCAGATGCCGGCGGCGAAGGCCGGCACGCCCGACTGGACCGCGAGCAGGCCCGGTCCGACCGGGACCGGCGCCGGCACCCCGAAGAACGGGACCTCGATGCCCGCCGCCGGTCACGTCCCGGTCGGCGATCAGGCCGGCGACCTCGCCCCGCTCGAGAGCGGCAGCCAGCTCGCGCCGGGCCGCCGCGAGGCTGACCAGCCGGACCCCGATCACGCCCCGCGTCCGGACGAACCAGGCCTGGATCGCCGGGTCGTCGACCGCCTCCATCGGGGCGGTCACGGGCCGGCCGCCGCGCTCGATCAGGTAGAAGCCGGGTAGCTCGAGCGAGCCGAAGTGGAGGCCGATGAAGATCATCGGACCCTCGACCGCGAAGGCGGCATCGACATCGGCCGGGTTCTCGATCGAGACGCGGTCGCGGACGTAGCGGCCGCCCATGACCGGCGCGCGCATCGACTCGAGGTAGTTCCGGGCATAGTGCCGGAAGGCCGCCCGGACCATCCGGTCCAGCTTGACCGGATCCGTGGCGGCCGGCCAGGCAGCGGGATCGCCGGCCCGCTCGGCGGCCATCCAGCCGACGACCCGGCCCAGGTTCGCCCGGGCCAGCCGGCGCTTGTCGGGCGCGCTCCGGTACCACGCGTCGCCGGCCAGCTCGGCCAGCCAGATCGCCGCCCGTTCTGGCAGGTGGCAGGCGATCCAGGAGACCACCCCGAGGAGCCGGGCCGCGATCCGCCCGCGGAGCGAGCCCGTCGTCCGGCCGTGGCTCGGTCATCGCTCGTTCGCGGCCATCCGGGCGGCGCGCTCCTCCAGCTCCCGGGCCTCGGCCGCGGTTGCCGGCCACATCGGCTTGAAGCTGTACCACTGCTCGGGCGCAGCCCCGATCGTCGCCTCGAGGGCAGCCGCGATCGCCTGGGTCGCCCGCTGCAGATCGGCCGGCTGGCCCGAGGGGACCGTGAAGGGCTGGTTGACCACGATCAGGAAGTGATCGTTCGGCTGGCGCCGGATCGTGATCGGCAGGATCGACGCCCCGGTCTTGGCGGCCAGGACGGCCGGCCCGGCGGGCAGGGCCGTCCACGCCCCGAACAGCCGGACGGGGATGCCATCAGCCCGGTAGCCCCAATCGACGAGCAGGGTCAGCATCTCCCGCCGGCGGAGGACGCCGTAGACCTGCCGCAGGTTGCGCCAGGGGATGACGTGGGCCCCGAATGCCTCGCGCTGCCGGCGCAGGATCTCGAACAGCTCGGGAAAGGTCGTATCGTCGGCCACGACCGAGATCGGCCAGCCGCGATCGGCCACGCCGGCACAGGCGATCTCGTTGTTGCCCACGTGGCAGGCGACGAGGATGATCCCCTTCGATTCCCGCCAGATCGATTCGACCTCCTCGAGGCCGACCCCGTCGATGAGCGCCGCCGCCTCGGCCAGGCTGCGCCGCGGCAGGCGCATCAGCTCGACCAGGTAGCGGGCGTAGGTGCCGTAGGCCCGCAGGGCGAGCCGGCGAACGGCCGGGCTGTCGGGTGGCTTGCCCAGGACATGCCCGAAGTTCAGGTTCGAGTAGCGCCGCTTCGAGGGGAACAGGAGGTAGCCGGCCCGGGTGAACCAGCCCAGGACGATCCAGGCCGGCCGGGCCGGCAGTCGGGCCAGGACCGCCCCGGTCGCCACGTACAGCCGGGCGCTCGCCCGCTCGACCAGCCGGTTGCCGGCCATCGGGGGGCCGGCGGATCGGCCGGCCGGCTGTGCCGGGCAGCCGTCGGCGAGGTTGGCCCGGACGTGACTGGGCGGTCGGGCACCGGCATCCCGCCGGCAGCCGACCGCCCCTCATCGGTCATCGCGACCCTAGCCGGCAGATGCGGCGACCTTGGCCTTGGCCCCGGACATCCGACGGTAGGCCCGCTTCACCGGAGCCTCCGTGCCGACGAGGGTCTCGTTGTCCTCGCCCCGGATGAACGCCTCGACCCGGTTGAAGGCGATGTCGTCGTGGATCTGGCGGGGCGGGCTCTTCATGAAGTAGCTCGACGGCGCGACGAGGGTGCCCTTCAGCCCGCGATCGAGGCCCAGCTTCAGGCAGCGGATCGCGTCGGTGATCACGCCGGCGCTGTTGGGGCTGTCCCAGACCTCGAGCTTGAGCTCGGCGTTGAGCGGCACGTCGCCGTAGGTCGTGCCCTCCATCCGGATGTAGCACCACTTCCGATCGAGGAGCCACGGCACGTGGTCGCTCGGGCCGACGTGGATGTCGTCCGGGTCGAGCTCGTAGTCGAGCATCGAGGTGACGGCGTTCGTCTTGCTGATCTTCTTGCTCTCCAGCCGCTCGCGCTCGAGCATGTTCAGGAAGTCGGTGTTGCCGCCGAAGTTCAGCTGGTAGGTCCGGTCGAGGCGGACGCCCCGGTCCATGAAGAGGCGGGTCAGCACCCGGTGGGTGATCGTCGCCCCGACCTGGCTCTTGATGTCGTCGCCGATCACCGGCAGGCCTTCCTCGGCGAAGCGGCGCTGCCAGTACGGCTCGCGGCCGATGAAGACCGGGATCGCATTGACGAAGCCGCAGCCGGCCTTGAGGGCCTGCTCGACGTACCACTTCGTCGCTTCCTCCGACCCGACCGGGAGGTACGAGACGACGACGTCGACCTTGCGCTCCTTGAGGATCCCGACCACGTCGGCCGTCGGCCCGGGCGCCTTCTCGATCACCTGGCTGAGGTACTTGCCGAGGCCGTCGTGGGTCATCCCCCGCTCGACCGTGACCCCGATATGGGGCACCTGCTTGAAGACATAGGTGTTGTTCGGCTTGGTGTAGATCGCCTCGGAGAGGTCCTTGCCGACCTTGTTCTTGTCGATGTCGAAGGCGGCCACGAACTCGATGTCGCGGATGTGATAGCCGCCCAGGTCGACGTGCATCAGGCCCGGGACGAAGTCGTCCTTCTTGGCGTCCTCGTAGTAGTAGCGGCCCTGGACGAGGCTGCTGGCGCAGTTGCCGACGCCCACGATCGCCACCCGGATCTTGCCGTCGTTCCGGCCGTAGCCGGCCCGGGTCGGCGTCTCCGGCGAGGCGCCATTGGCGCTTCCGGCCGACTTGCCGTTCGCGGCAGACTTTCCGTTGTCGTTCTTCGGCACGTGTGCTCTCCTACTTGCCGCTCGGGGCGGCCTGCTGCATGACGCTGATGATGCGCTGGATGACGGTGATCGTGGCGAGGATCCCGATCAGGCCGAGCCCGGCGGCGAGCCAGGTCTGACCCGAGCCGGCCGCCACCCCGCCGGCCAGGCCGGCCGCGAGGATGGCCAGGCTGAGGATGATCAGCCGGATCTCGCGCGGAGCGAGGCCGACCTTGGCCATGCCCTTGCCCGGCGAGAAGCCGAGGCGACTCGGCGCGGGCCCGGGCATAGCTCACCAGGAAGGCGGCCGACATCGCATAGGCCGCGAGGGCGGCCCCAGGGTTGAAGCCGGCCGACAGGCAGCCGACGATGATCCCGAGGTAGACGATCGCCTCGCCCCAGCGATCGAACAGCGAGTCGAGGAAGGCCCCCAGGTTCGAGGCGGTCCCGGTTGCCCGGGCGAGCGAGCCGTCGAACATGTCGAAGGCACCGCCGATGAAGACGATGAAGGCGGCGGCCAGCCACAGCTCGACCGCGGCCAGGATGCCCCCGACCACGCTGATCCCGAAACCGATCAGGGTCAGGCCGTTGGGGGTCAGGCCGAGCCGGCCGAAGAACAGGGCGAGCGGCTCGCCGAGATGGCGGATCCGGTCGCGCAGGGAGGTCATGTTCATTGGAGGCCCTTCATCGGCCGGAGGCCAGGCCGAGGACCGTCCGCTCCCGGACGGCCGCCTCGGAGAACGCTCCGGGCCGGAGGCTGCAGATCGTCTCGCGGCCGATCCGGCTGGTCGTGACGATGCCCGACATCCGGAGCTTGCCGAGGTGCCAGCTCACGAGCGGCTGGCTCAGGCCGATATGGTCGATCAGGTCGGTGACCGAGGCCGGGCCGTCGGCCAGGCGCTGGACGATCCGCAGCCGGTTCACGTCGGCCAGGGCCTTGTGGAAGAGGCGAATTTCGCGCAGGTCCTCGGGCTGGTCGACGACCGAGGCGACGGTCGAGCGGATCCGGGCGGGCGACGGGCTCAGGTTCAGGCTCCGGTTTCTTCTCGGGTCAGGTGCCGCTTCAACGGACATTTATATAAATCATTGTTGATCCTAAGGCCGCGGTCGGCGGGCTGTCAAGGGTGAACCGGGCTCGCCACCCGGCCGTCTACACTCGGCCCGTGAACGGACGAGACCGGGCGATCCTCCTCGGCGTGCTGGGCGTGGCCGTCTTCCTGACCGGCCTCGAGCTGATGATCACGGCGATCGCCCTGCCCACGATCGTGACCAGCCTGGCCGACTGGACCCAGCTCCGGAGCGCGTCCTGGATCGTCAACGGCTACCTGCTGGTGTATGTCGCCACGATGCCCCTGGCCGGCCGGCTGGCCGACCTGTGGGGGGCCCGCCGGCTGCTCCTGGTGGGCCTGGCCGCGTTCACCGTTGGCTCGGCCCTGGCCGGGGCGAGCCAGGACCTGGGCGAGCTGATCGTGGCCCGCCTGTTCCAGGCTCTCGGCGGCGGGATCATCGTGCCCGTGGCGACGGCTGCCGCCGCCACCTCTACGGCCCCGAGTCCCGACCCCGGGCCCTCGGCGTCATCGGCGGCCTGACCTTCCTGGGGATGGCCGCCGGGCCCTTCGCCGGGGCGGCGATCCTCGGCTCGCTCCACCCGGCGACGGTCCTGGCCGGCCTGGGCGCCTCCGGCGGGCCGTGGCCGGCCCTGCTCGACCCGGCCTGGCGCTGGGTCTTCTACCTGAATGTCCCGATCGGGATCGCGCTCCTCCTGCTGGCCTGGGCGGCGACGACCGGCTGGGACACGCCCCGCCGGGCGACCCGGGTCGACCTGCCCGGCGCGATCGCGTTCACGGCCGGGCTCGGCCTGCTTCTCGTCGGGATCACCCTGGTCGGAACCGGCCTGGCCGCCTGGCCGGTCGTCCTGGTCGGGCTGGGGCTGGCCGGCCTGGTCGTGGCGGTCGTGCTGGGGGCCACCCGGGCCGATCCGTTCATCGACGTCCGGCTGTTCCGCGACCGGGTCTTCGCCTCGGCCGCCCTCCTCTCGCTCCTGACCGGCTATGCCTTCGCGACCGCGATCATCGGCGGAGCGGTCTTCGTCGACCGGGTCCTGTACGGCGGCCCGGCCTCCAGGCGGAGGCCCTCGGGGCGCTCGCCGCGGCGACGGCGGTCGGGGCCCTCGCCTCGGGCTTTGTCGTCCGGGTCGTCTCGCTCCGCCTGGTCAGCCTGGCCGGGCTGCTCCTGGCGATCGGCTCGCTCGTGGCCATGGCCGGTTGGTCGCCCACGACGTACTCGCGCTCGTGGCCCTGGGCCTGGCCGGCTTCGGGCTGGGCTTCGGGCTGACCGTGACCCCGCGCTCGACGGCGGCCGTGGAGCGGGCCGGCGAGGCCGCCTTCGGGGTCGCCTCGGCGACCGTGACCGTCGCCCGGATGATCGGGATGTCGATCGGCCTGGCCGTCTTGACAGCCTATGGCTCGACCGTCATCGACCAGCTTCACGACCAGATCTACAACACGCCCGGGCGGCTATCTCCAGCACATCCCGCCCGACCTCCAGAACCGCGACCTGCACGACCCGCTGGTCGTGGCGCGCTCGAGACCTGGGCGGCGGGCGAGGCGGCCCGGATCATGACCGGCCTGTTCCTCGTTGCGGCGGCCCTGCTGGTGATCGCGATCCCGGCGGGACTGGCCCTCGAGGGCGCGAGCCTCCGGGAGCCCTGGCAGAACACCGGGTGCGGCGTCGGATGGGCGGCCGCTGGATCAGCCGGGCCCGAGCTGAGCGGCGTGGCCACGACCTGGACCTTCGGTCGACCTGGTTGGCCGGCAGTCGCGGCCTTCCGAGGTCTGCAGCCAGAGCGTCTCGGCGGTCGTGTTGAAGGCCGGGCTGAGGTCGGTGATGTGGCGGTGGACCGCCGAGATCGCGTACAGGAACTCCATGTTGTCGCTGGTGTAGACCTGCACGAGCATCCCGATCATCGACTTGCCGTTGTTGACCTGGGACGCGGTCAGGATCGGCAGGAACATGCCGGTCCGGGCATGGGCGTAGATGTACGTCGCGCCGGCCTGGCCGGGCTGGTGGAGCTGCTGGATGTACATCGCCACGTTGCAGGGCGGAAACGAGTTGGCATTCCCGGGCTGGAGGATGACCGGCAGGTCGATCCCGAGGGCCGGCACGACGACCCGGGTGGCCACCCGGGCAACGGCGGCCGCCGATGCGCTCGGCCCGGGGGTGGCCAGCGGCTCGAGCGTCTGGAGGGCCGACGGCTGGGGGCTCGCGGTGGGCAGGTCGATCTGGCCGGCCGGCGCGGCCGCCACCGGCTGGGTGTAGGTCAGCAGCCCGGCCGCGACCAGGACCACCCCGATCGCGGTCAGCAGGGCGGACGCGATCCGGCGTCGGAGCGTGGCATAGGTCTCCATCGACGGCCGATCCTAGCGCCAAATCGGCCAACCCGCCCCCGGTCCCGTCGTACTGGTACGCTCTCGCCCGATGTCCAACCGGCTGATCCTGCTGATCGCGCTCGTGGCCGGGCTGCTCACCGGGGGGCTCGCCTTCAGCGCGATCGTCCTGTTCAGCCCGGTCCAGAGCCACGTGGCCGCGACCCCCGCCCTGCCGAGCGTCGGCCCCGTCGCCCTCGCCCTCGCTCGCGCCGAGCGTGGCTCCCAGCCCCCTGCCGAGCGCGGCCCCCAGCCCGGAGCCGAGCGGCTCGACGATCCCGTCGAGGGCTCCGAGCGCGACCCCGGCCGCCCCGCCCACGCCGACCCGGGCACCGGCCGCCACGCCCACGCCGACCCGGACACCGACCCATCCACCCGCCCCGAGCGCCTCGCCCGGCCACTCGCCGAGCCCGACCCGAGCGCCTCGCCCTCGGCGAGCCCGTCCTGAGCCCGGCTGAACCGGGCGCGAGCGCGGTTGACCGCGCCACTCCGGGCGCTGGCGGCCCAGGTGGCCGCCCCGCCGGGCCGGATCCTCCTGATCACCGACTACGACGGGACCCTGGCCGAGATCGACCTGGATCCGATGGCTGCCCGGCTCGTCCCCGGGGCCGCCCGGGCCCTCCGCCGCCTTGGCCGGATCGCGGCCGCCCGGCCGGACCGGCTGGCCGCTCGTCGTCCTGACCGGCCGGGCCGTGGCCGACGTCGTCGGGCGGGTCCGGGTCGGCGGCGTGCTCTATCTCGGCAACCACGGCATCGACCGGGGCTGGCTGCCGCGCCACGGCCGGATCGGCCGGCTCCTCGCCTCCGATGGCCTGGCCGACCCCGAACGGCCCTCGGCGCGGCTCGGCCGGCTGGTCGCGGCCGAGCTTGGCCAGCCGGCCTGGCTGTTCGTCGAGGTCAAGGGCGGCTCGGTCGCCTTCCACTACCGCCGGGCCCCCGACCCCCAGGCCGCCTTCGACCAGATCGACCGGGCGGTCGAGGCGATCCTCGGGGCGGACGGCCTCGAGCTCGAACGCTCCGACGGACGCCTGATCGTCGAGCTCCGGCCGCTGGGTGCCGGGGGCAAGGGCGCCGCTGTGGGCCGCCTCGTGGCGGAATACCGGCCGGCCTCGGTCCTGGCCCTGGGCGACGACGTCAGCGACGCCGAGGGGTTCCGGCTGCTCGCCGCCGAGCGGGCCGCCGGCCGGCTGGCGGCCCTGAGCGTCGGGATCCACGACCGGATCGCCACGCCCGACGAGGTCCCGGCAACGGCCGACGTGATGCTTGACGCGCCGCGCCAGGCGGCCCGCCTCCTGACCGCCCTGGCGACGATCCTGGACCAGGACCCGGCGAACGAGCCCTGGCTAGCTGGTCAGGGCCCGGGCGGCGCGCTCGACCACGGGCAGCAAGATCTCGGGCAGGACGCCCAGCAGGATCGTGAACACCGCGGCAACGATCAGGCCCGTCCGCATCAGCCGGCCGATCACGACCGGCTGCGGCTCACCCTTCGGATCGCGCATGAACATGTAGACGACGACCCGCAGGTAGTAGAACGCAGCGATCGCCGCGTTGAGCACGGCCACGATCGCCAGGATCCCGGCCGGCCCGCCGGCCTCGACCGCGGCCAGGATGATCGTAGGCCTTGGCAAAGAAGCCGGCCGTCGGCGGGATCCCCACGAGCGACAGCAGGAAGAGGGTCATCAGGAACGGCCAGGAACGGCTCGCGGCCGCCCAGGCCGGCGAACGATTCGAGCTGGCTCGAGATCCCGGTCCGGCGCTGGATCGCGGCGACCACGGCAAACGCCCCGATGTTCATGGCGGCATACGCCGCGCCGTAGTAGAGCAGGCTGTCGAGGCCCTCGATCTGGGAGTTGACGCTCGACCAGGCGGCCAGCCCGACGAGCATGTAGCCGGTGTGGGCGATCGACGAGTAGGCCAGCATCCGCTTGACGCTGTCCTGGCTCAGGGCGACCAGGTTGCCCAGGGTCATCGTGGCCGCCGCCAGGAGGACGATGATCACGTTCCACTCGGAGCTGAGCGGTCCGAGCGCCCCCACGAACAGGCGCAGGATCAGGGCGAACGCGCCGACCTTGGGCACGATCGAGAGGTAGCCGGTGACCGGCGTCGGGGAGCCCTGGTAGGCGTCCGGCGTCCAGTAGTGGAAGGGCACCGCCGCGATCTTGAAGGCGACCCCGGTGGTCAGCAGGGCGAGACCCATGGCGACTCCCGGGGAGAGCGGCGCGACGCCACTGACCATCTGCGAGAGCGCCGCGGCCACGCCGTCGATCCGGGTCGTCCCGGTCAGGCCCCACACGAAGGCCAGCCCGAACAGGAAGATCGCCGAGCTGAACGAGCCGAGCAGGAAGTACTTGATGGCGCCCTCGGTCGAGAGCGCATCGTGCTTGGCGAAGCCGGCCAGGAGGTAGCCCGGCAGGACCATCAGCTCGAGGCCCAGGAACAGCACGAGCAGGTCGGCCGAGGCCGAGATCAGCATCGCCCCGCTCAGGGCAAAAACGAGGACGGCCGCGAACTCGGGCGCCGGCAGGTCGCGGGCCTCGATGTAGTCGGCCGCGATCATCAGGACCACGGCGACCACGGCCACGAACAGGATGTCCAGGTAGGTCGTCAGGTCGTCGACCCGGTAGGCGCCGTCGAACGCCGTCACCGGAGCCTTCTGGCCGACGGCGATCGTCAGCAGGGCGACCACGGCCAGCCCGAGGAAGGCCACCGCCAGGGCGGGCGTCCGCCGGCCGGGCAGGATCATGTCGCTCACGATCACCAGGCCGGCGGTGACGATCGCGGCGGCGAACGGGGCAATCGTGGCGAGGTCGGCCCAGGTCATCGGCTCGGTCCGCCCATCATTGCCAGAAGAAGATGTGGATCGGGGGGATGCCCTGGACCTCGCTCAGGACGGTCGTGACCGTGCCCTGGACCATGTGCAGGAGCAGGCCCGGGAAGAGCCCGAAGACGACGATCATGGCCGCCAGGGGGATGACGGTCAGGGCCTCGATCGGGGCGATGTCCGTCAGGTGATCGCCCAGCCCGCGCAGGAAGTCGGACAGCTCGCCGGTGAAGATCCGCTGGAACATGAACAGCAGGTAGCCGGCCGCCCAGATCATGCACGAGGCCGCGATCGCGGCGACGAGCGGGTTGTAGGCGAACGAGCCGAGCAGGACCAGGAACTCGCCCACGAAGCCGGACAGGCCGGGCAGGCCGGCACTGGCGAAGGTGAAGAAGCCGAACGTGGCGGCATACACCGGGGTCCGGCCGGCCAGCCCGCCGAACTTGGCGATCGTCCGGTCATGGGTCCGCTCGTACATCACCCCGACCAGCAGGAACAGGCCGCCGGTGATCAGGCCGTGGTTGATCATCTGGAGGATCGCGCCCTGGAGGCCCTGCTCCTGGAAGATGAAGATGCCCAGGGTCACGAAGCCCATGTGGGTCACCGACGAGTAGGCGATCAGCTTCTTCCAGTCGGGTTGGACGAGGGCCACGATCGCGCCGTAGACGATCGCGATCAGGCTCAGCCCGATGATGATCGGGCCGAACGTCTGGGCGGCGCCGGGGAAGAGCGGCAGGGCGAACCGGATGAAGCCGTAGGCGCCGAGCTTCAGCAGGATCGCCGCGAGCATGACCGAGCCGGCCGTGGGCGCCTCGACGTGGGCATCGGGCAGCCAGGTGTGGAAGGGGAACATCGGGACCTTGATCGCGAAGGCCAGGAAGAAGGCCAGGAAGGCGAAGATCTGGATGTTGTTGGCGAAGCCGGTCGTGCCCGCGAAGTTGCGCAGGGCGATGAAGTCGAAGGCCCCGACCCAGGAGTGGGTCGCGCTCTGGTAGCTGTAGGCCGTGGCCAGGATCGCGACCAGCATCAGGAGCGAGCCGACCAGGGTGTACAGGACGAACTTGATCGTGGCGTAGACCCGGTTCGAACCGCCCCAGATCCCGATGATCAGGTACATCGGGACGAGGACGACCTCCCAGAAGATGTAGAACAGGAACAGGTCGAGCGAGACGAAGACCCCGATCAGGCCGACCTCGAGGATCAGGAAGGCGATCATGTATTCCTTGAGCCGGACCTTGATCGGCCGGAACGAGGCCAGGATGCTGATCCAGCTGAGGGTCGTCGTGAGCACGACCAGGACGGTCGCCAGGCCGTCCACCCCGACCTTGTACTGGATCCCGAAGACGGGGATCCAGTCGACGACCTCCTGGTACTGGAAGGTCGGATTGGTCGGGTTGAAGCCGACCAGGAGGAGCAGCGACAGGCCGAAGCTGACCAGGGCGAAGAGGAGGGCCGTGCCCCGGATCAGTCCGGCCTGCTCGCGCGGCAGGAAGGCGATGACCAGCGCCCCGATCAGGGGAATGAACGCGATCAGGCTGAGCAGGGGCACGCCCGCGACGTTCATGGATGGGCCACGATCAGGAGATAGGCCGCGGCCATGACCAGCAGCCCGAGGGCGATCCCGAGGGCGTAGTTCTGGACCCGCCCGGTCTGGATCCGGCGGAGCCCGCCGCCGGCCGAGCCGACGACCTTGCCGGTCTCGTTCACGGCACCATCGATCACGTTCCGGTCGAACCACCACAGGCCGTTCGCGATCCGCCCGCCGATCTGGATGAACAGCAGGTCATTGAGGTCGTCGAACCACCACTTGTTGAGCGAGGCCCGGTACAGGAAGCGGGTCGCCCCATTGGCCGTGGCGATCGCATTGACCGCGGCCGGTCGCGGCCTGGCCTTGAGCGGACCGATGCCCACCCCGAAGAAGCGCCAGGCGAGGACGACCCCGATCGTGGCCACCGTCACGCTGGCCAGGATCAGCACCCCGTCGATCCCGAACAGGGTGAAGGGCTGCTCGGTCTGGCCCGAGGCGGCCACCGCCGGGGCAAAGACCGCCTCGAGCCAGCCCTGGATCCGGCTGTCCCCGAAGGGCAGCCCGAGATACAGCCCGATGAAGATCGTGGGGATCGAGAGGAGGATCAGGGGGACGGTCATCCAGCGGCCGGATTCGTGGATCTCCGGCTCGACCGCCGGATCCACCCGGCTCTCTCCCCAGAACGTCAGGCCCATCAACCGGAACATGTAGAAGCCGGTCATCCCGGCGACCAGGAAGCCGACCCCCCAGACCCACAGGAAGCCGTTCTTGAACGCCTCGCCCAGGATCTCGTCCTTGCTGAAGAAGCCGGCCAGGGGCGGGATCCCGGCGATCGCGATCGAGCCGATCAGCATCGTCCAGTAGGTGATCGGGATCTTCTTCGAGAGGCCGCCCATCTTGCGCATGTCCTGCTCGTCGTGGACGGCGTGGATGACCGAGCCCGAATCGAGGAACAGGAGGCCCTTGAAGAAGCCGTGGGCCATCAGGTGGAAGATCGCCGCGGTCCACGCCCCGACCCCCAGGGCCGCGAACATGTAGCCCAGCTGGGACAGGGTTGAATAGGCCAGGACCCGCTTGATGTCGGTCTGGGTGAAGGCGATCGAGGCGGCCAGGATCGCCGTGAACGTGCCGATCGCGGCGACGACGACCATCACCCCGGGGGCCTGGGCGAAGATCGGGCTGGACCGGGCGACGAGGTAGACCCCGGCGTTGACCATCGTCGCGGCGTGGATCAGGGCCGAGACCGGGGTCGGCCCCTCCATCGCGTCGGGCAGCCAGACGTGGAGCGGGAACTGGGCGCTCTTGCCGACCGCCCCGCACAGCAGGAGCAGGGCGATCCAGCTGATCGTCGTCGGGCTGAGGGTCCCGACCTGGGCCAGGACCGTCTGCACGTTCAGGGTGTGCAGGCTGACCCAGATCAGGCTGATCCCGAGGATGAACCCCACGTCGCCGACCCGGTTGACGATGAAGGCCTTCTTGCTGGCCAGGGCCGCGCTCCGACGGGGGAACCAGAACCCGATCAGCAGGTAGCTGCTCAGGCCGACCAGCTCCCAGGCCACGAAGATCACCAGGAAGCTGTCGGCCAGGACGAGCACGAGCATCGAGAACATGAACAGGTTCAGGTAGGCGAAGAACCGCCAGTAGCCCCGGTCGTGGCCCATGTAGCCGACCGAATAGACGTGGACGAGCAGGCCGATCGTGGTCACCACGATCAGCAGGCAGGCGGTCAGCGAGTCGACGAAGAAGCCGACCGTGACCGTGAACTGGCCGGCCGGGATCCACTCCCAGAACGAGACTCCGAAGCCGTGCTCCCCGAACGGGGCCGCCCCGGTCAGGGCGCCGGCGGCCACGGCCATGGCGGCCAGCCAGGACAGGAAGACGGCCAGCAGCGGGATCGCGCTGGCGGCGCCCTTGCCCAGGCGGGCCTGGAGTCGCCGCCCGAAGACGACGCTGAACACGAAGCCGGCCATGGGCAGGACGGCAATCAGCGGGATCAGGCTGTTGTAGGGCATCGTCGGCGCCTAGTCGCGCATCGTGTCGTATTCGTCGACGAGGGGTGTCTTCTTGTTCCGGAAGATCGCGATCACGATCGACAGGCCGACCGTGGCCTCGGCCGCAGCCACGGCCAGGACGATCAGGGCGATGACCGAGCCCTGGATCTTGAGGCTGGCCACGAACGCGCCGAAGGCGACGATCGTGAGGTTGACCGCGTTCAGCATCAGCTCGATCGACATCAGCATGCTGATCGCGTTGCGCCGGGCCAGGAAGCCGAACGTGCCGATCGCGAAGAGGATCGCGGCCAGGATCAGGTAGGCATCGAGCGAATGGCTCACGCCGAGCGATCCTCGCTCCGCCGGGCCAGGAAGATCCCGCCGATCACGGCCGCCAGGAGGAGCACGCTGACGACCTCGAGGGGCAGGACGAACTGGTCGAACACGACCTTGGCCAGCTCGGCCGTGCCGGTCCGGATCGGGGCCGCGACGGCGTTCCAGTTCGTGGCCAGGATGCTCAGGACGATCAGGACGGCCAGGACCAGGGCGGCCAGGGCGGCCGGCACGGCCTGGGTCTGGAAGACGAGGCGGATCGGCCCGCCCTTCGTCTGGGTCAGCATGATCGCGAACAGGATCAGGACGCTGATCGCCCCGATGTAGATCAGGACCTGGGCCGCCGCGACCATCGGCGCGCCGAGCAGGACGTACAGCCCGGCGAGGGCGGCGAAGCTGATCATCATCGCCAGGCCGCAGCGGATGATGTCGCGCAGGGTCACCACGAGCAGGGCCGAGCCGATCATCGTCACGCTCAGGATGATGAACAGGACGTCATCCCACCTCAGGTTGATGATCGGCACCGCGTCGGGGATCGCCACGCGTCCTGTCTCTCCCTCTTGGCCGGGCGACCGGATCGGCACCCCTGCCGAGCCGCTCGTCCCCCGGATCAGCTACTTCGTGTGGGCGTGACCCTGGCCCGCTCCGGCTCCACCGCCGGAGTGGCCGTTGCCCTGCCCGTTGGTCGTGCCGGGGCCGATCCCCAGCTCGGACATGATCGACGGCGGGAGGACCGGCAGGAGCCGGTCCGGATCGACGATTCGGCCGTCGGCGCGGGCCCGCTCGAGCCAGTCCCGTTCGCGCCGGATGTAGGTCATCTCGGTTTCGCGGTTGATCGCGGCCAGGGCGATCAGGTCGATCGTGGGTTCCTCGCGGCTGGCGTGGGCCAGCTCGAAGTCGGCCCCGTCGCGGAGGGCGTCGTACGGGCAGGCGTCGACGCAAATTCCGCACAGGATGCAGCGGCTCTCGTCGACCTCGTACTTCTGGAGGAGCCGCGGCTTGGGCATCAGGGCGCCGGTCGGGCAGGTCTCGGCGCAGCGACCGCAGGACACGCAGGGCGTGTCGTTCAGGCTCATGTCGAGCGGCGTCGTGACCAGCGTGTCGAAGCCGATCCGCATGAAGTCGTAGCAGGCCGCCCCGACGACCTCGGAGCAGACCTGGGCGCAGCGGCCGCAGTCGATGCAGCGCGACGGCTCGCGCAGGATGAAGGCGTGGCTGTCGTCCCGGATGTAGTCGTGGTTCAGGCCGGTGAACCGGTTCTCGGACACGCTCCGGTAGCCGGCGCCCTGGTGGAAGGCCGGCTCGAGCGTGGGCAGGGTCGTGCCGTACTCGATCCCCAGCCGGCGCAGGTCGCAGAAGCCGATCGCCTCGCAGGTGCACTGGAGACAGCGGGTGCTCTCGGCCACCGCCTCGGCCCGGGTGTAGGGGATCTCGTACTCGACGTAGCTCTTGTTGCGCAGCTCGGGATCCATCGCCTTGAGCCGGTAGCGCGGCTCCTTGGCCTCGCTCGTGAAGGGCACGATCGAGAGGAACTCGGGCTGCGGCTCGGCCAGGGTCTGGCGGGTCTTCAGGGCGGACAGGTCGAGGCCCTTGACGAAGGCATCGACGGCGTAGGCGCTGCGCCGGCCCTCGGCGATCGCGGCGACCACCGTCGCCGCCCCGATCCGGACGTCGCCTGAGCCGAAGACGCCCGGCCCGCCCGGTCTCGAAGGTCACCGCGTCGGCCTTCAGGCGGCGCTGGCTGGTCGCCTCGAGGCCGTCCGAGCCCGGTCCGAACCAGGTCAGGTCGGGACCCTGGCCGATCGCCAGGAGGACCCGGTCGCATTCGAGGGTGAACTCGGTCCCGGGGGCCGGCTCCGGCCGGCGGCGGCCCGAGGCGTCGGGCTCGCCCAGCTTGTTGCGGATGAACTCGACCCCGCTGACCTTGCCCTTGCCGTCGACCAGGATCCGGGTCGGGGCGGCCTGGAAGATGGCCGTCGCGCCTTCCTCGATCGCCTCGTGGACCTCGTCCGAGGCCGGCATGTCCTTCATGTCCCGGCGATAGACGAGGGTCACCTCGGCGGCGCCCTGGCGGACCGAGGTCCGGGTGCAGTCCATCGAGGTGAAGCCGCCGCCGATGACCACGATCCGCTTGCCGGCGTGGCCCGGATACTCCAGCCCGAGGGTCGCCGTCTTGAGGTATTCCAGGCCGTCGAGGACGCCCTCGGCGTCCTCGTTCGGAATGCCCAGCTTGTTCGTGTCGTAGCAGCCGATCGTGATCAGGACGGCATCGAAGCCCTGGCCCTGGAGGTCGTCGAGGGTGAAGTCCCGGCCGAGGGCCTGGTTGCACTCGATCCGGCCGCCCAGCCGGGTCACGCTCTCGTACTCGGCCTCGAGGACCTCGACCTTGGGCAGGCGGTACTGGGGGATCCCGTAGCGGAGCATCCCGCCGGGGGCCGCGTCGCGTTCGAAGACGGTCACCGCGTGACCCGCGATCAGGAGGTAGTAGGCGGCGGCCATGCCGGCCGGTCCGGAGCCGATGACGGCGACCCGCCGGCCGCTGGCCGGCTGGACGTCGAAGGGGATCGGCGGATCGAGGCCCTCGTTGAGCATTGCCCGGATGACCTGGTCGCCGGCGTAGCGGTGGCTGTCCCGGATCGCGATCGCCTCGTCGACCTCGTCCCGCCGGCAATGCTCCTCGCAGGGGGCCGGGCAGACCCGGCCGAGGACCGACGGGAACGGGATCGTGCGCTTGAAGATCCGGCTCGATTCGCGCCAGTTGCCTTCAGCGTTCTGCTTGAGGAAGCCCGGGATGTCGATGTGGCTCGGGCACTTGTTCTGGCAGGGCGGCAGGCAGTAGGCGTTGTGGTCGCTGAAGATCAGCTCGAGGTTCGTCGCCCGGAGCCGGCGGACCGCCTCGGTCTGGGTCGCGACCTTCATGCCCTCCTCGGCCGCCCGCGAGCACGAGATCGGCGGATGCTCCTCGCCCTCGACCTCGACCACGCACATCCGGCAGGCACCGAAGCCGGGCAGCTTGGGCTCGTAGCACAGGGTCGGGATCTCGATCCCGTTATCGCGGCAGACCTCGAGGATCGTCTGGCCCTCGCGCCCCTCGATCAGCCGGCCGTCCACCTCGACCCGGATCGCCGGGGTCGACTGGGGGCGCTGGGGCGACTGGGTCGTCAGCAGCCGCTCGGGCAGGCTCTGGGGGGCGGCCGGGGCCGGGCGTTCGATCAGCTCGGTCATCGTGGGCTGGCCCTCATTGCGCCGGATCGCCGTCGGCCACGGCGGCGACCTCGTGGCGGGCCGGCGGCCTGCTGCTGGGCGGGCTGGAGCTTGGCCTCCAGGTCCGCCTGAAAGTATCGCATCACGCTCGTCAGCGGGAGGGTCGCCAGCCGCTCGTGATCGCACAGGCCGCTGGCCACGATGTCGGCCGACAGGTCGGCCAGGAGCTGGCCGTCGGTCGGCCTGGGCGTCCCGGCGTTGATCCTCGTGGCGATCTCGTCCAGCCGGCGGGTGCCGATCCGGCAGGGGATCGTCTTGCCGCAGGCCTCGCTCGCGCAGAACCGGGTGAGCAGCTCGGCCAGGTCCAGGACGTCGGCCTCGGCGGCCGTGGCCACGACCGAGCCCGACCCGACATGGGCGCCCACCGCCCGCAGCTCATCGAAGCTGTAGGGCGTGTCGAGCAGGTCGGCCGGCAGGATTCCACCCGAGGGTCCGCCGACAAGGATCGCCCTCGGGGCCGGGCCGGAGCGGGTGATCGTGCCGGCCAGGGCGACGATCGCCCGGAGCGGCGTGCCCAGGGGCACCTCGGCGACGCCGGCCCCACCGCCCCCCCGGACGTGGACCAGGATCGTCCCGGGCGCGGTCGGATCACCGATCGCCCGGAAAGCCTGGGCGCCCTCGCGCAGGATCCAGGCGGCCAGGGCCAGGGTCTGGATGTTCTGGACCACCGTCGGCCGGCCGAACAGGCCGCGCTCGGCGGGATGCGGCGGGCGCTGCTCGGGCTGGCCGCGGCGGCCCTCGAGGGCCTTGAGCAGGACCGTCTCCTCGCCCAGCATGTAGGCGCCCTGGACCGGGCGGATCTCGATCGACAGCGAGCGGCCCGTGTCGAGCAGCTCGTCGCCGACGAAGCCGGCTTCCTCGGCCGCGGCCAGGGCCGCCTCCAGGCCGCGGATCGCGTCTGTCTCGGTCGCTCGCACGGCGATGATCGCGCTGTCCGCCCCGATCGCCCAGGCGGCGATCGCCAGGCCCTCGATCAGGGCGAACGGGTCGCGCTCCATCAGGACCGCGTCGGTCCGGACCGCCGGGTCGGCACCATAGCCATTGGCCACGACGTAGCGCCGGTCGGCCGGCGTGCTCGCCGCCAGCTGCCACTTGTCGGCCGTCGGGAAGCCGGCGCCCCCTCGACCGCGCAGGCCGGCGTCCCGGATCTCGCCGACGACCCCGGCCGGGGACAGCCCGACGGCCTTCTTCAGGCCGTCGAAGGCGCCGGCCTTGACCGCCGCGTCGAGATCGGTCGGTTCGACCTCGGCGGATCGTCCGAGGAGGGGCTGGGGCCAGGCGCCGGTTGTCTTGAGGAGGTTCGTCATCGGCTCAGTTCGCCCGTCCGGAGCGCTTGGTCGGCCCGTTCGAGCCTGAGCCTGGCGGTCGAGCCGGCGAGCAGGTCGAGCTCGCCCAGGTAGCTCATCGCGGCCTGCTCGCGGCTCGTCCGAGCGTCGGCCGGCGAGCTGTCAGCGGCGGCCGGCGAAGCGCTCGGCGGCTCGAACCGGAGGTGGTCGTAGTAGGTCGCCGTGCCGTAGACCATGGCGTACCAGGCGCCCGTCCCGAAGCTGATCCGCTTGATGGCTGCCACGGGCAGGTAGCCGTAGGCCGCCTGGGTCGCCTCGAGGATCTCGAGCATCCGCTTCGGATCGTGGTCGGCATCGTGCAGGATTGCGTCGACCGGACCCGTGTCGATCGGGCTCCAGTGGAGATAGGCCTCGTCGGGCACGGTTCGGCCGGACCGTCGGAGGGCCAATTCCTCGCGCCGTTCGCCGTACGTCTCCGAGGCGCCCCAGTGGACCGCGTAGCGCCCCTTCGTGTCGATCCCGCCCATGTCGATGCACTCGATCGGGCAGGCCTGGGCGCACTGGAAGCAGGTCTCGCACTTGAGCGTGCCGTGCTCGTCGTAGAGGAGCTGGAGCCGGCCTCGGAACTTGGGCGAGATCTCGGCCGGGACCTCGGGATAGAGGTTGGTCACCTTGGGCTGGAAGAAGCGGCGCAGGGTCAGGGCCATGCCTCGAACCATGCCCATGCCCGGGACGAAGCTCATCGGGCGGGCCTCACTTGTTCACGACCAGGATCGCCAGGGCCGTTACGAACAGGTTGACCAGGGAGACCGGCAGGAGCCACTTCCAGGCGAAGCCCATGAGCTGGTCGATCCGGACCCGGGGCAGGGTCCCCCGCATCCAGACGAAGGTGAACACGAAGACGTACGTCTTGGACATGAACCAGAGCAGGCCGACGACCCAGTCGAAGCTGATGAAGGCCAGCCCGAGGATCGCCGCCACGACGATGATGTTGAACAGGATGAAGCCGATCACCAGGGCCTGCCAGAAGTGGACTGCGCTGTTGAGCAGGTAGAAGGGCAGGCCCAGGACGACGATCGCCAGCGGCGCGCCGATAAACACGAGCAGGAGGAGGCCGATCCCCAGCTGGCCGGGATCGAGCGAGACGGTCACCGGCCAGGGCCAATTGAACGGCGCATTCCAGCCGCCCAGGAAGAGGGCCACGACCACGCCCGAGGCGATGAACACGTTGACGTACTCGGCGAAGAAGAAGAACCCGAAGCGCATCCCCGAGTATTCGGTGGCGAAGCCGGCCACGATCTCGGAATCGGCCTCGGTCAGGTCGAACGGGGTCCGGTTGGCCTCGGCCGTGACCGCGATGAAGAAGATCACGAAGGCCAGCGGCTGGCGCCAGATGTACCAGTCGAAGAGGTTGCCGCCCTGGCTGATCACGATCTGGTTCAGGCTCATCGTGCCGGCCAGCAGGATCACCCCGACGACCGACAGGGTCAGCGGGATCTCGTAGCTCACGACCTGGGCCGCCGAGCGCAGCCCGCCCAGGAGCGAGTACTTGTTGTAGCTCGACCAGCCGGCCATCAGCAGGCCGACCACCCCGAGGCCGCCCATGGCGAAGAAGAAGAGCAGGCTGATATTGAAGTCCTGGCCGTACAGGCCCGGAGCGAAAGGCAGGACGAGGAGCGACATCACCGGGGCGAGGTAGACCACGACCGGGGCCATCGTGAAGACCGGCACGTCGACGCCGGTCGGGGTGAAGTCCTCCTTCATCAGGACCTTCAGGCCGTGGACCACCGAGAGGGCCGAGCCGAACGGCCCGACCCGGTCCGGGCCGTAGCGCAGGTTCATCAGGGCGATCACCTTCATCTCCATGAAGATGATCAGGAAGGCGCTCGGGATCGTCATCAGCAGGACGACCGTGACCGCCACGACGAACCGGACCAGGGGCAGGTTGTCGGCCAGGAAGTCGACCACGATGCCGCCCAGCAGGGCGATCACGATGGCCAGGCCGATCGTCAGGATCGCCCCGAGCGGGACGACGACGGCCAGGATCTTGCCCGGGATCGTGAGCCGGTCCCACGTCCGCCCGACGACCGTCATCTACTTGTCCACCCCGCCCATGACCGGATCGAGCGAGGCCATGATCGCCATCGTGTCGGCGATCAGGTTGCCCGGCATCAGGAGGCCGACCGTCTGGAGGTGGACGAAGCTCGGGTCGTGGATTCGCATCCGGTAGGGCTGGTCGGTTCCGTCGCTGATCACGTACGACGAGTACTGCCCCCGCGGGCCCTCGATCGCGGCATAGGCCCGGCCCGGCCGGGGCCGGATCAGCCGGGGCAGCTTGGCCATGATCGGTCCGTCGGGCATCTCGTGGAGGCACTGGTCGATGATCCGGAGGCTCTGCTTGATCTCGTCCATCCGGAGCAGGTAGCGGGCGAGGCAATCGCCCTCGGTCCGGGTCGGGATGTCGAAGTCGAGCTCGGGATAGACGCTGTAGGGATGGGCTCGGCGGATGTCAAAGGGCACCCCGGTCGCCCGCAGGTTCGGCCCGGTGATGCACATCCGGAGGGCCGTCTGGGTGTCGAGGATGCCCAGGCCGCGGGCCCGCCGGACGAAGATCTCGTTCTCGTTCAGGAGGGCCTGGTTCGAGTTGATCTGGTTCGTGGCCCGGCTCATCCAGGTGCCCAGGCGGCTCATGAACTCGTGGTTCAGGTCGCCGTTGACGCCGCCGATCCGGAAGTAGTTGAAGAGCATCCGCTGGCCGGTCAGGGCGGCCAGCATCTCGACGATCTCGTCGCGCTCGATGAAGCTCCACAGGATCGGGGTCAGGCCGCCCAGGTCGAGGGCGAACCAGCCCATGAACAGGGCATGGCTGGCGATCCGGTTGAGCTCACCCGAGAGGACCCGGATGTACTCGGCCCGGCGGGGCACCTGGACCTCGTGGAGCTTCTCGAAGGCGATCACCGGCGACCACTCGCAGAAGAGCGAGCTGATGTACTCGAGCGGGTCCATGTAGCAGATCGCCTGGTGGTAGTCGGCGTTCTCGCACAGCTTCTCGACGCCCCGATGGAGGTAGCCCAGGACCGGGTCGAGGTCGACGACCTTCTCCCCGTCGATCTTCAGGACGACCCGCAGGACCCCGTGGGTCGACGGGTGCTGGGGGCCCATGTTCACGAACATCTCGCCGTCGCGCAGGGTGTAGAACTCGGCCTCGCGCTCGGTCCGGGGCGGGTAGGGCGGGATCGGCTCGAAGACCCCGAGCCTGCTCGTCGAGGGTGATCCGCGGATCGTCGGCCGAGGCGTGGGCGGGGATGTCGAAGGGGGCGTTCGGCGAGGTCATCGTCAGCCCGCCGTGGCCTGCCGGATCCGGTCCTCGTCCCGGGCGTTGGCCGGGCCGTGGGTCTGCTCCATCGGCCGGACCCCGCCACCCGGCGAGCGCGAGGCGTCGTCGGGCAGGTAGAAGTCCTTGCGCAGGGGGAAGCTGGTGTAGTCGGCCGGCATGTAGATCCGGCGGAGGTCGCGATTGCCCTCGAAGGTGATCCCGAACATGTCGTAGGCCTCCCGCTCCATCCACTCGGCGCCCTTCCACAGGAAGGTCACCGATGGCACCCGCGGGTCGTCCCGGTTCAGCCCGTCCGCGATCACCCGGAGCCAGTCCGAGGTGCCGTCGCTCCAGAGGTGGTAGACGACCTGCATCGTCCGGCCGGTGTCCACCCCGGCCAGGTCGGACAGCATCCGGAAGCGGAAGTCGCGATCATCGTGGAGGGTCAGCAGGACCTCCGGCACGTCGCCCGGGCCGATCCGGATCTCCGTCTCGTCGGTGCGCTGCCGAACAGGCCCGGTCAGGCGCTCGCCGAAGCGCTCCTCGAGCCGCTTGCGGAGGGCCCGGTCCACTACAGGTCCTCGGGCACGGTCGGCCCGATCGCCCGATCCGGCCAGTGGCCGCGGCGATCCTTGATCAGCTGCTGGAGCTTCATCATCCCGTAGATCAGGCCCTCGGGCCGGGGCGGGCAGCCGGGCACGTAGACGTCGACCGGCATGATCCGGTCGATCCCCTGGATCGTGCTGTAGCTCCGCTTGTAGCGGCCGCCCGAGCAGGTGCAATCGCCCATCGCCACGCACCATTTCGGCTCGGGCATCTGCTCCCACAGCCGGACAAGCGGCCCGGCCATCTTCGTCGTGCAGGTGCCGGCCACGATCAGGACGTCGGCCTGGCGGGGCGACGCCCGGAACGGGAACATGCCCCAGCGGTCCATGTCGTTCTTGCTCGTGGCGGCCGACATCATCTCGATCGCGCAGCAGGCCAGCCCCGACAGGAGCGGCCACAGGCTGTTGGCCCGGATCAAGTCGAGGACGAGGTCGGCCTTGGTCGGGATGACCTCGAGCGGACCCGCCCAGCGGGCGTTGTCCCGCCGGCCGGCGCCCGACGCCTCGAACTCGCGCAGGTGGGTGACATCGGACTCGAGGCCGCCGTTGTAGGCGATCGGGTTGGTCGACTGCCAGAGGGTGTTGGGGACGATCGACCGGCTCGACGAGATCGCGCGATTCGGTGATCAGCGCAGGCAGGTCGGGGCCGCCGCTCGCGTCCGGCTTCAATGCCACGTCAGGACTCCCTTGCGCCAGGCGTAGCCCAGCCCGAGCAGGAGGATCCCGACGAACAGGAGCATGCTCACGAAGCCGCCCAGGAGCAGGCTCCGGAAGACGATCGCCCAGAGGTAGATGAACACGACTTCGATGTCGAAGGCCACGAAGAGCAGGGCGTAGAGGTAGAACGACAGGCCGAACCGGCCGTGGGTGTCGCCGAAGGTGTCGATCCCGGACTCGTAGGGCAGGCCCTTGTGGACGTCGCCCCGGTTGCGGTGGGAGATCAGCCAGGCCGCCCCGATCGTGCCGAACACGAAGGTAACCCCGGCGAAGGCGAACCCGATGATGTACCAGATCCCGGTCAACTGATCCTCGCGTGCTCGTCTGGGGCAGGGACGCGGCAGGATCGTGGCAGGTCTGGCAGCACGGCCCCGCTCGGCCATTCTAGCGCGGAGCGTCCGACCGGGAACGTTGACGACCTGGCCCGGCCGCCTCGTGGACGCGGCCGGATCGTCGTTGCGGCCGCCTCGTCAGGCTCGTCCCGATTGCCCTCCGCCAGATAGTCCTGGGAGTGCTACTCGGCGAGGCAGTGGAGCGGCCGAGGGCCGTTTCAGGCGATCCGGGGACGGTGGCCACGCTCGGGAGCCTCGCGTCCGGGCTCCGACACGCCTGGATCGGCGACAAGTCTCGCCGAGCAGCACTGGGGCTGCTGACTGGCGAAAGAAACGTCGGCGACAAGGCTCGCCGACGAGCACCCGGCCTGCTCGGTTGCGAAGAAGCGGTCGGCACGAGGCGGCCGCGGCCACGAGCATGGCCATGGCCCTGGGTGCGGGCGTGGCATTTGGGCCGGGACCGAGTGGGGAGAGATCGAGGGACCGGCCGCGTCGAGCGCGCGTGCAGTTCGCGGCCGATCCCCCGAAGGTGGCGCCGTGCCCAGCGCCCGGCGCAAGACTGCCGCTCGGCCGCGAACCCGATCAATAGGGCGAATGACGTAACCGGCTCGAGCCCGCGCAGGGGCAGGCCGATCGCCCGCCCAAGCAGGACTGCCCGGAAGCCGCCGAGCGCGGCCGGATCGAGGAACCGGCCGATCGCGGAGCGTGCCGCCAGCCAGTCCTCCATCGTCGTGGCCGGGTTCGAGCGAATTCGCTCGAGCAGCTCCTCGAGCCCGCAGCCGAGCAGGAAGGACGACTGGGGGACATCCCCGAGCAGGTCCAGTCCCAACGGACCGGGCCCCGGCCTCGAGCGCGGTCAGGTCGACATGGGCGGTCAGGTCCTGGCGCCCGACCGCCCGAAACGGATCGGCGTGGGCCTGCTGCCCGGCGTAGGCCCGGAGTGACCCGCCGACCCGGCCCGGGTCGTACAGGACGGGCGCCGGATGACCGTAGTCGAGGACGAGGACGAGGCCCCGCTCGAGCGCACCGGCCACCTCCTCGAGCCACCCATCGAGGGCCAGGCAGATCTCGGCGACCTGGCCGTCGGCCAGGCTGACGCCGTCGCGCTCGAGGCGTTCCCCGAGGGCGGCGCTCGATGGGGCGGCCGGCCGCTCGACCAGCCGGCCGCTGTGGTCGTCCCAGTCGACGAAGCGCTCGAGCAACCGGCCTTCCCGTGCCTCGACCCGGTGGACCGGCAGGGCGTCCAGGAACTCGTTGGCCAGGATCGCCCCGGTCAGGCGGTCCGGTTCGGCCGCGGCCTGGCCGGCGGGGGTCACCAACCCGAGCTCGACCCGGGCGTCGATCTCGGCCCGGCGATGCTCGTTGATCTCGACCGGCTCGTAGCGCAGGGCCTCGGCCAGGCCCGAACCGTCGGCGCGCAGGCCGGCCAGGATCGTCGTCGCCAGGGTGCCTGAACCCGGGCCGTATTCGCGCAGCACGAACGGGTCGGGCCGATCCAGCCGCAGCCAGGCCTCATCGAGCTGGCGACCGAGCGCGGCACCGAACATCGGATGGGTCTCGGGCGCCGTCAGGAAGTCCCCCGAGCGGCCTGGCCGGTCGGCTTCGACCCGGTAATACCCCAGGCCGGGCTCGTACAGGGCGAGCTCCATGAACCGGGCGAAGGTCAGCGGACCGGTGGCGGCGATCTCGGCCCGGATCCGCTCGAGCAGGACCGGGTCGCTCTCCGTGGGTGGTGGGTCCGCCGGTGGGATCCGGACCAGGCCGGGCTCGATCTCCCGGGCGGCGCCCGATCGGCCGTCGCTCATTCGGCCGCCCTCATCCTCCGGCGCCCATCGGCGGTCGCTCATTCGGTCGCCACGAGGCGGATGCCGGGTCCGACCAGGGAGTGACCGCCGAGCAGGACCGGGATCGGCGCGTCGAGCGCGGCCCGGGTCAGCTCGGCCAGCCAGGGGTCCGCGATCGGCCCCGGCTCGAGCAGGTCCGAGGCGAAGCGATCCTCGGCCGCCGGCCAGCCCGCCTCGTCCGGGCCCAGGCGGTGGGCGAGGAGGACCCGGCTGTCGACGAGCGCCGCGTCCCCGAGCTCGGCCAGCCGGGCCCCCAGCCCGGCCGGGCCATCGCGGTCGAGGACCAGCCCGAGGACCGAGCGGGGTGGTCGTTGCGGTCGCCGGCCCGGCCCCTGCCCGTCTCCGCTCGCAGCCAGCGACGCCCGCAGGCCGCGCTCCTCGATCAGGGCCCGGATCCGGCAGCGGGCCGACTTCTCGAGCCAGGCCAGGGCCGTCGTCGACATCCGGCCGGCGACGAGGAGCTCGGCCGCCGGATCGGCCAGCACCCGGCGGATGGCCCCGAGGCGGGAGAGCACCGCATCATCCCCGGGATCCCGACCCGGGATCGATCGCGGCAGCCCCGCGCCCGAGCAGGACCAGGTCGAGGGGCGAGTCGAGGTCCACGCCCAGCCGAGGTTGGCTGCGCAGGTCGCTCACGGCAACGCCGGCCTGTTCGGTCAGCCAGCGGGGCAGGGCGTTGTCCGTCAGGAAGCCGTCCGGCAGGTCGGCCAGCCAGCCGGCGTCGGCCACGGCCAGGATGTCCGACGAGAAGCGGTTATTGGTCAGGGCAGGCGGCCCGGTTCCGGCGGCAGACCGGATGAATGCCCGCCGGTCGGCCGGCCGGGCCAGCGGGATCGCTCCCGATCCGAGGACGACCAGGCCACCCCCGGGCACACCCCGGAGGGCCGCCCGGAGCCGGGCTCCGAACGGCAATCCGTCCGACGGTCCGCTGATCACCCGGACCGAGGTCGCTCCCGCTCGCCGAAATCCTTCCTCGTGGATTCTGGCCAGCCGGCCGCGCGCGTCGGACAGGCGCCGGGTGAGCGGCCCCGCACCGACCGCGGCCTGCGGGTGGAAGATGAGGACGCTGATCGGACGCACGATCCGAGTGTATGGCTGGCGGAGGCGGCATTGGCGAGACGGGTCCGGGCCTACATCGGGCTGGGGGCGAACCTCGGCGATGCCGGGGGCACCCTGTGCGCCGCGGTCCATGCCCTGGGGGCCCTGCCCGGCAGCCGCCTCGTGGCCGTCTCGCGGCTCTATGCCACGGCCCCGGTCGGCGATCCGGACCAGCCGGAGTTTCGCAACGCCGTGGCCGCCCTCGAGGTCCCGGCCGGCCCGGACCCGGCGTCCGGGGCGACGGCTCTGCTCATCGCCCTGAAGACGCTCGAGATCGCCTTTGGACGCCAGGCGCGGCGGCGCTGGGGACCGCGCGAGCTCGACCTCGACCTGCTCGTTTTCGGCCGTGCCCGCCTCTCGATCGAGCGCCCCGAGGCGGCCCGTTCACGGGATGTCGAGCTCGATCCGGCCAAGGCCGCCCGCCTCCTCGAGGTGCCCCACCCGTCGATCGCCGAGCGGCTGTTCGTGCTCGCCCCGCTGGCCGACGTTGCCGAAGGGCTCGTCCCGCCGGGCTGGCATGAGAGCGTCGAGACCGCGCGCCGTCGACGCGAGATCGCCGAGGGTCCGGACGCGGTCCGGCCGATTGCCGAGTGGTCGGTCGCCGACGGCGACTGGCAGCCGATCGCGAGCGGCTAGAGACGGACGCTCGGCGGGCGGGACCGGTCGAACATCTGGACCGTGTCGACGAAGCGGACGTGGGCCTCGCGGAACGACATCACGAGCGAGTGGGTCCGGGCGCCGCCGCCGAAGAAGCGCACCCCGTCGAGCAGGTCGCCGCCGGTCACCCCGGTCGCGGCGAAGACGAGGTTGTCGCCGGACGCCAGGTCGGCCGTGAAGTAGACCCGGCTCTCGTCATCGTCGTTGCCCATCCGCCGCGCCCGCGCCCGCTCCTCGTCGTTGCGGAACCGGAAGCGGGCCTGGATCTCGCCGCCCAGGCAGCGCAGGGCCGCCGCCGTGATCACGCCCTCCGGCGCACCGCCGGTGCCCATCACGGCGTGGACGCCGGTGCCCGACACGGCGGTGCTGATCGCGGCCGAGAGGTCGCCGTCGGAGATCAGCTTGATCCGGGCGCCCGCCGCCCGGACCTCGCTGATCAGGTCGAGGTGCCGGTCGCGCTCGAGGATCACGATCGTGATGTCGGCGACCCGCCGGCCGAGCGCCTCGGCGATCAGGTGGCAGTTCTCGGTCGGGCTCTTGCGGATGTCGACCTTGCCGGCCACGACCGGCCCGACGCAGAGCTTCTCCAGGTAAGTGTCGGGAGCATGGAGCAGGCCGCCCCGCTCGGCCGCGGCAAGGACCGTGATCGCGTTCGCCTGGCCATGGGCGACCAGGTTCGTGCCCTCGAGCGGATCGACCGCGATGTCGACCGCGGTGGCGGCCCTCCGGGCGGCGGCGCCCTTCCGGCCGACCTCCTCGCCGATGTACAGCATCGGCGCCTCGTCCCGCTCGCCCTCGCCGATCACGATCGTGCCGGCCATGTCGATCTCGTCCATCGTCCGGCGCATTGCCTCGGTGGCGGCCCGGTCGGCGTCGTCCTTGGCTCCCCGGCCCATGAACCGGGCCGAGGCGATGGCAGCGGCTTCGGTGACCCGGACCATCTCTAGGGCGAGAAGCGGCTCCATCGGGCGGGTCCTCCGGTTCGGTCGGGCTGGTGGTCAGTGGCGGAAATGACGACGGCCGGTGAAGACCATCGCCAGGTGGTGGCGGTCGGCGACCTCGATCGCCATCTCGTCCCGGATCGAGCCGCCGGGCTGGATGATCGCGCTGACCCCGGCGTTGGCGGCGAGGGCGATCCCGTCCGGAAACGGAAAGTATGCGTCGCTGGCCATGACCGACATCCGGGCCCGGTCGCCGGCCCGCCGGAGGGCCACCTCGACCGAGACCTGGCGGCTGGCCTGGGCGGCCCCGATTCCGACCGTCGCCCCATTCCGGGCGAGGACGATCGCATTCGAGCGGACGTGCCGGACGGTTCGCCAGGCGAAGAGCAGGTCGGTCAGCTCCTCGAGCGTGGGCCGCCGCCGGGTGACGACCTGGAGCTGGCGCTTGTCGAGCTCGAGCGAGTCCTGGCTCTCGACGAGCAGCCCGCCGCCGACGCGCTTGAAGTCGAGGTTGGCGATGCCGTAGTCGCGCAGCCCCTCCGACGGATCGGGCGGCACGGACAGCAGCTCGAGGCCGGTCTTCTGGCGCAGGATCCCGAGGGCCGACTCGGAGAAGCCCGGGGCGATGACGGCCTCGTACGAGTTGGCCGCGATCTCCCTGGCGGTCGCTCCGTCGAGCTCGCGGTTGACCCCGACGATCCCGCCGAACGAGGCGACCGGATCGGTCTCGAGGGCGTGCCGGTAGGCCTCGACCAGCTCGTCGTGGGAGGCCATCCCGACCGGATCGGTGTGCTTCACGATCGCCACCGTCGGGGCGGTGAAGTCCATCGCGATCCGGTAGGCGGAGTCGAGATCGAGCAGGTTGTTGAAGCTCGGCTGGCCGCCCTGGAGCAGGTGGGCGTCGGCCAGCGTCCCGCTCCGGTGGGTCGTCTCCCGGTAGAACGCCGCCCGCTGATGCGGGTTCTCGCCGTAGCGGAGGTCCTCGACCTTCTCGAGGACGAGGGCCAGGCGGCTCGGAAACTGGTTGCCCGAGACCTGGTGGATGTAGGCGGCGATCTCGGCGTGGTAGGCGGCGACCATCCCGAACGCCTCGGCCGCCAGCTGCTGGCGCAGCTCGCCCGAAAGGCTGCCGAGCTCGCGCAGTTCACGGGCGACCCGGCCGTAGTGGGTCGGGTCGGAGATGGCCGCGACGGCGGCGTAGTTCCGGGCTGCGGCCCCGAGCAGGGCCACCCCGCCCACGTCGATCAGCTCGATCACGTCGGACAGGGCCACGTGACCCGCCCCGACCTGGGGGGCGAACGGCTTGACGTTGACGACCACGATGTCGATCGGCCCGATGCCGTGCTCGGCCAGCTCGGCCAACTGCCCGGCGTCGTCTCGCCGGGCGAGGATCCCGGCATAGACAGCCGGGTGGAACGTCTTGACCTGTCCGCCGACGAGGGGCGGGACGTTGGTCAGGTCCGAGACGGAGCCGACCTCGATGCCGTCCTCGGCGAGGTAGTCACGGGTCCCGTCCGTGGCGAAGATCTCGACCCCAAGGCCGAGCAGCTCCCGGGCGAAGGTGCTGATGCCATCGCGGTTCGCCACCGAGACCAGCGCTCGCACCCGGGCTACCTCCCTCCCGCGTTCGCGCTCGTCGCGCCCCTGGGGTCGTCACTCGGCCGACGCTGCCGCACCTTCGGCCGAGTATAGCGTTCCGGCGTGGCATACTCGGAACCCTCGTCCGGCGGCAGGCCGGCGAGCTGGCGCCCGGTCCCGGGCGGCCTGAGCGTCTCCGGCCGCGAGGCCGGCTGATTCAAGGAGCGTCGAGCCAGGTGAAGCTGCTCCCCTGGGAATACCTGTTCTACCCGTTCAGCTCGGCCAACTTCCACGACCTGTTCTATCCGGTCGCCTTCGGCTCGCTGGTCATGCTCGTCGTCCTGTGCGTGATGTACGCCGTCCGGACCCGCCAGCTCCGCCACCACCCGCCGTACCTCGACCTGTACGAGTGGCTGCTCTGGACCGGGATCATCGGCTTCGGGCTCCTGATCATCTTCAGCGTCTTCGTGTGGGACTTCCTGTTCGTCCTGATCACGATCATCGGGACCTGTGGGGTCTTCCTCTGGACCCGCTTCGTCCACTTCCCGCCCCTGTTCGTGCTGTACGAGCAGAAGCTTGCCCGGCAGCGTTATCTCAGCCGCCAGAAATACGCCCATCCGGACACGACGATCCGGAGCAAGTCGGCCAAGCCGGCCCGGGCGGCCAAGGCTGGGCCGGCCAAGCGCAACCGAAAGCGCCGCTGACCCGGATTTCCGGGGCAGGCGATCAGGCAGCGGTCGGAGCGGTAGGCGGTGGAGATCCGGCGTTTCGGAATCGGCCAGCGCCGGCCCGACGGCCCGGCCGGCACCCACAACGTCCAGGCGGCCCTGATCGAATCGGGTCCGGCCGGGTTGATCGCCGAGCTCGCCCTCGGTCGTCACGCCTCGATCGAGCCCCACTCGAACCCGAACACGGCCTGGTTCATCGTGATCGAGGGCGGCGGCTTCGTGACCGTCGGGCTGGACACGGCCCGGGTTTATGCCGGCGAGGCCGTCCTGTGGCCGGCCGGGGTGCCCCATGGCGCCGGCACCGAGCTGTCGGAGATGCGGGCGATCGTGGTCGAGTTCACGCCCGGGCGACGGATCGTGCCGGCCCTTCTCGATGGGCGAGCCGACCTGCTCCAGGCCGGGCCCGGCGAAGGCCGCCTGATCGACGAGCGTCCCGCCCCCTACGACCCGCGCCACGGAGAGCCCCGCTAGCTGTGATTCCCGCGTGGGTTGTTGATAACGGCGAGCCCTCCCCAGGCTCTGGGTCAGTGGCCCGGGCTGTCAAACGGTTCTTTGAGGAAGCGTTATGCGGGTTCGAGTCGACGTAATGCGCCTTCTAGGAAACGTTTGACCGGATCAGGGCTGACCGTCCTCGTCAATCACGGTTCCGGGAAATCACTGCTAGCGGCGGGTCAGCTGCCTGCCGGTCCGCGGCACAGGACCATTGGCCCAGCCAGCTTGTGGTTCGGACCACCCATAGTTGGCTGGTGGTTCGCTTCATTTGGTGCCCTCGCCGTGTTCAGCGCGGTCATCGCCCTGATCGTGGCTCTCCTCGCGCTTGCCGTGGTCCAGCCGACCGATCCGGACTGCTTCGAGTTCTGCTCGGTCGGCCAGACCCTGGCGACCGGGGCAATCTCGCTGGTCTCGCTCCTGTGGCTGACCGTCGTCCTTGGCGTTGCCCTCCGGCTCCATCGCCGGGAGCCGGGCGTGGCGATCCTTGGCGCGTTCGCGGCAGCGCTCTTCCTCGCCCTGCTGTCGAGCCTGGACACGTACCTTTGGAGCGTGCCGTCGAGCTACGACTCGCCGGCCTTCGTCTTCGATCAGCTGGTCCTGGTCCTCGCCGTCGGGGTCCAGCTCCCGGCGATCTGGCGACTGGGCGGATCCAGTCGCCCGGCGAGCGTCGGACAGCTGGCCGTCGTGGTCAGCGGCCTGGCCATGGTCGCCATGGCGTTCGCCCTGGTCGTGCTCGGCACGACCCCGTTCGACTCGGGCCCGCAGGTGCAGTTCGTGGCCTACCTCGGCTTCAGCGCCGCCGTCGCGGTCCTGGCGGCAACCAGCTGGGGTCCGGCCGGATCCGAGCGTCCCGGTCTGGCGCTCGTCGGTGGGGGCGCCCTGTTCTACGCCCTCGTCGGTGCCTACGACTACGCCCTGCCGCAGGACTCGACCGCCCTCCTCCTCGTCGCCGGCCCGATCATCGCCATCGGCTGGCTGTGGATCGGCCTGGCCTGGCTGCGCTCGCCGGTGCCACTCGGCGCGATACCCGGACGCGAACGTGGGGGCCGCGAGCTAGGAGCCGGGCGAGCGGCCAACGCCCCGCTCGAAGGGCCGCTACTCGCCGGGTTCCGAGCGAGCTGCGACCAGCGCCCCGAGCTGGCCGAGGATCCGGGCGGTCGCGCCCCAGACGTGGAGGCCGTCGATCCGGTAGCCGCCGTAGCGCAGCGGCCACTCGCGGACCATTCGCTCGACGACCTCGATCGGCGCCCCGGGCAGGAACGCGGCCAGGGGTGCCTCGATGATCCGGGCGACCTCGGTCGGAGAGCCGTGCAGAACGGGCCGCTGCCGGCCGACGGCCAGGATCGGGGTCAGGCTGAATCCGCTGACCGGGATGCGCACGACCTCGAGCCGCCCGATGACCTCGAGCCCGGCCGCGTCCGGATCCAGGCCCACCTCCTCGGCAGCCTCGCGCAGGGCCGTGGCCTCCAGGTCGGGGTCGTCCGGCTCGACCTTGCCGCCCGGGAACGAGACCTCGCCGCTGTGGAGGCCGTCGTAGGTCGCCCGCTCGGTCAGGATCACGACGGCCTGGCCGGTGGCATCGGGCACGATCAGGACGAGGACGGCCGCCGGCCGATCGCCCGGCGTCTCGCCCAGGCGGATCTCGGTCCGCGGCCGGCCGTCGGTGAAGACGGGCATGAGCGCGGCCGGGGCCGGCGGCAGGCGGAGCCGTCCGGCCGTGGCCGCCGGGTCGGCAGCTCGATCGGGCAGGCGGGCCAGGCGCGCCGCCGCCTCCTCGAAGCGCATCAGTTGGGCAGGCTTCCGCCGGGCGTCCCGCTCGAGCTCTTGTCGGGATCGATCTCGGGCACGTCGAAGATCGCCGGCGAGCGCCGGCCGCGACCCGGAGCGGGCCCCGGCGCCGACCGGGCTGCGGGCATCGCGCCGTTCGTTCGATTCGACGGCCACGCTCGCCTCGCCCGAGTTGAACACGATCGTGCCGCTGTTGAGGTCCGCGTCGGCCACGATCCGGTCGCCGGCCTTGAAGCGGCCCTGGAGGAGGGCTCGGGCGAGCGAATTCTCGACGAGGCGCTGGATCGTCCGCTTGAGCGGCCTCGCCCCGAACGCCGGATCGTGCCCGTCCCGGGCGATCAGGGCCCGGGCCGCCGGGGTCAGCTCGAGGGCCAGGTCCTGGCCGGCCAGCCGCCGGGCCAGGTCGGCCAGGAGCAGGTCGACGATCGCCGCCGAGCTCGGCGTCGGTCAGGGCATGGAACACGATGATCTCGTCGATCCGGTTCAGGAACTCCGGCCGGAACCGGTCGTGGAGCGCCTCGTTCAGGCTGGCCTTCATCGCCTCGTAGTTCGCCTGCTCGTGACCACCGGCCGCGGCGATCAGGTCGCTGCCGACGTTGCTGGTCATGATCACCAGGGCGTTCCGGAAGTCGACCGTCCGGCCCTGGCCATCGGTCAGGCGGCCGTCGTCGAGGACCTGGAGCAGGATGTTGAACACGTCCGGATGGGCTTTCTCGATCTCGTCCAGCAGGACGACCTGGTACGGCCGGCGGCGGACGGCCTCGGTCAGCTGGCCGCCCTCCTCGTAGCCGACGTAGCCCGGAGGCGCCCCGACGAGCCGGCTGACGGAGAACTTCTCCATGTACTCGCTCATGTCGATCCGGACCATGGCGCTGTCGTCATCGAACAGGAACCCGGCCAGGGCCCGGGCCAGCTCGGTCTTGCCCACCCCGGTCGGGCCGAGGAACAGGAACGAGCCGATCGGGCGATTCGGGTCGCGCAGGCCCGCCCGGGCCCGCCGGACGGCATCGGCCACGGCTTCGATCGCCTCGTCCTGGCCGACGACCCGTTCGTGCAGGCGCTCCTCCATGTGGACGAGCTTGGCCGACTCGCCCTCGAGCAGCTTCGTCACCGGCACGCCGGTCCAGGAGGCCACGATCTCGGCAATATCGTCGGCGTCGACCTCCTCCTTGAGCATCCGGCCCGGCCCATCGAGCGCGGCGATCGCCGCCTCCTCGGTCCGGAGGCGCTCCTGGAGCTCGATCAGGGTGCCGTACTTGAGCTCGGCTGCCCGGCCGTAGTCGGCCTCCCGCTCGACCTGCTCGATCTTCGTCTGGAGGGCCTCGAGCTCGGACTTCGTGGCCCGGATCGCCCGGATCGCATCCTTCTCGGCCTGCCAGCGCTGCTTCATCCCGCCGGAGCTCTCCTCGATCTCGCTCAGCTCGCGCTGGAGGACCTCGAGGCGGGCCTTCGAGGCGTCGTCCTTCTCCTTGCGCAGGGCCTCCCGCTCGATCTCGAGCTGGATCGTCCGGCGCTCGAGCTCGTCGAGCTCGATCGGCATCGAGTCGATCTCCATCCGGAGCCGGCTGGCCGCCTCGTCGACGAGGTCGATCGCCTTGTCCGGCAGGAACCGGTCGGTGATATAGCGGTTGGACATCGTGGCCGCCGCGACGAGGGCCGAATCGGTGATCCGGACCCCGTGGTGGACCTCGTAGCGCTCGCGCAGGCCGCGCAGGATCGAGATCGTCTCCTCGACGCTGGGCTGGTCCACGACGACCGGCTGGAAGCGACGCTCGAGGGCGGCGTCCTTCTCGATGTGCTTGCGGTACTCGTCGAGAGTCGTCGCCCCGATCGTGTGCAGCTCGCCCCGGGCGAGCATCGGCTTGAGCAGGTTGCTGGCGTCCATCGCGCCTTCGGCCGCGCCCGCCCCGACGACCGTGTGGAGCTCGTCGATGAAGAGGATGATCCGGCCCTCGGAATCCTTGATGTCCTTCAGGACGGCCTTGAGCCGCTCCTCGAACTCGCCCCGGAACTTCGCCCCGGCGATCAGCGCCCCGAGGTCGAGCGAGATGACCTGCTTGTCGCGGAGCGTCTCGGGCACGTCGCCCCGGACGATCCGCTGGGCCAGGCCTTCGACGATCGCCGTCTTGCCCACGCCGGGCTCGCCGATCAGGACCGGGTTGTTCTTGGTCCGCCGGCTCAGGACCTGGATCACCCGCCGGATCTCGTCGTCGCGGCCGATGACCGGATCGAGCTTGCCCGCGCGGGCCTCGGTCGTCAGGTCCCGGCCGTACTTCTCGAGGGCCTGGTAGGTCGCTTCGGGGTCGGCCGAGGTGACCCGCTGGCCGCCCCGGACGCTCTGGAGGGCACCGAGGATCGCTTCCCGGCCGGCGCCGTGACGTTCGAGGAGCGCCTGGGCCTCGCCACCCGACTCGGCCACGCCGAGCAGGAGGTGCTCGGTCGAGACGTACTCGTCGGTCATCCGGCGGGCCTCTTCCTCGGCCCGCTCGATCACCCGCCTGGCCCGCGGGTCGAGGCTGATCTGGCCGCCCCGGACGCGGGCCCGCCGAGCCAGGATGCCGGCCAGCTCGTTGCGGAAGCCGGGCAGGTCGACGCCGAGCCGCCGGAGGGTCTCGGCCGGCACGCCGTCGTCAGGCTCCAGCAGGCCGGCCAGGAGGTGCTCGGAATCGAGGATCGGGCTCTCGAGCGTCGTGGCGCTCTGCTGGGCGGCGACGATCGCCTCCTGGGCTTTCTGGGTGAATCGGTCGAGTTGCATGTCGGTTACTCGCTAGGAACTGGTGACCCGCGGATCCGGTTGATCGACGAGGTCGAGGAATGAGCTGGCGGCGGCGCGGGCGTCGTCGCCGAGGCTGGTCGGCAGGACCACCCGGACGGTGACCAGCAGGTCGCCGGTCGGCTTGACCCCTTCCCGGGGCTTCAGCCGGGGCATCCCCTGGCCGGTCAGGCGGAACGTCCGGCCGGCCTGGGTCCCGGCGGGGATCTTCAGGAGGACCTTGCCCTTGAGCGTGCCGACCGGGACTTCTCCGCCGAGGAGGGCCTCGCCGCAGGGTGATCGGCAGCTCGCGGGTCAGGTCGGCTCCGCGGCGCCCGAAGACGGGATGCGGCCGGACCCGGGTCACGAGATCGAGGTCACCACCTTCGGCGCCCTTGCCCCGCAGGCGGATCCGGCTGCCCGTTTCGACGCCGCGGGGAACGGACACCTCGAGTCGCTTGCCGTCCAGCTCGAGCAGCCGGCTCGTGCCGTGGAAGGCCTCCTCGAGGGTCAGCTCGACATCGGCTTCGCTGGTCACCTGGCCGATGGCTCCGGCTGAGCGAGCCGCCCCGGCCTGTCGGCCGCCCGCCGGGGCCGGCTGGCCGCCGCCGTTCACGTTCAGGCCGGCCAGGATGTCCTCAAACGAGGCCCCGCCGACCGGTCGCGAGCCGCGGCCGCCGCTGGCCGGTGATGACTGCGCCTCGCCGGCGGCCGCCCCGAAGAACGTCCGGAAGAAGTCGCTGAAGCCGTCGCCATCGGCGCTGGTCCGGAACTCGTAGTGGACCCCGCCCTGGCCGGTCGCGTTGCCGAAGCCGCTGGCGAAGCCCGCGAACGGATCGCCCCCCGGCCCGCGCCGGCCGCCTGCGCCACCGCGCCCGGCGCCGGCGTTCGAGAGGGCCTCCCAGTTCGCACCCAGGCTGTCGTACTTCGCTCGCTTCTGGGGATCCGAGAGGACCTCGTTGGCCTCGTTGATCTCCTTGAACTTCGCCTCGGCCGCCCCGTCACCGGGCTTGACGTCCGGATGGTGCTGCCGGGCGAGCTTGCGGAAGGCGCGCTTGATCTCCGCCTGGGAAGCGTCGCGCTTGACCCCGAGCGTCGCGTAGTAGTCGCGGTAATCCATCATCTCAGGCCCTCCAGACGTGCTGGCACGTCAACCTGAGCCGGTGGGACCGGCCGCTTCGTCAGCGGCTGGTCCGATCGTGCTCTGCGGCGCCGATCGCCCGATCCCGAGCCGGCCGGCGAGCGCCGGCTCGCTGGACCGCGACCGGCGGCTGGTCGGTTGGCGGGAAGGCCGGCCGGATCGCCGGCCGGCTCTCCTTGCCCGACTCGCGCCCGGGCACCGGCCCGGGTCGCGGAGCGAGCGGCCGCGGCTTGCGCCGCAGCGCGGCATCGAGGACCTGGCCCATGTCGTCGACCAGGACGAGCTTCATCTGCTTGCGGATCTCTTCCGGGATCTCGCGCAGGTCGCGCTCGTTCTTTCTGGGCAGGATGACCATGCCCGCGCCCGACAGGTGAGCGGCCAGGATCTTGCTCTTCAGGCCGCCGATCGGCAGGACCCGCCCGCGAAGGGTGATCTCGCCGGTCATCGCCACGTCCTTGCGGACCGGGATCCCGGTCAGCGCGCTGACCATGGCCGTGGCCATCGTCACGCCAGCCGACGGCCCATCCTTGGGGATGCCCCCGGCGGGGACATGGATGTGGAGGGTGTTCCTCTCGAACACCTCGCGCTCGATGCCCAGGCTGGCGGCGTTCGCCCGGATCCAGGACAGGGCCGCTCGGGCGGACTCGCGCATCACTTCACCGAGCTGGCCGGTGAGGATGAAGTCCTCCTTGCCCTCCATCTTGGTGACCTCGACAGCGACGATGTCGCCCCCGACCTCGGTCACGACGAGGCCCGTCGCGGCCCCCGTCTGGTCCTCGGACTCGAGCTCGCCATATTCCCAGCGGGGCGGCCCGAGGTACTCCTCGAGCTTCTTCACGTCGACCACGGTCTTGCGCTTGCGGCCCTCGGCAACGCTCCGGGCAACCTTGCGCATGACGTTCGCGATCTCGCGCTCGAGGTTTCGAACGCCGGCTTCCTTGGTGTAGGCCTGGACGAGCCGGACCATCGCCTCGGGGGTCAGCTCAACGAGCTTCGGGGTCAGGCCGTGGTTCTCCATCTGCTTCGGGACGAGGAACCGGCGGCCGATCTCGATCTTCTCCTGCTGGGTATAGCCGGGCAGCTGGATGATCTCCATCCGGTCGCGGAGGGCGGCCGGGATCGGATCGACCAGGTTGCCGGTCGCGATGAAGAGGACCTTGCTGAGGTCGAACGGCACCTCCAGGTAGTTGTCCTGGAAGGAGTTGTTCTGCTCCGGATCGAGGACCTCGAGGAGGGCCGAGCTCGGGTCACCCCGGAAGTCCATCCCGATCTTGTCGATCTCGTCGAGCATGAAGACCGGGTTGTTCGTGCCGGCCGTCTTGACGTTCTGGATGACCCGCCCCGGGAGCGCCCCGATATAGGTCCGGCGGTGGCCCCGGATCTCGGCCTCGTCGTGGATCCCACCGAGGCTCATCCGGACGAACTTGCGACCCATCGCCTTGGCCACGCTCTTGCCGAGCGAGGTCTTGCCCACGCCGGGAGGTCCGACGAGGGCCAGGATGGGCGAGCGGATCGTGTCGGCCAGGACGCGCACGGAGAGGTATTCGAGGATCCGCTCCTTGACCTTCTCGAGGCCGTAGTGGTCCTCCTCGAGGATCCGGGCGGCTTCCTTGATGTCCAGCTGGTCGTCGGTCGAGACGTTCCAGGGCAGGCCGACCAGCCAGTCGACGTACGTCCGGATCACGCCGACCTCGGGCGAGGCGGACGGGATCCGGCTCATCCGATCGACTTCCTTGATCGCCCGGGCCTTGATCTCCTCGGGCATGCCGGCCGCGTCGATCTTCTCGCGCAGCTCGTTGATCTCGGCCTGCTGGGGATCGTCCTCGCCCAGTTCGCGCTGGATCGCCTTGAGCTGCTCGCGCAGGATGTACTCGCGCTGGGTCTTGTCCATCTCGGACTTGACCTCGGACTGGATTCGTCCCTTGAGCTCGAGGATCTCGACCTGGCGGGCCAGGAAGTTGCTGACCAGCTTGAGTCGCTCGGTGACGTCGATCGTCTCGAGCAGCTCCTGGCGCTGTTCGGTGGTCATGTCGGGGCTGTACGCGATCATGTCGGCGAGCAGGCCCGGGTCGGTGATGTTGCGGGCGGCCACGGCGGCCTCGGGCGGAACCGGCGCGCCGTTCGCGACGTAGGCCTCGATCTGGGTCTGGACCGACCGCATCAGGGCCTGGATCTCGACCCCGGCCGGGGTCTCGTCGGCCAGGTGCTCGACGGTCGCCAGGAGATAGGGCGAGGTCGTGCTGAAGCCGGTGACCCGCAAGCGGCTCTGGCCCTGGACGATCGCCCGGACGGTGCCGTCCTGGAGCTGGACGACCTGGGCGATCTTGGCCAGGGTGCCGATCGGGTAGAGCTCGGACGGGTCGTTGATGTCTTCCATCTCGGCCGAGCGTTGCGTGACCAGGGCGATCGGCCCGCCGTTGGCAACGGCGGCGTTCAGGGCGGCGACGCTCTTGTCGCGGCCGACCTGGAGCGGCACGATCATCTCGGGGAAGATCACCGTCTCGCGCAGGGCGACGAGCGGCAGCTCCCGGCTGAGCGACTCGGTCGCGGGGCGATCGTCAGCGCCCGAAGAAGCGCTGGCGCCCGGCCCGGCGGCGACCGGCTCGGTCTTGCGCGAGCGTCGGGCCCCCTTCGGGGTCACCCGGCTCTGCTTGCCCTCGGGCTGACTGCCCTCCGGCTCGTTCCCTGGGCGCGCGCCCTCGGGGTCCGTTGTCTTACTGGCCATTGCCTGGTTCTCCTTGTCGACGGCGCAGGTCCGTCGTGCTCTGATCACGGTATCCGGCTGCCGAACGCTCGCCAGCCGACGAATCTCCTACGGGTTGGGTTTGCCGATCGGCCGTCGGTGGCCGATCCGGGTGGTGTTCGGGATTGGATGGCGTGGCCGATCCGTTGGTTCGGGCCTCGCTGATGCGTCGGCTTCGCCCGCGGCTCCTGCCTCGGCAGCGTGGCTTCTGCCCGCGGCTCGTGGCTGGGCAGCGGTGGCTTCTGCCGCGGCTCGTGGCTGGGCAGCGGTGGCTTCTGCCGCGGCTCGTGGCTGGGCAGCGGCTCCCGCTTCGCCCGCGGCTCGCGCCTCGGCAGCGGCGTTGACCTCGTCCCGGGCGTTGGCTTCATCGAAGAGGGTTTCGAGGATCCGCATGCCGAGCCGCTCTTCGAGCTCGAAGAGGACCCGGACCCCCGCCAGGTTGACGCCGCGGTTCTGGGTCAGGTGACGGATCCAGAGGATCCGGCGAACATCCTCCTCGCTGTACAGGCGAATGTTCGTGGCCGTCCGGGCCGGGCAGAGCAAGCCCTCGTCCTCGTAGATCCGCAGCGTTCGCGGGTGGGCACTGACGATGCTCGCGGCGACGCTGATCACGTAGACGGGACGGGTCGGATCCCGATCGAGATGGCCCATCTCTAGGGGCTCCGGCGACAGTCCCCTGCCGCCTCCTTGGTGAACATGGACGAAGTCTAGAACCCTGTCAATACCATTGTCAAGACTCTACGCCACGGAATTTCACCAAGGCTGCACCTCGTCGGGCAGGAGGTTGGTCACCTGGCTGCCGAGGCTCAGTTCCGGACCGGGCGCGTGCGGATGATCGGCCGGCTGCTTGCCGGACCCTGCCCACCCCCTTGCCGCCGCGAGCCGGCCCGGAGCCGATGTCAAGGCGAGTCTCGCCCTACCTGCTCCGCGCCAAAGCCGGGCCGCCCTGCTCCGGCCCTGGCCGAATCCGCGGCTGGTTATAACCACGATTGCTAAGACGCGGCCTCAACTCGCGATTGGGTCGGAATCCGGGCTCGATGGGCCTCGAAACGGGCGTTTTCATGCATGGCCGTTATGAAACGGCTCGGTGCATGACGGAACACAGCTCCGACGAGGTCGGGAGCGTGCTCGCTATAAATGGTGCTCATAAATGTCGACTCGTTCCCTGGGACGGGTCCGCGCCGAGGGGTTCGGCGTCGGTGTTTTCGGGACGCGATACCGCCACTAAGCTTAGCGACGGTCTGGGCGGTCCCGGATGCATCGCGATCGGACTTCAAGTCGCCCGAGCGGCGTGCTCTACCAATAGCGACGGTAAACGCGCAGTTGGCGACGGCTGAGCGGCCCGGATCGGGCGACGAACGCGGCTCCCTAAGAGTAGTGGCGGTAACTCGCCGCGCCGACGGTGGGGTCAGGGCGGGTGCATTGGCCGGGATGGCGGAATGAGATGCCGTCGCGGCCCAGCCGCCTCGGGCATGGCCGCGCCGAGAAGCGGCCGTGGGGACAAAGGCAGGCCGATCTGGCGAGCCACGCCCGCCGAGCCACGCCCGCCGATCTGGCGAGCCTCGCGCCACAGGCCGTGCCTAGAGGCGCCGCTGACTGGCGGCTGCACCGGGCTCGCCTGGAGCTCTACGACCCGGAGGCCGCTCCGACCTCGAGCTGGTCCGGGGGGCTGCCGATCAGCTGATCGTGGAGGGCGTCCTGGCATTCCGTCCGGCCGATCGCGATCACCTTGTCGCCCTCGGCCAGGACCGTGTCGCCCCGGACCGACAGCGCCACCTCGTCGCGGATCACGGCGAAGATCGCACAGCCGTCCGGCAGGGGGATGTCCCGGGCGTTCCGGCCGACGGCCGGTGACGAGGGCTGCAGGAGGGCCTCGATCAGCTCGAGCTCGCCGCCCCCGAGGGCGGCCAGGTGGAGCAGCTCGTGGACGGGGATGTCCTGCTCGATCGAGCCGAGAATCATCCGGGTCGGGCTGATCAGCTCGTCCACCCCGAGGTGCCGGAAGAGCTCCTCGTTCTTCGGGTTGTTCACCCGGGCGATCGTCCGCGGTACGTCGAAGTGGTGCTTGGCCATCTGGCAGATCACGAGGTTGTCCTCGTCGTCGCCGGTGACCGCGGCCACGACGTTCAGCCCGGTTGCAGCCGGCCTCGGCGAGGTACTTGCCCTCGCAGCCGTCGTGGGCCACGACGATCGAGCCGATCTCGTCGGCGATCTGGCGCGCCCGACCGGGATCCTTCTCCATCAGGACGACCTCGTGGCCGGATCCGAGGAGCTCCTTGGCGAGGTAGTAGCCGACCTTGCCCCCGCCGATGACCAGGACGAACATCGCTCAGCCTTCCTGCTTCGATCCGCCGGGCAGCGAGCCGGCGGGCGCCGGTGCGGCCTCGAGCGTCCGGATCGGGATGGCGAAGGCGGAGGACCCCGGCCCGCCCGGGGTGCCGCCGGCCTCGGCACCGACGCCCGCTCAGCCCGGCCTCGGAGGCGGCCCCGGGACCGCTTCCTGGGCCACTCTCATTTCCCCGGCCCGGACCGCCCGGCGCCGGCTCGTTGGCATGGCTGTGGTGCTCGGACGCGGCGCGGACGCCCGGAACGACCGCCACCGGCAGCTTGAGGTGGGACAGGATCGCGCTCGCCATCAGGTCCGTCCGGCAGATCGTCGAGACACCCAGCTCGGCGTAGGCCTGGGCGCGCAGCGGATCGTTGATCTTGGCGATCACCTGGCCGATCCGGAACGCCTCGGTGGCCAGCTGGGCGGCCATGATGTTCCGGTTGTCGCCCTCGGTCATCGCCAGGAACAGGTCGGCATCCGCCGCACCGGCTCGCTCGAGGGTGTCCTCATCGGTCCCATCGCCGCGCAGGGCGGACCCCTTGAATGTGCTCGGCAGGCGGTCGAAGGCGCCCGACGAGATGTCCAGGACCGTTACGTCGTGGCCACCGTCATCGAGCATCGTCGCGAGCATCGCGCCGACCCGGCCGCAGCCGACGATCACAGTACGCATGCCATCACCCTCGTGGACTTGGGCTGATCGGATCCCGGACGACCCAGACAGCACATGGTGCGTTCGAGAAGACATAGGGTACGGTCCGGCCGATCGCGAAGTCTCCCCCAAAGCGCTTGCGGTAGGGCAGACCCAGGATCAGCAGGTCGGCCGCTCGCTCGGTAGCCTCGTCGACCAGGGCGGCCCCGACGTCGCGCGCCTGGAGCAGGACCGTCTCGATCACCTGGTGCTCGGATTCGGCGATTCCCTCGACCGCGTCGAGGACCCGCTGGGCATCCTCGGACCGGCTCGCGATATCCGCCTCGAGGGGCAGGCTCCAGTCGATCTCGACGACGTGGACCGCGACCAGCTCGGCCTTGGCTGCCCGAGCCGCCTGGCACGCGATTTGGACGATCCGGGCATCGCTCGGGCCGCCGTTGACTGCGAGGACGCCACGCCGAAACGGCGGTTCGTGATGGTCGGGCACGGCGTGCACGATACCACCGCCATCGGCGCCCGAGCCCCTGAGCTAAGGCTCGCTCGAGCCGTCCGGCACCGACTGGTCGAAGCGGGCCTCTTCCTCGCGCCGGTAGGGCGCGCTCACGACCACAGTATGGGGCCGGCCGATCAGGATCGTGCGCAGGCGCTTCGACGACTGGTTGTACAGGATCCGCTCCCACCAGTGCCGGGCGACGTACTCCGGGATGACGATGAACGTGATCGGCTCGGGCTTGTCGGGAGGCCACGCCCGGTCGAGCACGTCGAGGTAGGCCAGGAGCGGACCGACGAGGGCCCGGTAGGGCGACTCGACGATGACCAGGGGCACGCCCGGGACCTGGCGATCCCACTGGGCCCGCATCCGGCTGGCCTGTTCCGGATCCTCGGAGATGTACACGGCCCGGATGTCGTGGCTGATCGAGCGGCCGACGTTGATCGCCTGGATCACCGCCCGGGTGATCGCCGGGATCGGGATGACCACCCGTTCCTCGCGATGGGGCGGCATCGCCACGTAGTCCGAGCGGATCGCCAGCTGGCGTTGGGCCGAGGAGTACTGGCGCTCGATGAACAGCATCAGCAGGACGAGGAGCGGGATCAGGAAGATCACCAGGTAGGCCCCGTTCTGGAACTTGACCGAGGTCACGATCAGGAGGACGACGAAGGTCAGGACGCAGCCAAAGGCGTTGACCGTGGCCCGCCACCACCAGCCCGGCTCGCGGGTCCCGAACCAGTGCTTGACCATGCCGGCCTGGGAAAGGGTGAAGCAGACGAACACGCCGACCGAGTAGAGCGGGATCAGGGCGTGGGTGTCGCCGTTGAACAGGACCAGCAGGCCGAAGGCGATGGCCGCCAGCAGGACGATCCCCCAGGAATAGGCCAGCCGGTCGCCCCGGAAGCTGAACTGGCGGGGCATGTAGCCGTCCCCGGCCAGGATGGCGGCCAGGCGGGGGAAGGCGTTGAAGCTCGTGTTGGCGGCCAGAAACAGGATCAGGGCCGTGGCGATCTGGAACAGGTAGAACATCGGGCCCATGCCGAAGACCGTGGTGGCCACGAGGGCCACCACCGTCGGCCCGCCGCTGTTGTCGACCGAGGGCACGATCGCGTAGGCGTGGGCCACGATCGTGATCCCGACGAAGATCACGCCCAGCAGGAAGGCCATGATGATCATCGTGTTCGCGGCGTTCTTCGCCTCGGGCTTCTTGAACGCCGGCACGCCGTTGGCGATCGCCTCCACCCCGGTCAGGGCGACCGAGCCGCCGGCGAACGCCCGGAGCAGGAGGAACACGGTCAGCGGCTCGTTGCCCAGCGGGATCGCGTCGGGCTGCGGCGGCAGGGGAGCCGCGCTGCCGGTGATGATGTGGCTGATCCCGCCGGCCACGATCAGCAGGGCCAGGACCACGAAGAGATAGGTCGGGACGGCGAAGATGTTGCCCGACTCGCGCAGGCCGCGGAGGTTGCCGATCGTGATCAGCGAGATCGAGATGAAGGCGATCTCGATCCGGTAGTCGTAGGCGGCCGGCACGATCGACTGGATCTGCTGGATCGCCGACGCGGTCGAGACGGCCACGGTCATGACGTAGTCGATCAGGAGCGCCGCGGCGGCGATCAGGCCGAAGATCGGGGCGAGGTTCGTGCGGGCCACGATGTACGCCCCGCCACCACCCGGATAGGCCCGGCAGACCTGGCGGTAGGAGAACGAGACGATCGTCAGGAGCAGGGCGATCGCGATCGACACCCCGATCGAATAGGCCAGCGCCCCGGCCGCGCCGGCCACGATCAGGACCCGCAGGATCTCCTCGGTCGCGTAGGCCGATGAGCTGATCGCGTCGGAGCTGAAGATCGCCAGGGCCTTCTTCTTGGCCAGGCGTTCGCCGATCTCCTCCTCGCTGGCCAGGGGCCGCCCGAAGACGATGCTCCGGACGCGGAAGACGAACCGGCCGGTCGGGGTCATGGGCAGGCTGGCCGCCTGCTTGGCGACGAGCTGGCCTGGCCCGGTGTAGCGGAAGTAGGGGCTGTGGGGGCGCTCGACCCGGACGCGCCGATCGGCGATCTTGCGCCCCGGCAGGGGGCGGCGTCCGCCGCTCATCCTGGGGCTGCGGTTCCGACGATCTCCACCGGCCCTCCGTCTCGCATGCCTGCGACGGCCAAGGCTACCACTCGGATTCGGTCATCTCAGAAGCCCTGTGCGATCCGGGCGATGCCCCGGGCGGGCAGCCCGGCGGCATGCATCGCCTGCTGGGTCGCCGCGACGTCGTAGCGGGCCCGGACCCAGGCGGCCTCGGCCCGCTCCGTGTCGAGGACCAGGCCGCTCGCATCGGGATTGCCGTCGCGCGGCTGGCCGACGCTGCCGGGGTTGAGCAGGGCCCGGCGACCGGCCGAGCCGGATCAGGTCGCCGGCCGCCGGCTCCCGCGCCTCGACCCGGCCCTGATCCGCGGGACGGCCGTCGGTGCCGTCTCGGGCCAGCCAGGCCCAGGGCAGGTGGGTGTGGCCGAACAGGCCCCATTCGGTCGGGCAGATGGCCAGGTTCGCGGCCGCCACCGAGGCCGCCACGATGTACTCCCAGGTCGGGTCGCGCTGGCTGCCGTGGACCAGACTGAACGCCCCGATCGTCAGCCGCTCGGGCAAGCCGGCCAGCCATTCGCGAGTCTCCGGCAGGATCACCCGGCGGGTCCACTCCATCGCCGCGCGGGCGTCCTGGTTGAACTCCTCGATCACCTCCGAGCCGGTCGCGGCCAGGTCGTGGTTGCCTCGCACGCCGAGCGCGCCGCGTTCGCGCAGGCGAGCCACGACCGCATCCGGGTCGGGGCCGTAGCCGACGACGTCGCCGAGGTGCCAGATCGCATCGACCGGACCGGCCTGCTCGAGGATCGCGTCGAGCGCCCGGAGATTGGCGTGGATGTCGGACAGGACGGCAACGCGCATCAGGCCGAGGGTAGCGGGTCGCCCGGCTGGATGGGCCGGTTCCGCCGCCGGGCCGGATCTCGCGGATAGCCGGGCGGGCTCGAGGCGGCCTTCTCGATGACGACGAGGACGTGGTCCTCGAGCCCGACCACCGGCACCGGCTCGATCGTGACCGGCCCCCGCCCCGAGGCGATCGAGGGCCGGTCCGGCCGCGGCGAGCTCGGTCGAGAGCAGCCCGGCCGGGCCGGCCTCATCCTCGACCAGGCGGCGTTTCCAGGCGACGAGCACGCCGCCCGGCGCGACCAGGGGCAGGGCCAGCTCCGACAGCTCGGCCAGCGGAGCGATCGCCCGGGCGACCACCGCCGGCCAGCGCTCGCGATGCCGCCGATCGGCCGCGAGGGCCTCGGACCTCCCGGCATAGACATCGATCGGCGGCCCGGCCGGCGTCACCGGCGACGATGCCGGCGGCGGCCGTCAGGAAGGCCGCCTTCTTGGCCACGCTCTCGACCAGGAGGGTCCGCCGGGCGGGCAGGACCAGGGCCAGCGGAATGCCCGGGAAGCCGCCGCCGCTGCCGAGGTCGAGCAGCGCATCGAGGGCCCGGCCGCGGAGCACCGGGACCGCGGCGAGGCTGTCGAGGACGTGCTCGCGAAGCGCCGCCTCGGGCGAGCGGATCGCGGTCAGGTTGATCGCCTCGTTCCAGGCCAGGAGCAGCCGGACATGGTCGATCAGGCGGGTCCGAACGTCCGGGGCCAGGCTCGACAGGCCCAGCCCGGCCAGCCCGGCTGCCAGGTCCGACTGGAGCCCGGCCAGATCGCCGGCCGTCATCGGCGGCAGATCCCTGACACGCGTCGGGAGCGGTTCGCGTTCCTGGTTCACGCATCCTCCGGCTTCGGGGAGGTGAACCGTCCGCTAGCGCTCCCGGCGTCGACGTATTCGCGCACCCAACGTCGTTCGGTTTTCCGCGTCGCGTCCGGTTGCGGTTCGAGTCTCCCCGAGCCCCTCGCGTGCCACGTTACCCTGCGACCTGTTCGAGTGCGGATGCTGGACGCTAGGGGAGCGGCCGGGCCCCGTCAACGGGGTTATCCACGAAGTACACATTCGATCGCCCCGAACGGTGGACAACCCGCGATCCGGCTGCGCCGTCCACCCGGCGACCGCGGCCCGGCACGCTCTCGATCCGCCGGTCCGGTCAGCCGGCCGGTCAGCCGGCCCGGGTCGGTTCGGACCCGTCCGGGCTGGCCCGACTCCGAAGGTGGATCGGCGGCTTCCGGGCGGTCCGAGCCTGCCTGGCGCATCGCCCGGATGACCGCGGCCTCTTCGAGCCGGATCTCCTCGGCGGCCAGGGCTGACTCGAGGGTCGACATCAGGACGGCCCGCTCGACATCGGCCGGGCCGGGCAGGGCCAGGACGAAGCTGGAGCCCGAATCGAGGACCGAGGCGACGTCGAGCCAGCCGCCCATGGCCCGGGCCAGCTCGCGCGCGATCGGCAGCCCGAGGCCGGTCCCGGTGATCCGGGCGTGGCCCGGCAGGCGGTAGAAGCGCTCGAAGATCCGGGCCCGGTCCTCGCCGGCGATGCCGGCTCCGTCGTCGCGTACGGCGACCAGGGCGATGAGCCCGTCGAACCAGCCGGCAATCTCGACCCGGCCACCCTCGGCGCTGAATTTCAGGGCGTTGCCGCCCAGGTTGGTCAGGATCTGGGCGACCCGCCGGCGATCGCCAATCGCCGCCCGGACCCGGGGCGGCAGGTCGGACTGGAGCTCGATGTTGCCCTTCAGGGCGATCGGCCGGAGCGAATCGAGGACCCGCCCGGCCACCTCGGCCACCGAGAATGGCTCCAGCTCGAGGTCCAGGCTGCCGGCCTCGATCCGGCTCATCTCGAGCAGGTCGGCCACGAGCTCGGCCATCGTCTCGACGATCCCCCGGCTGCGCTCGATGAAGTCGGCCTGAACGGCCGGATCGTCGACCCGCCCGTCGGCGATCAGGTCGAGGTATCCGGCCAGGCCGGTCAGGGGAGTCCGCAGATCGTGAGCGACGGTCGAGACGTAGCGCTCGCGTTCGTGATCGCGGGCCCGCAGGTCGGCCGCCTCCCGTTCGACTGCGGCCTGCTGGCTGACGAGGGCCAGGGCCACGGCGGCATGCCGGGCCAGCTGCGGCGGGAGCTGCCGGCCGACCGTCTGAATGCCCTCGGCATCGGGCAGCTCGAAGCCGAGGATCGACCCGCCCGCTGCTCGGGATCTCGAGCCAGGCGTAGTGGCGCTCGGCCTGCCCCGGCGCATCGGTCGCCGACCTGGCTCGAGCCGGCCGGGCCGGGTTCGCCGGCCTGGCCTGGGCCGTCCGAACCCCGCCGGCCGCCGGCGGCCGGTCGGCGGACCGGGCGATCGAGACCTCGGCCGGGCCCCGGGCGGCCCGTTCGGCCCGCGAGGCGGGGGCGTGGGCATCGAGCCAGCCGGCCAGCGCCAGGGCCTCCTCGGGATCCTCGCTCCGGGTCGGCGGCCACGGCGATCCGGCGCTCTCCGGACGCCGCCAGGATCGCCACCCGGCGAGCCCCGACGGTCTCGGCCAGGAGGTCGAGCAGGCCGGCCAGGCGCGCCTCGGCCGGCTGCTCCGCGACGAGGATGTCGAGCGACCGGGCGAGCAGGGTCGTCTCGCGCCAGGACATCCGGTCGACGACCCGGCGCGAGGCGAGGCGGCGCTCGGCGAAGGGGGGCGGCGGCCCGGTCAGCGGGCCGGGCCGCGGACGACGGGCGGGCGGCTCAGTCATCGAGCCGATCGTCGCAGCGTGTCGGATCGCTCGAGATCACCCGATCGTCCTGCCGGGTCAGGCCGGGCGGCCGGCTCCCCGAACGGGGCGACCGAGTGTGCGCCGGACGACATCGACCACCTCGTCCACATAGATCTCCGCCTCTCCCCGCTCGGCGGCGGTCCGAATGCAGCCGCGGACGTGATCCTCGAGGATGAGGATCCCGACGGAGTCAAGGGCGGCCTTGAGGGCCGCTGTCTGCTGGAGGATGTCGACGCAGTACTCCTCGCGCTCGATCATCCGGGCGATCCCCCGGACCTGGCCTTCGATCCGGCTCAGCCGGCGGACGAGCTGGGCCTTGTCCTTGGAGTAGCTGTGGCGAAAGTGGTCGGGCCCTTCGCCGCCGGGACGGCCGTGGGCCCCGGAGCCCGTCGGGGCGTCGCCGGATCTGCTGGATCGAGCCTGGCTGGTCATCGTCGTCCGATAATACTCCCCGGGGTATCGGTCGCTGGATCGTCGGCCGGGTGGGTCGGCCAGGGTCCGCCGAACCGGTCGAGTCGGCTAGACTGACGGCCGTGGATCAACGCGTCAATTCTCCGGAGGCCCCGAGCGGAACCGACGCTCGACCGGCGTTCGCCCACGTGAGCGAGGCGGAGTTCGCCCGGATCCTCGATTACTACCAGGTTCCCTGGGAGTACGAGCCGCACACCTTCCCGATCCTGTGGAACCTGTCCGGTGACGTCCTGGAGAGCTTCTCGCCCGACTTCTACCTGCCCGACGCCGACCTGTACGTCGAGCTGACCACCCTCCGCCAGAAGCTCGTGCGCAAGAAGAACCGCAAGCTGCGCCGCTTGCGCGAGCTCTATCCGGAGCTCCGGATCAAGCTCTTCTACGCTCGCGACTTCCGGGCCCTGATGCTCAAGTACAACCGCCTCGGGCTGGCCGAGGAGCTGAGCGGGACGCCCGGCCACATCACCCCGCTGCGCTCGGCGGAGTCGATGCTGGCTGGATCGTTCGGGCCGGACCGGGAGGTCAGGCCGGCCGCTGATGCGAGCCCGGCCGGGGCAGCCGGGAACGCCCGAGCCCGAGGTCGCCGCGATCGGCCTGCCGGCCCATCATCGCCGCCGCCGACGGGCCGCCCGCCGGGCGGCCGGCGCGATCACGAGCGTGGCCGGGTGAACGTCCCGATCGATCTCCAGTCGGACGTCGCCGCGGTGCTCGTCTCGGAGGACCAGATCCAGGCCAAGGTCCGCGAGCTCGGGGCCCGGATCAGTGCCGACTATGCCGGCCGCCAGCTGACCCTGGTCAGCGTTCTCAAAGGCGCTCTGCCGTTCATGGCCGACCTGATGCGTGCGATCAGCCTGCCGGTCCGGATCGATCTGATGGAGGTCTCGTCGTACGGCGGGGCCACGACCGAGTCGTCCGGCCTCGTCCGGATCCTCAAGGACCTCAAGGGCAGCATCGCCGACGAGGACGTCCTCCTCGTCGAGGACATCATCGACACCGGGCTGACCCTGAACTACCTCGTTCGCTACCTCCGCGGGAAGAACCCCGCCTCGCTCAGGATCTGCACCCTGCTCGACAAGCCCGCCCGGCGCCTGGTTGAGATCCCGGTCGACTACACGGGCTTCACGATCGACGATCAGTTCGTGGTCGGCTACGGCCTCGACTACGGCGAGTTCTACCGCAACCTGCGCTACGTCGGCGTGCTCCGGCCCGAGGTCTACGCCTCGGCCGCCGCTGCCGGGGACGCGCCCGGCGAGGCTCCCGACGGTGGGTCGGACGGGGCCGTTCCGGCCGGTTCCGAATGACGATGCATCGCCGGCCGTTGGGCCGGGGCCGGCTGCTGGCGGCCGCCGGCGCGGTCGTGATCCTGATCGCAGCGTGGCTCCCCTGGTACACGGCCGGGGGCGACGCCGGCGGCCTGAATCCGATCGCCTGCAATGCCTTCGACGGCCGCTGCGGGACGGCGGGCGGGATGATCACGTTCATCGTCGCCTTGCTCGTGCTGGCCCTGGTCGCCCTGCCCTACGCCGTCGGTGACCGGCCGGTGGCGATCGATCGGGGGCTGAGCTTCCTGATCCTGACCGTGTTCGGCTGGCTCGCCTGGCTCTACGCGATCGTGTCGTTCCTGATCCAGGGCGACCTGAGTGGCCTCCGCCCGGACCGGGCGCCCGGGACCTGGCTGGCCGGGATCGGCCTGATCATGCTCTCCCGGGCGACGTACGTGATCAGCCGCGGCGGCGACCGAATCTAGGCTCGGCTCGGCGGCGGCTGGGCGATCTCGACCGCGAACCACTCGCTCTGGTTCGAGTCGGCCAGCCGGACGACGAAGACATACTCGGCGGGGCTCCAGCTCGGTTCCGGCCCGCCGCCGCCCGAGCCTGCCGCCGGTGAGCTCGTCGTCGTGATCGGCGGGCGAAAGATCACCCCGCTCGGATTGGCTGAGCCGGCCGGCCCGACCGGCTCGGGGGCGATGGCGACGGGCGGAGCGCCCGGGGCGAGCCGCCAGACCGACGTGGCCACGACCGCCTCCCTGGGCGGATTCCGGGACGCTGCAGTAGCCGAGCTGATCGATCGCGTCCGAATGGATCACGATCGCGTTGATCCGGCTGTCGGTCGGGCCATCGGCCTCGACCGGAGCGAGGGCGTACCACGTTCGGACGACCCCGACATCGCTCGGCTCGGTCGTGAACAGCCGCCAGGCCCGGCCGTAATAGCACGGCCCGCTCGTGTCGTCGTGCGGGTCGGGGCTGCCGGCTGGGTGAAGGCCGAGGGCCAGGCCGGCGGCATCCGGGGTGGCCGTCGAAAGCTGCCCGTCAGCCGAGGCAGGCCTGGCAGGGATCGAACTGACGGCCGGGGACCCAGCCTGCCCGGTTCCCCAGGGCTTGAGCAGGCCCAAGCCGATGATCGCGGCGATCAGAGTGGCGACGGCCAGCGGCCGACCCGAGCCGCCCGCTGGGAGAAGCCTGACCGGTTCGCCACCTGGCATGGAGACCGAGCCTCCCGTTCATCGGCCCGGCTCGGATCGGCCATCCTGAGGTTGTCCCGCCGACGACGTCGCGCCGACGTCCTGGTGGATGCTACTCGCCCAGGTAGGCCTTGCGGACCATCTCGTTCTCGCGCATCTCCGCCGACGGCCCGCTCAGAACGACCCGGCCGGTCTGGAGGACGTAGCCGCGGTTGGCCACGATCAGGGCCTGGAGGGCGTTCTGCTCGACGAGCAGGACGGTCGTGCCGGTCGCGTTGATCTCCTGGATGATCGCGAAGATCTGCTGGACGAGGATCGGCGACAGGCCCAGCGACGGCTCGTCCAGCAGGAGCACCCGCGGGCGGGCCATCATCGCCCGGCCGATCGCGAGCATCTGCTGCTCGCCACCGGACAGGCTGCCGCCGCGCTGGCTGGTCCGCTCTCGGAGGCGGGGGAAGAGCTCGAAGACGCGCTCGATGTCGCCGTCGATCTCGTTCTTGGGCCGGGTGAAGGCGCCCATCTTGAGGTTCTCCAGGATCGTCAGCCGGGAGAAGATCCGGCGGCCCTCCGGAGAGTGACCGATGCCGGCCCGGACGAGCTCGTGGGCCGGCGTCTTCGAGATGTTCTTGCCGTCGAAGGTGACCGTCCCCTCGCGCGGATGGTGCAGCCCGGAGATCGTCTTGAGGGTCGTCGTCTTGCCCGCGCCGTTGGCCCCGATCAGGGTCACGATCTCGCCTCGGCGGACATCGAGCGAGACGCCCTGGAGGGCGTGGATGTGGCCGTAGTAGGTGTGGACGTTGTCGAGCCGGAGGAGGACGTCGGGAGCCTCCGGGACGGGTCCAACGGGTGGTGCCGGGGCCACGGCCGGCGCCGGCGAGGGCTGGCCCGAATCCGGGGGCGGCCCGACCGGAGGCTGGGCCAGGGCGTCGGGCCCGGGCTGCTGGCCGGTCATTCGGGCGGCTTCCCGAGATAGGCTTCGATCACCCGGGGATTCTGGCGAACCTCGGCCGGCGTGCCCTCGGCGATTCGCTCGCCGTGGTCGAGAACCGTGATCCGATCGCTGATCCCCATGACGACCTTCATGTCGTGTTCGATCAGCAGGAATGACAGGCCGAGGTCCGCCCGGAGCCGGCTGATCAGCTCGGTCATCTGGCGCGTTTCACGTGGATTCATCCCGGCGGTCGGCTCGTCGAGCAGGACGAGGCTCGGTTCGCTGGCCAGGGCCCGGGCGACCTCGAGCCGGCGCTGGTCGCCATAGGGCAGGTTCTTGGCCAGCTCGTCACGCCGGTTCTTCAGGCCAACCAGCTCGAGGTATTCGAGCGCCTTGGCCACTGAGGCCTCCTCCTCGCGCCGCGCCCTTCGGGTACTGAACAGGGCGTCTCCGGCATTGGCCTGGAGCTTCAGGTGCATCCCGACCTGGACGTTCTCGATGGCGGTCATGTTGGCGAACAGCCGGATGTTCTGGAAGGTCCGCCCGATCCCGGCCCGGACCATCTCGTTGGGCCGGGCGCTCTTGAAGATCCCGAAGCCGGCCAGCAACGAGCGATACCAGCCCGGCCGGACGATCGCGGCCAGGAGCATCAGCACGAGTAGTCCGATGGCCACGACCAGGATGAGGGCCCCGGCTACGTCCGAGACCTGGTACACGATCAGGCCGAGGATCGCCGCGATCAGGGCCGGAATGACCCAGGTGACCGGCTCGAGCCACGACCGGATCGGGCGGGCAACCATCCGCTGGCCGTCGAACTCGACGTTCCCCGAGCTCGGGTCGATGATCCCGGCGATCACGTTGAAGAAGGTCGTCTTGCCGGCCCCGTTCGGTCCGATCAGGCTGATGATCGAGCGACGCGGGATCTCGAGATCGACCTCCTTGACCGCGGTCAGGCCGCCGAAGGTCTTGGTGACCTTGTTGGCGTGGAGCAGCAGGCTCGCGTCGCCGCTGGGTGGCGTCAGCGTGGCGGTCATTCGCCCAGCTCGGTCGGCGGTGCGACATCCTCCGGTTCCTCACCGGCCGACTCGTGGAGCTCCTGCCGTCTGCGGCTGCTCGGGAAGAGGCCTTCGGGCCGGAGCAGCATCATGCCCACCAGGGCGACGCCGTACAGGAGGTACTGGTACTGGACGAAGTCGATGTTCTGGAGGATCGGCACGTGGAGCGCCTGGAAGAACTGGTTGAGCTCCTTGAGCAGGACCGCCTGGATCGTGTAGATGATGAACGCTCCGGCCGCCACGCCCCAGATATTGCCCATGCCCCCGAGCACGACCATGGCCAGGACGGTGAACGAGACCTGGAAGCCGAACTGGTCGGGGCTCACGAAGGTCAGCTTGGAGGCCGCGTAGACCCCGGCCAGCCCCGCCGTCGAGGCGCCGAGGGCAAAGGCCAGGAGCTTGGTCGTGATCGTGTTGATCCCACTGCTCGCGGCGGCCAGCTCATCCTCCCGGATCGCCATCCAGGCGCGGCCGAGGCGTGACTCCTGGAGCCGGTAGAGCAGGACCATCGTGATCGCCAGGATCGCCACCATCGTGACGTAGTAGGGGACCGGGTTCTCGAGGGTGAACTGGAAGCCGAAGATGGTCGGCTTGTAGATCCCGCCGATCCCGTTCGTGCCCTTGGTCAGGGCGCTGGCATTCAGGAAGACGGCCGGCACGATCTCGCCAAAGCCGAGGGTCACGATCGCCAGGTAGTCACCTCGCAGGCGGAGGGTCGGCGCGCCGAGCAGGATGCCCATGGTCGCTGCCGCCCCGGCGCCGACCAGGAGCATCGGCCAGAACGGGATGTGCAGGCCGGTAAACGGCGAGGCGCCGAAGGCGTAGACATAGGAGCCGATCGCGAAGAACGCGGCGTAGCCCAGGTCGAGCAGGCCGGCCAGGCCGACGACGACGTTCAGGCCCATGGCCAGGAGGATGAACACACCGGCGTTCGAGAATCCGTCGATCCAGAGCGACTGGGGCTGGAACGTGCTGAGCGGCGGGATCAGCACAATCAGCGGCAGGATGCTCGCGATCAGGATCCAGCCGACGAGGATCGTCAGCGAACGATGCATCCGGGAGCTTGCCCGCAGGCGCGCCCAGGGGGAGGGCTGCGGGGCCGGGCCTGGGGAGCTGGTAACCGCGGTCATGCCCGCTCACCAAGCTGGGTTCCGAGCAGGCCGCTCGGCCGGAAGACCAGGACCATGATCAGGACCGAGAATACCGCCACTTCTGACCACTCGGTATAGCCCAGCACGGTGGCGTAGACCTCGACGAAGGCGATGACGAATCCGCCGATGGCCGCCCCGGTCGTGTTGCCGATCCCGCCCAGGACGGCGGCCGTGAACGCCTTGAGGCCGACATAGAAGCCCAGGGTGAACTGGATGCTCCCGGCGTAGAGGCCCTGGACCATGCCGCCCGCCCCGGCCAGGGCCGCGGCGATGAAGAACGTGATCGCGATTGTCAGGTTGATGTCGACGCCCATCAGCTCGGCCGCTTCCCGGTCCATGGCGGTCGAGCGCATCGCCCGTCCCAGCCGGGTCCGGCCGACGAAGAGGTTGAGCACGATCATCAGGAAGATCGCAAGAGCCAGGATGCCCACGTTCAGGACCGGGACCTGGGCGCCAAGGATGCTGATCTTGTTGGCCGGGACGATCTGGGGAAAGTTGACCGGCGAGGGTCCGAACAGGACGGCGATGATGTTCTGGAGGATGAACGACACGCCGATCGCGGTGATCAGGGGGGCCAGCCGGGGAGCATGACGCAGGGGCCGGTAGGCCACCCGCTCGATGAACATCCCGATGAAGCCCATCCCAACCATCGTGGCCAGCAGGACGATCGCCAGGATCGCGATCAGGTTGACCACGTTGGTGACCGGCCCCTGGAGGCCGAAGACGGTCGTCAGGATCCACATCGCCAGGAAGGCGCCGACCATGAACACGTCGCCGTGGGCGAAGTTGATCAGCTCGATGATCCCGTAGACCATCGTGTAGCCGAGGGCGATCAGGGCGTAGATCGCGCCAAGGACCAGGGCGTTCGAGAACTGCTGGCTCCCGAGCAGGAGCCACTCGATGACGAGGGCGGCCGCCCCGATGAGGATCGGACGGGCAACGCCCCGAAGGTCGATTGACATCGTTCGGCAGGCCCTGCTGGGGAGGTCTTCCGAGGGTAGGAGAAAGCCGGGGAGTTTGGATGCTCCCCGGCTTTCAGATGCGCGGTTCTACTGGCTGGCGGACGGAGCCGCCGGGCTGGAGCTGGCACCGCCCGCGTTCGGGTCGGTGAAGGACTCCTGCTTGACGAAGACCCAGTCGCCCTTGCCACCGTTGAGCGTCATGTCGGTCTTGTAGAACGAGATGAACGGGTGGGTGTTGTCGCCGTACTTGTCGAAGGACAGCGAGCCGAGGGCGGTGGTGAAGGTGTTGGTCGAATCGACCGCGTTGGCGCGGACGCCCTCGCGGAGGCTGGCCAGGTCGGTCGCCGTTGCGGCGGCCTTGGTCAGGGAAGCGACGATGATCTGGGCGCAGGCGTAGGCCGGCGGCGCTGTAGGCGCCTGGGGCGCCACCGAACATCGTGGTGTAGTCGGCGGTGAAGGTCGAGCCCGAGGCGAGGTCGTGGGCGGCGCCAACGGTGCCGTACACGTTCGCCGCAGCAGCGCCGGCGATGGTGATCGTCGCGCCCTGGGTCCCACCGGGGCCGAGGTCGGCAACGCCGTCAGGACCGACGAACGGGATGTCCGCCATGCCGCTCACCGTCCGGCCCTGCTTGAGCGCGAGGCCCATGCCGGTCGGGGTGGTGCCGGCGAGGTAGACGCCCTGCGGGTTCATGGCCGCAGCGGCCGTGAACAGCGGGGTGTAGTCCGTCGTCGACTTCGGGGCGCTGTCGTGCTTGACGACGGTTCCGCCGAGGGCCTTGAACTCGGCCTCGAAGCTCTTGCCAACGCCGACGCCGAAGGTCTCGGTGTCGTCGATGATGTAGACGCTCGTCTTGCCGAGGTCCTTGTACAGGTAGTCAGCCGCTGACGGGCCCTGGATGCTGTCCGGGGTGGCCGTGCGGATGTAGCTGATCTTGTCCGGGTGGGCCGAACGGTACTGGTCGCCTTCCGGCGGCTGGGTGACCGCGTTGGCCGTGTTGGCCGGGCTGCACATCAGCAGGCCGGCGCCGTTGCTGATCGGGATCTCCGCCTCGGCAACGCCCGAGTTGAACGGACCGACGACGCCGACCACCGACGGTATCGGCGACGAGCGTCTGCATGTTCTTGGCGCCCGTCTGCGGGTCATGGACGCCGTTGAGGGCGTCGTCCTGGACGTTGATGTCGAGCTTGCAGCCGACGACGCCGCCAGCGGCGTTGACCTGGCTGATCAGCAGCTTGACGCCGTTCGCGGTCGGGACGCCGTTGGCCGTCTCACCACCGCTCATCGGCAGCTCGGTGCCGATGCTTGACGGTGCCCCCGGGGCACCACTGGGACAACGTTGCCGAGGTGCCACCCCCGGCACTTCCCGTGCTCGCTGCCGGTGCTGTCGTCGCGGACGACGAGCACGCGGACAGGATGAGCACTGCTCCGGCGCCCAATGCGCCGAGCTTTCCGTACTTCATCAAGTCTCCTCCTCTTATCACCATCCACCGTTGTCGATGGATGACCGGTCGAGACCCTGCGGTCCGGCCGACGCCCGGACCCGGCTCGCCGCTGGCGCCCGACGCTCCCTCCGGCCGGAGTGGCCGTTTGGGGGCACTGGTGCGGTCAGCAGACGGCACGGCGAACGAGCTACGGGCGGCGCGCAGGTGGCCGCCGGGGCGATGCCGTATATTAGGCGCTGGCGCGTCGATTGCAATACCGCTGTTGGCGCCCCTCGGGTGGTTGAGAAGCGCTTCGGCGCCCGCCGCCGAGAGGCGCGCCCACGGTGGAAGACGGCGGTCCGATCGAAATCGATCGCATTGCAGCAGTCGGCTTGCGCCCCCTCGCGAGGTCAGGCCCGTCGGCGTGGATTACCAGGTTCGGACGGCTCGTATCACGGATGTCGATCGGCTCGGGGCGCTCTTTGCTCCGGCCATCGTCCCGGGAGGCGGGCCGCTCGTCGCCCCCGATCTCCTGCGGCAGCTGATGTACCTGCCCCAGGCCAGCGTGCTCGTCGCCGAACGTCGGCGCGAGATCATCGGAGGCACGATCCTGACCCTCAGGCCGTCGGTTCGCTCGGGCGGCTACATCGGCACGATCGACCTGTTCGTGGTCGATCCCAGTGGGGACTCCACCAGCGTCGCCAACGACCTGCTGGAGGAGCTCCTCCGATCCGCGCGCAACAAGGGCTGCACCGTCGTCGAGGCGGACTGGCCCGACGATCCGGGCGAGCGAGCCCGCTGGGAGGATCGTGGCTTCGGTCGTTCGGGCTCGCTGATGACCAGGTCCGTGGCCGCCAGGCGGGCGGTCACCAGCTCGGTTCGGTCATGAACTCCGCCGTGCAGCACCGATTGCGCCGGCGGCAGGCAAGCAGGTATTAAGGAGTCATTGTGGGCAAGAACGTCGCCGTCTTCGTGGACGTGGCGAACATCTTCTATGCGGCCAAGGCCGCCGGCGTGGACATCGATTACGTCACGCTCCTCAAATCGGCCATCGCCGGACGCGACTTCGTCCGCGCCTACGCCTATACCGGGCTCGATCCCGACAACGAGAACCAGCGCAACTTCCACTCGTTCCTGACCCGTCACAGCTACAAGGTGGTCAGCAAGGACATCCGCAAGTACGGCGACGGGAAGGTCAAGGCGAACCTCGACATCGAGCTCGTGGTCGACCTGATGAAGACCGCCCGCAACCTCGACGTCGCGATCATCGTCTCGGGCGACGGCGACTTTGCTCCGGCCATCCGGGCGGTCCAGGAGATGGGCGTCCGGTGCGAGGTGATCAGCTTCCGGGGGAACACCAGCTCCGACCTGATCGAGGTCGCCGACCTGTTCACCGACATCACCCAGATCGCCAAAGTCGAGAAGGGCTCGTCGCGTTCCGGCCGGCGGGTGGCCGACGACGACGAGGACCTGTCGATGACCGAGGTCCCCGACAAGCAGACCGAGGGCACCGGCGTCGGTCGCGGGCGAGGCTCGCGCGGCGGCCGGACCCGGACCCGATCGGGCGAGCCCGAGCCGGTGGCCGCCGCCTCGCGCCCGGCCGCGTCCCGTCCGGCCGGTCGCAGCCGGCGCCCGGTTGATCCCGATGTGGCCGAGATCGCCGCCGTGAATGGGCAACCGCCCACCCGGCGGCGCATGGTGGCCTGGTGGCGCTGCCCGGCGAGAAGCTGTCCAGGGCCGCCACGACGGCGGCTGCTGCCGCCGCGGCCCGAACCGAGGCCGAGCCGCAGCCGATCTCGAGGTGGACCTCGAGGTCGAGCTCGACGAGGAGGCCGTCGGCGAGACGGCTCGAACCGAAGGCGAAGAGGCCCCCCGCCGCCGGCGGCGTCGGGGTGGTCGTGGTCGCGGCCGCGGGCGCGGGCGCGAAGGCGCTGAGGTCGAGCCGGCGGCTCGCGCGAGCCGGCCCCGGCCGGCCTGGGCGCCAGCGAGGAGGACGACTTCGAAGAGGACGACGAGCCGCTGGTCACGCCCAGCCCGCCCCGCTCGACCGCCTTCGGATCCGTTCTGGGACAGCCAGATCGGGATGGACCGGGCACCGGCCGCCGGCCTGTCGCCGCTCGATGTCGATGACGAGGACGAGCCGGCGATCCCGGAGTACCTGATCGCCGAGCAGCGCCGGGGCAACCGGCCAGTCGGCCGGGACGGACGGCGCCCGGGTGGCGGCCAGAACCGCGGCGGCGCGGCGGTGGTGGCTACGCCGCTGCCGTCGACCGCGAGCGCTACGGCCGGGGCGGCGGCGGAGGCGGGATCAATCGCTATCCGGATGTGTCCGGTCGGCGGGACGAGGAGCGTCCCCGGAGCGACGAGCGGCCCCCTGCCGGCACCACGTTCGGAGCGGCCGCGCGGCGGCGACGAGCCGTGGAGCGAGGTCCCGCCCGAGCTCGAGGCGATGCTTCGGGCCCAGATCGCGGCCAAGCCGGCCCGCCCGGCGGACAGTCGCGGATCCGGCCGTCCAGCGGCCGATCGAGCAGCTCGATCGCCGAGTCCGGCGCCGGGACGGTGATCTCGGGAGCGCCCGAGCGGTCCGGAGGCCGCCCCGAGGCGGCGCGACCGCCAGCCGGCAGGCCGCCGGGGCGCCCCGGCCGGGGAGGCCGCAGGGGCCGAACCGTCGGCGCCGGCTGCCGCCCCGCGCGGTCGCTCCTCGAGCCGGTCATCCGCCGGCGCGGCAGCGACCGAGCCGGTTGCGAGCGCGGCTGCCAAGGCCGCCAAGGCGCCCGCCCGCAAGGCACCGGCCGCCCGGGCCAAGGCGAGCGAGTCGGCCGCCAAGCCGGCCGCGGCCGAACCGGCCGCAAAGCGCGGCCGCTCGGGCCCGGACGACGAAGGCGGCGGCTGCGACGTCGACCGGGGCCTCGAGGCGACCGCCGCTTCTGCGCCGGCCCGCAAGCCGCGGGCCACCGAAGAAAGCCGCCGAGTAGCCGGCGGCGGAGATCCGTGGCGCCCGAGCGCTGGACTCACCCGGGCCCAGCCCGCGACTCTCGCCGAGGCAGCGGCCTTCGTCGAGGGCCGGACGTCCCACGCGATCCTCATCGTCGGTCCGGCCTCGGTGGGCAAGACCACCCTGGCCGGCGACCTGGCGGCCGGCCTGCTGTGCCTCGCGCCCTCGGGCGGGCGGCCCTGCCGCGAGTGCCGATCCTGCCGGCTCGTCGCCAGCGGCAATCATCCCGACCTGCACCATCTCGGGCCGGAGGGTCCGGGCGGCCAGATCGTGATCGGTGATTCCGCCCGGCCGGTCCCCCGGGGCGTCCGCAACCTGGTCGCCGAGCTGGCCTACCTGCCGATCGAGGGAGGCCACCGGGTGGCGATCGTCGAGCATGCCGAACGGATGAACGAGGACGCCCAGAACGCCCTGCTCAAGACCCTCGAGGAGCCGCCGCCCGGGGTCGCCTTGATCCTGTGCGCCGACGAGGAGGATCGGCTCCTGCCGACGGTCCGCTCGCGCTGCGTTCGGCTGCGCGTTGCCCCGCTGGGCGTCCGGGCGATCGAGGAGCTGCTCGAGGATCGCGGCGCGGCCGACGCCGCCGACGGCCGCCCGGCTGGCCCGGATCTCCGGCGGCCGGCCGGGGATCGCCCTGGCCTATGCCCGGCGCCCGGAGGCGGTCACGATCCATGACGAGATCGCCCGGACACTGCTCGACCTGCTCGCCGCCCCGCCATCGGCCCGCCTCGCGGCGGGCCGGGACCTGGTCGAGCGAGCCCTGGCCCTGGACGCGGCCCTGCGGCCGGCCGTCGAGCCAGCGCCGCCCACAGCTCGCCTGCCCCGCGGACGAGCCGCGGCGGGCCGCTCGTCGCGGCGCGGCCGAGGCCGGTGCCGACCGGGGATCCCGCTGAGGCGGGCGAGGAACCTGCGGGCGGATCAAAGCGCGCCCCGGCCGAGCGGCGCCGGGCGGTCCTGGTGATCGCTCGGACTGTGGCGGGACCTGGCGATCGACCTGGCGATCATCGGCCTCGGCGGCCGTCAGCAGGTCCGCGATCCGGGGATCCTCGACGACCTGGCGGCTGCCGCCGGGGCAGTCACCCCCGCCGGGATCGGGACGTTCCTCGGCCGCCTCGATCGGATCGCCGAGCTGGTCGAAGGCAATGCCGGGCCGGAGCTGGCCCTGGACGTCCTGCTCCTGGCCTGGCCGAGGTCCGCCGCGGTCGCGGCCTGATGGCGCCCGAAGCCGAAGGCGAGGCCGGGGCGGACGCCGCCGCCGAGACCAGCCCGGACCTGCGCCTCGACGCCCTGGTCAGCGGCTGGGTCCAGGGGGTTGGGTTCCGGATCTTCGTCGCCCGGATCGCCGGCCAGCTCGGGCTCACCGGCTGGGTCCGCAATGAATCCGACGGCCGGGTTCGGACGGTGGCTGAAGGCCGCCGGGCCAACCTGGAGCAGCTCCTGGCCGCCCTCGAGGAAGGTCCGGCTGGCGCCCGGGTGAGCGGGCTGAGCACCGCCTGGATGGCTGCGAGCGGCACCTACGACGGGTTCGAGATCCGCTCCGGCTCGACCCCGGGCGACTGAGCCGGCCGAACGCCGGCCCACGGTGGGCCGGCTCATCGGGTCAGGGGAGACCGGCGATCAAGCCCCCGTCGACCGCGCTGAACGTCCCGGTCTGGTAGCCGGCCAGGTCCGAGGCGAGGTAGGTCACGAGTGTCGCCAGCTCGTCGGGGCGGCCGTAGCGGCCGATCGGGATCGTCGCCAGGTGAGCAGCCCGGACCGCTTCCACGGTCTGGCCGGTGCCTTCGGCCCGGCCGCGATCGAGGCTCTCGATCCGGGGCGTGTCCAGCCGGCCGGGCAGGACGCCGTTGATCGTCACGCCGTCGGCCGCGACGGCCCGGGCCGTCGTCTTCAACCAGGCCGCCAGGGCTCCCCGGCCGGCATTCGAGTAGACGAGATCGGGGATCGGCTGGCGGACCCCGGACGACAGGATCGCCACGATCCGGCCCCAGCCCGCATCGCGCATCGTCGGCAGGAGGGCCGTGGCCAGCTCGATCGGGGTCGTCGCCAGGAGCTGGAAGGCCCGCGCCCAGGCGGCCGGATCGGTCTTCGTGGGGTCGCTTGCGGGCGGGCCGCCGGCGTTCAGGACGAGGATGTCGACCCGGCCGAGGGCAGCCGTGGCCTCGGCCGCGATCCGGCCGGCCGAGCCGGGATCGGCCGCGTCGGCCACGAGCTCGAAGACCTCGACGCCGTGGGTCGCCCGGATCCCGGCGGCGACCTCGGCCAGGCCGGCCGCGCCCCGAGACCAGATCGCCAGGCGGCAGCCTTCCCCGGCCAGTCGCTCGGCCGTCGCCCGGCCGAGGCCCGACGAACCGCCGCCGACAAGCGCCCCTCGTCCCCGAATGCCCAGGTCCATCTCGTCCTCCGCTGCTCCCTCGTCCGGGCCATCCTGCCACGGATCGGTGGGCCGATCGCCGGACCCACCCCGGACGAGTTCGTCATGGCCGTGGAGCCGATCGTGGCGGACCTTGAACGTGATGGAATCCCGGGCAGACCTCGCCGAGTCCTTGCCACGTCTCTATCGCGCTGCGCTCGATGCCGTGGACGAGCTGAGCCAGCTTGGCCTCCGGCCCGAGGCAGCGAAGCTGCGTGAGCGGGCGATCCGGGCCTATAGCCGGTCGTGGGACGATGGCTGCGCGGAAACGTTGACCATGGTCCGCCAGGACGCCCGGGCGGCCAGCATCTCGGTCGCCGCCCGTCTCGGCCGGCCGCTGCCCGGGACCGGCCAGCCCGGCTGACGGTCGGCGATCGCCCGGCGGGCAGCACGCGGCGCGGGTCCGGCGCCCATTCGGCTACGCTCACCCGGATGGATGCCGTCACGATCCCCGAGCTCGTCCGGCAGGCGATCGCCGCCGAGGAGGCCCTGGCGACCCTGGGCGAGGAGATCGAGGACGAGTGGTTGTACGTCAATGCCTTGCGCGATGCCTGGATCGACCGCCTGAACGATGCCGCCGGCCCATTCGACGGGAGCGGCCGGCCGAACCGGCCGTGGTCGAGGCAATCCGCCTGGCGATCGACGAAGCTGGGGCGATCCGCGATCCACATCGGGCGATCGACTGGCTGTCGACGCTGCCCCAGGTCGTCCTCCTGGCCCTCGGCGACTGAGACAATCCGCCCATGCTGAGGATGGCCGTCGGCCATAGCGATGCCTTCGATCCCGAAGCGGCCTTTGCCGCCGCCCTCGAGCAATGCCGTCCCCAGCTGGCCGGGGCGCAACCGGCGGCCGCGATCATCTTCGCCGCCTTCGATGCCTTCCACCCGGCCATGGTCCAGGTCCTGCGGGCGGAGTTCCCCCAGATCCAGATCCTCGGCTCGACCTCGGCGGCCGAGATGTCCAGCTCCGCCGGCTACCAGGAAGACTCGGTCACCCTGGCCCTGCTCGTCGCCGACAGTGTCGACTTCACGACCGGGATGGCCTCGATCGAGGTCGACCTCGAGGGTGCCGCCCGGGCTGCCGTGGAGCGGGCTCTGAGCGCGACCTCGAAGCGGCCCCGCCTGTGCCTGATGCTGGCCGACGGCCTGGCCGGGCAGCGGGCCCTGGAAGCGGTTCGAAGCGCGCTCCCTGACGACGTCGTGGTCGTCGGGGGCGGCTCGAGCGGCCGGACCGTCGGGACCCGCCCGTCGTACCAGTTCTCCAATGAGCAGGTGGTCGAGAACGGCCTGGCGATGCTCCTGCTGTCCGGCGAGTTCTCCTTCTCCTTCGCCGTCGGGACGGGCCTCCGGCCGATCGGGCCGATCGGGACGGTCAGCCGGTCGCATGAGGGCGTGATCGACGAGATCGACGGCCGGCCGGCGGCCGAGTTCATCGCCGACTACGTCGACGCGGCGGGGCCGGCGACCTACGGCAATCCGCTGGCTGTGCGCACCGTCGGCTCGACCGAGCCGTACCTCCGGGTGATGCTCCAGCAGGACCCGACGACTGGCGCCGTGTCCGTGCCCGGCAGCGTCCCCGTCGGCAGCACCGTCCAGATCACGACCGCCAGCACCGACGAGATCATCCGGGCGAGCGGTGACACGGTCCGCCGGGCGGCCGCGGCGTTCCCCGCCGGGGCGACCCCGGCGGCGGCCCTCCTCTTCTCCTGCGCCGTGCGGCAATTCCTCCTGGGCAGCCGGACAGCCCAGGAGGTGGCCGAGGCACGAGCCCTCCTGCCGGGCGACCTGCCGCTTGTCGGGATGTACTGCGGCGGCGAGATCGCCCCGGTCGACGAGGGCAACGTCAGCCGCTTCCTCAACGAAACGTTCGTGGCGGTGCTCCTTGGCAGCTGATCCCGGACCGGCAGCTGATTCCGGGCCCGAGGACCCGGCCCGCGAGGTCCAGCGGCTGAGCCGTCGGGTCCACCGGCTCGAGGAGACGCTCCAGGGGGTCGAGTCGATCCGGGACAGCAATCGCAAGCTGCTGGACCGGCTGATGCAGGACCTGGACGCGGAGCGGACTCGATCCCGGGACCTGCTCCTGAACGTCCTGCCGGCCTCGATCGTCGAGCGCCTCGACTCGGGCGAGAAGCTGATCGCCGATCGCCACGAGTGGGTGGCCGTGGTCCTGAGTGACTTCGTCAGCTTCACCGAGATCGCCGGACGTCTCGCCCCGGCCGACCTCGTCCACGAGCTGAACCTGATGTTCTCGGCCTTCGACACCGCCTGCGAGACGCACGGGGTCGAGAAGATCAAGACGATCGGCGATGCCTACATGGCCGCCGCCGGCCTCGAGGCCTCAGCGGCCGACCCCTGCGTCGCCGCGGCCGGCCTGGCCCTGGACATGCTCGATGCGGTAGCCGCGACCCAGGGCGCCTGGCGGGTCAGGATCGGGATCCATGTCGGCCCCCTCGTGGCCGGCGTGATCGGCAGCCGGAAGTTCGCCTACGACATCTGGGGTGACAGCGTGAACGTGGCCAGCCGGCTGGAGCAGACGGCCTTGCCCGGCAGCATCCAGGTCTCGCAGGCGGTGGCCGAGGCGCTGGGCCCGGCCTTCGTGCTCGAGCCACGCGGCTCGGTGGAGCTGAAAGGCAAGGGGGCCGTCGAGACCTGGTTTCTGCTCGGCCGGGCCGCTCCCCTGGTCGAGCCCCTCGTGGCAGGCTGAGGTGCGCTTCCAGGATGCGGCTCGCGACGGCCGGGCGGTGGTCTACGCGGCGATCCAGGCCGATCCGCTCGTGGCTCGGGCGGGCGAGCTCCTGGCCCAGGCGTCGACCGCCGAGCGCATTCTCGCCCGGGCGGTGATGAACGGTGAATCGACCGACCCAGCCCGCTGGCGGGCGATGTTCCCGAGCCTGTTCAACCCGCCCTCGGAGCGGAGCGAGGCGGTCCTGGCGGTGGCCCTCGCGGTCGCCGACCGGGGCGAGCAGGTCCGCAGCCAGCTGCGCGGGGCGATCGTCGAGGAGCTGACCGCTCGCCTCCTCGCCCAGCGGGCACCGGCCGGCCAGGTCCGGCGCGAGCGGCGGATCCTTTTCGACGGCGTGGCGGCCGAGATCCATCCCTATGACGTGACGCTCGAGCTGCCCGGGGCGGCTGAGGCATTCGACTGCAAGTGGGGCGCTCGGGGGATCAACGCCGACGTGCTCTACCAGCTCGACGACGCTCGAACCCATGCCGCGGACGAGGACGAAGCGCTCGGCGTTGCCCTCGTGATCTTCGACGCCGAGCGATCCTGCCTCGTGCGGCTCGAGGCCCAGACCGCGCCTGCCGGCGGGACTCGCCTGATCGCCCTCGAGACGCTCAATTCGCTGGGGACGCCGTGAGCGGCGAGCCGCCGGCCCACGATCCGGCCAATGAGCGCTACGCCCCGCCCGACGAGACGGAGCGCCGGACCTCGGCAACCTATCGAGTTCGCTTCGACGAAGCCGGGCCGGACGGCATCGCCCGGGCCTCGACCTACCTGCGCTACGCCCAGGACGTCGCCTGGCTGCACTCCGAGCGGCGAGGATTCGGGCGGTCCTGGTATGCCGACCGGTCCCTCGCCTGGGTGGTCCGGGCGGTCGAGCTGACGATCATCCGGGCGCTGCCGACGGGCGCCGGCCTGATCGCCACGACCGAGGTCGTGGGCGGCCGGCGGGTGATGGCCCGACGCGAGTGCCACCTGCGCGATGAGCTCGACGGTTCGGCCGTGGCCACGGTCATCACCGACTGGGTGATGACCACGACGGGCGGCGTGCCGACCCGGGTCCCGGATGCCTTTCCGATCTCGTTCGGGGTGACCCTCGACAGCTTCGAGCCGATCCGGATCCGGGTCCCCCAGCCGCCGCCCGACGCCGCCCGTCGGTCGTTCCGGGTCCGGCTGCATGAGCTCGATCCGATGGGTCACGTCAACAACGCCGTCTACCTCGACTGGCTGGACGAGGCCGTCGAGGCGGAGGATCCGGCTGCGATCCGGGACATCCCCCGGCGTTACCAGCTCGAATACCGGGCCGCCGCGGTGCCGGGCAGCCTGTTGACCGGGACCGCCTGGGCGTCTGGCCGGGGCTGGTCCTACCAGGTCGAGGACGAGGCCGGGCGGATCAGCCTCGTCGGCGCGCTGGAGCAGCCGGACCTGGGCTGAACGCGGGCGATCCCGGTCGTGCACGCGCCGGCGCCTGCGATCAACACCGCCCGGTGCTGGCGGACACCGAACACCCCACCGGACGCCAACGGACCAGCCGCCGGGCGGTACTTCCGGGGCGCCTTCGAGCGGGACGTGCACGCGAGCACCGGCCGGATCGCGCCGGGTACCGGTGACCGGACCCACCCCGGCGGACGATCTGGCTATACCGGTCCGGGACCCTGCTCGCCACTGTTCGGATGACGCCCGTTCGATCCCAGGCAGCCCTGCCGGGACGCTCGGACGCCGGCTGAAAGGGACAACCCCGCGATGACGATCCCGTCCGGCACCGAGCTCCTGCTCGCTGCGCTGGTGATCGCCTTCACGGGCGCCGTGCTCGGCAGCGCCGGCTTCGCGGCGACCATCAGCCGACGCCAGATGCGGCGGATCACCGCCGTCACCGAAGCCCTGGCCGGCGCGACCGATCCCTTCTCCCCGGTCGACCTGGACACCCTCGACGACCCGAAGCTGCGGGCCGCCTTCGGGCGGCTGGCCGGGCGGCTCTCCGAAGCCTGGACCCTGGCCACGGTCGATCCGCTGACCTCCGTCCTCAACCGCCAGGCCCTGATCGGACGGATCGACGCGGAGCTCGAGCGGGCCTCGCGCTACGGTCGGCCCCTGTCGCTCGTCCTGGTCGACCTCGACCACTTCAAGCGGGTCAACGACACCCACGGCCACTCGGCCGGCGACACGGTCCTGCGCGAGTTCGCGGCCGTCCTCCAGGCAAACGTCCGGGCGGTCGACATCGTCGGCCGCTACGGCGGCGAGGAATTCATGCTCGTCCTGCCCGAGACCGACGCAGACGCGGCGGCGGCGATGGCCGAGAAGCTGCGCCGGGTCGTGGCCGGACGCCAGATCCGGATCGAGGACGGCAACGTCCTCTCGATCACGATGAGCGCCGGGGTCGCCGGTGGGCTCGGACCGCACCTGCGGCTCGAGGCCCTGATCAACGACGCCGACGCCGCGCTCTACTCGGCCAAGGCCCTCGGCCGCGACCAGGTCTACGTATTCCACGAGCTGGCCGACGGCGACCTCGTTCGGCGGGCCGCGATCGGTCCAGCGGCCCGCCAGCGCGCGGTCGATGTCGGCCGGGCGGCGATGCGGGCCGCGACCGCGACCCTCCAGGCGGCCCTCGAGGAGCGCAACGGCTGGACGGGCAAGCCCTCGAACATGATCGCCGAGCTGTCCACGACGCTCGCCCAGGCTCTCGAGCTGCCGCCCGGCGAGGTCGAGCGGGTCCACACCGCCAGCCTCCTCCACGACCTCGGCAAGCTGGCCATCCCGGACGAGATCCTGGACAACCCGGGCGAGCTGAACGACCGCGAATGGCGGGTCGTCTCGGAGCACCCGAAGATCGGCCAGGTCGTCCTCGAGCAGGCCGGCGCCCTGCGGGATGCGGCCACGATCGTCCTCCATCACCACGAATGGTTCGACGGGCGGGGCTATCCCCACGGCCTGTCCGGCCAGGAGATCCCGGTCGGGGCCCGGATCGTGGCCATCGCCGACGCGTACGAGGCGATGGTCGCGGGGCGGCCCTACCGCAGCCCGATCGCCCACGAAGCGGCCCTGGCCGAGCTTCGCCGCCACGCCGGGGTCCAGTTCGATCCCGAGCTCGTCCGGCTGTTCGTGACCCTGTTCGCCGAGGGCGTGCCCTGGGAGCCGAGCGACAACGGTCACGGCCACGACGACGAGGAGCATCGACCTGATGGCCGACCACCGCCATCACGGTGCGATCCACGACGCGATCCACGCTCGGCGGCGGGGCGAAGTGGCCCCGGCCGCGGCCCGCTCCCGGCGGGTCACCAACCCACCGAAGGCGGTCTGAGATGCTGGCCGTCTGCTCCGCGCTGCGGATCTGCCCTCGAGGAGCGGCGCAATCGGACGACCGGGCTGCCCTATCTCGCCTGCACCGGCGATCCGTCCTGCCCGGGCACGCTGTCCAGCGTCGACGGCAACGGCCGGCCCCGGTCAGGCCAGGGCGGCCGCTCGACTGCCACCTCGGCGGCCCAGGGGACGTCCCGCGGCCGCTGGCTGGCGGGCCGCTCGCCGGGCGATCTTCTCGCTGACGAACTGATCCCGGGCGGGATCGGCCCAGGCGACCTCGGCCGCGCTCCCAGCCTGGCTCCGCAGTCCCATCCGGGGCCCGAAGCCAGCCGCCCGGCCCGGACGAGCCGTCACCGTGGCGGCGCACAATCGCGCGATGGATCGCTTCATCGGGGCCCTGGACCAGGGCACCAGCAGCACCCGCTTCATCGTCTTCGACCCGGCCGGCCGACCGGTCGCCTTCGACCAGCGGGAGCATCGCCAGGTGCTTCCCAGGCCGGGCTGGGTCGAGCACGACCCGATCGAGATCGTGGACCGCTCGAGCGAGGTCATCCGGGCCGCCCTGGCCAGGGCCGGGATCGAGCCCGGCCGACCTGGCCGCGATCGGGATCACCAACCAGCGGGAGACGACGGTCGTCTGGGATCGCCGGACCGGCCGGCCGATCCACAACGCGATCGTCTGGCAGGACACCCGGACGGCCGGATCGTGGCCGAGCTCGCCGGCGCACGGCGGGCAGGATCGCTTCCGGGCGACGACCGGCCTGCCCCTGGCGACCTACTTCTCGGGCCCGAAGATCCGCTGGCTGCTCGACCACGTCGACGGGGCCCGGCAGCGGGCCGAGGCCGGCGACCTCCTCTTCGGCACGATCGACACCTGGCTGATCTGGAACCTGACCGGCGGGCCGCAGGGCGGATCCACGTGACCGACGTGACGAACGCCAGCCGGACGATGCTGATGAACCTCGAGACCCTCGACTGGGACGACGCAGATCCTGGAGGCCCTCGGCATCCCGGCCGCGATGCTGCCCCGGATCGCCTCCTCGAGCGAGGTCTACGGCGAGGCGGCCGGCGACCTCGCCGGGGTCCCGATCGCGGGCGACCTGGGCGACCAGCACGCCGCCCTGTTCGGCCAGACCTGCTTCGCGGCCGGCGAGGCGAAGAACACCTACGGCACCGGCTGCTTCCTGCTCCTGAACACGGGTCTCGAGACCGGTGCCCTCGAAGAGCGGTCTGCTGACGACGCGTCGCCTATCGCATCGGCGCCGAGCCCGCCCGGTCTATGCCCTCGAGGGCTCGATCGCGATCGCTGGGGCGCTCGTCGGCTGGCTCCGCGACAACCTCGGCCTGATCGCCGACGTCGGACGAGATCGAGCCGCTCGCCCGGAGCGTCGAGGACAACGGCGGGGTCTACTTCGTGCCGGCGTTCTCGGGCCTCTTCGCCCCGTACTGGCGGACCTGAGGCGCGGGGGGTGATCGTGGGCCTGACCCGCTACGTCAATCGGGGCCACATCGCCCGGGCCGCCCTCGAAGCGACCGCCTGGCAGACGCGCGCGGTCGTCGACGCGATGGCCGCCGACGCCGGGGCGCCCCTGGCGTCCCTCCGGGTCGACGGCGGGATGGTCACCAACGAGCTCCTGATGCAGCTCCAGGCAGACGTCCTGGGCATTCCGGTCATCCGCCCGACGGTGACCGAGACGACCGCCCTCGGCGCCGCCTACGCCGCCGGCCTGGCCGTCGGCTACTGGCCCTCCCAGGAGGCCCTGAAGGCGAACTGGCAGTCCGATCGCGAGTGGCAGCCCTCGCTCGACCCGGCCGAGCGCGAACGGGCCTACCACTGGTGGACGAAGGCGGTCGGGCGAACGTTCGACTGGCTCGAGCCGGACCACGGATGACGATTCGCCATGATGGGTCGATGACCGGCCGAAGCGACCTGCCCCGGAGCATCGATGTCCTGATCGTCGGCGGCGGCGCCACGGGCGCCGGCCTGCTGCGCGACGTCGCCCGGCGCGGCCTGCGCGGCCTGCTCGTCGACAAGGGCGACCTGGCCAGCGGGACGAGCGGCCGATACCACGGCCTGCTCCACTCGGGGGCTCGCTACGTCGCCCGGGACGTCCAGGCGGCCCGCGAGTGCATCGCCGAGAACCGGGTCCTGCGCCGGATCGCCCCGGCCTGCATCGAGGACACCGGGGGCGTGTTCGTGGCGACACCGGATGATCCGGAGGACTACGTGGCGGCCTTTGCCGGGCGTTGCGCGGCTGCCGGCATCCCCTGTGACGAGGTCATCCTGGGGGACCTGTTCCGCCGCGAACCGGCCCTCAATCGCCGGATCCGGCAGGCGTTCCGGGTGCCCGACGCCTCGCTCGAGCCATGGCAGCTCGTCGAAGCCAACCTGGCCGACGCCCGCAGCCGGGGCAGCCTTGCCCTGCCCTACAAACGGGTCGTGGGGATGACCCGGAACGGCGGCTACATCAGCTCGGTCGCGATCGCCGACATCCGCTCCGGGAGCGTCCAGCAGATCGAGCCCCGGATCATCGTCTCGGCGGCCGGCGCCTGGGCCGGCCAGGTTGCCCAACTGGCCGGAGTCCAGCTGGCGATGTCGCCGGGCAAGGGCACGATGCTCGTCTACAACCAGCGGATGACCGACACCGTGGTCAACCGCTGCAGCCTCCCGGGCGACGGCGACATCATGGTCCCGGTCCACACCGTGGCGATCCTGGGCACGACCGATATCGCGGTCGACGACCCGGACGACACGGAGCCCACGGCGGCCGAGATCGAGCAGCTCCTGGTCGAGGGCGAGAAGCTCTTCCCGGACCTGCGCCGGATGCGGCTCCTGCGGGCGTACGCCGGCGTCCGCCCGCTGTATGCCCCGGCCGAGCTCGTCGGCGACGGCGACGACCGGTCGATCTCGAGGGCCCATGTCGTGGTTGATCACGCCGCCCGCGACGGGGTCGCGAACTTCATCTCGATCGTCGGCGGCAAGCTCACGACCTACCGGCTGATGGCCGAGCAGACCGCCGACCTGGTCTGCGCCCACCTCGGAGTCGACGTTGCCTGCTCGACCGCCGACGAGGTCCTGCCCGGCCAGGGCCCCGATCGCTCCTACTACTGGCTGGGCGATCGGCTGGCCGAGCACGAGGCGCAGGGCGGTGGCGACGCCGACCTGATCTGCGAGTGCGAGTACGTCAGCCGGCCGATGCTCGAGCGCTTCCTGGCCGAACGGATGCCCTGCAGCATCGACGACGTCCGGCGGGGCACGCGCCTGGGGATGGGGCCGTGCCAGGGCGCCTTCTGCACGTTCCGGGCGGCGGGGATGATGAGCGCAGCCGGGGCCGAGGTCGAGCCGGCAGCCGGCCAGGCGGCCCTGTCCGACTTCCTGGCTGAGCGCTACCGCGGGACCCGGCCGATCGCCTGGGGCCGCCAGCTCCAGGAGCTATGGCTATCGACCGGGATCTACTGGGGCAGCCTCGGGCTCGACAGGGCAGCTTCACCGACGTCCGCCCCCCGGAGCGAACGATGGCCCGGGCTGACGTGGCCGTGATCGGGGCGGGCCTGGCCGGCCTGACGGCGGCGATCAGCCTGGCCGAGGCCGGCGCCCGGGTCCAGGTCCTGGCCGCGGGTCATGCAGCGACCCATTGGACCCACGGCGGGATCGATGCCGGAGCCGACCCATCGGCCACGACTCGCGGCGACTGCCGTCGAGCGCCTGGCCGGCCGGCCCGGCCATCCCTACCAGGTCCTGGCCGGGGGCCTGGCCGATTCGCTCGCCTGGCTGCGGGCGACCCTGGCGGGCGAGGGCCTCGTCCTGGTCGGAGGGCTCGATGATCCGCTCCGGCCCATCCCGACGTCGATCGGCCTGACCCGGCCGGCCGCGATCGTGCCCGATGCGGTGGCCGCGGCCCTGCCCGGCTGGGGCTCGGACGAGGCGCTCCTCGTGTGCGGCTTCGCCGGCTTCCGGGACTTCTGGCCGGATGCGATCGCGGCCGGCTTGCAAGCGGGTCCGGCCTGGCGCGGCGCTGATCGGCCGGGCCGGGTCGAGGCGCTCACGGTCGAGCTGCCCGGACTCGCCGGCCGGCGCAACCTCTCGGGGCTCGATCTGGCCCGCCAGTTCGATGATCCGGCCTGGCGGGCCGACGCCCTCGATCGAATCGCCGTGGCCGTCGACGAGCACCGCCGACGGCCGGGCCAGGGCGGCGCGGGCCGGCTGGCGCTGCCGGCGGTCCTCGGCCTGCACGACCATCCGCGGGTCCTGGCCGAGGCTCGGAGCACGGCTGCCGCTGGGCCCCCTTCGAGGTCGCCCTCGTCCCACCAAGCATTCCCGGCCTGCGCCTGTTCGGAGCGTTGCGGGCGGCGCTCCGCCGGCACGGCGGCCGGCTCCAGGTCGGCGAGCCGGCCCATGGGGCGATCGGTCCGGACGGCCGGCTGGCCGAGGTACGGGCGCCCGCTGCCGCGCGCGAGTTCGTCCTGGCGGCCGACGCGTTCATCCTCGCGACCGGCGGGATCGCGAGCGGCGGGATCGTCGTCGAGCAGGGGGGCAGCCTGGTCGAGACCGTGCTCGGCCTGCCGGTCGAGTGTCCGGCCGGGCCGGGCAGCGCCGCAGGCCTGCTCCTCGACGACCCGTTCGATCCGGCCGGCCATCCGCTCGAGCTGGCCGGGGTCCGGACCGACGCCCAGCTGCGCCCGACCGCCCCTGCGCCCGGCCGGCCCGGTTCAGCCCTCGTCCGGCCCGCCCCTCGCCGACGAACGTCAGGATTGCGGGCAGCCTGCTGGCAGGTCAGCGCTACCTGCGCGAGCGCTGCGGCGATGGCGTTGCCCTGGCCAGCGGCCGGCTGGCGGCCGCCGGAAGCCGGCCGCAATGACGATCGCAGAGCTCGTCGCCGACGCGGCCGGCGAGCGCGGTCGGCCTGAGCTCGGACGACTGCCTGAAATGCAACGTGTGCACGACCGTCTGCCCGGTCGCCCGGGTGACCGACCTGTTCCCCGGCCCGAAGTACGCCGGCCCGCAGGCGCAGCGAGTCCGCCTCGGAACCCTGCTCGGGCCCGGCAGCGGCGCCCTCTCGGTCGTCCCGTCGCCGGATCGGACGGTCGATTACTGCTCGGGCTGCGGGATGTGCACGACCGCCTGTCCGGCCGAGGTGAAGATCGCCGAGATGAACAACCGGGCCCGGGCTGCCCAGCGCGCGGGCCATCGGCCGCGCCTGCGCGACTGGCTCCTGGCCAGACCGACCTCGTTGGCCGGCTCGGGGTGCTGACCGCGCCGCTCGCCAACTGGTCGCTCCACAACCGGCCGTTCCGGGGCCTGATCGACGCGATGGTCCGGATCGATCGGCGGGCCCCCCTGCCCCGGTTCAGCGGTCGGACGTTCCGGGCCCGGCTCGGCCGGCGCCACCAGGCGAGATCACCGGCCGGCGCCCCGCCCCCGGATCGCGCGGTCGTCTACTTCCATGGCTGCGCGACGAACTACTACGAGCCGCAGGTCGGCCTGGCCGCGATCGACGTCCTGGAGCGGAACGGGCTCGAGGTCATCGTCCCGCCCCAGGTCTGCTGCGGGCTGCCCCTGATCAGCAACGGCCTGTACGGCCAGGCTCGCGGCCGGGCCCGGCAGAACCTCGACGTCCTGGCCGGCTACGCCCGGGCCGGCTATCGAATCGTCGGAACCTCGACCTCGTGCAGCCATACCCTGAAGGCCGAGTACCGCGAGATGCTCGACCTCGACGATGACGATGCCCGGGCCGTGGCCGAGGCGACCTGGGACATCTGCGAGCTGCTCCTCGATCTCCACGAGCAAGGCCGCCTGGACACCGGCTTCGGCAGGCTCGAGCAGGTGCTGCCGTACCACGCCCCGTGCCAGCTGCGCAGCCACGGAATTGGCCTGCCCGCTCTCGACCTGTTCGCCCTCGTGCCCGGGCTCGAGGCGAACGACCTGGATCACGACTGCTGCGGGATTGCCGGGACGTACGGCCTGAAAAGCGAGAAATACGACATCGCGATGGCGGTCGGGGCGCCCTTGTTCGAGCGGATCAAGTCGAGCGGCGCGAGCCAGGCGGCCTGCGATTCGGAAACCTGCCGCTGGCAGATCGCGGCCGCGACCGGCTCGAACCTGCGCCACCCGGTTGAGATCCTGGCCGAGGCCTACGCCGCGGGCGACCGCGAACGAGCCGCCGGCGGAGCGGCGCCCGGGTGATCCTCGTGATCGGCGCCGGGGCGGTCGGCTCGTTCCTCGGGGCGACCCTGGCCGAGGCAGGCGAGGAGGTCGAGCTGTTCGGCCGTGACAGGCAGCCCGGACTCCGTTGCCGGGACCGCCGCGGCTGATCCTGATCGCGGTGAAGATGCCCGACCTCGACGGCGCGATCACGACCGCCGAGGCATGGCCCGATGTGCCCGTCCTGGCCGTTGAGAACGGGGTCGGGGCGGACGAGGCGCTCCTCGCCCGGCGACCGAACGGCGGCCTGATCGCCGGCTCGCTGACGACCTCGATCGAGCGAAACGGGGATGGCTCGATCGAGCGGCTCTCGCGAGGGGGGATCGTCCTGGCCCCGGTCCGGGGCGACGGTGAACGGCCTCCTCCGCGCAGGTCCGCGACGCGTTCATCGCGGGTGGCCTGCGGGCCCGGGCGACCGCCGATCCGGCGGCGATGCGCTGGTCGAAGCTCCTGATCAACCTCATGGGCAATGCTTCGGGCGCGATCGTCGACCTCGACCCGGTCGCGGTCTATCGCGATCGCCGGCTGTTCCAGCTCGAGCGGCGCCAGATGGCCGAGGCGCTTGGGGCGATGGGCGGGCTCGGCCTGCGACCGATCAAGCTGTTCGGAGCTGACACCCGGCTGCTGCCGATTGCCACCCGCCTGCCCGGGCCGCTCGTCCAGCCGATCCTCGTCCGGGTCGTGGCTGCCGGGCGGGGCGGCAAGCGGCCGTCGCTCCATCTCCACCTGGCCGCGGGCAGCGCCAGGCCGACCGAGGTCGATTGGCTCAACGGGGCGGTGGCCCGGGCGGCGGCCGAGCTGGGCCAGGCAGCGCCGGTCAATGCCCGGCTGGCCGAGCTGGTCGAGGAATGCAACCAGGACCCCGGCCGATGGGCCTGGTTTCGGGGCCGGCCGGACCGCCTGTTCGAGGCGATTCCGGCCACGTAGGGGCCCGGGATTCGGCCCGATTCTCGGTCCGGTTGGGCGTTCCTCGGTCGATATACTCGGCCGGCATGGATACGACGACCGTAGCCTTGGGGGCGTTCGCGATCGCCGCCTCCTACCTGGTCGGCGGGATCCCCTGGGGCGTCGTGCTGGCCCGGCTCGTGGGCGGTCCCGATCCGCGCAGCCAGGGCAGCGGCCGCACCGGCGGGGCGAACGTCCTGCGCGTCCTCGGCCCCCGGGTCGCCGCGGTCGCTGCCGTGCTGGACCTCCTCAAGGGCTCGTTCGCCGCGCTCCTCCCGGTCGTCCTGGGCGCCGGCCTCGTCGTCCAGGCGCTGTGCATCCTGGCCGCGATCGTCGGCCACAGCCGATCGCCCTATATCGGCTTCCGCGGCGGACGGGGAGTCTCCCCGGCGTTCGGCTCGCTCGTCGTCACCTGGCCGCTCGTCGCCCTGATCGTGACCCCGGTCTTCTTCCTCGTGATCCGGCTGACCCACTACTCGTCGCTCGGCTCGCTCACCGCGGTCACCCTGGCCGGGGCGCTCGTCAGCGGCTGGGTCCTGGTCCAGGGCCTGCCGCCGGCCAACCTGATCTATGCGATCGGGGCACCCGCCCTGATCTGGTACTTCCACAAGGACAACATCGAGCGCCTGCTCGCCGGCCAGGAGCGAACGATCGACAATCGGACTCCCGACAAGGGGAGCCCCGGCGGCGGGCCCGGCGCGGGCTAGTCAGCCCCGGGCCACCGATCGATCGGCGGGCTCGACAACGAGGCCGGGTTCGGGGACTAGGCTGTGATCGTGAGCCAGCCGAGCGAACCGGAGCGAGATCTCGATCCTGAGCGCCAGGCCTCGATCCGGCGACGGGAGCGCCTGCTCGACCGGATCGCCCGCGAGCGCGAAGCATTCCGGGCGAAGGAGAAGGAGCTCAGCCTCGAGCGGTTGCGCCTCGCCCAGGCCAGGGCCACGACCGGTTACCGGATCGAACGGGCCATTCGGCGTCCCCTGCACGCGGTCCGGACTCACCTGCCGGGCGGCAACCCGGCGAGCGCCGGGACGACCGAGCCGGACCCGGCGAAACGGGTCCGAGCGGTTCGTCCGTGACGGCCAGTCCCGGCCACGAGCCCGTCGCCGCCAACGGCCAACGACGGACCGACGGGCGCGGCCGGCTCGGCCGGCAAGGGCCGGCGGGTCGCGATCCACATCGGCGCGCCGACCTGGGACGATGCCGCCCGCTGGGGCGACCTGCCCTTCGCCCGGGACATCGAGAAGGCCTTCCGGCTGCGCGGCTGGTCGAGCTCGATCCACGTCGCGGCCGATCGCGACCGATCCGATGCGGTCGCGGCCGACCTCGCGATCCATGTCGCGGGGATCCGGGTGCCGCCAATTCGGCCGGGCCAGGCCAGCCTCCTGTGGATCATCAGCCACCCCGATTCGATCCGGCGCGAGACCTGCCTCGGATACGACCTCGTGGGGGTCGCCTCCGACCCGTTCCTGGACTACCTCCGATCGTGGCTCGGGCCTGCTGCGCCGGCGATGATCCCGCTCCACCAGGCGACCGACCCGGACCGCTTCTTTCCCGAAGCCGGTGGGCCGGCCCACGAGATCCTGTTCGTGGGCAGCGCCCGCGATGGCCGTCGCCCGTTCCTGGACGCCCTGGCGGCGAGCGGCCATGACCTCGCGGTCTACGGCCGCAACTGGAGCGCCGCCACGCTCGACCCGAAGGTCCTGCGCGAGGAGTGGATCTCGAACGACGACCTGCACCGCTACTACGCCGCCGCGGCCATCTCCCTGAGCGACTCGTGGGCGGACATGCGCGACGAGGGCTTCATCCCCAACCGGATCTACGACGCCCTGGCCAGCGGGGCCTTCGTCATCTCCGAGGAGGTCCCCGGGCTCGAACGCCGAGTTCGACGGCTCGGTCGTCGCCTACCGCGACATCCCGGAGCTCCTCGCCCGGGTCGACCAGTACCTCGCCGATCCGGCCGGCCGGGCCGATCGTGCGGCGAAGGGCCGCCAGGCCGTGCTCGCCCGGCACACCTTCCAGCACCGGGTGGACGCGATCATCGAGGCAATCGAGCCGCTCCTCGTGGGGCGTCCCTGACCCGCCAGATCCCCGGCTGGCGCGCCTCGAGCCAGACCCCGATGATGCGCGGTATCACGCGCCGGCACGGACGACCGGTCGTGGACGGGACCAGGAGATCGGGCCATGTCGGTCAGCTTCCAGCACGTGCCGCACCCTCGGATCGCCGAGCACCAGAAGTCGGGCCCGCCCAAGGCCGCCGACCAGGTCGTCGGACTCAACGGACGAATCGCGATCTTCGTGACCGCCACGGTCGGCACGATGTGGTGCGCCTACCTGTTCACCCTCCTCGCCCTGATCAGCCTGCCGTCGGCGATCAAGACCGGCGATACGATCATCATCGTGGCCTGGATCGCCCAGACCTTCATCCAGTTGGTCCTCCTGCCGGTGATCATCGTCGGCCAGAACATCGCCTCACGGGCCTCGGACAAGCGGGCCGAGATGACCTACAAGGACGCCGACGCCACCTTCCATGAGGCAGAGCAGATCCAGGCCCACCTCAAGGTCCAGGACGATGCCCTGAACACCCTCCTCGACAAGCTTCAGGCCCTCGAGGCGGCTCGCGCCGCAGGCTGATCGAGGCAGGCGGGCCGGCCGGCGGCCCGTGATCGGGGGCTGACGCCGGGCGGCCGGGCGATTCGTCCGTTTCGATCGCCGGCGCTATCGTTTCCGGGACCCGCGCTTCGTCCGCCGGGTCGAGCGTGCTGGGAGTCACCGATTGCCCGTCAAACCATTTCCTTCGGCGGCGTCGGGCAGCCTGGCGACCGCTATGCGAGCGGCCGGGCGGCGCGCACGAGACGCCCCGCTCGAGCCACGCCAGCTTCGAACCTGGGCCGAATCGGCCTGACCCGATCGAGCTGCTCGAGGTGCAGGCGAAGCGGCGCACGCCGGATCTTGTCCCGATCCGGTATGGCCGGATGGTCTCGTCGCCGTTTGCCTTCTACCGCGGCGGGGCCGCGATCATGGCTGCGGACCTGGCCACGACCCCCCGGTCGGGGATCGAGACGCAGCTCTGCGGCGATGCCCACCTTTCGAACTTCGGCGGGTTCATGACCCCCGAGCGGACCCACGTCTTCGGGCTGAACGACTTCGACGAGACCCGGACCGGCCCGTGGGAATGGGACGTGAAGCGCCTGGCGACGAGCTTCGAGGTGGCGGCCCGCGATCGCGGCTTCAGCGAATTGCAGCGCGAGGCGGCGGTGCTCGCCTGCCTTCGGGCCTACACGAGCGCGATCTCCCAGTTCGCGGCGATGCGCAACCTGGACCTGTGGTACCTCCGCCTCGAGGCGGACCGGGCGATTGCCACGATCGCCCGGCGGTCGGACCCGACCTACGTCCGGCCAGGCCAAGGCCGATGTCGCCAAGTCGCGCAGCCGCGACCATCTCGTCGCCCTGGCCAAGCTGACGACCCGGGTGGACGGCAAGCTCCGGTTCCGGACGAAGCCACCCGCTTGTCGTACGGGCCAAGGAGCTGCTGACCGCGGAACAGCTCCACGGCTACCGGGCCACGATCGACGAATTCCTGGCCGGCTACCGGCTCAGCCTGTCGGACGAGCGGGCCCATCTCCTCGACGGCTACCACTTCGTCGACATGGCCCGCAAGGTCGTAGGGGTCGGCAGCGTCGGGACGCGCTGCTGGATGGTCCTGATGGTCGGCAACGGCGATGCCGATCCGCTGATCCTCCAGCTCAAGGAGGCGACGACCTCGGTCCTCGCCCCGTATCTTGGCCCGACCGAGTTCGAGCACGAGGGCCGGCGGTGGTCGTCGGCCAGCGCCTGATGCAGGCGGCCTCGGACATCCTCCTGGGCTGGTACCGGATCAAGACGTTCGAGGGCGTCGAGCGCGACTTCTACGTCCGGCAGCTGTGGGACTGGCAAGTTCTCGGCGAACATCGATACGATCAGCCCGGCCGGCCTGGTCGGCTACGCGGAGCTGTGCGGCTGGACCCTCGGCCGAGCCCACGCCCGCTCCGGAGACCGGGTCGCGATCGCCGGGTACCTGGGCCGCGGCCGGCCGTTCGAGGAGGCCGTCGCGGCCTTCGCCCGGTCGTACGCCGACCAGAATGAGCGCGATTGGCACAGCCTGATGGCAGCCGTCGGGGACGGTCGGATCCAGGCTGTCACCGGGGTCTGACCAGGGATATCTCTTTCGCAGCGAGGGAGGCTGATGAACACCGAGCAGATCGTCGACCAGGCCCGGGCCAGCGGGCTCCAGCTCGTCCGCTTCCTGTACTGCGACAACGGTGGGGTGATCCGGGGCAAGAGCACCCACGTGGGCCAGCTCGCCCGGCGGATGGACAGCGGGATCGGCCTGGTCAAGGGGATGCAGTCGTTCACCAGCGTGGACACCCTGGCCCCGGACGCGACGTACGGCCCGGTCGGCGAGATTCGCCTGATCCCGGATCCCGACACGTTCGTGGTCCTGCCCTACGCCCCGCGCAGTGGCCAGATGTTCTCGAACATGGTCGAGCTCGACCACACGACCTGGGCGCTCGACCCGCGCGGGTTCCTGCAGCGGATGGTGGCCCAGGCGGCCGGGGCCGGGCTCGTCTTCGAGGCGGCCTTCGAGAACGAGTTCTACCTGGCCACGAAGTCGCCCGACGGCTATGCCCCGGTCGATCAAAGCCTGTGCTTCAGCGCGATCGGGATGGAGTCGACCGAGGACGTGATCCAGGACATCGTGGCGGCCCTGACCCACCAGGGCCTGACCGTCGAGCTGTCGCACCCCGAGCTCGGCTGGGGCCAGCAGGAGCTGTCGATTCGGCACGCCCCCGCCCTCAGGGCCGCCGACCAGCAGCTGATCTACCGCCAGACCGTCCGCGGCGTGGCCGGTCGGCACGGACTGATCGCCTCGCTCGCCCCGAAGCCGTTTGCCGATCAGGCCGGCAGCGGGGCCCACCTCCACTTCTCGATCTGGGACAAGGCCCACGCCTCGAACCTGCTGGCTGATCCGGCCGCCCCGGACGGCCTGAGCCCCCTGGCCCGGCAGGCGATCGCAGGCGTGGTCGGCCACCTGCCCGGCCTGCTCGGGCTGACCACGCCGAGCGTCAACTCGTTCCGGCGCCTCCAGCCCCACTACTGGAGCTCGGCCTACACCGCCTGGGGGATCGAGAACCGCGAGGCCGCCGTCCGCGTCCCGAGCCGCTATTGGGACGACGAGGCCGGATCGACCAACCTCGAGCTGAAGGCGAGCGATGCCAGCGCAAATCCGTACATCGCCCTGGGCGGGCTGATCGCGGCCGCCCTCGACGGGATCGCCCGCAACCTGGACCCAGGCGCCCCGGTCGACCAGGACCCCGGCAACCTGACCGACGCCGAGCGGGCAGCGCGGGGCATCCAGCGCTTTCCCGAGACCGCCAGCGCGGCGCTCGACGAGCTCGAACGGGACGAGGTCCTGATGGCCGCCCTCGGGGCCCCGCTCGGTACCGAGTACCTCAAGGTCCGCCGGGCCGAAGCGGCCGCCTATGCCGAGCACGACACCGCGTACGAGCTCGCCCAGCATTTCTTCAAGTACTAGACGGTCCCGGCCGGTGCCGCTCGAGCTCGACCAGGTCCCGATCGTCGACAACCACTGCCACTCGCTCCTCCGCCGGCAGCCGGTCGATGACGAGGCGTTCCGGAGCCACCTGACCGAGTCGTACTTCCCGGAGATGGCCCGCGAGCATGCCCAGCACTCGCTCCTCTATCGCTGGACGATCGTCGAGCTGGCCGGGCTCCTCGGCTGCGAGCCGACGCCCGAGGCCGTTCACGCGGCTCGGGCCGCCCGCGGGCTCGAGTCGGTTACCCGCGAGATCGTCGAACGAGGCGGAATTCAAGACCTGGCTGATCGACACTGGCTACGGCGGTGACACGACCTTGTCGATCGACGAGCTCCGCTCGATCGCACCCTGCCGGATCGAGCAGGTCGTCTCGGCTCGAGCCGCTGATCGAGGCCCTGATCCTGGAGGCCGGCACGCTTTGCCGACTTCCTCGATTCCTACCGAGCCGCGCTCGACAACCTGCGCGGACGGGGGATTGTCGGCCTGAAGTCGGTGATCGCCTACCGCTCAGGACTCCAGCTCGAGCTCGTTGACCGGGCGACGGCCGCCAGCGCGTTCCGGGCCGTCCACGCGGCCGCCCGGCGGGACGGCCGGATCCGGATCGAGTCGAAGCCGCTGCTCGACCACCTGATCCTGATCGCGGTCGAGGAGTGTGCCCGCCAGGAGGTCCCGATCCAGTTCCACACCGGCCTGGGCGACCCGGATCTCGACCTCGTGAAGGTTGACCCGGCGGCCCTCCGGCCGATCTTCGCCGAGCGTTTCCGGGCCGCCCCGATCGTCCTCCTCCACACGGGCTACCCGTACGTCCGATCGATGGCCTACCTCGCCGCGATGTACCCGAATGTGTATGCCGACATGGGCGAGGCGATCCTGTTCGCGGCCGGCGAGGCGACCGAGATCACCCGCGAGCTGCTCGGCCTGGCCCCCGCCAGCAAGATCCTGTTCAGCACCGATGCCTCGCTCGTCCCGGAGCTGTACTGGGTCGGGGCCCGGCTCGGCCGCCGCGCCCTGGGCCGGGTCCTCGAGGAGCACGTCGCTCGATGGCGCCCTCGACGAACGGACCGCCCTCGACTGGGCCGAGCGGATCCTGTGGCGCAACTCGGAGCGGGTCTACCAGCTCTGATCCGTCGCCGACCGTCGCCGGCCGGCGCGATCACAGCCAAATCTGCCCCTTGTAACGCGGCAATTCGTCGCGCATCATCTCGGCCATCGGTGGGACGGGCACCGAGCATGCCCGTCGTCCAGGCCGATGGAGGAGGGTTTCGCGTGGAGATCACGGGCCACGTGGGGGTTGCCAGCAGCGAGCCGCAGAAGCTTCGCCGCGAGCTGAACCTGTGGGAGGCGATCGGCATCTCGCTCGCCCTGATGGCGCCGAGCATGGCTGCCAACATCAATCCCCAGGGCACCGCCGGCCAGGTTGGACGGGCGGTTCCGCTGGCCTTCCTGGTCGCCACGATCGGCGTGCTGCTGGTGGCCTACGGCTTCGTCCGGCTCACCCAGCAGTTCCATCACGCCGGCTCGGTCTACGGCTTCGTGGGCGTCACCCTCGGGCCGCGGGCCGGGGTGTTCGCCGGCCAGGCCCTGATGGGCACGTACATCTTCTACGCCGTCGTCACCTCGATGGCCGCGGGCATCTTCGGCTCGAGCTTCCTCCAGGCTGTCGGGATCATCCCCGCCGGCGACCCCAATTACGTTGCCCAGTTCGCGATCGGCTTCCTGGCCCTGGCCGGCTCGGCCTGGCTGGCCTTCGTCCCGGTCCGCAACGGCACCCGGATCCTGCTCACGGTCGAGGGGATCACGGTCGCCCTGATCCTGATCACGGCGGTCGTGATCGTGATCAAGCTGGCCGCCGGCAGCGCGCCGGCCGGCCAGACCCTGAGCCTCGATCCGTTCATTCCCGACTCGGGCACCGGCCTCAGCGCGATCGCCATCGGCTCGGTCTTCGGCTTCCTGTCGTTCGCCGGCTTTGAGGCCGCGGCGACCCTGGGCGAGGAGTCGAAGGATCCGACCCGCCACATCCCCCGGGCGATCCTGGGCGTGGCCGTCTTCGGCGGGATCTACTTCGTGTTCGTGACCTGGGTCGAGGTGCTCGGCTTCGGGACCTCGGCCGACGGAGTCAAGTCCTTCATCGCCTCGGGCTCCTTGCTGGGCGACCTCGGGACCGCATTCATCGGCCCGTGGGTCGGCAACATCATCACGATCGGGGCGGCGGTCAGCGCCTTTGGCTGCTGCCTGGCCTGCCTGGTGGGCGCCTCGCGCCTCCTGTTTGCCCTGTCCCGCGACAACTCCGACACGGTCGGCTTCAATTACACGGCCAAGGTCAGCACCCGCTACGGCACCCCGATGGGCGCGCTCCTGGCGGTGGTCCTGGCGGCCGCGGCGATCATCCTGCTCTGGGCGATCTTCTTCGGGGCGCACGCCTTCGATGTCTTCCTGGGCGCGGGCGTGATTGGGACGCTGATCCTGCTCGTGGCCTACTTCTTCGCCACGATCGGAGCGATCAAGTTCCTGTTCTTCACCGGGGCCGCCCGGGTGGCTCGCTGGGAGATCGTGATCCCCCTGGCCGCCCTGATCGTCCTCGGTCTGGTCCTCTACTACAACCTGTCGTTCGATCCGACGACCACGGCCTTCTACTACGAGATCGTCACCGTCGTCTGGCTGGTCATGGGCCTGGCCCTGATCTTCGGGATGCCCAGCATCGCCCGGCGGGTCGGCGAACGCCTGGCCCAGGACGAGGGGCTGAGCACAACTCGAAGCTGAGCCCGGGACGGGCTGGACACAGGCGCACATGAGCTTCCTCGGGGAGACGACCGATCTCCTGGCCCGAACCCCGAGGGTCCTTCGGGCCCTCCTGCACGGCCTGCCCCAGGATTGGCTTGAGACGCCCGATACGGCCGGCGGCTGGCGCCCGCGCGATGTCGTCGGCCACCTGATCACGGGTGACACGACCGACTGGATCGCCCGGGTCCGCCGGATCGTCCAGGATGGTCCCACGGTCCCGTTCGAGCCCTACCAGCGCTTTGCGATGCTCGAGCGCGACGTTGGGCTGGGCCTGGATCAGCTGCTCGAACAGTTCGAGACGCTCCGGGCGGCCAACCTGGTGACCCTGGGCGAGCTCGCGACCGAAGATGACCTCGATCGACGAGGGCTGCACCCGAGCCTCGGCGAGGTGACCCTGCGCCAGCTCCTCGCGTCGTGGACGGTCCACGACCTCGACCACGTCGGCCAGGTCTACGCCGGGCTGGCCGGCTCCCGGGACGCCGCGGTCGGACCCTGGAAGGCCTACCTCGGGATCCTCCTCCGACGCGACGATCCGGCGGCGGTGCCCGGCTAACGGGCAGCCGCGATGCCGGTTGACCAGTGGAATCCAGGCCAGTACAACCAGTTCGCCGAGGAGCGCGAGCGGCCGTTCTGGGACCTCGCCGGACTGCTCGGACCGGTTCCGTCGCCTGCCCTGGTCGACCTCGGCTGCGGCGATGGTCGCCTGACGGCTGCCCTCCACCGGCAGGTCGGCGCAGCCCGCACGGCCGGGATCGACAGCTCGCGGGCGATGATCGAAGCAGCCGGGAGTTTCACCTCGCCGAACGTGGGATTCGAGCTCGGTGACATCGGGGCGTGGGCCTCCAGCCAGGCCTGGGACATCGTCTTTTCGAATGCCGCCCTGCACTGGGTACCGGATCATCGGGCCGTCCTCGGCCGCTGGCTCGGCGCCTTGCGACCGGGCGGCCAGCTCGCCATCCAGGTCCCGGCGAACGCCGACCACCCGGCCCACCGGCTCGCTGCCGAGCTCGCCGGCGAGCTCCTGCCCGACCCTCCGTCCGATCCGGTGGCGGTGAACGTCCTGGCGCCGGAGGCCTATGCGGCGCGTCTCGATGAGCTCGGTTGCGTCGATCAGCTCGTCCGGCTCCAGGTTTACGTCCACCACCTGGACTCGACCCGGGATGTGGCGGAATGGCTCAAGGGCAGCACGCTGACCCGGTTCAAGGCGCCCCTCGGCCCGGATCGCTGGGCAGCGTTCACCGAGGCCTATGAACAGCGCCTGCTCGAAGAGCTGGGCGACCAGGCGCCCTACGTCTACACCTTCAAGCGGATCCTGATCTGGGGCCGCCTTCGTCCCTGACGGTCCTCGTCCGACGATGAGGCGGTCAGGTCTCCAGGCTGGGCCCGACGAGCGTGGCCGCGGCCAGGAGCGCGGAGATCTCAGGCGTCCCGGATCTACGAGCCCTTAGCTTCGCCTGGATCCGCCTTGTTGGGATCCCTGAGAGAGGCAAAACCGACTGGCCCTTCAACGGCATCCCGGGCATCGCCGTGAGGCCGATCAGGTCCCTGATGTTCCTCTTCGTCCTGGCCCGGCAGGTGCATCGGCATCGGCACCGCATCCGGTTCGTCGGCCGTGCCCGGCTGGCGGTCTGTGCGACCGGTCTCGTCTTTGTTCATCGTCATCTCCCTGTGCCGGTCCAGGCCTCGCCTGGTCCTGGGACGGAGACGATGGACCGTGGGCCGTTCCGGTGACCGGTGAGCTGGCGCTGACGACGACACAACGGCGTTGCATTCGGCAAGCTTGAACGGCGTGGGCCGAGGCCGAGATGGCTGGTTCCCGATCAGCCGGCGGGCACCCCACGGAGCTTCTCGGGGTCGGCAATGAGGTCGATCTCGACAATCCGGCCTTTGGCCACCGTGAACGCCCCAAGGAGGGATCGGGTGGGGAACTGGGCAAGCAACCCCGGTGAGCCGTTGACGATGACCGGCAGGAGCCGCGCCCCGACATTCCGGAAGCTGCTCGCTTCGCCGGCCACCGCCGCGGCCCCGACGACGGGTCGCCGCGAGAACGGTCCCGGTGCATTCGGCCCACCGTCGACCCGGAGGACGACGTTCGGATCGAGCACCCGCAGGAGCGCCTCGAAGTCTCCATCGCGGGCGGCGGCCAGGAACGCGTCCACCACCGGCCACTGGACGGCGAGGTCAGCGTCGGGCTCCGGCGCCCGCGCCCTGACCCGCCGCCGTGCCCGGCTCGCGAGCTGGCGGGCCGCGGCGGACGACCGCTCGACCACCGGGGCAATCTCGTCGAACGGGACGCCGAAGACGTCGTGCAGCACGAGCGCGAGCCGCTCCGGCGGGGTGAGCGTCTCGAGGACGACGAGGAGGGCCAGCCCGACCGAATCCGCCATGAGCAGGTCGCCCTCTGGCGCCGCTTCATTTGCGGCCCGGACGATCGGCTCCGGCAGCCAGGACCCGGTGAGCTGTTCGTGGCGCACCTTGCGGCGGCGCAGGGCATCGAGGCAGATCCGGCCGACGACCACCGTCAGCCAGCCTCGAAAGTCATCGCTCCCGCCGGGGTCGCTGCGATCAAGCCTCAGCCAGGCTTCCTGGACGGCGTCATCGGCCTCGGAGACGGAGCCAAGCATCCGGTAGCCGACCACCCGCAGATGACCGCGGTGGCGCTCGAACTCCTCGGCGAGCCAGTCGCGTCGAGTCCGGTCCTCGTCCTGGGCAGAGATCGTCACGGATGGATCACGGATCGAGTGCGCCAAACGTGACAGCGGCCCGGTTGGTCATCGGTGGTCACGTTCCGGGACCCCGTTTCGTGATCAGGGGGATCAGGGAGAATCTTCACGAGGTACCACATCATGACTGCCGATCATCGCCCGCCGGCCAGGCTCGGTCTTCGGAATCGCCTGGCCGGGCTGTGGCTTCGCGCCATCAACCCCTTCGCCCGCCGAATGATCCCGGCCGGGATCCCGACCGGCGCCCCGAATGTGCTCCTGACCGTGGCCGGTCGGCGCTCGGGCAGACCCCGAACCGTGCCCCTCGGCATCGTCGTCCTCGACGACCGGACGTTCGTCCAGGCGTCCTTTGGCGAGGCTGGCTGGGTCGCCAATGTGCGGGCGAACCGCGAGGCGACGGTCACCTACCCCGGCGGCCATTCTGTACCGGTTCAGGCGATCGAGCTCCCTCCGGAGGAAGCGGCAGCCGTTCTTCGGCGGGTGCTCGAGCCATACCATCGCTCGCGTCTGCTGGGTGCTCTGCTCGGGCGCCAGTTCAGGCCGCCCATCGGCGTGCTGTGGCGGATCCACGTCCGGATTGACGACACCGCCGAGGAGTACGTAGCCGAGGCTCGGCGCCATCCGCTCTTCGAGCTCCGACCGACGACCGACGCCTCAGCCGGATTGGCCTAGGCGATCTCCAGGTCGGGATGAGAAGTCATCGACCGAGGCTCCATGCGCGTCGAAGAGGCAACGTGGGTCGCTCCGCGGGCTCCACGGCAGGACGATCCCAACCGCCGAGATCCGCGCCTGCCTCATAGGTCGACTGGAGGAACTCGAGCACGGCCCGGTCGGGATCAGCGGCCGTTCGGACCGCGTCGTAGGGCAGCAGGAACTCGCCGGACCCGACATCGAAGTAGGCATCCCGGGGACGGATCTCGGCGGCCCGAAAGCCCTCCGGTTCTGGGTAGGCGTAGGCGTAGAACGCCGGTCCCGGTGGCTCGCTTCGGGGCCACCAGCCGGCGGTCACGTTCTCCTGGGACTCGGCTTCCTGCATGACCCAGTCGGGGCAGTTGGTGACGCCCCCGGGATGGCGCGGAGCCGGCCGGCCGGAGTAGCGCGACATCGCCAGGTCGAAGCCGCCCCAGAAGAAGTTGACGGGGCTCGCCTTCCCAACAAACCCGGTCTGAAACGTCTTCATCACCCGATCGACCCGGACGCAGGGCTCGCCACAGGAGCTCGGCTTGGTTCGGATCGTAGGACGCATGACCTTCGTCTCGGTCGAACGGGATGGCTTCGGCAACCTCGACCGGATGGGGCCAGATGGAGACATCGATCCCGCGCCTTCGGAGGCCGGCCATGAGCTCGCGATAGAACTGGGCGACCGAGCGCGGCTCGAGCGCCATCGTGAACGACCCGGGATTGCCGTCGGTGACCCGAAGTCGGTGGTCAACGAAGTCGAAGTCAACCTGGAAGACCGAGTCGCCATTGGGGATCGGTGACGTGGTCAGGCCACGCGCGCTGACGTACAAGGCCACTTGCCACAAGTGGTTGAGCGGCGGCGCCAGGGCGAGCCGGACCTTGCCCACGATCTGGACCCACATGTGAAGCGTCGAGATCGTGGGCGACCAGTCGCGCCACGGCAGCTCGGGCCACGCGGTCGGTACGCCCTTGATCTCGTCGGTCACCGGCTCTCCGTCGACGGTCATGGACCTGATTGTCTCCCTTGGCAGCGCCGCCAGTGGTGACGAGCAAGCGCTCCAGTCGGGATCACGTCGCAGCCGGCCCGCTGTGACTCACCACAAGTTAGATTTGCCGAGGCGGGGGCACTGAAGGATTGCGTTTGGAAAGCCCACGAGAGGGACGTCGATGGCCGTTCGTGTCGACCTGAATATCTCCCTGGACGGTTTCGCCACGACGACTGACCAGACTCCCGAGAACCCCTTCGGACCCGACTGGGCACGCCTGGTCGATGCCTACGTCGCGACCCGCACATTCCGGGCTCGCGTGCTGCACGAGACGAGCGGCGAGGGCACGACCGGCGTCGACGACCAGTACGCGCAGGCGTATTTCGCCGAGCTCGGTGCGGAGATCATGGGTGCCGGCATGTTCGGGCTCCACGCAGCCGGGGGTGACCCGGACTGGCGGGGCTGGTGGGGCGACGAGCCTCCCTTCCACGTCCCGGTGTTCGTGCTCACCCACAGCCCACGCCCCGTGCTCAAGATGGCGGGCGGCACGACCTTCCACTTCCTCGCCGCGACGCCCCGCGAGGCGCTCGACCTCGCGCCGTGCAGGCCGCCGCGGGCAAGGACGTGCGGATCGGCGGCGGCCCAACGGTTGTCCGCGAATTTCTCAAGGCCGGACTCGTCGACCGGCTCCACGTCGCCATCGTCCCGATCCTGCTCGGCCGTGGCATCCGTCTCTGGGACGACCTCCGCGGATTCGAGGCCGGCTACAGCGTTACGTCGGAAGTCGCCCCGAGCGCGACGACGCATCTGACCTTTTCGCGCTGAAACGCCGGATCTTCTGCATTATGAAGGACCACCTGGCCCCGACGATCGCGTCCCAGCTGCGGGTGCTCACGCCGAGGCCATTTCCTCCAGGACGTCCCGAGCGTCGGCGTAGCCGAGCTCAGCAAGGAGCCTGAGCGTCTCGACATCTCCGTGCTCGGAGGCCAATTCGATCAGCACACCGGCCGCGTCCGCCTGCCCCTGCTTCGCGAGGCTCAAGAGGGCAGCCTCGTCACCGCGCTCGGCGGCGAGCTGGACGAGCTGATCGACGGCGTCCCTGCTCCCGCTCGCTGCAAGGCGCGCCAGCGTCGTGTCGTCGCCCAGCTCTCCAGCAAGCTCGACTGCCTGGTCCCGGGCGTCGGCGTCACCGGCCTCAGCTCGCGCGATCAGCGCAGACAGATCATCGTCGGTCACTTTCGGCCTCGATGGACTGGACCGTAGACGCCCCTCACAGTTGGCGCTGGAGCGGCCCGAAAACATTGAAATGGCGCGCCCGACAGGTGTGGGGTCCGCGCCTGGAGCCGTTGGTCTTCGGCGATGCTGTGAATGGACCCGGCTTGGGCTCATCTGCCGATGGTCAGGGCGAGGAGGGTATCGACCGCAGTTTCGAACGGGCGGCTACTCCGTTGCACCTGGGCGAGTAGAAGCCCTCCTTGGAGGGTGGCGAGCAGCGTCGTGGCGAGGTCCTCCGGGTCGATGTCGGAGGGGAGCTTCCCGTCGGCATGTCGGGATCTCAGTCCATCGCTGATGGCGGCTGCCCACTGATCGAACCCGGCCGCGATGAGCGACCGGGCCTCGGGGTCGCTCTCGGCCAGTTGACCACCGAGCGAGCCAAGTGGGCAGCCCCCCTGTCCTTCGGTGCGCCGCGCTTCGCTGATCACCATGTCCCGCCAGGCTTCGACGCCGTTCGCGCTGGCGAGCGCGTGCCGCTGCTGAGTGACGATGGTCTCGGCTTGGTAGTCGATGACCGCCTGCACGAGCTCGTTCTTGTCGGGGAAGTAGTGGTACATCTGAGAGCCGCTGACGTCCGCCGCCACCTTGACGTCTTCCAAGGTGGTGCCCGCCACTCCGCGCTCGTGGATCAGGGCGGCGGCGGCCTCCACTATTCGTGCCCGGGTCCGTGCTCCCTTCGGGGTGAGCCTCGGACGGTCGCTCGTCTCGTTGATCATGCGCCAATGCTAGCAGGATTTCTGAGTTTGACAACCCAGTCCCCGGCTGTCAGAGTGGGTCGCGCAACCCATTGCGGACCGGAGGAGGACGACTCATGAGCGCATACGTAATTGTCGAATTCACCGTCAAGGACCCGGATGTCTACCGTGACCAATACAGCGCCGTCGCTGGGCGGACGGCCAAAGAGCACGGAGGCGAGGTAATCGCCGCCGGTAAGTGGGAAGTCCTGCACGGCGATGGCTCGCTCACCTCCGGAGCACTCGTGCGGTTTCCCGACCGTGAGACGGCCGCCGGTTGGTACAACTCGCCTGAATACCAGCAGCTAATCGATGTCCGAAGTGTCGCCATGGATGCCCGCTTCAGCCTGCTCGACGGCCTTCCCAGCTGATCGAAGCGGCTCGGCGTCTCGCGTGTCGCCGTCCCAGAAATAGTGGTCGGCAGATACGCCTGAGTCCCCTCTTGTTTCCGGTGGAATCTGGCGTCGAACGTCAGGACGCGGCAGTGGCACCAGCGCCCGTGACCAACGAAGGGCCGCCTGACTCGTCAACGGGAGCCCCGGCCCCGGCGACGCAGCAAAGCCGTTCCACCTGAACAGGCCCACAGAAGACGAGACGAATCACCAATGAGCACACTCCCAGGAAAGACGGTACTCATCACGGGTGCCAACTCCGGCATCGGCAAGGACGTGGCCCGGCAACTTGCTTTACGTCCGGAGATGGCCCACATCTACCTGGCGGCCCGGAACCGCGATCGGGCGACAGCGGCAAAGGCCGAGCTTGAAGCCGCGACCGGCCGCCGAATCTTCGACATCGTTCTCATGGACGTTGCCGATCCGGGTTCGGTCCGCGCCGGCCTGGCGGACATCGACGGATCCCTCGACGCGCTGGTCATGTGCGCCGGCGTCATTGGCCCAAAGACGATGGACTTGACCGCTGACGGGGTCACCACCGTATTCGCGACGAGCGTCCTTGGCCACGTCGTCCTTCTCGAAGGGCTCCTGGCCGAGGACCGGCTTCGCGAGGTTGCGGTCCTCGCCGGAAGTGAAGCAGTCCGCGGAGTTCCGAAGTTGCGGATGAAAGGGCCATCCTTCGTCTCAACCTCAGCCGATGAACTCGCCACCGTCATCGACGGCAGCTACTTCGCCAACAGAAAAGCTGACTTCAACCTGGCGTTCGCCCAGGCCAAGTACATCGGGGCCCTCTGGATGGCCTACCTCGCCCGCCAACACCCCGACCGCCGCTTCATCACCGTGAGCCCCGGCAACACCACCGGCACCGCAGCCCCCAACGACCTTCCCCTACCGATGCGGGTAGCCGCCAAGTACGTCATGCCCGCCCTGGGTCTCGCCCACAGACTCGACGTGGGAGCGAAGCGGCTCGTCGACGGTGTCACCGACCCGACCCTGTCCAGCGGCGTGTTCTACGCCAGCGCGGCCAACACGCTCACCGGTCCCTTGGTGAACCAAGTAGACCTCTTGCCCGACCTGGCGAACCCGTCGTATCAGGACAACGCCAACGAGGCCATCCACCGCTTCATTTCATAACGGCTCCTCGGCCGGGGGACGCGTTCCACGTTGACCTCGGCGGGACTGCGATCGCGCCGCTAAGGCGAGGTCGGTTCCGGCTGCCCGCGACGCTACGCCCATGATTTGGCGCTGGCGCGACCCGAAAAGGCCGGATGGCGCGCCCGACAGGTTTCGGACGCGCGTTAGCAACCTA
>CAVOMZ010000005.1:0-26801 GCA_963697135.1 uncultured Chloroflexia bacterium | reverse complement strand
GTGGCGTCGAAGCCGCCACGGCGACCCCGCGGATCGCGCGGCCGGCGACCAGCACAGTCGAACCCGGTGACCCCGTCCGGCTCGTCGTCGAGCCTCGGCTTCCTGATGATCCTGTTCGCGGTCGTGGCCCTGGTCGTCGGGTTCGCCCCGGTGGCTGGCAGCCGCAAGCCCACCGGCCGGCACGCTCGCCGCCGCCGCTGATCGACTCCTAGCTGACGGTCCCGAGACCGACAAAGCGGGGCACGTCCACCGGGGCCGTGTCCCGCTTTCATGTTGCCTTCAGACCGAGTGCCAAATTGACCTTGCCAAAGACTTGAGCCAGAGTTCGTCGCCCGCCCCGTCGAGGAGGGCCTGGCCGAGGGATGTCGCCAAGGGCGAACAGATCGAGCGAATCCAATCGCCGAGCCCGCCGAGTCGCTTCGGAATTGGGTCAATCGTTCGCTCCTGGCGGACAAAGTGACGAAACGAAAGTCCAGACGGTCGTTGCGCCAGCCCGCGACGGCCGTTTGTTCGCCTGGGGCGACGCAACCCGGTCGGGAGGGGTCCGGTCCCCGAGACCGACGAAGCGGGGCACGTCCACCGAGGGCGTCCCCCGCTTCCATGTCTGGCGGGTCAGGCAGGCCGGCTCGTCACCGGCCGGTGATCAGTGCCCGGCTTCGATCGTGCCCATCAGGCCATGCGACTCATCACCGATCCCGGCGGTGAAGAAGAGCGTCAGCGGGCCGCCGGCGGCGGCATCACCGAAAATCAGGCCCCACAGGCCGTTCATCGCGATGATGTTGCCGTCTCCGTTCTTCAGCTGCCCGTCGAAATCGCCGGTGGTCGGGTTGTAGGCATTGATCGTGCCGTCACCGAAGTTGCCGACCAGGAGATCGCCCGCGAAATGGCCGAAGCCGGCCGGCGCCCAGGCCAGGCCCCAGGGCGAGTTCAGATGGCCTCGGGAGGCCAGCCGCTGGAGCAGATGGCCGCGCAGGTCGTAGACGTCCACGAAGCCATGGCCGGCCCCGGCGACGTCGTCATGCTTCTCGGCATCCTGCTTGGCATACGTCACGTACAGCTTGCCGTTGAAATTCTGGATGTTGAATGGGCATATCCGGCCGGAATGCCCGGATCCTGGAACGCCTTGGCCATATGGACCACTTGTACTTCCCGTTGAACACGTCGACCGTGCCGGTTCGGAAGTTCGCCGCGTAGAGGAAGTCGCCGGTTGGGTCGGTCGTGATGGCCAGGCCTTGTAGACGGCATTCGGGACGGTCACCCCGAGCTGCGCCCAGACCGACGGGGCGGGCGGCGGTACGGCCGGATTCCAGCCCACGATCGAGCGCCGTCTTGGTCGCGAAGATGAACAGCGGCGGACCGTGGAACTCGCTGCTCGAGATGTCGAAGTTCTTGGCGTCATTGAAGACCGTGCCGGTCGGCGCGCCGGTTGGGATGCCCACGACGAGCGGGACCGGGAGGAGGGCGCTGCCGTTGATCGCCCCGTGGTACAGGGTGGTGACGTTGCTCCCGTTGTCGGAGACCCAGATCGGGGTGGCGGGTCCAGCCGATATGCCCCAGGGGTTGACCAGGTTCGGGTCGGTGATCCGGGCGACTCCCGGGATGTCCGAGACGAGGTTCGTCTGGCGATAGACGTTCGGGATCGCCCCGGCCGGGGAGATTGCGCTGATGCCCGCGACCGGCTTGGCCGCCGCGCTGGCAGGGCCGGCAATGGCCAGGATCAGCGCCCCGGCTGCTGCAACCGCCCCGACGGCTCGCCTGCCGCGCTTTCCCCGGTAGACGATCGTTCGTCCCGGCCCGCTCTCGTGAGGATTGGGATCTTGGGTGATGACCGCTCCTCGGGTTGCAACGCGCATGGCACGACGCTGGCGCGAATAGAGGTAGGTACGGTCCCGGTCGGTGGTCGGTTTGGGGCGGTCCGGTGGGGTCTCAGCCGCCTGGCGGCCGCAGCCTCAAGCGCAAATACGGTCCGGCGGCCCCGTCAGCGGGCAGCGCGAGCGGCCTCCACCAGGCGTTCGGCGCGAGCTGGGTCAACGGGATTCCAGTTACCCCGTCGATCTTGAGGCTGGTGCCCACGATCGCCCCGTCGGCCACCTTGAAGATCTCCCCGATCCGATCGGCCCGGACGCCGGTGTTCGCCACGACCGCCATCTCCGGGACTGCCTCCTTGGCCGCGCTCAAGTCGCTCATCGCGAAGGCGACCCCTGCCGCCGGACCGCTGATCAGGATCGCATCCATTCCCAGGAAGGCCGCACCGCGCGCCCGATCGGCGATCGTTCGGCTGCCGAGGGCGCTGCTGAACTCCGGCGAGATGTTGTCGAAGAAGGCGACGCCGTCCGCCCCGATGGCGCTCCGATAGCCGGCCAGGTCGCCGATCGCCGGGGCGATCATTCCGAGGTCGCTCTCATAGACCCCGGTCAGGACTTCGCGGATGAAGCTCGCTCCGGTGGCCCGGGCGAGGGCCAGGCTGGCCTTCGCGTCCCAGAGGATGTTCACCCCGAAGGGGACCCGCACGTCGGCCCGCAGCTCGCCGATCACGGCGGCCATCGCGGCCGGGATCTCCGGCCCGACCGCCAGCTGGTAGGGAATGTCGTTCTCGTTGCAGAACAGGAGGCCATCGACGCCGGCGGCCTGGAGCGTGGTCAGATCCCGGCCGACCACGTCGACGAGCTGGGCCCGGCCGAGAACGCGGTCGTGTCGCGGGCGGCCCGGCAGACCGGGGAAGTGGAGCATCGCGATCACCGGCTTGGGCGTCCCAAATCGGTCGGCCAACGGCGATGTCATGCGATCTCCTCTGCCGCTTCGCCCAGGGCCACGCTCCCGCTGGCCAGGGGCGGGGTTGCCAGGACGACCTCGATCCCGAGGTCTCGCAGGCGGTCGAGCTGCTCCGGATCGGCGCTTGGATCGGTCACCAGGATGTCCACCGCGCTTGCCGGAGCCACGTTGGCGTTCGAGATCTGGCCGAGCTTCGAACCGTCCGCCAGGACGATCACCCGTCGGCCCAGCTCGATCGCCAGGCGATGGATGTCGGCCTCCTCATCGACCATGTCGGTCACCCCGGCCTCCAGCGACAGGCCGGCGGTGCCGATCACGACGGTGTCGAAACGATAGCGGCCAAGGGTCGCCCGGGCCGCCGGACCGATACAGCTCAGCTCATCCCGGCGGACGGCGCCACCCAGGACGACCGTGTGCATCGAGCGGGTCCCGAGCTGGCTGGCGATCGGCAGCGAGCCGGTCACGATCGTCAGCTCCGATCGGGCCCGAATGTAGCGTCCGAACTGCTCGCAGGTCGTGCCGATCCCGACGAACAAGCTGGCGCTCTCGTCCACCAGGCGGGCCGCGGCCATCCCGATCAGCCGCTTCTCCCGGGCCGATTGGAGGGCCCGGGCGTTGAAGGCCAGGTCGAGGGAACGGGTCAGGTGGGCGGTGGCTCCGCCGTAGGTTCGGCGCAGGAAGCCGTCCCGCTCAAGTCGCTTGATGTCCCGCCGGATCGTCATCTCGGATACATGGAAGCGAGCTGCAAGCTCGACGACCTGGATCGTCTGCTCTTCCGCGACGGTCTCGAGGATCTTCAATCGGCGGTCTACAGCCAGCATCGTCCCACCTTCCCGGCTGACACTATCGCGCACCATCCTGAACCGGACTCACATGTTTGGCAAGAACTTTGTGTCCGATCATGTCATAGTCCGAGCGAATGATCCGTAACGAAGCTGATGATTGCCTGGTTCCAGGCTGTCGGGTTCTCCCACATCACGGCGTGCCCCCCGGCGACCGAGACCTGCCGAGCGTCAGGCAGGCGCTCGAGCATCCGCTCCGACAGGGCCGGCCGGATGAAGATGTCGTTCTCGGCGACGAGGACGAGCGCAGGAATGTCGATCTCGCCCAGGCGGGCCCAGCAATCGTGATCTTGCAGGATCGCCAGCTGGGCCGCGAACGAATCCGCCGTCTGGGGCGTGGCGACCATCTCGCCGATGAAGCCGGCCAGGATTGCGGCCTCGTTGTCGTGGAAGGCGGGGCTGAAGATCCAGGGCGCCATCTGGCGCATGACCGCGGGCAGGCCCGCAGAGGCCAGGATCGCCGCCCACGAGTCGAGGATGTCCCGGGTGTAGGCATCGGGTGCGGCATACGTATTGGCCAGGACGAGCGAGCGCAGCCCGGCGGGTTCGGCGAGGGCGTACTCCAGCGCGATCAGGCCGCCCATCGAACAGCCGACGAGATGGAACGCTTCGAGGCCGACGTCCCGGACCACGGCCTGCAGGTCGGCCGCACCCTGCCGGCTGGTGTACGGTCCGGGCGGCTTGTCGGAACGGCCGAGGCCGCGGTTGTCGAAGGAGACGACCCGCAGGCCGGCCGCGATCAGGTCGGGCACCTGGAGCAGCCAGGCCTCGAGATCGTCGCCGATCCCGTTCACCAGGACGACCGTGTCGGATCCCTCGCCGTCGATCCGGTAGTGGATCGCCACCCCGTCGTCTGAACGGACGGTGGCATCGGAGCGACTCATCGGCCGGTTGCCAGGGATGAGCCACGGGCCTCGACGGCGGCGCGCCAGTAGGCGACCGAGGCCGCCAGGTCGGCCCGGAGCTGATCGTCCTGCTCCTCCCAACCGGGGATGATCTCGAGAATCACCGTCGCTTCGCCGGCACCCCGCTGAATCGAGCGTATCGAGGACCCGACCAGCATCAATCCGGCCGACCCGGTTGCGCTCGGGAGTGAACGCCCAGTGGTGATCGCCTTCGGCATCGGACTGCTGGGCCTGGACCTCGACGCAGCTCGGCTCCGAAGCGGGCCAGCCAGGCATACGGATCTCGCTCGGCTCCGCTCTGCCCGTCCACGCACATGTGGCCGAGGTCGATGCAGGCCCCGATCGGAACGTGGTCGGGATCTCCGGCGGTGAGCAGGTCGGCGACCTGGGCCATCGTCGATGGCTCGCGGATCGGAACGAGGTTCTCGACGAGGAAGTGCCCCAGGCCGGCCCGCCGGGCATAGGCGCTGAGCGAAAGGAGGCTGGCCTTGAGATCGGACCAGCGCTCGCGCCGCACCTCCGGGTCGCCCCAGTCGGGTGCGCTCATCGCTCCGATGTGGCCGCCCGTCCCGGCCAGTCCGAGATCGGCGGTGAGATCGATCACCGACTCGAACCAGTGCAGGGCGGTCGCCCGGGCCAGGGGATCCGGATGGAGGAGCAGGTTGTGGGAGTAGCCGACGAGGCCGGTGAACGTGCCGACGGCCCGCAGCCCGGTCTCATCCAGGGCGGCCCGGTTCTGGGCGACGACTCCGCGCCGGGCGCCGGCCGTGCCGAAGCCTTCGAGGAGGTCCAGGGACAGCTCAACCAGATCGAGGCCCAGGTCGTCCCGGACGATCCGAGCCCAATCGATCGGGCGTGGCCAGCGCTTCACGGCAAAGCAGGTGTTGATCCCGAGGCGGACATTCATGCCCGGCCGCCGACGTGGATCGCTCGCGAGCCGATCAGCTCGCGATACCCCAGGAAGAGCTCGTCGTACCGGGCGTGATTTGCCGAATCCGGCTCGATCGGTGACTCCGGATGACAGCCGACCGAGATGGCCTCCCCGGGGTCGCTGTAGAGCCCGACGCCGAGACCGGCCAGCAGGGCGGCCCCGGCCGAGGTCGCGTCACCCGGCACCCGGACGACGGGCAGCCCCAGGACGTCGGCCTTGATCTGGTTCCAGGTGCCGAGGCGGCTGTCACCGCCCGAGATCCGCAGCTCGCTGGCCGGTGAGCCGGCCCGGGAGAGCGTCTCAACCCGGGCCCGGATCCCGTAGGCGACCCCCTCCAGGACGGCTCGGGCGAGGGCCGCCCGGCCATGACGGAGCGACAGGCCCACGGCGGCGCCGCGGAGGCCCGGGTCGTCCCGCTCCCCGTCGCCCAGGACCGGCACCACGAGGAGGCCATCGGCCCCGGCCGGGATCGCCCGCGCCTCGCTGTCGATCCGGGCGTAGTCCCGGCCGGTCGGGCGACGAGTGCGGCCGCCGTAGGCCAGTCCGGCCAGCCAGTCGACCGCCTCACCGCTCGTGTTGATCCCGACCTCGGTCAAGTAGCCGCCGCCGGGCAGCAGGTTGGGATAGTTCGTGACGTCGAGATCGGCCAGTGGCTCCGTCACGACCGAGTTCAGGCAGGTCGAGCTGCCGGCCATCTCGCTGATCGGTCCGGATCGGATCACCCCTGCCCCGAACGCGCAGGTGAGGCTATCGCCGCCGCCGATCACGACCGGGATGGAGCGCTCAAGCCCGAGCCGCCGGACGAGCGCCGGCCGGAGCTCGCCGGCGACGCTCCACGAAGGCAGGGCGATCGGGAAGCAGGTCCTCGTCCAGGTCGAGCCCGTCGAGCACGAGCTCGTCCCAGCGGCGCTGGCGGACGTTGAACAGGGCGGAGGCGGTGGCGATCGTCCAGTCGGTAACGTTCTCCCCGGTCAGGGCGAGGGCCACGAAGTCCGTTGGCTCGACGAATCGGCGGGCCGCCCCGAAGACTGTCGGCTCATTCGCCCGCAGCCAGAGGATCTTGGAGGCCACGTGAAAGGCCGCCGGCAGGTGGCCCGTGCGGTCGTGGATCAGGCGATCTCCGAACTGGCGTCGGATCGCCAGCGCTTCCTCGACCGGGCGGTTGTCGCGATAGATCAGGCCGGGCCGCAGCGGGTGGTCGCGCTTGTCGAGGGGCACGACCGAAGGGCACTGGCCGGTCAGGCCGATCGCCCGGATCTGCCTGAGCGGGCCGAGCGAGCGAACCAGCCCGGCGAGGGCCGACAGCGAGGCCGAGCGCCAGCGGTTCGCGTCCTGTTCGGCTCGCCCGTCGATGCCCAGGTCGGTCGGATAGGGCCGCCGGACCTCGCCCGCGGGTGCCCCTTCGAGGTCGTAGGCCGCCGCCCGGGCGCCGGACGTCCCGACGTCGATCGCGACGAGGACCTCCCCCGCGGCGGTCATCCGCGAACGAGCTGGTGGGCGCTGACCTTGTCCTTGTCGAGGGTGATCAGGGCCCCGTTCAAGGCGCCGGTCGAGTAGTCGCTCCCGGGATTGATGGCGACGGTCCGGCCCAGCCGGCGAATGCCCGACGACTCATGGATGTGGCCATGAAGGCCGAGGAGCGGCTGGTGGGCCAGCTCGAAGTCGCGCACGGCCGTGCTGCCCACCGGCGAATACTGGACCTGGCCGAGGACGGCCTGGACCCGGCGGTTCTCGTCGAGGGAGGGCGCCTCGTCGAGCTGGACCCCGTACGGGGGGACGTGGATGTTGAGGACCGCTCGCTCGGGCCGGCTCAAGCCCGCGGCCATCTCCTCCATCGCGTTCGTCAGCTGCTCCTCGGTCATCTCCCGGTGGCTGTTCCACGGCGTGATGTTCGAGTAGCCCCACGAGATCATCTCGTGCTCATCGTCGAGCCACACGACCTTACCCTCGTCGGGCGTGCCCCAGGGGGCCTTCGCGAGCAGGTCACCGAGCGCGACCGGGTCGTCGTTGCCGAGCATGAAGAAGAGTGGCCGGCCGGATGGGCGGAGGCGCTCGTCGGCCAGGTTGAGCCAACCGCTCAGACGCTCGACCATCAGCCCGAGGAAGAGCTCGTCGAGCGTCCCGTTCGCTTCATGGGCCTCCAGCTCGCCCGGCTCGGCCCGGTACGGGTAGTAACCGTGGTCGGAGATCAGCCGTTCCAGCTCGAGCAGCTCGGCTTCGGTCTCGATCGTGTGGGTCGTCCCGACGAATGAGCAGGTCCAGGTGCCGTTCGGCCCACGGACGATCGACTGGATCGCCTTGCCGGCGATGTCCCCACCCAGGATCATCACGTCCGCACCGTAGATCGGACCGGCGTTGATGAACTTGCGGAAGCACTTGCTCGAGCCGTGGATGTCGGTCACGAAGTAGAGCTTGGTCTTGGCCAACCTCAGCCGACCGCCCGCGGCTCGCGGAATGCCCGCACGGCGTCCATGAAGCGCATCGCCCGGTCGCGGTCGACCGGGTTCCAGGTCACCCCGTCGCGCTTGAGGGTCGTCCCGACGAAGGCCCCGTCGGCGATCGCGAGGACCTCGGCGACCGTCTCGGCCCGGACGCCGGTGTTGGCCAGGACCGGCGTCCCGGGCACCGCCGCGACGGCTTCCGAGAGGTCGGCCAGGTCGATCGGCGTGCCCGTGATCTGTCCGCTGATCAGGATCACCTCCACGCCCAGGAACGCCGCGCCCCGGGCCCGTTCGGCGATCGTCCGCCGGCCGAGGCTGCTGGCGAACTCGGGGGTGATATTGCCGAACAGGAGGACGTCATCCGCCCCGATGCTGGTCCGGTAGGCGGCGATCGCCCCGAAGTCCGGCTGCATGATCCCATGGTCGCTCTCGTAGACGCCGGTGAAGACCTCCCGGACGAAGGTCGCTCCGGTCGCCCGGGCCACGGCCAGGCTGGCTTGAGGATCCCACACGATGTTCACCCCGAACGGCAGGTGAATCTCGCTCCGGAGCTGGCCGATCGCTGCGGCCATCGCGGCCGGAACCTCGGGTCCGACATGGAGCTGGTAGGGCAGGTCCGCCTCGTTGCAAAAGAGGAGTCCGTCGACGCCCGCCTCGTGGAGGATCGGCAGGTCGGCCGCGAGGCTGTCGATGACCCGGGCCATGCCCGACGAGCGATCGTGCCGGGGCCGCCCAGGCAGGGCCGGCAGGTGGCACATGGCCAGGATCGGCTTGTTCGAGCCGAAGCGCTCGCGAAGCAGGTTGGCAGCCGGACCGGCACCCGAGGGCGGCTCCGGTGACCCGTGGGTCGCTGTCTCCAACATGTTCGAAGTCAACAACTTTCTCGGTGCAAGTTGACAGAGACCATTGACATCATGTGTTCGATCGTGTCTAACTGTTGCATCCGCGAAACGGACTGTCAACGCAGTTCCAGATAGCCGACGGAGGGTGGCAGTGACGGGTGCCAGCAAGCTGTTCGTCAGGAACAGCACGGGGCTAGTGCGCGAAGCGTCGGCCCTTGATGCCACGATCTTCAACGCGGCAATCTCGGCGCCCGTCGGGTCCACGATCGCCTACTCGGTCTTCTTCACCCTGGCGGCGTTCCCCGGGGCAGACGTGATCGGGGTCCTGGCCCTGACCGTCGTCCTGAACATTCCGATCCTGATCATGTTCGCCCTGATGGCCGCGAGCATGCCCCGGGTCGGCGGCGACTACGTCTGGGTCAGCCGGATCCTCAGCCCACCTCTCGGCCTCATCTCGAACGTGGCGATGATCTTCGGCGGCCTCGCCGGCGCCGCGTTCTTCGCCAAGTTCTTCTCGGTCTTTGCCCTCGGCCCGGTCCTTTCGTCACTGGGGATCCTGGCCTCGAACTCGACCTTGACCGACTGGGGCACCGCCTTCCAGAGCAACCAGCTGTGGATCCTGGTGGCATCCCTGGCGATCGTCGCTCTCCAGGCCGGGATCCTCATCCGCGGGACGAAGTCCACCTTCCGCTGGCAGAACGGCTTCTTCATCATCGCCATGGCCGGGACCCTGTTGGCGTTCCTGGTCCTGCTGGTCGGCAACCAGACCGATTTCTTCACCCACTTCAACACCCTGAACCAGCAGTTCGGCGGGGGAACCGTCCAGGATGTGATCGCCGGGGCCAACGCCCAGAACGCGGCACCGGACCTGGGCAACCTGAGCGCCACGCTGCCGACCCTCTTCTCGATCGAGGGCTTCATGATGTGGAACTTCTGGTCGGTCTACATGTCCGGGGAGCTCAAGAGCGCCTCGAACCGCGGTCGCCAGATGAAGATCATGTTCGGCGGCCTGCTCTGGGACGGCCTGCTGCTGATCCTCGGCGTCTGGCTGCTATTCCGGATCGCCGGCTACAACTTCGTGTACGCCCTGAACGCGGCCAGCCCGGCCTACGCGATCCCGACCAATCCCTTCTATCACTTCCTGGCGGCGCTGGTCTTCAACACCCCGATCGTGACCCTCCTGATCGTCGGCTCGTTCATGTTCTGGAGCCTGCCGTCGATGATCGCCAATACCTACATGCCGATCCGCTCGTTCTTTGCCTGGTCGTTCGACCGGCTGATCCCGGAGAAGCTGTCCGAGGTCAACGAGCGCTACCATTCGCCGATCCCGGCGATCCTCCTGGCGACCGCGATCATCGTCCTGTTCGTCTTCTGGAGCGTCTTCTCGAGCTCGTTCCAGATCATCCTGGGGATGATCGTCCTGGCCGGGATCCTGGCCGTGTGCATCGTGGCGGTGGCAGCGATCGCCTTCCCGACCCGGCGGCCGGACCTGTACAAGGCCTCGCCCGCGAACCTGAACTTCCTGGGCATCCCGGTCCTGTACATCACGGGCGCCTTCTCGATCGTGTTCTTCCTGGGCTTGCTGGTCGTCGCGACCCAGTACCCGGCCCTGGTCATGGCCGGGGATCCGAGCAACGCCTGGTGGATCCCGGCCTTCTTCGCCTCGATGATCGTGATCGGGCTGGCCCTGTACTACATCCCCCGGATGGTCCGCAAGAGCCAGGGCATCGACATCGACTTCGTCTACAAGGAGCTGCCCCCGGAGTGATCCCGGGTCAGAGGACCCGGTCGCGGGTGATTCCGGCGATCGTCGGCGCTCCGAGCAGGGCCATCGCGATCCGGATCTCCGCGTCGAGGATCTCGACCAGCCGGAGCAGGCCGGCCTGGCCGCCGGCTGCCAGGGCGTACAGGTAGGGCCGGCCGACGAACACCGCCCGGGCACCGAGAGCCAGGGCCGTCATCACGTCGGTGCCTCGCCGGACGCCGCCATCGAGGTAGACCTCGGCCCGCCCGGCGACCGCCTGGACGACCGGCTCGAGCGCATCGAGGCTGGCCGGGGCCCGGTCGAGCTGCCGGCCGCCATGGTTCGAGACGACAATCCCCGCGGCGCCGTGCTCGACTGCCCGGACCGCGTCGGCCGGGTCGAGGATGCCCTTGATCACGATCGGCAGGTTGCTCAGGCCGCCCAGCCAGGCCAGGTCGTCCCAGTCCAGCGAGCTGTCGATCTGGTGGCCGAACGGGCCGCGGTTCGGTGCTTCACCGCCAACGTTCGGCAGCAGGCCCTCGTCCACGACGGGATCGCGCAGGTCCCGCTCGCGATAGCCAGCAGCCGCGAAGTCGACCGTCAGGACGATCGCGTCGTAGCGGGCCGCGACCGCTCGGGCGACGGCCGCTTCGGACGCCCCGCGGTCCTTCTGGACGTACAGCTGGAACCAGCGCGGACCCGGGCCGGCCGAGGCAACCTGCTCGATCGATCGGTTGGCGAACGTCGACAGGCAGTAGAGCAGGCCGGACCCGGAGGCCACCCGGGCCGGCACCAGCTCGGCATCCGGATGGGCCAGCCCTTGCAGGGCGGCCGGGGCGAATCCGACCGGCAGGGAGACCGCCCGGCCGAGCAGGCTCGTGCCCGGGTCGACCGTCCGCGACATCGACCAGGACCCGGGGCAACAGGCGGCGCCGGGCGAAGGCCGCCTCGTTGTCCCGCATCGTCTGCTCGTCCCACGAGCCGCCCGCGTAGTAGGCGTAGGCGGACGGGCTGAGTCGTTCCCGGGCCAGCGCCTCGAACTCGCGGAGGTTGGCGATCGTCGTCACGCGGGGTGCCGGGAGGCCATCAGAAGGCTTCGAGCGCCCAGGGCCATGACCCGCGCAATGACGGCCTCCAGTTCCTTCGACAGGCGTCGTTCCTTCGGCAAGGGCCGGTGGGACAGCCTAGCACTCGGCCGGGTCAAGGTGACCAGGTTGGAAGCGATCGGGTAGGGACGCCCCGGGCGGCCAGACCTGCCATCCCAGGACGATCCGTCCACGGCCGCCGGCAGCGAACCAGAAGACCCGTCGGACCGGGATGGTGGTTGCTACCCTCTCGGCGATGGCTGCTCAGTCGCTTCCGGATCCCACGTCGCCCGATCGGGCGACGATCGAGCTCGAAGCGGACGGTGGGGCGCTCCGACGAGGCACCCTGCGGTTCCTCGACGATCGGGTGGAGCAGCGCTATCAACGCCAGGCCGGGGCGGAGAGCCAGATCGGATTCCGCATCGCGACAGGCACGGCCGCCGTCATGTGGCTCTTGGCCGTCGTCGTCATCCCGACGAGCACACCGATCCCGCCAGGTCTCGCCATCGCCGTGTGCTTCGCGATGTCAGCGTTCAACTCGGCAGGCTTCCTGCTTTCGGCCAGGGCCGACACCCTGGATCGGCAGCACTCGACCATCTCCGTTCTGACCGCCGTGAACGGGCTGGTCATCCTGTGGCTCGCGTCCGAGGGTGGCGTCCTGCCGGGATATGGGATCAGCGCGATCCTGCTGCTCTTCATCTTCGGGTTCGTCGCCCGGACTGCGTTCATCTTTGCCGCAATGCGGACGGCCGTCATCGTCGTCGGCTTCGTGGTCGCTGCCGTCCTCTATCGGGGCCGGAGCAACCTCCTCGTCGACACGTTCATCTTTGGAGCCGCCGTGATCGGGAGTCTGGTGGCCCTCCGATTGCTCGAGCAGTCGCGTCGCCGGGTCTTCTACCAGGACATCGTCATCACCCACCAGGCGGATGCGTTGAGGCTCGAGAAGGACCGGGCCGATGCGCTGCTGCTCAACGTCCTTCCGGAATCGATCTCATCGCGCCTCCTCGCGGGCGAGCGGACGATCGCCGACCAGTACCCGGCGGTCACCGTGCTGTTTGCCGACATCGTCGGGTTCACCCCGTTGACCGGACGTCTGCCAGCCGACGAATTGGTCGGGATGCTGGGCCGGCTCTTTGCCCGCTTCGACGAGCTCGTTGCCGCCCGCGGACTCGAGAAGATCAAGACCATCGGCGATGCCTACATGGCCGCGGGCGGACTGCCCGAGTCCCTCGAAGATCACGCAGCCCGGGTCGTCGACCTCGGCCTGGCGATGATCGACGCCGCCTCCCAGGAGAGCAAGACAGGCGCCGACCTTCGGCTCCGAGTCGGCGTGCACTCGGGGCCGGTCATCGGCGGCGTGATCGGCGACCGCAAGTTTGCCTTCGACATCTGGGGCGAGACCGTGAACGTCGCCAGCAGGCTGGAATCGCAGGGCATCCCGGGCCGCGTCCATGTCAGCAGCGAAACCTGGCGAACCGTGCAGGATCTGTTCGACGCGGAGCCGCGCGGTCCGATCGACCTTCGGGGACACGGTCCGATGGAGACCTACCTGATCGTCGGGCGCCGGCCAGTTCGGAGGGCAGTCGCTACCATCGCAGCAGCGCCTCGTGAAGAACGCTCAAGTCGGTGACGATTGCCCGGTCTGGATGGCCCGCCCGGAGGGATTCGAACCCCCGACCTGCTGATCCGAAGTCAGCTGCTCTGATCCACTGAGCTACGGGCGGACCGTCGGATGATAGTCGACCCCGGCCGGCTCGCAAAAACCGGGCGCAGGGCCATGTCGTATCTGTCCCGGCAGGTCGAGAAGGGGCTTGCACCAACGGAGGTTCCCAGATGTCAGTTCTCCGACCGATCGCCGCAATCGTGCTCGTCGCCGGGCTGGCCGCTGCGTGTACGAGCAGCGGCGCAACCGCCGCACCGGCCACTGCCGCGCCAGCCAGCGTCGCTCCGGCCGGTTCCGCGGCCGCTGCCGGCGGTGACATGGCGATTGTCGTGACGTCCGGCACGTCGCCCACCCTCGGGACCTACCTCGTCGGCCCGAAGGGCCTGGCCCTGTACACCAAGACTGGCGACTCGTCGACATCGTCGACCTGCACGGGCGCGTGCGCCGTGGCCTGGCCACCGTTGCTCGTGGCGACCGGCGGGGCGGCCAGCGGCGGGTCGGGCGTGACCGGCGCCTTCGGGACGCTCACGCGAGCCGACGGGACCGTCCAGGTCACCTACATGGGCCTGCCCCTGTACTACTGGAAGGGCGACAGCGCGCCGACCGATACGACCGGCGAGGGCGTCAATGGCTTCCTCGTGGCCGGCACCTCCGGCCCGATTCCGGCCCCCAGCGCCTCGGGCAAGCCCGGCTACTGAGCCAGACCGGTGGGCTCGCGCCCACCTGAGCCGAACAACCAGGGAGCAGGACCCGAGACCCGGGTCCTGCTCTTTTAATTAGCCTCGGCGACGCCGCCCGACTAGGGCTTGGTCGAGGCGCTCGGCGCCGCCCCACCGGCCGCCCCGACCCTGGGCTGCCGGACGACGATCGCGGTGTAGCTGCCGGAGCTGCCGGTGCCGAAGACCAGGACCGTCCGGCCCACCTGGAGATCGCTGGACTTGGCCAGCTGGCCGTCCGCCCGGATCCGGGTCGCGCTGGTCAGGCTGAACGTCGCGCCCTTGCCGTCCGGACCGACGACAGTCAGCGAGGTGGCAGTGACGGCGCTGATCTGGCCGCGCTCGTAGTGGACGTCCACGAACGTGCCGCTCTTGGCCCGGACGACGAAGTCGCCCCGGACCACCCGGCTCAGGAGCTTGCCGCCGAGGCGGAGCTGGGCGGCGTTGATCGCTGCCTCGTCGACCTGGCCGGCAGCGGCTCCACCAGCGGAGCTCCCGACCGAGGAATCGAGGCTCGGGGCGGCCGGGGCGGGACCACTCGAGGCGGCATTGATCACCGGGACGGCGACGACGCCGACGAGCCCCAGGGCGAGGATGACCGTTGCCAATCGACGGGCCCCGAACTGCTGGATCCGAGCGTTCATGGTGCTGAGCTCCTGGCCTGAGGCGATGGCGGGCTGAATGAGCCGATCCTGGCCCTGGCCCAGGGCGACCACAAGGCCGGCGCGGTAACCGGATGTAAGGGGACCGTAAGGCGCGATCCTGGAGCTCCCGGCGGCGCTGGACCGAGCGCCCGGCGCGGCTGGTATGTTGGCGCGGTGACAGCCGAGCCCGGCCTCGAGCGAATCGGCCCGACGATCGACCGGATCGGCGAGGGCCCGATCTGGGACGGCCCGAGCGGGACCCTGATCTGGGTCGACATCATGTCCGGCCTGGTCCGTCGCTACAGCCCCTCGACCGGCCTGACCACGACCTTCGATGTCGGGCGCCATGTCGGCGCCGTCGCCGTGCGGGCCGGGGGCGGCCTCGTCCTGGCCACCAACGACGGCTTCCGGCTGCTCGACCCCGGCCAGGCCACCACCCGACTCGTCGCCCCGATCGGCGCCGATGATCCCGAGCGGCGGATGAACGACGGGAAATGCGACCCGGGCGGCCGGTTCTGGGCGGGCACGATGCGCTATGACAAGGCGGCCGGCGGCGGTGCCTTCTACTGCCTCGAGCCGGACGGCACGGTCGGCGTCAAGGTTCCGACCGTCACGATCTCGAACGGGCTCGACTGGAGCCTGGACGGCCGGACGATGTACTACGTCGACACGCCGACCCAGCGAATTGACGCGTTCGACTTCGACCCGGCCGATGGCTCGCTCCGGGCCCGCCGGCCACTGGTCACGATCGATCCCGCCGACGGCAACCCGGATGGCCTGACGGTTGACGCCGAGGGCCACATCTGGCTCGCCCTGTGGCGCGGTTGGGCCGTCCGGCGCTACTCGCCCGAGGGCCTGCTCGAGCGTGAAATCCGCCTGCCGACGGCCCTCGTGACGAGCGTCGCCTTCGGCGGGGCGAACCTCGACGAGCTGTACATCACCTCGGCGAACGAAGAGCTGGACGCGCTCGAGCGGGAGGCCCAGCCCGAGGCCGGCGGCCTGTTCCGCTGCCGGCCGGGCGTGCTGGGCCGGCCGGCCAACACCTTCGCGGGCTAGCGGGCCGCTTGCCCCGGCAGGGCGAGCCTCCGCTGCCGTCCCGGGGGTTCGGCGCCACATGATCGGCCCGGTTCCGGTATAACGACACTCGTGCGCCGACACTTCGTCCGGGCCGCCCTCGGAGTCGCCCTGGCGGCCGCCACCCTCGCCGCGACACCATCGCTGATCCCCTCGTCCGCCGCGATCCCGGCCGGAGGTGTTGCCGGCGCGACGGCCACGGCGGTTCCGCCGGCCGGGACTGGATTCGCCGGTCCAACGACCGCTCCCGCCCCGATCGCCAGCCTGCCGGCCCTGACCAGCGCGGCCGCGATCCAGGCTGAGCCCGGCCACGGCCGCCAGCCGCCGCCGGCCGCCCCTGACCCCTCGACCCTGACCGGCTATGTTTGGCCCCTGCCCCATGGCCGGATCACGAACCCTTTCGGCCCGGCTGGTACAGCGACAACACGGTCAACGGCGTGCGCTTCCACGACGGCCTGGACATCGCCACGTTCTGCGGCGATCGGATCGTGGCTGCCCATGACGGGACCGTCCTGGCGGCCGGCCGCAAGGTCGATCCGTGGATGGGCTGGATCGGCTCGCTTGCCCCGTCCGTCGCCCGGCGCGACAGGTACAACCTGTGGGGCGAGCTGCCGATCGTCATCGTGGTCGACGACGGCAACGGCTACCGGAGCATCTACGCCCACTTCAGCAAGATCGCCGTCACCGTCGGCCAGACGATCAAGGCCGGCCAGTTCATCGGCTGGGAGGGCCGGACGGGCTACGCCACCGGCTGCCACCTCCACTACGGCCTGTTCAGCCCGTATGCGACGGACCGCTTCGGCCTGCGCGCCGACGTCGTGAAGCGGACGCTCCTGCCGGCCTGGGAGATCGCCCGGATCAACCCGCTCCTGGTCCTGCCGCCCCGACCGTGCCCGGGAGCGGGACACCTGGATCCAGCGCGGTGCCGGTTCCCGGCCCGTCGGCCAGTCCGCGGCCGAGTCCGTCGGTTCCCTAGCTCGCCTGGTCTCGCTGCCCGGTGCGCTCGTAGCGGCGGGCGATCAGCGACCACGCCGGCAGCCGCCCGAGCGATGAGCTGAGGGCCGGCGCCGGCCGGCCGTCCCGGCTCTCGATCGCCAGGAGCGAATTGGTGGCGGTCGCAGCGGCCGGCCGGGCATCGACCAGGGCGACGTCGATCCGGACCTTGCCGGGAACGTCGGTGCCGAGGCCGTCAACGAGCGCCTGGGGGAAGGCGTCGCCTTCGAAGGATGCCCGGACCTCGGCGGTCGCCCGCCAGGTTGGCCGGCGCAGGAGGATGCCCCGCCAGGCGGCAGCCGTCTCCGGTCCGACCGTTCCGTCGCCCGGCCGGGGTTCCGGTGCGACCGATTCGCCCCGAGCCCAGCGGGCGGCCTGGTGGAGCAGGGCGTACTCGTCGAGGTCGGCATAGCCGGCCAGGGCGTCGGCCGGCGAGGCCGTCCCGGCCAGGGCCCGGATCGACGGACCGAAGGCTTCGGCCAGGTCCAGGTCGATCGCCCGGACCGTTCGATGGAAGTAGACCTGCTCGTACATGAACAGGCGGGCCGACAGGAACATCTCGAGGGCCCCCAGGCCGGACTCGTACAGGGTCAGGCCGCGCTCGCTGATGAAGGCGTACCGGCGCAGCCGCTCGACATCGACCGGACCGACCGCCACCCCGGTCAGGTACGCGTCGCGCCGGACGTAGTCGAGGTTGTCGACCGTGAACACGCCCGACAGGAGCGGCTGGAGCCAGCGCACCCAGCGGGGCATCGCCGGATCGACCAGGGCCGGCTTCGAGATCAGGAACGAGACCCAGCGCGGCTCGATCGACTCGCCCGGCCGGAATGCATCTCGCTCGGGGACGGCGCCGGGCGCCCGGCGCAGGTCGCGGATCAGGCCGGCCAGCTCCCGCTCGATGATCAGCTGGCCGAGGTCCTCGTGGGTCAGCCGTTTCGGTTCCGTCCGGCGCGGATCGGGCGGCGCCTCGAAGTCGCCCAGCACGTGCTCGTCGAAGAAGTGGGCGAACGGACCATGACCGACGTCATGGAGCAGGCCGGCGATCCGGAGGGTCTCGACGACGAGGCCCTCGGACGGGACCGGCTCGCCGGCCGCCGCGAGGCTCCGGGCGAGGCTCGGGTAGAGGCTGCGAGCCCACAGGCCCGCCTCGTGCATCACGCCGAGCCCATGGGTGAATTGGCTGTGCTCGGCGGTCGGGAAGACCCAGCGCGCGCTCTGGAGCTGGCTGATCCGGCGGAGGCGCTGGAGCCAGGCCGTGTCGAGCAGGTCATCCTCGGCGTGCGCCTCGGTCGGCAGGCCGAGGGCCCTCGAGTCGGCCGGATCGAGCCGCTTGGTCAGCTCGATGTAGCCGTGAACCGGATCACTGATCAGGTTTGTGGCCGCGAAGGGGTGGCGGCGCATGAACGGCGGTCAGGGCACCGTGAACGTGGTCGACGACAGCCACACGGAGGTGTTGCCGGCGGTGTCGCGCGCCCGGATCCGGATCTCCCAGCTCGTCCCCGGGGCCCGGTCGGGGAACGTCGCGGTGATCGCGGTCGACTCGGTCCGGAGCCAGAACCAGGAGCCGTGGTTGACCCGCATCTGGACATCGTAGTTGGCGATCGCAGCCGTGTGCGTCTGGAGCCGGGGATCGTAGGCCGTCCAGCCCCAGTGGACGGTCTGCCCGTTGAGGTAGGCCGAGGTCCAGCTCGGGATCGGCCGGTTGTGCTCGGGCCCCTCAGGAACAGGAGCGAGCCGTAGGTCGTGTGGTTGGCGGCCCGGTAGGCCACCCCGACCCCGACGTAGTTGAAGGTGCTGCTGGTGATCAGGGCGAAGTGCTCAGGGCTGCCCTTCCAGAGCGCGTACAGGGCGCTGGCGGCCTTCGTCCCGAACGTCGTCGTCGTGTCGGCGATCGCCTCGCCGCACTCGTACCAGGTGATCCTCTCGATCACGAACAGGTTGCAGGGAGACCCGCCGTAGCTCGTGTGGGTGAGGACTGCGTGGCTCGCCATCCAGGCCGCCCGATCCGCCGCCCAGGCCGCCAGACGGGTGTCGACCCGCAGGGCGACGAGCTTGCGGCTCGTCCGATCGGCATTCATCGAGCTCAGGATCTGGCTATCCATCGTCGCCGCGGTGCTGGTCGTTGCCGGAGTGGTCGTGGCCGGACTCGTCGCGGCAGTCCCCGCGGCCGCCGCTCCGAGCGGCTGGGCGAACCAGGCCGCGGCGACGAGGAGGGCAAGGAGAGCCGCCAGGCCAGGGTGCATCGCGCGTGCCGGGGATCGTCGACGGGCGGGCAATGGACGGCTAGGGTACCCGAAACGATTCTGGTGCGTGCCACACCAGTGGTCACCGCTCCGAACCGGGCTGGACCGATCCGGACCAGACCGCTCCGGACCCCAGCGAACCGAACCACGCCGCAGGAAGCAGTCCGGGCCCGGCTCAGCCGGCCGCGTAGCGCCCCGCGGCGGCATCGAGGATCGCCCGGACCTCGGCCCGCAGATCGGCCGGCTCGAGGACCTCGACATCGGCCCCCCAGCCGAGGATCCACGACCGGATCTCGACGATCCCCGCCACGGTCGCCCGCCAGGCCAGGCTGCCGTCGGGTTCGACTTCGACCGCCTGGCTGGGATGCCAGCGCGTCTCCTGGACCCGGCCGGCAACCGCGCTCGAGAAGCGCAGCCGGACCTCCGCCGCGGGTTGATCCGAGATGATGTCCCAGGCCACGGTCAGGGATTGCTCGATGGCCGCCTCCGAGGGCGGCTCGAATCGGTCGATGGTCGTCGTGACCGATTCGATCCGGCTGATCTTGAAGGTCCGGACCGCCGCCCGGGTCTCGTCGAAGCCGATCAGGTACAAGGCCCGGGTCGTCAGCGAGGGCTCGATCAGGTAGGGCCGGACCCGGGCCCGCCGGGTGCCTTTCAGGGCGTCGTAGGTTCCCGTCCGATAGTCCAGCTCGACGACCCTTCGATCGGCCCAGGCGCCGGTCAGGCTTCGGATGATCGAGCGCCGGCCGGGCTCGGCCGGGCGCATCTGGGACAGGGCATCGACCAGTCGACGATGTGCCGGGCGAGCACCGGCGGGAGCCCCTCGGCGAGCTTCTGGAAGGCGGCGCCCAGGTCCGGGTCGTACTCGTCCGCGTAGCGGGCCATCAGGCGGGCCGACAGGAAGACGGCCATCGCCTCTTCCCGGGTCAGGCTGAAGGCCGGCAGGAGCCCGCTGTCGGCCAGGCCGTAGCGGCCCTCTTCGGACCAGATCGGGAGGAGCAGCTCCTCCTCGATCGCCTTCAGGTCCCGGTAGACCGTCCGCTTCGACATTCCGACCGCGGCCGCGATCTCCTCCGGGGTCGCGCCCCGGTCGCCCCGCCCCTCGAGGAACCGGACGACCCGGTAGAAGCGGGCCGTGCGGTCCCGCTTCGCGCTCAGCCGGTCACGTTCGTCGAAGGTCATCTCCCCTCCCACCGTCGGGCGACGGCTCGCTCGTCCGGACGGCTCATGCGGCCGGCGGGCTGATCGTCCGGAACTGGTCCCGATTCGTGGCGTCGAGGGTCACCTCGATCACCCCAAGGATTCCGTCCCGGCCGAGCGGAGCCGCCTCGCCGCTGACCGACGACTCGACCTTGCCGATTTCGCCATCAGAGAAGATCCAGTAGTCGAGCCGCCCCCGCCAGTGCTCGAGAGGATCCGCGCCGATGAACCAGGCGACCTGGGGAAACGCGGCGACGAAGGTCGGGCCATCGATCTCGATCCGGCAATGGCGGGCCCGGGCTCCCTCGATGAACTCCAGGCCGCGGTCCTCGGCAGCCGTGCGCAGCTCGCTGGTCAGCGCCTCGGCCTGGACCTGGAGGTCGATCCCGGCTCCGGCCACTGCGCCCGGATCGGCCCGGCTCCACGCCCCGCCCGCCGTCTGGAGCCAGCTAGCTTCGCCGACCCGGGCCGCCCCGTAGCGGCCCAGGGCCCGGTCGGTCGCCACGTCGGCCGTCCAGCGCAGGTCGGTCCCGCTCCGCTCACCGGCGAGCTGGTACTGGCCGACCGGGTGGTCGTCGATCGAGGCCGACATCTGCTCGCTCAGGAGGGCCGTCGTGCCGGTCGTGATCGGGCTGGAGCAATCCGGCGGCTGGCGGTTCGGGTCGGTCGGCCCGAACGGCGAGAACGCCGCCGGGCGATCGCGCAAGGCGAGGTCATTGGCAACCGCAACCCCCGCGAAGGTCGAGCTGATCACGAGCGTGGCCCCGATCCCGAGGCCGATCCCCCGGGCCAGCCTGACCGATCGGGGCGACCCGCTGCCGAGCATCCGTCGGGCGATCCCGAGGCCGGCGAAGATGCTCGTCGCGAGGAGGGCCAGGAACCAGGGATAGGCCAGCTCGAGTGAGGGCAGCAGGGTCTGGGCCCCACCGTTCACGACCTGGTTCAGGACCGCCCCGGTCGACGGGATCAGGAGCAGGATCGCCCCCACCCCGAGGCTCATCACCGCGAGGAACATCCGTTCGCCGCGGACCAGGGGTGGCCAGGCGACTGCCGCCAGGCCGACCCCGGTCGGGGCCACCGCAACCAGGCCGACCACGACGTCGATCGGGCCGCCCGGGCGGTAGGCCAGCAGGATGTACAGGGCCCCCAGCCCCCATAGCACGGTCAGGGCCAGGGCGGTCAAGCGGAGCTCGATCGTTCGGAATTGCACGGCCGGAGTCTAGACCCGGTCGGCTGTTCGGCGGTTGCCCAGCGTCACCGGATGGCCTGCTCGACCGTCAGGGATGGCGACGGGACGATCGTCGCCCCGGCGGAGGGCGGTATGGACGGTTCAGGTCGGGTATCGAGCAGCACGGCGGGCGCTCCCGGTCGCCTCAAGTACTCCCCCCGGTGGTACCGAGGGCCTATCGATCGGACTCCGCTGGATGGCGACAGTACCGGCAACGGGAGACGCTCCCGAGCTGGCACACCTGACGATCCGGGAGCAACAGGCGGAACGTGGACCATGGCCGAACGTCGTCGCAGCGGGGCGCACGCAACCGGGGCTCGATCCCGGGCCGCGGCCTCGTCGCGGGCGGTCGCGGCGGGCTCCGCGGGCGCGTCTGGCTCCAGCATCTCCACGGCCCCGAAGGCGACCCGGACGGTCCGCCACCGGGGACCGGCGAACCACGACCCGGCGACGCGAGCGACCTATCGGCTCCTCCTCCTGAAGGGCCTGGCGGCTGACGAAGCGGCAAACCTGACCGCCTACCTGTGCGGACTGCCCGTGGGCGAGGCCCATTGGACGCTGAGCGAGATCAATCGGCTGCTCTTCCTGCGCGAGCTCAGCCGGACCGGCCGATGGGGCCTCGACCACAACACCGGCCGGCTGCACTGACCGGAAGGCAGATGGGCGGCTGACCGCCCCGGACCAGATCAAGGGTCGAGCTGGCGCTCTCCTCCTCCCGCCAGCCCGATCCGACCACCGAAGCGGCGTCGTGCCTCCTCCCGACGCCGCTTCGGCGATTCCGGCCCTGGTTCGCTCCCGCCCGCGACCCGCGCCGGACGAACCGCCTGGAGATTGCTGCCCGCTCCGTGAACCGCGCCCGACGAGGTCGCTGCCCGTCGTTTACACTCCGCCGCGTTCGGCCACGAGGGACCGGCCAGCCACCAGGGAGCGAGTCATGCCCAGAGCCTTGTTCAGCATTGCCACCCTAGCCACGTTGCTCCTGGCGGCCTGTTCCAGCGCCGCGACGACCGCTCCGACCAGCGCCCCGACCGCTGCTCCGACTGCCGCCCCGGCCTCGGCCGCGCCCGTTTCGGCGGCTCCGGTCACGCCCAGCCCGTCGGCCAGCGCCTGCACCGGGGCCCAGACGATCGCCCCGGGCAAGCTCACGATCGGCGCCGACAATCCGGCCTACCCGCCCTACTTCCAACCCGACCCGAGCACGGCGCCCGACGCCAAGTGGCAGCTCGGCAACCCGTTCAACATGCAGGGTTTCGAGGCCTCGGTCGCCTATGCCGTGGCCAAGGCGATGGGCTTTGACCAGACCGCCGTCACCTGGGTGCCGGTCGCTTTCGACAGCGCGATCGCGCCCGGTGCGAAGCCGTTCGACATCTACCTCACCCAGGTTTCGTGGAGCGCCGACCGGACCAAGGCGGTTGACCTGACCGATGGCTACTTCGACCTGAACCAGGCCGTCGTCTCGCTCAAGGCCAACGCGATCTCCCGGGTCACGACCGTGGCCGGCCTGAAGGCCTTCAAGCTCGGCGCCCCGGTCGGCACGACCAGCTACACCTACATCACCGACAACATCCAGCCGATCAAGGCGCCCAGCGTCTTCAACGACGTGGACGGGGCCGTGAAGGCCCTCCAGGCCAAGCAGGTGGACGGGATCGTGGTTGACCTGCCAACGGCCTTCTACATCCGCGACGCCCAGCTGACCGGGGGCAACATCGTGGGCTACCTGCCCACCGTCGGCGACGTCGAGCACTTCAGCATCCTGCTCAACAAGGGCAGCGCCCTGACGACCTGCGCCAACCAGGCCCTGGCCGCGATCAAGGCCGACGGCACGCTGACCAGCCTGACCCAGAAGTGGATCTATGACCAGGGAGCGCCAGCCCTCCAGTAGCCGGTCCGGCTTGTCCGGCGGAGTGGCTCCGTCCGAGCGGAACCGGCTCGTGAGCTGGCCAAGGTGAGCCTGCCCAGCGACCGCCGCCGAAGTGGTGGCGGTCGCTACATCCTGATCGCGCTGGTCAGCTCCCTGGCCGTCTTCTCCGGGCTCGCGATCGTGATCACGAGCTCGCCCAGCTGGCCGCTGGTCCAGCAGGACTTCTTCGACCCGGAGACGTTCTGGCGCTTCCTGCCGGTGATCCTCCAGGCGGTCGTCCTGAACATCCAGCTGTTCCTGATCGCCGAGGCGCTGGTCCTCGTGCTCGGCCTCGTGGTGGCCGTCCTGCGCAGCCTGTCGAGCCCGGTCCTGTACCCGATCCGCCTCCTGGCGGTGATCTACGCCGATGTCTTCCGGGCCCTGCCGAGCATCGTCATCATCTTCGTCCTCGGCTTCGGGGTGCCGGGCCTGGGGCTGCCCGGCGTGCCGACCGATCCGTTCTTCTGGGCCTGCATCTCGCTGACCCTGGTCTACACGGCCTACGTCTCGGAGGTCTACCGCTCGGGCATCGACTCGGTCCATCCGAGCCAGGCCGCGGCCGCCCGATCGCTCGGCCTGACCGAGGCCCAGGCCCTTCGCTTCGTCGTCATCCCGCAGGCGATCCGGCGGGTGATCCCGCCCCTCCTGAACGACTTCATCGGGCTCCAGAAGGACACGGTCCTGGTCTCGTACATCGGCGTCGTCGAGGCCTTCCGGACGGCCCAGATCGAGCAGCAGGCCCACTTCAACTACACGCCCTACCTGGCCCTCTCGTTCATCTTCCTGCTGCTGACCCTGCCCCTGACCCGGCTGACCGACTACCTCGTCAGTCGCGACCGGCGACGCTACCAGGTGGGCGCTCGATGAGCCGTGACATCGTCCGGATCGAGGGCCTCCACAAGCGCTTCGACCGGCTCGAGGTCCTGCGGGGGATCGACCTGACCGTGGCTGAGCACGAGGTCGTCTGCCTGATCGGAGCCTCGGGCAGCGGCAAGTCCACCTTGCTCCGTTGCGTGAACCTGCTCGAGCCGATCGACCAGGGCCGGATCCTGATCGACGGCACCGACATCACCGGGCCGAAGGTGGACCAGAACGCGATCCGGCGGCGAATCGGGATCGTCTTCCAGTCGTTCAACCTGTTCCCCCACCTGAGCGTGCTCGACAACGTGACCCTCGGTCCGCGTCGAGCCCTCCGCCGGCCCCGGGCCGAAGCTGAGGCTGAGGCGACCCAGCTGCTCGACCGGTTTGGCCTGGCCGACAAGCGGACCGAGTTCCCCGACCGTCTTTCGGGTGGCCAGCAGCAGCGGGTCGCCATCGTCCGGGCCGTGGCAATGCAGCCCGAGCTGCTTCTCCTCGACGAGATCACGAGCGCCCTGGACCCGGAGCTCGTGGCCGAGGTCCTGAACGTGGTCCGGGCCCTCGCCCAGGGCGGCATGACGATGATCATCGCGACCCACGAGATGGGCTTCGCCCGGGACATCGCCAACCAGGTCTGCTTCCTCGATGCCGGCCGGATCCTCGAGGAGGGACCTCCCGAGCAGATCTTCTCGATGCCGGCCGAGCCGCGGACCCGCCAGTTCCTTGATCGAGTGATCGCGGCTGGCCGGATGTAGCTGCGTCAGCGGGCGGCGATCGGTCCCCGGCAGGCGTCGATGAAATAGCGGAACAGGCGCTCGAACGAGGTCGGCGTCGAATTGGTCCGCTCCGGGTGACACTGGACCCCGAGCAGGACCCGCCCGTCGGCCGCCTCGAAGCCCTCGACCAGGTCGCCTTCCGAGCTCGACGCCCAGGCACTCGCGACGAGGCCCGGGGCGAGGTCGGCCGCCCGGATCGCCTGGTGGTGGTACGAGTTGACCGTGGTCGCCCCGGCCCGCGGATTCGTCGGTGACAGGATCCGGGCCAGGCGGCTGCCCGGGACGAGCCGGAGCGGATGCTCCGCCGCCGGCCCCTGGCCCCAGCCGGCTCCGACATGGCCGGGCACGTGCTGGAGGAGGGTCCCGCCGTTGAACACGTTGATCGCCTGGAAGCCACGGCACAGGCCAAGGACCGGTACGGCCCGGGCGGCCGCTGCAGAGTAGGCCGTGGCCTCGAGCGCATCTCGCTCGGGCTCGATGTCCACCGAGCCCTGGTTTGGCCGCCCGTAGCGGGCCGGGTCGAGGTCAGCCCCGCCGGTCAGCAGGAGGCCGTCCATCGTCTCGAAGGCGGTCCTTCGGAGGGTCTCGGAGCTCGTCGCGTCGAGCTCCATCGGCTCGCCGCCGGACCGCCTGACGGCCTCGAGGTAGAGGGCGTTCTTCCTAGCCGCGATGGCCGGATCGGCCTGGATCGCGGGGTCGGCAACGGTCACCAGGATCCTCGGGACGGCGGGCATGCCTGGAGGATAGCCCGTTGGTCAGGCCGGGCTCGGGCCGATCGCCTGGGACTGCTGCGCAACGCCTCGGCTCAGGGCTGGAGCATCCGGGCGAGATCGACCGGCGCGTACCCGGCCTGGTTCAAGCCGTCGACGATGCCCGGCAATGCCTCGAGGGTGTGCTCGCCACCGAGGTGAAGCAGGACGATCGCCCCGCCGGTCGCTCGTGACACGACCCGGCTGACGATGTCCTCGGCGGTCGGACCGCCCTGGGCGGACGGCGTGGCGTCGTTCGGGTCGACGCTCCACAGGACCGTGTCGTCGAAGCCGGCCGAGGCCGCCGCTGCGACGATCGTCGGGTTCTCGGCTCCGAATGGCGGCCGGAAGAAGGGCTTGCTCGTCGGCCCGCCTGCGGCGCTGATCGCGGCCTCGGTGGTCGTCAGCTCGGCGCTCACCTGGGCGGCGCTCATCGTGCTCATCGCCGCGTTGTCGTTCGAGGCGTTGCCCAGGGTGAGCAGGTCCGGATGGGCCGCCACGAGCCGGAGGACCTGGCCGGTGACCGGGTCGGAGCTGGCCTGCTGGCCGGTCACGAAGATCGTGGCCGGGACCCGCTGGGCCACGAGCCAGTTGACGATGTCGAGGCCCGTGCCCGTGGTGTCCAGGTCGAAGGTCAGGGCGATGTCGTTGCCGCCGGCCGGACCCTGCTTCACGAGCAGGCCCGTGCCATCGGCGGGCGCGGTCGGAGCGGGCGGGATCGATGGCGCGATCGGGGGCGGCGGGCTGGCCGTCGATCGGGCAGGCCGTTGCCGTCGTCATCGACCAGGCCGGGATAGATCGTCAGGCGCCAGCCGATCTCGAGGTGGTTCGGGTTGTAGCTCGGCTTGTCCGGGTCCAGGTTCGGATAGGCCTTGCGGTTCCAGTAGGCGATGCTCCGGCCCGTGGTGTGGTACCGGTGGCCGAGGTTGACCAGGGAGTCGCCGGCCTTGACGACGTAGGTCAGGGCGGTTGGCTGAGGGCTCGGCGTTGGCAGGCTCGAGGCCGACGGCGTCGGGCTCGCCGGCGGGCTGGGCGTTGCCGTCGGTCCCGCGCTGGGCGGCTCGCTCGACTGGAAGGAGCGGGTCGGCAGGTCGCCCAGGCCGCACCCGGCGAGCAGCCAGAGGACGGCCGAGCCGGCGATCAGCCCGCGCAGGCGGATTTCGGCGGGGACTTCGGCCCGGACCCGGACGCGGCT
>CAVOMZ010000004.1:0-15950 GCA_963697135.1 uncultured Chloroflexia bacterium | reverse complement strand
GTCTCGGTTCAGAGCTCAGGCCGGGCTCGGACCGACCCTCGCGTGAATCTCGAGGCGTAGTCTGGTGGTCCAGACCGCACCCCGAACGACCGCAGGCGGGTGGGCCACCTGCAGGCGGCTGCCGTTGACTGCAGGCGGCTGCCGATAAGCGGCATTGTTAGCAAGCCGGCTGCGGCGTCGAATCAGACCGATTTTGCGTGCCCTATGGGCGGCCAAGCCCAAATTCGTGCCAAGTCCGTTGGGGTCGAGCGTGATCTTGCCCCGGCCAGGCCGCGCCCGACCACCGGCGTCACGCCGGCGTTGATCGCTAAAAGCGGGGCTTCTAGCGGGGCTTCTACGGACGGGCTCGGGATCAGGCGGGACGGGCTCGGGATCAGGCGGGACGTGCCGGCGAACCTCGCCGAGCAGGGCGGCGGCTACGGCCCGGGCCTGTAGGCCTCAGTTCGGAGCTCAGGCCGGCGAGCGGCGAAGCGTGACGGCCGCGACGAGCCAGCCGGCGAGGACCGTGATCGCGTAGTGGGGCACACCAGACGCAGACGGCATCGATCACGAACAGCTCAAGGTAGGTCAGGTAGAGCACGAACAGCGCGCCGAGCAGGCCGAGGCCGTACAGGGCGAGCAAAGCGCGCCGATCCTCGCGCCGCCACCAGGCCAGGGCGAGCCCGAGTCGGACGATCGAGAAGCCGAGGCCGAGGATCGCCACCGGGATTCCGAAGATCGTGCTGTACGGGCTGAGGGCGACGGTCTCGCAGCCATGGAGCGGTCCGCACACGGGCAGGCCGCCGGTCCAGCGCACGAAGCTGAGGTAGCCCGCGATCAGGAGCCCGGCGAGGGCCAGGCCGCTGGCGACCGCCCCGCTCCGGCGCGCGATCACGGCGAGGCGGTCGGGCCGTTGGACGCGCCCGGCTCGAGCGAGGCCGGCGCGGGAGAGGCCGGCTCGAGCGAGGCCGGCGCGGGAGAGGCCGGCTCGAGCGAGGCCGGCGCGGCCGCTGGAGGCGGCCGGGGACGGAGCGGCCGGCGCGAGCGAGCGGATCAGGTTGGCCAGGTCCTGATAGGTCGTGAGGGCCACGATCTTGCCGTTCACGAAGATCGTGGGGGTCTCGTCCACGCCGAGGGCCGACCCGGCCGTCCGTTCGGCCTGGACGGCGCTCGCCTTGGCCGGATCCGCCAGGCACGCGTCGAACGTCGCCTGGTTTAAGCCGACCTTTGCGGCGATCGCGTCAAAGGTCGACTTGACGAACCAGCCTCGATTTTCGCCGTTGGGATTTTGGTTCGCGTACAGCCAGTCGTGGTACTCCCAGAACTTGCCCTGGTCACCGGCGCACGATGCGGCCACGGCCGCATCGAGCGACTCATTCGGCTTGTGGCCGTCGCCCAGGAAGGCGTAGTTGTTGAACGTGTACGTCATCGTGCCCGGCGCGACGAAGTCCCGGATCAGGTTGGGTTCCCACTGGAGCGTCCAGATGTCGCAGTACGGGCACTGGAAGTCTTCCCAGGTTTCCATCTTCACCGGCGCGTTGCTCGTCCCGAGGGTCGTCCCGTTGCGGGCGATCGAGACCGGCACCGGGTTGGCCGGGGCAACCAGCGCGTTCACGCTCGGGTTCGACTTGTTGCTGAGGGTGTAGACGAGGCCCAAGGTGACGATGATCGCGGCGAAGGTGACCAGCACCGTCGGCGACGCCCACAGCGGCCGTTTCCCGGCGGGGGCTGGGACCGCGAGGACTTGGAGCTCGACGTCTTCGTGCCCGTGGGCTTCGCGGCGGACGTCGAACCGGAAGCCGAGGTCGCGGCTGTCTTGCCGGACTTGGCCGCCTGGCGCTGACGACGCCGGGCTGCCTCGCTGGGTGCGGGATCCTTGCGACCCATGGTCGAGCGGTCGGAAGGTCAGGCGCGCCGGCCGGTCGCGGCCTGGCAGTCCGGGCAGACGCCGAACAGCTCCAGCCGGTGGGACTGGATCCGGAAGCCGGTTCGGCGGGCCACGTCGCGGGTCACGGCCGGCATCCCGCAGGCCTCGATCTCCGTCGTTCGCTGGCACAACGAGCAGATCACATGGTGATGGTGGATGGGCTCGCACTCGACGTAGGCGTGCTCGCCGCTGGGCAGGTCCACCCGCTCGACGGCATTGAGCTCGGTGAACAGCTCGAGCGTCCGGAAGATCGTCGCCCGGCCGACGTCGAGGCGCTGGCGACGAGCATCGTCGACCAGGTCGGCGGCCGTGAAGTGGCCTTCCCGCTGGGCAATCAGGCTGGCCACGACCCGGCGCGGCTCAGTCAGCCGGTAGCCCGCCCGGTCGAGGCTGGTGACGATCATCGATCCGTCGCTCATCGTCCGACGATACCACGGATCGGCCCGAATCCCGGTTTGCCAAGGGTCCGCCTTGACGATACTCAGTCTCACTACTACGCTGCCACCAATGGTCATCGAACGAAGTTCTCGGCAATCCCTCGGGCTTCTCCTGTCGGCGGTCGCGATCACCCTTGCCGGCTGCGCCCCGGCAAGCACGGCCGCGCCACAGCCGTCGCCATCCAACGTTGTGAGCGGCGGACCGAGTCCGGTGGGCATCGCCGCCCCAATCAAGGTGATCGGGGCCGAGAACTTCTATGCCGACCTGCTCGGCCAGGTCGGGGGTACGCGGGTCGACTCGAGCAGCCTGCTCAACGATCCGAACGCCGACCCGCACGCCTTCGAGAGCAGCCCGGCCGATGCCGCCAAGGTCGCCGATGCCCAGCTGGTCATCGAGAACGGCCTGGGCTATGACAGCTTCATGGACAAGCTACTGGCCGCGTCGCCAAGCTCCGGCCGGATCGTGATCAACGTCCAGCAGCTCCTCGCCCTGCCCGATGGCGCCAACGCCCACATCTGGTACGACCCGGCCACGATGCCCCGGTCGCCTCGGCCGCGGCCACCGCGCTGGCCGCCCTCGATCCCGCGAATGCCTCGTACTTCTCGGCGCGAGCCGCGCTCTACGTCGCTTCACTCCAGCCGCTGATGGCTAAGATCGGCGCGATGAAAACCCGCTTCGATGGCACCCCGATCGCGTTCACCGAGCCTGTCGCAGGCTACCTGGCCGATGCGATCGGCCTCAAGGTCCTGACCCCCGAAGGCTTCCAGAAGTCGATCGAGGACGGGACGGATCCGGCGCCGGTCGACGTCGCCGCCGAGACGGATCTCCTGACTGGCCGCAAGGTGCGAGTCCTCGTCTTCAACAGCCAGGTCACGACCCCGATCACCGACCAGATGCGCGACCTCGCGGTCGCCAACCGGATCCCGGTCGTCGGGGTCGCCGAGACGATCCCGGCGACGTACGGCGACTTCCAGGACTGGCAGCTCGGCCAGCTCCTGCAGCTCGAGCAGGCCCTGGCTGGCGGTGGCTGAACCCGGCGAGCCGCCCGGCGCCACCACGAACGGCCCGCCGGCCGCCTCACCGAGTGCCCGGCCGGCGTCAGTTCGCTTCTCCGGGGCGACCCTTGACTACCACGACCGGCAGGTCTGGTCCGACCTGTCGCTCGAGTTCGACGAGCCCTCGTTCGTGGCGATCCTGGGGCCGAACGGCTCGGGCAAGACGTCGCTGCTCAGAGTGATCCTGGGTCTCACCCCCTTGTCGGCTGGATCGGTCGAGGTCCTGGGCAGGGCGCCGCGTCGCGGCAATCCCGGGATCGGCTACGTCCCCCAGCACCAAACGTTCGATCCGGACCTGCCCCTGCGCGGCCGCGACCTCGTCCAGATGGGGATCGACGGGCACCGCTGGGGGATCGGCCGGCCTTCGGCAAAGGACCGTCGGCGGGTGGGCGAGGTGATCGAGGCGGTCGAGGCGACGGCCTACGCCGACGCCGCGATCGGGCGGCTGTCGGGCGGCGAGCAGCAGCGCCTGCGGGTCGCCCAGGCGATCGTGGGCGATCCGCGATTGCTCCTGTGCGACGAACCCCTGGCCAGCCTCGACCTCCATCACCAGCAGGAGATCACCGAGCTGATCGGCGGCTGGCAGCGCCGAACCGGCCGGACGGTCCTGTTCGTGACTCACGACGTGAACCCGATCCTCGGCCTCGTCGACCGGGTCCTGTTCGTGGTCAACGGCCGCTGGGCGCTCGGCACGCCGGACGAGGTCCTGACCTCGGAGCGGATGTCCGAGCTGTACGGCTCGCACGTCGACGTCATGCGGGTCCACGGCCGGATCCTCGTCGTGAGCGAGTCGACCGGCTCGGGATTCGAGCTCGAGGAGCCGCATCACCTGCCCGAGATCCACCCCGGCGGCGGCTTGGGCTCGTCGTCCCGGCAGGACCCTTGATGGACCAGCTGCTCCACCTCCTGGGCTACTCGTTCGCCCAGAACGCGATCGCGGCCGGAGTCGTGATCGCGATCGTGTCGGGGATCGTCAGCCGCTTCGTCGTCGCCCGGAACATGGCCTTTGCCGTCCATGCCCTGGCCGAGCTCGGCTTCACCGGCTCGGCCGCGGCGATCCTGATCGGGATCTCGCCGGTGATCGGGCTGATGACCGGTTCGATGATCACGGCCGTGTTCATCGGGACCCTGGGAGTCCGGGTCCGTGAACGGGACGCGGTCGTGGGAGTCGTGATGGCCTTCGGGCTTGGCCTGGGAGTCCTGTTCCTGACTCTGTACCCGCACTATGCGAACGAGGCCCTCTCGATCCTGTTCGGCACGATCGTCGGGGTGACCCTGTCCGATGTCCTGCTCCTGATCGTGATCGGGATCGTGACCCTGGCCGCCCTGGCCGTCGTCTTTCGGCCGCTGACCTTCGCGACGGTCGATCCCGAGGTGGCCGAGGCCCGGGGCGTACCCGTCCGGGCGCTGGCCGTCGTGTTCCTGGTGATCCTCGCCGCGGCCGTGGCCGAAGCGGTCCAGGTCGTGGGCGTCCTCCTGATCCTGACCCTGCTGATCACGCCCGGCGCTTCGGCCGAGCGGCTGACGGCCCGGCCCGGGCGGGCCGCGATCTACAGCGTCTCGATCGCCCTCTTCTGCGTCCTCGCCGGGATCCTGCTGGCCCTCGAGACGAACATCGCCGTGAGCGTCTTCGTCACGTCGCTGAGCTTCGTCGTGTACCTCGGCTCACGCTTCCTGGTGGGCCCGATCATGATCGCCCGGGAACAGCACCGGGGGCCGTGACGGTCAGCCCTCCGGCGGGTGGCTCCGGGCGACCGCGTCGATGATCGCGGCGAGCTCCTGCGGACGGGACCACATCGGCCAGTGGCTCGTCGGCAGGTCGATCCAGGTCGTGTCGCGCAGCTCGGCGAGCCCGGCCAGCCAGGGCGGATTGTCGGGATTCGGCGTACTCCTTGACCTTGTCCGATGGGAAGCCGGTGCAGATGATCGTGCTGGGAATATCCCGCCGGGCCTCGTTCGTGATCTCGACGGCCGTGCGCAGGACCCCACCCGGCTCGGGCACCGCCCGACGCTGGAACGTGTCGAGCTGCTCGGCGCTCAGCCCGTCGAGATTCTCCGCCGCGGCCAGGTCTCCCGGCGATGGCAGGGGCAGCTCGGCAGCCTCGAAGCCCGGGTCCATCGCACCCCGGCCGGGAGCCGTGTCGACGTAGACCATCGCCGCGATCCGCTCCGGCAGACGGTCGCTCGCGGCATAGCCGGGGAAGCCAGCTGCGCTGTGAACGGCCAGGACGACGGGCCCCCGCGCGGCCGTGATCGCGGCACAGATCGCATCGACATGATCCGCCGCCGTGATCGCCGAGCGGTCGGTTGCCGCGGCGTCGAGGCCGGGCAGGGTCAGCGCGGTGACGTCGTGGCCGTCGGCCCGGAGCAGCCCGGCGACCTCATCCCAGGCCCACGCCCCGAGCCAGAACCCTGGGACCAGGATGATCGGGGCGGCGTCCTGATCGTTCATCGGTCCATCGTAGCCTCGAGCTCGGTGGCGGTGGGCATCCCTTCGCGGGCGCCGGCCCGGATCGTGGCCAGGCTGCCGGCGGCCACGGCTCGCCGGACGGACTCGGCCAGCGGGCGGCCCTCGGCCAGGCTCGCCGCGAGCGCGCCGTTGAACGCATCGCCGGCCCCGGTCGTATCGGCGACCTCGACGGCAGCCGCCGGGACGCGCCAGGCCGCCCCATCCCGGGGCACGACCAGGGCCCCGCCCGGGCCGAGGGTCACGACAACCGCCTCGCCGACCCGCAGCCGCTCGGCGACCTCCGCCTCGTCCCAGCCGGCCGGCGAACCGGCGAGCAGGAAGAGCTCGCCCCGGTTCGGGGTCAGGATGTCGACGAGCTCGAGGACCGCGGGTTCGAGACCATCCGCCGGTGCGGGGTTGAGGATCGTCCGGGCCCCCGCAGCTTTCGCGGCCCGAAGGGCGGCCACGACGACCGCCGGGGCCAGCTCGTTCGAGACGAGGACGACATCGCCGCCGAGTGGGCCCAGGCGGGTCAGGGCGGCCACGAACCGATCCGGTGGGAGCGCCCGGTTCGCGCCCGAGGCGACCGAGATCAGGTTCTCCCCCGTCGGGTCGACCAGGATCAGGGCGATACCCGTGGCTGCCGCGGTCGTGGCCAGCCCGTCCACGCCGACCCCCGCAGCCGCCAGGGCGGCCCGCGCCTCCGTCCCGAATGAGTCGCCGCCGACCGCCCCGATGAACTCGACAGGCGCGCCGAGCCGGGCCGCGGCGACGGCCTGGTTGCCACCCTTGCCCCCGTCATGCCGCTCGAACCGGCCGCCGGTCACGGTCTCACCGGGCCCAGGCAGGCGCGCACCGCTCACGACGAGATCGACGTTGACGCTGCCGATCACGATCACCCGTCCGCTCATCGTCGGGCTCGCTCCTCGCTCCGGGTCGCGACTCGCTCAGGCCTGCCGTGGGCCGGGCCGGCGGCTGGACCTAGCTGCCGGTGATGAACTCGCCGCCGTCGACCCCGATCGTCTCGCCGTTGATGAAGCCGGTCCCCTCACCGCTCAGGGCGACGATCGCGCTGGCCACGTCCTGGGGCGTGGTCATCCGGCCGGTCGGGTTGCGCCGGGTGGCGGCCTCGATGATCATCTCGTGCTCGGGGATCTTCATCAGGGCCGGGGTCTTCGTGACGCCCGCCCGGATCGTGTTCACGGTGATCCCGGAACCGAGCCGAGCCAGCTCCATCGCCAGCTGGCGGACGTGCGACTCGAGGGCGGCCTTGGCCGAGGACACGACCCCGTAGCTCGGGACGACCCGGCTCGAGCCCTCCGAGGTCATCGCGTAGATCTTCGAACCGGATTCGAGAAAGCCGCCGCGGTACAGGTCCTGGACCCAGTAGACGAGGCTGTTGGCCATCACGTCCTGGGTCATCTCCATCTTCTTGCGATCGACCGCCGCCTTGGCGTCCTCGGCGATGAACGGCACGAGCGAGCCGAAGGCAAGCGAGTGCATCACGACCCGGACATAGGGTCGGCGGCCCTCCGCCCGGCTCTGCTCGAAGCGCCCGGCGAGCCGGGCCAGGGCCGACGCCCGCTTCTCGTCATCGGCGGCATTCATGTTGATGTAGAGGGCCTCGGAGCCGGCTGCCTCGATCGCTGCCTTGACCTCCTCGACATGCTCGAGGGCGGCCCGGAAGTCGAGGTGGATCCCGCAGATCCGGTAGCCGTCGGCCGCCAGGGCCCGGGCCGTCGCCTCGCCCATGCCGCTCGAGGCGCCGAGGATCAGCGCCCAGCGCTCGCGTTCATCGCTCATCGGCCGAGTCTAGCGTGGCCGGTTCGGACCGGGCATGCCCTGCCTGCAGATTCCTGCACGGGTTCAGATGACGCCGGTGGACGCGCAGATGGGTGATCTCGGACGGCGTATAGCCCAGCTCGGCCAGGATCTCGGCCGAGTGCTCGCCGAGCAGGGGCGGGGCGGTTCGAATCGTGGCCGGGGTGGCCGCCAGCTTGAACGGCAGCCCGACCTGGCGGAGCGGGCCGAGCACCGGGTGCTCGACTTCGACGGTCATCTCCCGGGCGCGGGCCTGCTCGGATTCGAACGCCTGGAGGACGCCCTGGATCGCACCGCAGGGGACTCCGGCTTCGCCCAGCCGGGCCAGCCAGGTGCTCGTCGGCCGGGCCGCGAAGCGCTCGGCCAGGATCGGCCGGAGCTCGGCCCGGTTGGCCACCCGATGGCCGTTCGCGTTGAAGCGCGGATCATCGGCCAGGGCGTCGAGCTCGAGCGCCGCGCACAGGCGGGCCCACTGGCGCTCGCTGCCCGCCGCGAGGGCAATCTGGCCGTCGCTCGTCGCGAACGTCTCGTAGGGGACGATGTTCGGGTGGGCGTTGCCGAGCCGGCCCGGCGAGCTGCCCATGGCGAAGGCGTTCTGGGCCTGGTTGACGAGGACGGCCAGGGTCGACTCGAGGATCGACAGGTCGATCCGCTGACCCTTCTCGAAGGCCGGGGAGCCGGGCCGGCCGCGTCCCTCGAGCGGCGGCCAGGATCGCCACGCAGCCGAGCAGCCCGGTCGTCACGTCCGCGATCGCGACGCCGACCTTGGTCGGGCCACCGCCTTCGCCATCGGGGAAGCCGGTGATCGACATCAGCCCCGAGACGGCCTGGATCACGAAGTCGTAGCCGGGCAGCTGGGCATCGGGACCGGTCGTGCCGTAGCCGCTGATCGCCAGGTGGACCAATCGGGCGTTCAGCTCCTCGAGGACCGTATCGGAAAAGCCGAGGCGCTCGAAGCCGCCGACCCGGCTGTTCTCGACGAGCACGTCGGCCCGGGCGATCAGGCGACGCAGGACCTCCGAGCCGCTCTCGGTCCGCAGGTCGAGCCGGATGCTTCGCTTGTTCCGGTTGATCGCCAGGTAGTAGGCCGCGACACCTGGGTCATCCGGACCGAGCCTGCCGGCGCCGACCCAGGGCGGACCCCAGGCCCGGGTCCCGTCACCCTCGGGCGGCTCGACCTTGATCACCTCGGCCCCGAGGTCGGCCAGGAGCATCGTGCAGTACGGTCCGGCCAGGACGGTCGAGCAATCGACGACGACGATCCCGGCAAGGGGGCCGGGCGGACGGCCGCTCAGGCTGGTGGTGCCGAATTCGGCCGAGGCGATCTGCTGGGCCAACGTCGAATCCTGGGCGCCCATGCCGGTTGGTCCCTGACCATTGGGCAAGGGGCCGTGCTGGGCCACGAACGGCAGCGCCCCGAGACGAGTCAGGATCTCCAGGGACTCCTCGCCGGCGGCCAGGCCGAATGGGTCACCTGCTGGGGCCAACCGGGCCGCGGCCAGGAGGACGAGGCCGAGGTCGAAGTCGACCTTCAGCTCGCGCAGGCCACGCGCAGCTTCGGTGTACAGGCCGACGGCCTCCGGCCAGCGCTGGTCGAGGGCGGCCACTCCCGCAGCGAGCCCGGACAGCTCGGCGTCGAGGGTCGGGCCGCGCACCGACAGCGCCCGGATGTCGTCGAGGGCCGCCGCAGCCTGGTCGTGCCGGCCGGCCCGGACACCGGCGTACCCCGCCCACAGCAGGCCATAGGGCCGATTGAGCCCGCTCAGCTCGGCCACCCGCCGGCCATCGGCGTGGGCGTCACCAAAACGACCTTCGGCGAGCGCCGCCCAGAGCCTGGCCAGCCCAAGTGCGGCACCGAAGACGGAGTCGTTCGGGTCGTAGACCTTGGCCAGGTCGTCGAGGCGATCCACGACGGGATCACCGCGGACCGCCAGGATCTCGATCTCGACGGACTCGACGGTCGCTCGATCGAGCGCGTCGAGATCAACTGACCCCGCGTCGCGGAGCGCCTCGAGGGCCCAGGCCCAATCGCCCGTGGCGAGGGCGGCCTCGCCACCGTTGGCCGCGGTGATCACGGCCAGGTGCCGCAGGCCGAGGCGGCGGCTCAGCTCGAAGCCGTCCCGTCCGACCTCGACTGCGGCGCGCGGGTCGTGCACGGCCAGGTGTCCTGAAAGGCTGATCGCGGCACGCAGGCTGAGCGCGGCGAGTCCATTCGCGTCGGCCAGCAGACGACCCGCCCGGATCAGGCCGAGACCTTCCCAGACCCGGCCGACCAGGGCCATCGTGCCGCCCTTGGTGATGATTGCGTCGGCGATCACCGGGACCAGGTACAGCCGCTCGGCGGCGACGAGCGCCCGGTCGGCCCACTCGATCGCCCGCTCCGGTTCTTCGTGGAGCTGGTAGGCCCGGGCCAGCTGGGCGGTCATCGCGACCACCGACGGATCGTCGGGGAGCTCGGGGCCAAGCTCGGCATAGGCCGGCTCGAGGACGGCCAGTGCGGCATCGGCCAGGTAGGTCGAGCTAAGGGCTTGTCCGAGGGCCACCGTCGCCCTGACCAGGGCCGGCCGGTCAGCCCGTTCACGTTCGATCGCGACGGCCCGCCGCAAGGCCGTCTCGGCGGCGTCGAAGTGCCCCGCCGCCGCGGCGGCCGATCCGACCCGGACGAGCAACTCGGCCTCGTCGGCTGGATCGGTCGTGATGGTCAGGGCCCGCTCGAGATACGCGATCGCCTGGTCGTGCGAGCCGAGGGCGATCGCCCGGTCCGCAGCCCCGCGCAGGGCAATCCGGGCCTGGGCTGCCAGGGCGATCGCCTCATCGCCTTCGGGTGAAGCGAGGTACGCGTCGAGGTAGTGGGTGGCCAGGACGCCGGCCATCTGATCGTCCCCGGTGCCCTCGAAGTACCGCGCCGCCGCCAGGTGACGGGCTCGACGGTCGGCCCGGGCCAGGGTCGAATAGGCGACTTCGCGGAGGAGGGCCTGGGCAAAGCCGTACTGGCCCCGTTCCGGCGAGCGCGGATCGGTGTCGAGGATCAGGACTTCCCGTCGAGCGAGGCCCCGCAGGCGGGCTTCGATGAGCTCGCGCGGCTCGCCCCGCAGCTCGACCAGGGACTCGATCGAGAACGTCTGGCCGAGCACGGATGCATCCTGGAGCAGGCCCCGATCGCCCGCGTCCAGGGCGTCGAGGCGGGCGGCAATCAGGGCGTGGAGCGTTTCCGGGACGGCCAGGTCGCCCAGGTCGCCGACCGGCCGGAACGCGCCGTCGGCCTCCTCGAGCTTGCCTTCGGCGACGAGCATCCGAACGGTCTCCACGGCGTACAGCGGAATCCCGCCGGCCCGATCGAGGATCGCCTTGATTGCTCGCTCCGGGAGACCCGGGACCAGCCCGGCGAGGAGCTCGCGCATCGCCAATTCGTTCCAGGGCTCGAGCGAGAGGGCGACGAAGTTGCGCCGTCCGGCGCCCCAGCCCGGCCGCCGCTCGAGGAGCTCCGGGCGGGCGAGGGTGATCACGTAGATCGGGCTGTTCGTCGACCACTCGAGGAGGTGGTCGATGAAGTCGAGCAGGCCCGGATCGGCCCAGTGGAGGTCCTCGAAGACGAGCACGGCCGGGAAATCGGTCGCGACCCGCTCGAAGAAGGTCCGCCACGATGCGAACAGCTCGTCCCGGGTTCGTGCCGAGGCATCGCCCATGCCAAGCAGAGCAAGGAGGGCCGGCTCGATCCAGCGTCTTTCGGTCTCATCCGGGACGAATTCCAGGAGGGTCGCGCCGATCCGCTCGCGGGTCGTGGCCTCGTCGTCCGTCTCAGCCAGGCCCGCCCGCCGGCGAACCATCTCACCCAGGGCCCAGAACGTGACGCCCTCGCCCAGCGCCGGCGAGCGACCCTCGTGCCACCAGACGGTCTCGAGGACCCCGTCGATGTATTTCAGGAACTCCCAGGCGAGCCGGCTCTTGCCGATTCCAGCCTGCCCGGTCACCGAAAGGAGGCGGGAGCGTCGCTCCCGCGAGGTGGCGTGGAAGAAGTCCTTGAGCAGGCGCAGCTCGTCGTCGCGGCCGACGAACGGCGCTTCGAGGCCGGTTGAGCGGCCTTCGCCGCCACGCTTGGCGACGACCCGCAAGGCCCGCCAAGCGGGCACGGGTGCGGTCTTGCCCTTGAGGACCTGCGGTCCGGCCGCTTCGAAGACGATCGCCGAGCTGGCGGCCCGCTGGGTCGCCTCGCCCACGAGGACCGTGCCCGGAGGCGCGACCGACTGGAGGCGGCTGGCCGTGTTGACCAGGTCACCGGCAACCATCCCCTGGCCGGTCGCACCGAGCGTCACCGCGGCCTCGCCGGTGAGGACGCCGGCCCGGGCCTCGAGACCTCGCCCGTCGGCACCGCTGTCGAGCGTCCGGACGGCAACGAGCAGGTCGAGCGCCGCGCGAACCGCCCACTCCGCGTCACCTTCACGGGCGACCGGTGTCCCCCAGACGGCCATGACGGCGTCGCCGATGAACTTTTCGACGGTGCCTCCGTAGCGCTCGACGACCTCACGGGCGGCGTCGAAGTACCGGCTCAACAGGTCGCGGACGGCCTCCGAGTCGCGATCGGCCGCGAGGCTCGTGAAGCCGACCAGGTCGGCGAACAGGACCGTCACGAGGCGCCGTTCGGTCGTTGTGGCCGGCCGGCCGGGAGCGCTCGATTGGCTGGCCGTCGGCGCGCCGGAGGTTGCCGTCGCCTCGAGATGGGTGCCGCATTCGGAGCAGAACTTCGCCCCCGGCAGGTTCGTCGCGCCGCAGTTCGGACAGCCGGCCTGGAGGCGCCCGCCACACTCCGAGCAGAATTTCGCGCCGGCCAGGTTGACGGTGCCGCAGGTCTGGCAGGTCACGAGGCGACCTCGGATTCCAGGCCGGACGTCCTGGCCCCGCCCTTGGCCTGGCTCTCCGCCCGCTCGACCGGCGTTGCCCCGACGACCGATCCAAGCCGGGCGAGCAACGTCGTCGCCCTCAGCTCGGCAAAGATCGTGCGCGCCTCCGCGGCTGCTTCGCCGAGTTCCGGATCGGCCGAGCCCAGCAGGAACACGGCGTCCAGCTCGGTCAGGGCAAGGTCGAAGCGGCAGCCGAGGTCGCGCCAACCACGCCAGACGTCGCGGTACAGCCCAAGCGCTTCGTTGTCGCGCCCATCAAGGGCAGCCAGGGCCGCCCGCATCGCCCGGCGATCGACCTCGAGCGCTGGTCCATGGGCAGAGAACGCCTCGAACCGGGCCAGGGCGTCCCGCAACCCGGCTGCGTCCCGCTCCCAGGTCGCCGCCCTGGCGGCCAGGGCAAGCGGCAGTGGTCCGTTGGCCGAGGAGGTCTCGAACGTCTCCAGGTAGTACCTGCGGGCGTCGGCGAAGCGGCCTTCGGCAAACGCGACGCCGGCCCGCGCCCGAGCCACCGCTGCCAGGTTCTGGAGATCCTTGTCGCCGGCCGCCAGCTCCTCCACCTGGATGAGCTCGTCGCCGATCTCGTCCCGGTAGCCCAGGATCGGAACGATCGACTGCAGGGAGGCGATCCGGTCGGCCGTGTCGAGATCGGAGGCGAGCGCTTCTCGAACCGCGGCCAGGGCCCACTCCCAGTCGCCGGTGCGCTGGGCCGCGTCGGCGGCATTTCCCAGGACGGTCGCCGCGGTCCCACGGCGGCCAAGGCGGATCGCCTGCTCGTGGGCCTTGCGGGCCGTGGCCAGCGCATCACGCGGATCCCGGAACAACTGGATGTTCGAGGCGTTCAGCGCCCCGCGCAGCGAGATGTCCTCGAAACCGTTCGCGTCGGCCAGCCGGCTGCCTGCCTCAAGCGTCCCGAGGCCCTCGTACGAGCGACCCAGGAAGCTTAGGCCGGTGCCCTTCGTGACCAGCCCGTCCGCGATGACCCGGACCAGGTCCAGGCGCTCGGCGGTAGCCATCGCCCGATCGACCACCTCCATGCCCCGGACGAATTGCTCGTCGAGGTAGTAGGCCCGCCCGAGCTGGGCGATCAGCTCGACGGACTCGGCGTCGTCGAGGTCGGTCACGCCGGCGGCGGCTTCCTCGAGCAGGGCAATCGCCTTGTCCGTCCTGGTTCCGAACAGGTACGCCCGACCGAGCTTGGCGGCGACACCGGCGATGCCGCGCGGATCGTTCCGTTCGCGCTGGATGGCGAGGGCCCGGCCGAGCAGGCGCTCCGCGTCCTCGTGGCGGCCGGCGGCCGAGGCTGCGTCGCCGGCCCGGGCCAGCAGCTCCGCCTCCTCCAGCGGATCGGCGGCGACGACGAGCGCCTGCTCGAGGAAGCGGATGGCCTGTTCATGGGCACCGAGCGCGGCCGCCCGTTCCGCCGCAGCTTTCAGGGCGATCCGGGCCTGGACTGCGACGGCCGCGGCCTCAGGACCCTCGGGCGACGCCTCGTAGGCCGCCAGGTAATGGGTCGCCAGCACACCCGGCAGCTCTTCGTCGCCCAGTCCTTCGAAGTGGCGGGCGGCGGCCAGGTGGCGGGCCCGCCGATCGCGCTTGGCCAGGGTCGAATAGGCGACCTCCCGGATCAGGGCCTGGGTGAAGCCCCACTGGCCTCGCTCGGGCGAGCGAACGTCGGTATCAAGAGCGACCAGCTCACGCCGGGCGAGGAACGCGAAGCGCGCCTCGAGCGCCTCGACCGGTTCGCCGGACAGGCTCGAGAGGGCGGCCATCGTGAACGTCTGGCCGAGGACAGCGGCGTCCTGGAGGATCGCTCGATCGGCCGGATCGATGCGTGTCGAGCCGGGCGGCGATCAGGGCGTGCAGGCTCTCCGGCACGTGCAGGTCACCCAGGTCGCCCACGACCCGGTAGACGTCGTCAGCTTCCTCGAGCTTGCCCTCGGCGACGAGCATCCGGACGATCTCGACCGCATACAGCGGAATGCCATCGGCCCGGGCCACGATCGAGCCGATCGCGGATTCGGGCAGGCCGTGGACGAGGCCGCTGAGAAGCTCGCGCATCGCCGATTCGGCCAGCGGCTCGAGCGAGATCCCGATCAGGTTGCGCCGACCGGCGCCCCAGTCGGGGCGTCGATCGAGGAGCTCCGGCCGGGCCAGGGTCACGACCAGGATCGGGAAGCTCTTCGACCAGTCGAGCAGGTGGTCGATGAAGTCGAGCAGCCCGGTGTCGGCCCATGGAGATCCTCGAAGACAAGGATCGCCGGGCCGTCGCCGAGATCCGCTCGAAGAACGTCCGCCACGCGACGAACAGCTCCTCCCGGCCGCCGGCCGGCGCCTCGCCGATCCCGAGCAGGAACAGGAGGGCGGGCCCGATCCGGCGCTGCTCCACGGGATCCGAAACGTAGATCTCGAGTGCCTCGCGCGATCCTGGCCCGGGTCGTCCGCTCGTCGTCGGTCTCGCTCAGCTGGGCCCGCCTCCGGACCATCTCGCCGAGGGCCCAGAACGTGACGCCCTCGCCGTAGGCCGGCGAGCGTCCGGAGTGCCAGCGGACGGTCTCCTTGAGGCCGTCCATGTACTTGTTGAACTCCCAGGCCAGCCGGCTCTTGCCGATGCCGGCCTGGCCGGTGATCGAGACGAGGCGTGCCTTGCGTTCCCGGGATGTGGCGTGATACGCGTCCTTCATCAGGCGCAGCTCGGCGTCGCGCCCGACGAACGGCGCCTCGAGTCCCTCGGCTCGGCCGGCCCCACCACGTTCAGCGACGACGCGCAGGGCTCGCCAGGCCGGGACCGGGGCCGCCTTGCCCTTCAGCATCTGGTCGCCCGCCGCCTCGAACAGGATCGCCCGGGCAGCCGATCGCTGGGTCGCCTCGCCGACGAGCAGCGTGCCCGGCGGGGCGACGGACTGGAGCCGACTGGCGGTGTTGACCAGGTCGCCGGCGACCATCCCCTGGCCGATCGCGCCCAGGGTCACCGCCGCCTCGCCGGTCAGGACGCCCGCCCGCAGGTCAAGCTGCTCGTCGCCTGCCGCCCGGCCCAGCTCATGGACGGCCGCAATCAGGTCCAGGCCGGCCCGGACCGCCCGCTCGGCGTCGTCCTCGAGGGCAACGGGCGTGCCCCATACGGCCATCACGGCGTCGCCAATGAACTTCTCGACCGTCCCGCCGTAGCGCTCGATCACCTCGCGGGCGATCTCGAAATAGTCGGCCAGGAATTCCCGGACCTGCTCTGGGTCGTGCCCGTCCGAGCGGGCAGTGAACCCCACGAGGTCGGCGAACAGGATGCTGACCAGCCGGCGCTCGGTCGTCGGCGAGACGTGTCCGTTGCCGGCGCCGGGGGCTCGCTCGGGGCCAACACCAGCCGCCCGACCGGCGGGCCGGCCGGCGGC
>CAVOMZ010000003.1:0-108601 GCA_963697135.1 uncultured Chloroflexia bacterium | reverse complement strand
TTTTTTTGCCGCCGCCTCAACCGTCTCGTATTGCTCGTAGAACCCGGCGTCGAAGAGCTGGGCGATCGTGTCCCGGCCGCGGTACCGCCGCCGCAGACGCCCGACCCGGCTCGTGCAGAGGTACACCTCGCGCCCGGCGGCGACCAGGTCCTCGGCGATCTGGACGCCCGACTGGGCGCCCCCGACGACAAGGACTGCGCCTGGGGGCAGGTCGGACGGCCGGCGGTAGTCCCCCGCCGTGAGCTGCTGGACTCCGGGCGGAAAGGCCGCCGCGATCGCGGGCACCCGCGGGACATTCTGGATCCCCGTGGCCACGACAACGGCCTGGCTGGTCAGCTCGTCCGGCCCCTCGGCGCCTTCGATCGAGACTCGGAAGCCCGCGTCCGGCCGGCCGAGCGGTTCGACACGGGTCACCGTGACCCCGGCCCGGATGGGCAGCCGCTCGTCTGCCGCGAACGACTCCAGGCGCAGCACGAACGCGCCGGCGGGCAGGAAGCCGTCGTCCTGGCCCTCGTCCTCGCGATGGTCGGCCGGCCGGACGTGGCTGAGCCAGCCGGGCGTGTTCAGGACGAACGTGTCCCACCGCTGCGAGCGCCATGTCTCGCCGATCCGCCCGCGTTCCAGGACGACGTGGTCAATTCCGGCCTGGGTCAGGTGGTAGGACGCGGCCAGGCCGGCCTGACCGGCGCCGAGCACGATCGCACCGCGGACGGGCATGGGGGACAGGGTACGGGAACCCCACGCCTGGCGGCCTGGCGCCAGGGTCAGAACGCCCTCGGCGCCGCCAGTCGAGTCGATCCCAAGGGCGAGCTTGCCCTGCACCAGGTGGGTCGCCTCGCGCGCCAGCGCCTCGGACGCCTGGTCGAGGGGCAGAACGTCGAGGGCAACCTTGGTCAGCTGCCCGGCGAACAGCTCGAGGACCTCGCCCGTGCGCTCGACGGGAAGTCCGGTGATGTGGACATGCACGGCCGTCCCCGGCCAGCAGCTCCTGGGCGCCGCGGGCCAAGGGCGACACAAGCCAGCCGCCGGGCCGAACGGCCGCGGCATAGCGGCGTACAGGCCGGCCGCGTCGTGGAAGAGGTCGAACAATGCCGGCAAGGCCGGCCGGATGGCGCGAGCGCAGCTCCGCCACGACGTCGGCCGAGGTGTAGTCGATCACGTCCTCAGCGCCGAGCCGGCGGACGTAGTCGAAGTTCTCCGGGCGGGTGACGGCGATGACGTGCAGGCCACGGCGGCTGGCGAGTTCGGTGGCGAAGCTGCCGATCCCGCCGCCCGCGCGCCGAAGACGGCGACCGTCTCGCCGGCGGTCGCATGCAGGGCCTCGACGGCCTCGAGGGCGGTCGTCGCCGAGCGCGGGAAGGCGGTCGCGGAGCCTGCGGCCGGGATCGATGCCGGGCGCGGCACTGCATTCTTCGCCGCTGCGGTGACGTACTCGGCGAAGCTGCCCTGCCCGACAAAGGGCTTGCCGACATCGCCGAAGACCTCGTCGCCGACGGCGAACCCCTCGACCCCCGGTCCGAGGGCGACGACGGTGCCGGCGTAGTCGGTCCCAGGGCGTCAGTGGCAGACGGTGCTCCATGAAGGCTTTTGCCATCCCGGTTCCATAGACGGGATCCATCGGGGTGACCCCGGCTGCGGCCACCCGGACCAGGAGCTCGCCGTGACCGGGTTCACGGCCGCGGCCGCTCACCGATGCTACCGGGCTGGCCGAACTCCGGGATGATGAAGGCACGCATCGGTGATGACTCCTCGGATGCTGCGGCGACGGTGCGGTACGATGGCACCTGCCGTTCATTGTGGATGACCGGATAGTAACACGGTTCAGCATGTATGCCTGCACAGCCTGACACCCAGACCGATCCCCTCGTCGTCGCCGACGCCACGGCCTCGTTCGTGAAGGCCTTCGACGCCTGGACGCGGCGAACCTCGGTGGCCAACGCCGGCGAGAGTGAGTCGCGCCTGCGCCTGCTCTACGAGCTGCATTGCAACGGGCCCCGCAAGATGGCCGACCTGGCCGACACGCTCGGCGTCACGCCCCGCAGCATTACCGCACTCGTCGATGGCCTCGAGGCTGAGTCGCTCGTCCGCCGAAGTGGGCACCCGACCGACCGCCGGGTCACGATGATCGAGCTCACCGGGGGGGCGACGACGGTCCAGGAGCAGTTCGACTCGTTCCAGGCCGCCCTTGCCGGCCTGTTCGCCGACCTCAGCGAGGCGGACCGCCGAGCGCTCGTCCGCCTCTTGACGAGGCTCGAGGCCAGGGTTCGCGGAGCCGCCGGCTGCGGGCTCCGGCGCCGGCTGAAGGTCGCAGACGCGCGGGCTGGGGCGAGACGTCTCGGGTGAACGCTCGCGACCTTCATTCCGATCGTCGCCTAGACGTCCTGATCCTTGGCGGGGGAACGGCCGGCTGCGTCCTGGCCGCCAGGCTCAGCGAGGACCCAAGTCGGACGGTTTGCCTGGTCGAGGCCGGTCCGGACTACGGCCCACTGTCCGATGGCCGCTGGCCGGCCGACCTGCTCGACGGACGAACCCTCGCCTTGTCGCACGACTGGGGCTTCAACGGCGATGATCCGAGGGCAGCCCGGGCCCGGGTGATCGGGGGTTGCTCCGCCCACAATGCCTGCTTCATTGCCTGGGGTGCGCCCGGCGATTACGACGAGTGGATCCCATTCGGCGGTCCGGAATGGGGCTGGAACGACTTCGCCAGCGGCCTGCATGCCGCCGAATCGGCCCTCCGGACCCGTCGACCTGAGGACGCCGAGCGATCCGGCCTGACGGCCTCCCTCCTCGCCGCGGCGGCGTCGGCCGGCCTGCCGTACATCGAGGACTTCAATCGTCCGGATTCGATCCTGGGGATGAGCCAAATCCCGGTCAACGCGGTCGGCCATGTTCGCTGGAACACGGCCTTCGCCTATCTCGACGCCGCGCGGCAGCGACCAAACCTGGAGATCCTCGCGGACACGCTCGTGGATCGGGTCGTCCTGGACGGTGATCGAGCGGTCGGCGCGATCGTCCGACGCGACGGGGCCGAGGTGACCCTCTCAGCCGAGCAGGTCATCGTCGCCGCCGGGACGTATGGCTCGCCAGCGATCCTGCTGCGCAGTGGGATCGGGCCTGCCGCCCATCTGCGCGAGCTGGGAATCAGGCCGCTGGCGGACCGACCCGGTGTTGGGGCGAACCTCCGCGACCACCCCGGTGTCTGGCTCCAGTTTCGTCTTCAGGCGGAGGCCGCCGTGCAGGTTCGCCGAGCTGAGCCGGATACCGGCATGGAAGTGCTCCTGGGCAAGGCGCGCAGCTCGCGCTGTCCAGTCGGTACCCACGACCTTCACGTCCTGGCCTACACCGACTCCGTTTCCGGCGGACCGGCCGATGAGCGATTGCTTGCCCTGGTCTCATGGAACATGAAGCCGGCTTCGACCGGGCAGGTCGAGTTCCTCTCGCCCGACCCCACGGTCCTGCCTCGAAATTCGATACACGGATTCCTGTCCAACCCAGGATGGGAGGGACCTCGATGTGCTGCTCGACGCGGTCGCGCTCCTGCGCGAGGTGGCGGCGGCTGAGCCGCTGAGGCAGGCCGTCGGCAGCCCGATCGATCTCAGCAGTGAGATCCAGGGTGGCGAGCTCCGCGAGTGGATCCGGGAGAACGTGAGTGGCTACTGGCACCCGGTTGGCACCTGTGCGATGGGTCAGCCCAATGACCCGATGGCGGTCGTCGACGGGCACGGCCGAGTCCACGGGATCAGCCGCCTGGTCGTCGCCGATGCGTCGGTCATGCCCACGGATTCCGCGAGCCAACACGAACCTGACCACGGTCGCGATCGCCGAGGTGCTCGCGAAGCGCTTGTCCGAACGACTGGGCGATCGCTAGGTGCTAGGCCTCGGACCGGGCCGGGGCCAGGGCATAGATCCGGCGGGCACCCACCAGGCCTTTGAGCTCGTGCTCGCCGCGGTCGACGAAGGCAAGATCCGAGCCGTCGAGGAGATCTCGGGTGGTGGCGCTGACCAACACCTCGCCGGTCCCGCCAGCGCGGCGACGCGAGCCGCGGCATGCACCGCCAGTCCGCGGGCCTGGCCGCCGGCAATGGCGACCTCGCCGGTGTGGAGCCCGGCCCGGATGCGAAAGCCGAGGTCCGCCACCGCCGGGGCCATGGCCCATGCCGCCCGGACCCCCCGGCCCGCTCCGTCGAACAGGGCCAGGAAGCCGTCGCCGGTCGTGCCGATCTCCCGCCCGTGGTATCGATCGAGGACAGCCCGCAGCCGTTCGTTGTGCTCGCAGGAGGAGCGCCTGCCAGGCGCGATCACCAACCTGGCCGATCGTTGCAGTCGAGTCGACGATGTCGGTGAACAGGATCGTGAGCAGCACCCGCTCGTCGATCGCCTCGGGGGCAATGGCGAAATTGCGAGCGCTCGTGAACTCGACCGTGTCCCAGGTGTCCTCGCCCACGACCCAGGCGTCGTGGCCGGGCGGGATCTCGTAGGCGTCGTCGGGGACGATGTCCAGCTCGGTCCCATCGGTCATCACGACGTGGAGCTGGCCCGAGATCACGTACCCGACGTGCCGGTTCTGGCAGCTTCGGTGCCGACGATCGGGGCCACGTCCCTGGACCAGCGCCAGCCCGGCTCGAAGACGAATCGGCCGATCGCCGTTTCGTCGAGGTTGACCACTTCGATCCGACCCGCATGGAAGTCTCGAACCTGGTCCGGAGCCTGGAAGCTTCGCCGCTGGAGACGTGGCATGGCGGCATCCTATGGCGTCGGGGCGGGCGCCGGAAAGCCGTTCGGAACGAGACCTACGAAAGGCAGCCCGTCGGGGAGGCCGGCGGGATCAGGCCGGGCTGGCCGAGGGCGACCGGCAGCGGCCCGAGGGTCAGCTTGCCGGTATCGACCGTGAGGGTCCCGTCCGCGCGCCACCTGGGACCAGAAGCGATCGAGGCTGCGCGGGGCTGGGCCAAGGTTGGCGACCTTCGTACCCAGCCGGTCATAGCGCGAGCCGTGGCAGGGGCATTCGAACCAGTAGTTCTTGGGGCAGAAGTTCGGGGTGCAGCCGAGATGGGTGCAGGCCTGGTAGAGCGTCCGGACGTTCGTCTCGGTCCCATTCCCGTCGGCGCTCGTGCCGGGCACGAAGGCGTTCTTCGAGGGGTCGACGAGCATGATGAACAGCTTCGCCTCCGGGAAGTGAGCCGGGGCGCCCGAGCTGAACGGCGGACCGCCCGGGACGTCGAGGTTGTTCGCGGCGTCGGTGATCTTGCCGATCGTGATCACCCCGCCGAAGCCGCCGGCCAGGTTCGGCCAGAGGAAGCCGATCGTGCCGGCCGTGAGCTCGGCGAGCCACAGGGCGATCGCGCCCTTGATCGACCAGCCAAGGAGCTGCCGCCGGGAGATCCCCCCGGTCTGCGCCTCTCGAAGGGCCTTCAGGCCGCTCGAGTCCAGCGCGGCTGGGGGGCCGAAGGATCGTCGTGGCCGGGGCCGGGATTGATCACCGTTGTCTCGAGTTCGTCGCTTTGCGAGGACTCGAGCGTAGGCCCGGTCAGGCGCTCGAACCAGACCGGGAACGAGTAGGTCGGGGCTAAAATCCTTTGCCTTCAGCGCTCCGGAGACCCAACCCGACCTGACCTGATCCGACCGGTCGGGCGCCTGAATTGCCGCACAGCATCGCCAGTGCTGTTCGGCGCGAAAGCAGGTCGAAGCCGGGCGATCCGAGCCCGTTTGGCGACGGGTCCGCACCCGACTGAGCGTGGACGTGCCCGCGGGTTGCTCGGCCGCCGTCGGTCTCCTCGTCGAGTAGCACTGGCCGTGCTGGCTGGCGAATTCGATATCCCGGGCGGGCCAGCGGGCCCTGCGGCCGACGGACCCATCGCAGGTGTCCTCGCCGAGCAGCACTGATGGCGCTGCCCGGCTGAGCGCGACACGGTGGCCGGCACGCACTCTCGGCAAATCAGCGGCCCGTGTACATCAGCGAGCCCGGCGTCGTGAGCAACTCGCCCGTTTCCAGCCAGGTCTTCAGGCCGGACAGGATCATCGGCCAGCCGCCGTACAGCTGCTCGTTCGCGCCTTCCCGGAGCTGGTCGTGGGTGACCGTCAGCTGGCAGGAGTCGCCGACCGGGGTGATCTCCCAGGTGATCCGGCTCGTCCCCTCGCTCTTCACGTCCTCGCCCCACAGGGCAACCATCGTCTGGACGAGCCTGCGGGGCGGATCGACCTCGACGTTGACGCCCTCGCCGAGGAGGCCCGGCGCAGCCGGATTGCCCATCTCGAACCGGCCCCCGGGCGTCCAGTCCGACTTGACCGCGGCGCCGAACTGGTACTTGCTCCGGATCTCGGGGTCGGTGATCGCCTGCCACAGCCGCTCGGGCGTGGTCTTGATGTAGATCTCGAAGACCTTTTCCATCGGACGCTCCAATCTGCTCTTGAGCTCGCTCAGCCCGGCGGCCCACGGCTCCGCGTACTTGCTTACCCAGCGGTCGTGGACCAGCCGGATCGGGACAGGGTTCAGGAAGTGGTGCTTCTCGCGACCGTGACGCCGGGTCACGACCAGTCCCGCTTCCTCGAGGACCCGGAGGTGCTTCATCACCCCGAACCGGGTCATCGCGAACCGACCCTCGAGGTCGCTCAGGGTCTGGCCGTCCTGCGCGATAGAGCTCGTCAAGGAGACTCCGTCGAGTCGGATCGGCCAGGGCTCGAAACACCTCGTCCACGCGACGAATGATATGTGACCTTGTGGTCACCTGTCAAGCCTTTCGCCCGGTGGTGCCCTTGTGCCGGCGACGGCCGGTCCCTCGCTGGTACCGTGACGCAGCACCCGACCGCGACAGGAGGCTCCCCGATGGACGCATCGATCCATGACCTCACGACGACGTACATCCAGGCCGTCGGCGAGCATCGCCTCGAGAGCCTCCGGGAGATGCTCGACCCGGATGCGGAGTTCAGGCTCGGCGACAACACGTTTCGGGGGCCGGACGCGTTCATCGGGGCCTTCGTCCGGCTCATGCCGATCCTCGAGCGCAACGACATCCGCCGGATCTTCGTGGACGGCAACGAGGCCTGCGTGATCTATGACTTCGTGACGGACACCCCGGCCGGACCGATCCTGAGCATCGAGTACCTGAACTTCCGAGATGGACGGATCGCCTCCTCGCTGCTCGTCTTCGAGCGCCTGCACTGGCCGGAGGTCATGAAGGTCCTGCTGGAGCGAGAGGCCGAGGCCAAGGGTTGACCGCGAGCCGCGGCGGATGAGCGGGCTCGTGGCGTCGAGGGCGGTGCGCCTCCAGCCCGACCCGGCGCTCAGGCCATTCCTGAAGTGGCCCGGGGGCAAGAGCCAGGAGCTGGCGGCAATCGCAGCGGCCTCGCCAGCTCTGAGCGGCCGGCTCATCGACCCCTTCGTCGGCGGCGGAACAATCCTGCTGGCCACGCCGACCGATGTCCCGGCCTTGGCCAACGACGCCTGCCGCGACCTGGTCGAGGTCTACCGCTCGACGGCCCTGGGCGATCTCGCCTTCGAGCAGGCGGTCGACGGCGTCGGGGCGGCATGGCAGGGCATGGCCTGGCTGGCTCCCCTCTACTCCGAGCTGGCCGACGGGTTCCGGACCGGCGACTCGGGCCACGTCCGGGCCCGACTCCTGGCCCATGCGAGCCGGCTGCGCTCGATCGTCGACCAGGCGGGACCGGGCCTCGCCTCGATCGTATCGACCCGGGTCGAGCGGGATGTCCTGGCGAAGCTGGAGCGGATGCGGCGGCTCCAGGTCCGTCGCGGCCAGGTGCTCTCGGACGAGGATCTCCTGGCGAACGTCGAAGGCGGCGTCCGGTCCTCGCTGTATGTCGCGGTCCGGAGCCGCTACAACACGGCCAGGCTGGCCGGACGTTGGGACGAGATTCGGGCGGCCGACTTCCTCTTCCTGCGCGAGCTCGCCTACGCCGCGATGTTCCGGTTCAACCGGCACGATGCGTTCAACGTGCCGTACGGCGGAATCAGCTACAACCGCAAGTCTCTGGCCGGCAAGGCCGGCCTGATGTTCGGCGAGGCGATGCGCCGGCGCCTCGCCAACACCCGCTTCGAGAGCCGGGATTTCGAGGCGTTCCTGGCCGAGGCGACCCCGACGGCCGAGGACTTCGTGTTCGTCGACCCGCCCTACGACAGCGACTTCAGCGCCTACGACAACCGGCCGTTCGACGGGATGCGACCAGGCCCGGCTGGAGTCGGTCCTGGCCGCGCTGCCGGCCCGGGTGATGATCGTGATCAAGGACGCCCCGGCGATCCGGGCGCTCTACAAGGCCGATCGCTGGAACGTGATCGCGTCGCCGAAGACCTACATGTGGACGATCAAGTCACGCAACGACCGGCTGGCCACCCACCTGACGATCACGAACTACGAGCCCGGCACGGTCTGAACCGGCACCGGCGAGGGCGTCCGCGGCCCCGCGTCGCCACAGGAGAACAGATCGACCGAATCGCCCGCCGCGGCGACCGCCGAAGCGGCGATTCGACCGGTTCGTTCGCCCGGCGCGAACAATCCCCGAGATGCGCCCGGGCAGGACTCTGCCACGACGATGAGTTCAGGCGATTTGTTCGCCCAGCGCGACATCCCGGCAAATGGGGCCATTGGCCGGTGAGGCTGCCGCAAGGACCCGCGGCACCGCCGTGGGCCGGGCCCAAGGCCGGCAGGCACGTCCGCCGTGGGCGGAACCAAGGCCGAGGCACCCCCGCCGTGGGCCGGGCCCAAGGCCGCAGGCACCGCCCGCCGTGGGCCGATCCGGCCCACGGCCCAGGAGCTACGCCCCGAAGACCCGCTGGACCTCGAGCAGGCCGGCGGCCAGCGCATCGATGTCGCCGGGTGTCGTGTAGACGCTGAAGCTGGCCCGGGCGGTGGCGGCCAGGTCGAGCCGCTCGTGGAGGGGCATTGTGCAGTGATGGCCGGCCCGAACCGCGACGCCAAACCGGTCAAGGACCTGGGCCACGTCGTGGGGATGGATCCCGGGCAGGTTGAACGGGATCACCCCGCCCCGCAGGTCCGGATCCGCCGGACCGTACAGCTCGATCCCGGGCACCGCCTGCCGGAGCGTCTGGAGGGCGTAGGCCACGAGCTCCCGCTCGTGGTCGCGGACGGCCGCCATGCCGATCCCGGCCAGGTAGTCGGCGGCCACCCCGAGCCCGATCGCATCGCCGACCGCCGGGCGTGCCGGCCTCGAACTTCCAGGGGATCTCGTTGAATTCGGACCGCCGCAGGTGGACCTCGCGGATCATCTCGCCGCCGGCCAGGAACGGCGGCATCGCCTCGAGCAGCTCCCGCCGGCCCCACAGCGCGCCGGAGCCCATCGGGGCCAGCATCTTGTGGCCGCTGAAGGCGTAGAAGTCGCAGCCGAGCTCCTGGACGTCGACCGGCAGGTGAGGCACGGCCTGGGCCCCGTCGACCAGGACGAGGGCGCCCGCGGCGTGGGCCAGCTCGGTCATCTCGCGGACCGGGTTGATCGTGCCCAGGGTGTTGCTCACGTGGGTGAACGCGACCAGCTTCGGCTTCAGCCGGAGGAGGACCTCGAAGACGTCGAGCCGGAGCAGGCCCTCGTCGGTGATCGGGATGAACTCGAGGTCGCCGTCCTTCTCCTGGACGAGGATCTGCCAGGGCACGAGGTTGGCGTGGTGCTCCATCTCGGTCAGGACGATCGTGTCGCCCCGGCCAATGTTCCGCCGGCCCCAGGCGTAGGCGACGAGGTTGATCGCCTCGGTCGCATTCCGGGTGAACACGACCTCGTGGCTGTCCGGGGCGTTGATGAATCGGGCCGTCCGGGCGCGGGCCAGCTCGTACGCCGCGGTCGCCTCCTCGCCGATCGTGTAGATCCCACGATGGACGTTGGCGTTGTACTCGCGGTAGTAGTCCGAGACGGCATCGATCACCACGTCGGGCTTCTGGCTGCTCGAGGCCGAGTCGAGGTAGACCAGCGGCCGGCCGTTGATCTCGCGGCGGAGGATCGGGAAGTCGGCCCTCAGGAGCAGTGGATCAAGCGCCGGCCGGATTCGTCGGGCGGCCACCTCGGGCTGGGCGTCGCGCCGCAGCCGGCCGGTTCCTGGCTGGTCGTGATCGTCATGTCCGCGGCCCGGCTAGCGGGCCGCCTCCGCCGGCTCGGCCACGAGGAGCGCCTCGTCCGGGACATCGATCTCGAGGCCTTCCTCGCGCAGGATCGGGCCGTAGCCCTCGTCCTCCAGGCGAAGGGCCAGGTCGCGCCCGCCGGTCTTGACGATCCGGCCGAGGGCCAGGACGTGGACGACGTCGGGCTTGATGTAGTTCAGCAGGCGCTGGTAGTGGGTGATCAGGAGAACGCCCATCGCCGGGTTGAGCATCGCGTTGACGCCCTCGGCGACGATCCGCAGGGCGTCGATGTCGAGGCCCGAGTCCGTCTCGTCGAGGATCGCCATCTCGGGTTCGAGGACGGCCATCTGGAGCATCTCGAGGCGCTTCTTCTCGCCGCCCGAGAAGCCCTCGTTGACGTACCGGCTGGCGAACGAATCGTCGACCTTGAGGAGGGCCATCTTCTCGCGCATCGTGCGCCGGAACTCGCCCATCGAGATCCCGCCCCGGATCGAGTCGGTCGGGTCGATCGCCGGATCCGGGTTCAGGCCGGCCCGCTTCGCGTTGACCGCCGAGCGGATGAAGCTGGCCACCGACAGGCCGGGGATCGCGGTCGGGTACTGGAAGGCCAGGAACAGGCCGAGCCGGGCCCGCTTGTCGGCGGTCAGCTTGAGCAGGTCGTGACCCTTCCAGGTCACCTCGCCGCCGGTGATCACATAGGCGGGGTGGCCCATCAGGGCGTAGGCCAGGGTCGTCTTGCCCGATCCGTTCGGGCCCATGATCGCGTGGACCTCGCCTGGTCCGACGGTCAGGTCGATGCCCTTGAGGATCTCGTGCTGGAGGGCACCGACCGGTGCCACCCGCAGGCCACGGATCCTCAGCTGGTCATTGCTGGTCACGATGGTCGGGACTCCTGGAGCTGGAGGGGCTGGACGGGCGCGATCCGCTCGGGGACGAGGTCGGCCAGCGAAATCCCCTCGAGGGTCTCGCTGATCGCGTCGCGGATCCGGATCCACAGGAAGTTGACCGTGCAGCGAGCGGTCCGGTCGCAGGTCGGCTCGTGCGCCTCGAGCGACTCGTCGGCCGCGCAGATCATCGGCGCGATCGGTCCTTCGAGGGCCCGCAGGACCGTGATCATCGGGATCTCCTCGGGCCGTCCGAGCAAGCTCGTAGCCGCCGTGCGAACCACGGGTGCTGACGACCAGCCCGGCATCGCGCAGGCTCACCACGAGCTGCTCGAGATACGGCCTCGGCAGGTCCTCGTCGGTCGCGATCTCGGCCAGGCTGGCCGGACCGGCGCCGATACCGCCGGCCGAGCTGGACCATCAGCCGCACGCCGTATTCACCCTTCGTGCTGAACGAGACAGCGCCGCTGCCGTGGAACTGGGTCCGTGGGGTTGACAGGGGAGGCTCCTGCAATTCCGAGTGAATCTGTCGGGATTACTCTAGCCGGACCCTCGGCCGACCGTCAACGCCGGGCCCGCGGGGGATCGGCCGGCTGGCAAGCGGACTCCACCTCCAGGCCGAATTCGCGCTCGGACGCGGGGCTTAATGGCCCGTTAACCGATTCGGCCTTGACGTTGTGTTAACGCGGAGGTCAAATGCATCCGACGAGACGGCGACTGGCCGCCCGTCGGTGGACCGTGACCGAGCGCTTCTAGCCTGGCGATTACCCCGGAGGAGGTGCCACATCGCAGGGCGTTCTGGTCATCTGATGCCCGGCCCACGTCACGAATGCAGTTAGTGGAGAACCGCATTGCGCACTGAGCGTTCACTGTTCCGAATCGTCAGCCTGGGGGCGGTCTCCGTCCTCCTCTTTGCTGCCTGCTCGTCGGCCGCCACCGCGGCTCCGGCGACGACCGCGCCGACCACGGCACCGGCTTCGACCGCGCCGGCGTCGGCGGCACCAGTCCCGCTGCCCCCTCGGCCGGCGGCGATGCCGCGATGGCTTCGCTGATCGCGGCGGCCCAGAAGGAAGGCAACCTGACCACGATCGCCCTGCCGCACAACTGGTGCGACTACGGCGACATGCTCACCAGCTTCGCCGCGAAGTACGGGATCAAGATCAACGAGCTCAACCCGGACGGCGGGTCGGGCGACGAGATCAACGCGATCGAGGCGAACAAGAACAGCACCGGGCCCCAGGCGCCTGACGTGATCGACGTCGGCCTGGCGTTCGGCCCCAAGGCCAAGACCGCCGGCGATATCCAGCCCTACAAGGTCAGCACCTGGGCGGACATCCCGGACACCGCCAAGGATGCCGACGGCTACTGGTACGGCGACTACTACGGGGTCATGGCCTTCGAGGTCAACACCACGGTCGTCCACGACGTCCCGAAGGACTGGTCGGACCTCCAGAAGTCCGAGTACAAGGGCCAGGTCGCCCTCGCCGGTGACCCGACCGTTTCGAACCAGGCCATCTCGGCGGTGTGGGCCGCGGGTATCGCCACCGGCGGTTCCCTCGACAACGCTGCCCCGGGCCTGCAGTACTTCAAGGCCCTGAACACCGCGGGCAACCTGGTCCCGAGCATTGCCAAGACCGCGACGATCGCCTCCGGCGAGACTCCGATCAAGCTGGCCTGGACCTACAACGCCCTGTCGGACGAGGACTCGCTGGCCGGCAACCCGCCGATCACCGTCACCGTCCCGACGTCCGGTCGCTTCGGCGGCATGTACGTCCAGGCGATCAGCGCCTACGCGCCGCACCCGAATGCGGCCAAGCTCTGGATGGAATACCTGTACTCCGATGCCGGGCAGAACATCTGGCTGAAGGGCTACTGCAACCCGATCCGCTACGACGCGATGGTCAAGGCGGGCACGGTTGACACCGCCGCCCAGGCCAAGCTGCCGGACACGACCGGGACCGTTCTGCCGACCCTCGACCAGATCACGGCGGCCACCGACGTGATCACCAAGGGCTGGCCGACCGTCGTCGGCGCGACGATCAAGTAGCAATCTGAGCTGAAGCGCGGACGTGCGGTGACCAACGCCGCTCAGCCGCTCGGAGCCCGCCGGTGACCGCCCCGTACGGCGCCGGCGGGCAACCCGTCCTCGAGGACCTGGTCCCGCCCGTGGCGCGGCCAGGTCGTCGAATCCGGATCGGCCGGGGATGGCTCGGACTCGTGCCATTCCTGCTCGTCGCCCTCCTGTTCATGATCGGGCCGACCTTCTACCTGGTCATCGGCAGCCTCAAGGACGCCCACGGCAACTGGACGCTCAACAACTTCGCCCAGCTGTTCGGCCCGCAGATCTCCCAGACCTACCTCAACAGCATCGAGATCAGCCTGGCCACGGCCCTCGTCGGCGGTGGGTTCGGGTTCCTGCTGGCGTACTCGGTCATCCTTGGCGGCCTGCCCAGGATTCTTCGGTCCGGCCTGATGACGTTCTCGGGTGTCGCCTCGAACTTCGCCGGCGTGCCGCTGGCCCTGGCCTTCATCTTCACCCTGGGCTCGGTCGGCATGGTGACCGTCTTCCTGATGAACTTCGGGATCGATCTCCGGGCCGGGGGCTTCTCGATCTATTCGAAGCTCGGGCTGGGGATCGTCTACCTCTACTTCCAGTTCCCGCTCATGGTCCTGATCATCGCCCCGGCGATCGACGGCCTGAAGAAGGACTGGCGCGAGGCGGCCGAGAACATGGGCGCCTCGTCCGGCCAGTATTGGCGCCTTGTCGCCCTGCCGATCCTGACCCCGCCGATCCTGGGCACGATGATCCTGCTCTTCGGGAATGCGTTCGGGGCCCAGGCCACCGCGTACGCCCTGACCGGCGGCTTCATCGATATCGTGCCGATCGCGATCTCGCGCCAGATGCGCGGCGACGTCCTGTTTGACCCGAACCTGGGCTATGCCCTGGCGATGGGCATGGTCATCATCATGGGCGGCTCGATCTTCGCCTACTCGATCCTCCAACGACGCGCTGAGCGGTGGCTGAAGTGACCGGTGGCCCCAATTTCTCGACAACTGGTACCGCGGTTGAAAAGGCCCTGGGACCAAGCGACCACGCCTCGGCGCCGCCGCCCGCGGCCGGCCCTTCGCGGGGACGCCACCTGACCCGACTTGCCTGGTGGGTCGTGTTCCTCATCGCGGTCCTCTATTTCCTGGTGCCGCTCTACGCGACCCTCGTCTACTCGCTCAAGTCGAAGCCGTTTCTATCCGCCTACACGGCGATCCTCAATGACAGCCAGTTCGTGGCGACCCTGGGCTACTCCTTCGTGGCGGGGCTGCTGACGATCGTGGTCAGCATCCTGGTCATCGTCCCGACCGCGTTCTGGGTCCGACTCAAATACCCAAATCTGCGGCCGGTTGTCGAGTTCATCACCCTCCTGCCGTTCGTGATCCCGCCGATCATCCTGGTCTTCGGCCTGGAGAACACGTACAGCCAGGGGCCGCTGCCCCTGGCCAACTCGGACGAGGGCCTGAACATCCTGCTGGTCGGGGCCTACGTCGTCCTCTCATTCCCGTACATGTACCGGGCGGTGGACACGGGCCTGCGAGCGATCGACATCGGGAGCCTGACCGAGGCGTCGCAGAGCCTGGGGGCCGGCTGGATCCGGATCCTCTGGCAGGTGATCCTGCCCAACATTCGAACCGCCCTGATCAGCGGTGCATTCCTGACCCTGGCGATCGTCATCGGCGAATTCACGATCGCCAACTTCCTCAGCCGGCCGGCCTTCGCGCCGTACCTCTACATCGTCGGAGATTCGAAGCCCTACGAGCAGGCGGCCCTCGCCCTGGTCAGCTTCGGAATCACCTGGCTGGCAATGGTCCTGATCGCGATCCTCGGTCGCAACTCGCGCGGCCGGATCAAGGTCACCGTCGGCTAGGCAGAGCAAGGAGAAGCGGGCAGCCATGGCCTACCTCGTGTTGAGCGGGATCCAGAAGCGGTTCGGCGAAGTTGCCGCGGTCCACAACTTTGACCTGGCTGCCGAGGCGGGCGAGTTCGTGTCGTTCCTCGGGCCCTCGGGCTGCGGCAAGACGACGACCCTGCGGATGATCGCCGGGTTCGAGAAGCCGACCGCGGGCACGATCGTCGTTGACGGGCGGGACATCACGACCATGGCCCCGAACAAGCGCAACGTGGGCATGGTCTTCCAGTCGTACGCCCTGTTCCCGAACATGACCGTGGCCGACAACGTCGGCTTCGGCCTGCGGATCCGGAAGCAGCCCAAGGACCAGATCAAGAAGAAGGTCGGTGAGCTGCTCGAGCTGATCCACCTGCCGGACAAGGCCGACCGCTTTCCATGGCAGCTGTCGGGCGGCCAGCAGCAGCGGGTCGCCCTGGCCCGGGCCCTGGCGATCGAGCCGAAGGTGCTCCTCCTCGACGAGCCCCTGTCGGCCCTCGACGCGAAGATCCGGGTCAGCCTTCGGAACGAGATCCGGGCGATCCAGCGCCAGCTCGGGATCACCACGGTCTACGTCACCCACGACCAGGAGGAGGCCCTCTCGCTGTCCGACCGGATCGTGGTCATGAGCGAAGGCCGGATCGAGCAGATCGGGACGCCATTCGAGATCTACAACTTCCCGGCGACCGGTTTCGTGGCCCGCTTCGTGGGGACCCTGAATGTCCTGTCCGGGACCGTCGACGATCCGGCCGCGGGGACGATGAAGATTGCCGGGCAGTCGGTCCGGACCGAGGGCCCGATCGACGGCCATGCCGGCGCTCCGATCACGATCGCGCTCCGGCCGGAGATGGTCAGCCTCGGCGCGCACGACGGAATGAACCAGATGACCGGGGTCGTGGACGACGTGACCTTCCTCGGCTCGATCGTCCGGGTTCGCCTGCGCCATACCGACAACAGCGGCGACCTGTCGTTCGACATGTTCAACAACCCGTCGCTGGCGGTCCCGGACCGGGGCAGCGCCGTCACGATCTCGTTTCCACCGAGCGGCTGCCTGGTCATCGACAAGGCCCTGGTCGCAGCCGCGGCGGCCGCGGCGACGGAGGAACCGGGCGCCGCTTGATCGACCTTCGGGGGCTCGACCTCGTCGCCTTCGACAAGGACGGCACCCTGATCGATTTCGACGCGATGTGGGGCGGCTGGGCCGAGGACCTGGCCGATCGCCTCGAGGCCGAGCTCGGACGACCGATCCGGACCGACCTCCACCGGGCGATCGGGTACGACATCGGCGAGCAGCGGACGATCCCCGGCTCGCCCCTGGCCGCGACCCCGATGGCCCAGCTCCGGGTCCTGACGGCCCAGGTCGTGGCCGCTGTCACCGGCCGGAGCGAGGCCTCGGCCAGCGGGGATCGTCGACGCCGTCTGGACGGCGCCCGATCCGGTCAGCCTGGCCCATCCCCTGGCCGACCTGGCCGCCCTGTTCGGTCGGCTGCGTTCGATCGGGATCCGGGCCGCGATCGTGACCTCCGACGACCGGGCTCCGACCGAGGCGACCCTCGCCGGACTGGGCATCGCCGGCCTGCTCGAGGCGGTGATCTGTGCCGACGACGGGCTGCCCTCGAAACCCGCCCCGGACACGGTCCTGGAAGTGTGCCGGATCGCCGGCACTCGAGCCCGGTCGGACCGCGATCGTGGGCGATTCGGTGGCCGATATGCGGATGGGCCTGGCCGCCGGGCTCGGCCGGCGGATCGGCGTCCTGTCGGGGATCGGCCGGCGCTCGGAGCTCGAGCCGATCTCGGATGTCGTGATCGACTCGATCGCCGACCTGGCCTGAGGCCGGCCCCCGGCCGGCGCTCTGCTCGGGGCCGAGCCGTGCCGGGCCGAGCGGTGCCCCGAGGGTGCCGAGCGGTGCCGGGCCGAGCCGGGACGGCCGGTCGTGGGCGATCAGGGATGTCCGGAGAGCCAGTCGGCTTCGTATGGTGCACGGCCGGATATCCCGAGGATATCCCGGCCGACCCGAGGTGCTGACGGGGGCGAGAGCTACGGCCTGGGGGCCGCTCCAACGGCCCGGCGGGGGGCCTGGGGCCGGGCTACGGAACCAGTGACGCTCCGCTGAACGCGGTCGCGGCCGGGGCCGCTCGACGGCTCGCCGTCTCACGAGCCGATCTGCACCTGATGCACACAAGCGACGAGTCAGCACGGCAAACGGTCGAGAATTCCGCATCGGATGCACGAGGACGACCGGATCGGCTCGATTCCGGTCGATTGTCGGCATCGCGCGCCGGAAGTCGACCGGTTTGTGGCGAGCCGGTCGCTTACGTGCATCCCATGCAGATCTGTCTTTTGTCGATCGTTCGGGCAGCCTTCGGCTCGGCCGAGGCTCGGGCCCGGAGGCTCCCCGATGGGCGGGCTACGGAACCAGTGACGCTCCGCTGAACGGGGTCGCGGCCGGGGCCGACCCGAAGCCGGCGGCTGGCAGGGCGAGCAGCAGGACGAAGGCGATCACGAACAGGACGACCAGAACCCTGAACGTGGTCGATTCGCGGAACGGCCGGCGGCGCTTAGCCATCGACGTCGAGTCTACCTGCGACCGGTACATCCGGGCTATTCATGCACACGGGACTGTGCCCTACGGTGCAACCGATGCGCAGGGCCGATCGGCCCGGGGGCGCGCAGCCGAGCCAGCCCAGCGGGCCAGTGGAGGACGCATCCGGAGTGGCGCCCGCGTTCGACCGAACAACGAGTGGCGACCTGGTCACGATCACCGAGGCGGCACGCCTGGCGGGTGTCCACCGCAACACGGTCCGGACCTGGTGCGCGACCGGCCGACTGTCGAGCGTCCGGATCAACCACCGTGGTGATCGGCGCATCCGGCGCCGCGACCTCCAGGGCCTCGTCGCCCGCCGGTCCGCCGAGCAGGCCGTCGCGATCGCCGAGGCAGGAACCGCCCAGACCAACGGCTCCAGCCGCCTGCCAACGAGCAGCGCCCTGCGCGGCGAGCCGGAGGCCCAGCCAGCAAACGTCCCCGAAGCCCGCCGGCGCGAAGACGCGATCCGCCGAATCGCCGGCGAGGTCTCGCGACGGACCGAGCTCGAGACGATCCTCGCCGACGTCCTGGAGGCCACGGTCAGCCTCTTCTCGGCCGATCGGGCGGCGCTCTGGCTGTGCGACCCGGACGTCCCCCAGCCCTTCCAACTCGCCGCCCATCACAACCTGAGCCCGGCCCTTCGGGAGGCGATCACCCGGGTCAGCCTGGCCGACGACCTGGCGATCGTCCGCTCCGTCCGCAACCTGCGGGTCGAGGTCGTGGTCGATCCGGCGGAGCACGTCGCCTCGCCCGGCCTACGTGACGCCTACCTGGCCGCCGGCGTCGGGACCGCCTGTTTCGTGCCGATCGTCTTCGGCGAATCCGCCGCTCGGCGTCCTGTCGATCCTGCACGAGGCCACCCGACCCTGGCCGGCCGCCGAGATCGAGCTGGCCCAGGCTTTCGCCGACCAGGTCGCCTCGGCGATCGCCAACGCCCAGCTGCGCAGCCAGACCCACGATATGGCGGCCCGGCTGCGGGCGATCCAGGCTCTCGGCGGCCGCCTGAACGGCCTGAACGACGTGACCGCGATCGGCGAGGCGATCGTGGCCGAGACCCGCAACCTCATCGACTACGACAACATCCGGGTCTACCGGGTCGACCACGACCATGGGGTCTGCGAGCCGATCGCTTTCCAGGGCACGTTCATGGGCATCCCGGACGTGCGGCCCGAGATGCTCCGCTGCCGGATCGGCGAGGGCCTGACCGGCTGGGTTGCGGCCAACAACCAGTCGCTCCTCGTCCCCGAGGCGGAGCGCGATCCCCGGCGGATCGTGATCGGCCCGGTCGACGGGCCCGAATCGATGCTCCTCGTCCCGGTCACCTACGACGGCCGAGTCGAGGGCGTGATCGTGCTCGCCCGGTTTGGCCGCAACCGGTTCGGGCCGGACCAGGAGGCGACCCTCTCGATCTTTGCCGGCCACGCGGCCCAGGCCCTGGTCAACGCCGACAACCGGGCCCGCGTCCGGCGCCAGCAGGAAGAGCTCGAGCTGCGCCTGGCCGGCCAGCGCCGCCTGCTCGAGGTCAACGCCGAGCTCCTCTCGACCCTCGACCCGGTGGCCGTCCTCGAGACGATCGCCGACCTGCTCAAGGAGGTCGTGGCCTACGACGCCCTGACGATCTACCGGGTCGATCGGGCGACGAGCCGGCGCTGGGCGGTCATCGCCCGGGACCGCTTCGCCGAGGTGATCCTGCGCGAGGAGATGCCCCTCGGGGTCGGCCTGACCGGCTGGGCGATCGACCATCGTGAGGCGGTCCTCGTGCAACGACGCCCTCGACGATCCCCGGAGCATCCAGATCCCGGGCACCCCGATCGAGCCCGAATCGATGCTGGTCGTCCCTCTCCAGGTCGGCGGCGAGGTGATCGGGACGCTGAACGTGGCCCGGATGGGCGAAGAGGAGTCGCACTTCACCGAGTACGAGTTCGAGCTCACCCAGCTCTTCGGCGGCCAGGCCTCGATCGCCCTCCAGAACGCCGAGGCCCACCTGGCGATGAAGGTCCGGGCCGATCACGATGCGCTGACCGGCCTGGGCAACCACGGTGCCTTCCAGCGTGACCTGGGCGCGGCCCTCGACGGCGCCCGACCCGATCCATTCGCGGTCCTGATGCTCGACCTCGACGCGTTCAAGCGCTTCAACGACACGAAGGGCCACCCCGCCGGCGACGCCCTGCTGCGCTCGATCGCCGAAGCGATCAGCGGCTCGATCCGGGTCGGCGACCGGGCCTACCGCTATGGCGGCGACGAGTTCTCGGTGATCCTCAGCCCGATCCACGAGGGCGGGGCGCAGGAGGTGGCCGAGCGGATCCAGGCGGCCGTCAAGGCGCTCACGATCCACGACGCGGCCCCGGTGACCGTGACCGTCGGGATCGCCTGCTACCCGGTCGACGGCGAGACGAAGGCCGAGCTGGTCGCGGCAGCCGACGCCCGGTTGTTCATGACCAAGCCGAGCTCGGCCCGGGACAACGTCGAGGCGTCGGTCGCCCGGGAGGCCTACCTGAGCGCCCTTCACGACACGGCGGTCACCCTGATGGACCGGCTCGAGCCGGCCGAGGTGCTGGAGACGATCGTCAAGCGGGCCTCGACCCTGCTCGGCGCAACGAGCGGCTATCTCTACCTCGTCGACGAGGCGGCCGGCGACCTCGTGGTCGAGGTCGGGATCGGGATCTTTGCCGACTGGTCACGGCTTCCGGCTCGAGCGCGGGGTCGGCATCGGCGGCCGAGTCTGGCAGACCGGCCAGCCCCTGGTCGTGGCCGACTACGACAGCTGGGAGCACCGCTCCGAGGCGATGCCGGTCGGCCTGTTCGGCTCGACGATCGGCGTGCCGCTCACCTCGGCCGGCCAGGTGATCGGGGTGATCGGGGTCAGCTCGGGCGCCCGGCGAGCGGTCCTATGGCGAGCGCGAGATCGCGGTCCTCGGCCGGTTCGCCCAGCTGGCCTCGATCGCCCTCGACAACGCCCGGCTGTTCGCCACGGTCCAGCGCCAGGTCGTCGAACGGGCCGCCGCAGAAGAGAGCCTGCGCCGCAGCCAGGAGCGTTACCGGATGATGTCCGACGCCTCGACCGAGGCGATCGCGATCCATCGCAACGGCGAGATCGTCGAGGTCAACGAGGCGTTCTGCCGGCTCCTCGGCTACCGGGCCAGCGACCTCGTCGGGCGGCAGGTGCTCGAGCTGGCGGCACCCGAGACCCGGGCCCAGGTCAGTGGGCTGTCCGCTTCCTCGGCGGCCCCCTTCGAGGCGTGGCCCGGGCCGCCGACGGCACGACCTTCCCGGTCGAGGTCGTCTGGCGGCAGCTGCCCGACGACCAGGACCCGCCGGCCACGGTGGTCTCGGTCCATGACCTGCGGGAGCGCCGCCGGCCTCGAGGAGGAGATCAGCCAGCGCTCGTTCTACGATCCCGTGACGGGCCTGCCGAACCGGGCCCTGTTCATCGATCGTTGCGCCCACTCCCTGGCCTGGACCCGGCAGGACGACGACGATCCGGTCGCGGTCATCCTCCTTGACCTCGACCGGTTCAAGGTCGTCAACGAGAGCCTCGGCCACGCGGTCGGCGACCAGCTCCTGGCCGATGTCGGGCAGCGGCTCGTGGCGGCCCTTCGGCCCGGCGACACGGTCGCCCGGTTCGGCGGCGACGAGTTCGCGGTGATGCTCGACGGGATCGCCTCGGCCGATGTCGCCCGGGAGCTGGCCGAGACCCTCGACGCCACGCTCCGCGAGCCGTTCGGGCTCGACGGCCGGGACGTCTTCCTGAGCGCGAGCATGGGGATCGTGATCGGCGCGCCCGGCGTCGGCCAACCCGGGCGACCTGTTGCGCGAGGCCGAGATTGCCCTGAACCGGGCGAAGGCCGATCGGACCACCCGGCGGGCGGTCTTCGAGCCGGGCATGAACGCCGAGATCCTCGAGCGCCTCGACTTCGAGAACGACCTCCGCCGGGCGATCGAGCGCGACGAGCTCGTCCTCCACTACCAGCCCCTGATCGACCTGGCGACCGATCGCCTGGTCGGCTTCGAGGCCCTCGTCCGCTGGCAGCATCCGGTCCGGGGCCTCGTCCCGCCGATGGCCTTCATCCCCCTGGCCGAGGAGACCGGGCTGATCCTGCCGATCGGCCGCTGGGTGCTCGAGACGGCCTGCCGCCAGGCCCAGGCGCTGGCAGGTCGCCTTCCCCGGCGATCCGGCCGGTGATGAGCGTCAACCTGTCGGCCCGCCAGTTCGCCCAGCCCGACCTGGGCGAGCAGGTGGCCGAGATCCTTGCCGAGCACGGGCCTCGCCCCGGACAGCCTCGAGCTGGAGATCACCGAGTCGGTCGTGATGGACAGCTCCGAGGAGGCGATCGAGGCCCTCGAGGTGCTCAAGCGGCTCGGCGTGAAGCTCGTCCTGGACGACTTCGGGACGGGCTACTCGTCGCTGGCCTACCTCAAGCGGCTGCCTCTCGACACGATCAAGATCGACCGCTCCTTCGTGGCCGGCCTGGCCGACGAGGACGCCAACCTGCCGATCGTCCAGGCGGTCGTGTCACTGGCCCACGGCCTCGGCATCGAGGTCACGGCCGAGGGGATCGAGACGATCGAGCAGCGCGACTGCCTGCGCGAGCTCGGCTCGGACCGGGGCCAGGGCTACTACTTCTCGAGGCCGGTTCCGGCCGAGCAGCTCGAGGCGATCCTGATTGAGGGCCGGCCGCTCACGCCAGTGAGCGGCTTCGCCGTGCCGCCTCGGCTGGTTCGTCGCAGCCTCGCGGCCGCCTTGGCTGGCTCATCGCGGCCTCGCGGCCGCTCGGCTGGCTCATCGCGGCCTCGCGGCCGCGGGCTAATTCCTAGCGGCTGGACCCGAAGATCCGGAGCAGGAACAGGAACATGTTGATGAAGTCGAGGTACAGGTGGAGCGCCCCGAGGACCGAGGCCTTCTCCATCGAGCCGACCAATCCGGCGATCTGGCCGTCCTTGATCCGCTGGATGTCCCAGGCGGTGATCCCGGCAAAGAGGGCCACCCCGGCGTAGGACACGAGCAGGTTGAGCCCCGAACTCTGGACGAACAGGTTGAGCAGCGAGAGCACGATGATCCCGATCAGGGCCATCATGAAGAATCGGCCGAAGGCGCTCAGGTCCCGCTTCGTCACGAAGCCGAAGACGGCCGACGCCCCGAACATCGCCGCGGCGCTGACGAAGGCCAGGGTCACCGTGCCCAGGTCGTAGGCCAGGAAGATGAGCGAGAAGGTGAAGCCGGTCAGCGCGGCGTAGCCGAAGAACAGGCCGAGGGCGGCCGTCGCCGAGAGCTTCTGGATCCCCGCACTCAGGACGATCACGACGACGAGCTGGAGGATGATCGCCGGCAGGAAGAGGATCTCGGCGGCGCTGACCAGGCTGGCGTTGCCGGCCACGACCCACGACACGGCGGCCGTGATCAGGAGGCCGGCGAACATCCAGGCGAGCGCCTGGCTGACGCAGGCCGGTCGACAGCTTGGGCGACGGCCGGACACCGAGCTGCGACGGGTGTCTGCTGGTAGTTCATCGCGATCGATCCTTACGCTTCATCCGCGCGGGCGTGCTCGTCCGCGCCTCGGCCTGCTCGGCGGTCCGGGCGAGCACCCAGACCAGGTCCGCAAGACGGTTCAAATACGGTAGCAGGTGCTCGCTCCGAAGCAATCCCTCGGCTTCGAGCGTGACGACCCGGCGCTCGGCCCGCCGGATGATCGTGCGGGCCAGCTCGAGCGCGGCGCTCGTCCGGGTCTCGCCCGGCACGACGAACTCGCGGGGCATCTCGATCCGCTTCTCGAGGTCGACGACCAGCTCGGTCAGGCCCGCGACCATCTCCGCCGAGACCCGGGTTTGGCCATCCTCGAGGCGATCGACCGCCTCGGGGGTCGTGGCCAGCTCCGACCCGACCACGAACAGCTCGCGCTGGAGGCGCAGGATCAGCTCGCCGACCGAGGCGAGGCCGGAGTTGAGGATCCCGTACTGGCTCTTCACGCCGAGCTCGGCCCGGGCCAGGCCCAGGGCGGCGACCGCCTCGTCGACCGTGCCGTAGGCCTCGGTCCGCGGATCGTCCTTGCGGATGCGCGGCCCGCCGTACAGCAGGCCGGTTGTCCCGTCGTCCCCTCGGCCGCTGGTCACGACCGAATCGATCTTCGACACGTCGCTAGCGGATCACCACATCAGGCCGGCGTCGCGGGGGTCCCAACGCTCGGCCAGGAGGGTGACCTTGACCTCGTGCTCGACGACCGACTCGGCCTGCTCCTTGACCTGCTGGATCATCGACCCGGCGTAGGGGCAGAACGGGGTCGTCAGGATCATCTTGATCTCGGTCGACTCGGGTCCGAGGATGATCTGCCGGATCAGGGCCAGCTCGACGACGTTCATCCCGATCTCGGGGTCGACCACGGCCCGCAGGGCGTCGAGGATCGCCAGCTCGGTCGCCCGGCGCTCGGCGTCGAACGGGGGCAGCTTCGTGATCCGGCGCGAGGGCCTGCGTGGCCTCGTCGCTCGTGGCGGATTCGGTCATGCCGAAATCCTACCAGATGACTCGGAAATCGCCACCTGCCAGGGGGCGGCGGCGGCATCCGCAGGGTGGCGCGGCTGTGGCGGCTTGGCGGTCCGGCGGCGTGGCGGCCACGGCGAAATTCTGGCGAATATTAGCCACCGTAATGTTAGAGAGGAGATCGAGCTCGGACAGACCCAATTCGGCCGCCACAGCACCGGGCGGACGGCCGATTCGTGCACGGACCGGTGATCCTGCGAACGCGAACGGTGCTCGAAGACGCTCGAACCCCGCCGAAGACTACGGGGGCTAATTTTCGCGCAGTTTCGGGCCGGTCACGGCCGGCGTCGGCCGGCGGGGCGCCGGCGCAGGCGGATCAGGCCGGGAGCGGCTTGACGACGATCCCCGCCTGGCGGAGTTGCTCCGGCAGTCGTTCGGCCTCGCCTGGACTGTAGCCGGGGCCGGCCAGCGAGCCATCGGCCTCGAAGTACTCGGCATAGCGCTCACGATGCTCGCCGGCATAGGCATAGGCGCTGGCGATGCCCATCGCCCGCAGCTCGGGGTGCTCGGCCAGGAGGCGGGTCAGGTCGTAGCCGTTCCGGCGCAGGTCCAGCAGCTGGCGAACGGTCAGGCGGCTGCCGTAGCAGAACGGCTCGCCGTTCATCACGAGCGGGTCCGACTTGACCCACTTGATCGTCATCGCCTCAGGCGCCCTTGTAGATGAGCTGGAGGATCCGGTTGCGCTTGCGGGCGTCCCCGGCGATCCGACGCTGCCAGCGGAAACGCTCAATCGCGCTGTCCAGGGCGGCATCGGCGGCCGGTCGCTCGGCCGGGGTCAGGACGGCCTGGGCCGCCTCGCGGAGGCCCTCGCACAGGGCGATCACGTTGTCCATCGGCACCCGGCGGCGGCGATAGATGACCGAAGCCTGCTCGGACCACGAGCGGATCGCGGCGACGCTCGCGGTCGCCAGCGAATTCGGCCAGCAGATCGACCAGGATCTCGGTGTCGCGCAGCAGCAGCCGGACGCCGTCCTCGTCGTTGTGGACCCGGATCGTGGGGTCGCGCTCGAGCGCGATCTCGAGGGCTCGAGCACCCAGGCGGCTCTTCGCGGCGCGCAGGCGGGCTGCCGCGGCGGGCAGCCCGGCATTCTGATCAAGCGGCGCCAGGCCCAGGGCTGGATGGCTCACGGCTACAGAGTCTAGCGCAGCGTCCGCACGCCGAACCGTCGAGACGGACCGACGGACGCCCCGACGGGTCCGCCTTGGCGACGCGGACTCGGGCACGCCCGGGTCGAACTCGGACACGCCCGCATGCGGGCCCTGGCCGGCGGCTGGGGACCCGGACTCGGGCACGACCGGGTGCGGAGTCGGCCGAAACCGGCTGAGATCGCTGGGTATGATCCGGGCAGGAGGGTCGTGATGACGGAACCGAATACACCGGGAGGGGCCGGCTTGCCCGATGGGCCAATCCCGACCCCGGCCTCACCGCCGGACGCCCAACCGAGCGATCCGAGCGCAGCCGATCCGACCTGGGCGGGCCCAGCCGAGCAACCGGCGGCCGATGCAGCTTCGGCGGCCGATGCAGCTTCGGCGGCCGATGCAGCTTCGGCGCCCGAGGCCACGACGCCCCTCGAGGGCAGCCCGGGGTACGGCCTGCCGATCGGCATGGCCGACGATCCGGCCAGCCCGCCCGGACCCGACACGTCCGATCCGGCAGCTGCTGCCTCGGGTGACCCGAGCGGCTACCAGCCGGGCGCCCCGGACACGTCCGATCCGGCTGCGGCAGCCAGCGACTCGAGCGGCTACCAGGCCGGCCCTCCGGCCGGCGATCCTCGGCCCGTACCAGGGCGCGATCCCCGGCGCCGGCGATCCCTCCGGGGGCTGGACTCCCGGCGCCGTCGGTGGTGCTGGCGGGGCGGCCGCCAGTGCGGCCGCCCCGTCGAAGAAAGGCGGCCTGATCCGGGTCGTGGCGATCGTCGCCCTGATCGTCATCGTCGTCGGCGCTGTCGTGTACTTCACCAGGGGCCAGAAGAGCGCGAGCGACCTGACGGTCGGCGACTGCTTCGAGGTGCCCTCGGCCAGCACGAACATCGATAGCGTCAAGAGCGGCCCGTGCACCGACAGCCACACCGGCGAGATCTTCTTCATTGGGAACTACCCGGATGCGTCGGCCTACCCGTCCGACTCGGACTTCGAGCAGTTCGCCGAGGCCCAGTGCAACCCGGTCTACACGACGTACGTCGGGGCGAGCCTGGAATCCACGCCAGACCTGACCGTCGGCTTCTTCTATCCCCAGTCGGATGGCTGGGCCGAGCGGCGACCGGGTCGTGAAGTGCTACGTGACCCGGCAGGACGGCGGGGCGATGACCAAGTCGCATGAAGGGATCGGGCGGCAACTAGCTCAGGTCCCCAGCTCGGCCGCGATCGTCGCCGGCGAGAGCTGCTCGGTCAGCAGCCGGCGGAAGCGAGCCGACCTGGTCGGCCGCGGGCACGGCCTCGAGCCAGCGGCGGAGAAGCGCCTCGCCCTCCGAGTAGACGAAGACGTAGGTCCGCCAGAGGGGATCCTCGATGAACTCGAGGGTCTTCTCGGCGCGCTCGGGCGAGAACAGGGCGACCTGCTCAAGCTCGCTCTCGACGGTCGCGTGGTCCGCGCCGTCGACGTGGCGGCGAAGCGCCGCGTTCACATCAAACTCGCGCAACCGGCGACGCTGGGTCCCGAGGGCGATCGCCGTGGCGGCCAGATCGCTCGGGGACCGTCCGCCCTCTCGAGCGTCGATGCCGGCTCGATCGAGGAGCTCTTCGAGGAGAGCCTGCTCGTCCTCGGCCGGCACGGCGAACTGGCGGCCGAGGTCGGCCAGCCCCTCGCTGACGAGGCACTCCGGGGTGTTGATCAGGAGGACGCTGCACTCAAGCCGGCCTTCCCCGTCGACCAGGCTCGTTTCCTTCCAGGCGTGCTCGAGATGGTGGCCCGGATACGTCTCGTGGGCGACCAGGCCGATCAGCTCGGGCGCCCGGATCGGCAGGTCGGTGTTCAGGTCGAACCGCGACTGGAGTCGCCCGTCGTACCAGTTGTAGCCGCCCCAGGGCTGATCCCGAACGAGTCCGATCCGCAGCCCTTCGCCATCGGGCAGGCCGAAGATCGTCCTCGCCCGCTCCCGGAACCGCTCGACGAGCCAATCGAGCACGGCCCGAAGGCGATCGGGCGAGATCACCAGGCCGGCATCCCAGGCGGAAAGGCGCTCGACCGCCGGGCCAGGGCCGGGCAGCAGCCGGTCAACCTCGGCCCGGGCCGCTGCAAACAGCTCGGGTGGCCGGCGCACGGGCAGCCAGTCGAAGCAGTGCTCGACGTGGTCGAGGTAGGCCGTCCCGGTCAGGCCGGTCGGCGCTTCTTCGAGCGCCCGGGCGTTCGCCTCGATCGCCCGAAGCTGGGCGGTCAGCCAGGCCCGGCGGCGCGGCTCAGCCGATCTCGGCCTCGACCCGGATCCGCAGCTCTGCCGCGTCGGCGGCCAGCGCGCTTCAGCGAGGGCAGCGCTTCGAGGTCGACCTGGGCCTTGAGCGCCGGCGGACCGAAGTAGCCGTCGACGAACCCGGGCAGGTGCTGGTCGAGGCGCAGGGCCAGGCGAACGTAGGCGATCGCGATCGCGGCTGCGTCCGGGTCCGCGACATTCCCCGCCCGGCCAGAGTCGGTCGTCATGCCGGGGTCTCGCCCACGAAGGGCATGTTTCGCCGCTCGACCGCCTCGAGGCTCATTCGCAGGGCGGCGGTCTTCTGGCCGGCGACCTCGCGCACGTACTCGGCCTCCTCGTCGGGTTGCATCGGCCGGCCGCGCACGATCGAGCGGGACTTGCCGACCATCAGCCAGCTCAGGTGATAGCGATCCATCGTGCCCCAGGCCTGGCGCAGGAGCTCATCGGACAGCTGCGAGCCACACCTGGAGGGCACCAAGCGACGGGCTGAGCTGGAGTCGCTCGCCCTCGTCGACCAGCTGGCGGGTGCGGACGATCAGCTCCGCGCGGGTCACGGCTCGGGCAGCAAGGCGGCCATCGACATCGCGTCGATCCAATCCTCGCGGGCCGAGCGGAGGGCAGCGGTCCGCGGACCCGGCCGCCCGCTCGCCGATCGGACGTCCGTCGAGCTCGACGAGCGGCACGATTCCGGCCACGCTGCCGGTCAGGAACGCCTCGTCGGCCGCTCGCAGCTCGTCCGGCCGGAGGTCGAGCTCGGCCGCCACGAGGCCGAGCTGCTCGGCATGGGCGAGCAGCCAGGTCCGGGTCGTCCCGGCCAGGATCGCCGCCGAGAGGGGTGGCGTGGCCAGCGTCTGCGCCGGCGAGGACGAAGAGGTTCGCGGCCGTCGCCTCGCTGATCGCCCCATCGAGGGTCAGGAAGATCGCATCGTCCGCCCCGGCCCGATCGGCTTCCAGGCGGGCGAACACGTAGTCGGCCCGGGAGGTCGTCTTGACCCCGCTCAGGGGCGACTGCGGGTCACGCCGGATCGCGCTCGTCACGGCCCGCACCCCCTTCTCCAGCATCTCCGGACCGGTGGCCACGTACGGCCAGGCCTGGATCACGACGGTCGCGACGAGCTGCTCGAAGCCGGGCGGCAGGAGCCCGCGCCGCTCGAGCGGTCCCCGGCTGACCGTGATCCGCACCGTGGCGTCGCCGACCGGGCCGTCGTCGCGCCCAGCGGCATCGAGCTCCTCGGCTGCCAGCAGCTCGGCGATTCCGTCGGCCAGCTGATCGTCGGACACGGCCAGGTTGAGGCCGAGCACGTCGCAGCCGGCCCGCAGCCGTTCGAGGTGCTCGTCCAGCTCGATCGTGATTCCCCGCCGGGCACGGGCCGTCTCGAAGAGGCCGTCGCCCAGCTGGAATCCACGGTCGGTCACGCTCAGGTGCGGCCCTTGCGCGTCGACCAGGCCACCATCCAGCCAGATCGAACGCGGGCCCGAGCGGCCCAAATCGCTCATGGGCCCGTCGCCTCACGGCCGTCGATCGCCCGGAGCGGGCCCGCCGCCTTGGCCACCGTTTCGAACCACTCCTCGGTCGGATCGCTGCGCCAGGTGATGCCGCCACCGACGTGGAGCGTGAGCCGCTGGCCGTCGGCCACGAAGGTCCGGATCAGGATGCTCGAACCAAGCCGGCCGTCGGGGCCGAGCCACAGGGCGGTGCCGGTGTACGGACCGCGCCGGACGGGCTCGAGCTCCTCGAGGATCTCCATCGCCCGGATCTTCGGGGCGCCGGTGATCGAGCCGCCCGGGAACGCGGCGGCCAGCAGGTCGAACGCGTCCCGGCCGGGAGCCAGGCGGCCGGTCACCGTCGAAACGAGGTGCTGCACCGCGGTCGTCCGCTCGAGCCGGCAGAGGCGGGGCGCCCGGACGCTGCCCGGCAGACAGACCCGGCCCAGGTCGTTGCGCAGGACGTCCACGATCATCACGTTCTCGGCCCGGTCCTTGTCGCTGGCCAGGAGCTCCGCCGCGAGGGCCCGGTCGGCCTCGGGGGTTGCGCCGCGCGGCCGGGTTCCCTTGATCGGATCGGTCGAAACGACACCCTGGGCGTCGATCGACAGGAAGGCCTCCGGCGAGGCCGACACGATCGCTCGGGGCCCGGCGCCTGCGGCTGGTCCCCCGAGCCCCAGGTCGAGATAGGCCGCGAAGAGGGCCGGATCGCCGGTCCGGACGGTCTGATAGAGGCGCCACGGGTCACCCTTGAACGGTGCCGCGAGCCGCCGAGCGAGGTTCGCCTGGTAGATCTCGCCGGCCGCGATGAACGACCGGATCCTGTTCGACCCCGGCCTCGTAGGCGGCTCGATCGAGGCTGGTCTCGAACGTCAGGCCATCTCGCCCCGGGGACCCGCGCTTCTCCGCCCTGGAAGGCCTGCCTGGCCTGGCGCCCGATTCGGGCCCGGACATCGGCCAGCCGCTCTGCCAGGCGGGCCTCGTCGCCGTCGAGTGGGCGGCCACCCAGGTACGCCTGGCCGCTCCGGCGATCCCAGGCGAGGGCCCAGTCGTACAGGCCGAGCCGCATCGCCGGCAGGCCCTGGTCATCGCTGGCGAGGATCGAGCGCGGCTCGAAGCTGCGCCCGAGGTCGTAGCCCAGGAACCCGGCCAGGCCGCCGCTGAAGGGCGGTCGGTCCGCCGCCGGGGCGGTCGTGTCCAGGCGAGCCAGGAGACCTCGGGCGGCGGCGAATGGATCCGGGCCCGAGCTCGGTCCGTCGAGCATTTCGAGCGGGTCGGCGACCAGAAAGCTCCAGTCCGATCGGCGACCGGGCCGGGCGCTCTCGAGAAGGACGAGGCCGGGCAGATCGCGGAGGCCTTCGGCGACCTCGACCGGGGCAACGCCGTCGAGCTCGGGCAGGCGCTCCACCCTCGAGCCGGTGCCCGGCCCGGAGGTCGCCCCGGGATCCACGCTCGACGCTGTCAGGACCATCGGTCGATTATCGCCGCCCACGCCCCGGGCCTTGGGTCCGGACCGGCCGGACTCGGGCTGGGGCCCGGCTCGTCAATCGAGCGCGATCATCCCGGCGCCGGCCGTGGCGAAGGTCGCCTCGTCGATCAGGATGAAGCTGCCGGTCGCCCGGTTGTCACGGTAGGCGTCGACCGCCAAGGGGGCGGACAGGTGGAGCGTCACCAGCCCAATCTCGTTCAGCTCGAGCTGGTCCACGCCCTCGATTTGCTCGAGCGTGTTGATGTCGAGCCGGTAGTCGATCCCGGTCACGATCGCCCGGACCGACCGGGCGGCGGCCTTCAGCTCGTAGCGCCGGCCGACGGTCAGTGGGCGGTCGGTCATCCAGCAGACCCTGGCCCGCAGCTCGGTCGTGACCGTCGGCAGGCCGTCCGGACCGACCAGCAGCTCGCCCCGGCCCACGTCGAGGTCGTCCTCGAGGGTCAGGGCGACGCTGAGCGGTGGATACGCCTGCGCGAGCGGGCCGTCGAAGGTGTCGATCGAGCGGACCCGGCTGCGGCCGCCGCTGGGCAGGGCGATGACCTCGTCGCCCGGACGCCAGATCCCGCCCTCGATCCGGCCGGCAGCCGCCCGGTAATCGTGGTGGCGGTCCGACATCGGCCGGATGACCCATTGGACCGGTAGCCGGCGGTGGGTCCAGTCGGTGCTGTCGGCGACATCCACGGTCTCGAGATGGCCGAGCAGGGTCGGCCCGTCGTACCACGGCATCCGGTCCGTGGCAGCGACCACGTTGTCGCCGTGGAGGGCCGAGATCGGGATGTAGGTCACGCTCCGGATCCCCTCCAGGCGCTCCGCGAACGCTCGGAAATCGTCCCGGGCGCGCTCGAACGCAGCCTCGTCGAAGTCGACCAGGTCGAGCTTGTTGACGCACACGACGAGATGGCCGATCCCAAGCAGCGAGGCGATCACGGCATGGCGCCGGGTCTGCTCGACCACGCCGAGACGGGCATCGATCAGGACGACCGATAGGTCGGCCGTCGAGCCGCCGGTGACCATGTTCCGGGTGTACTGAACGTGGCCGGGGGTGTCGGCGATGATGAACTTGCGCCGCGGCGTGGCGAAGTAGCGGTAGGCCACATCGATCGTGATCCCCTGCTCGCGTTCGGCCCGCAGGCCGTCGGTCAGCAGGGCGAGGTTCAAGTAGCCATCGCCCCGCTTCAGGCTGGCCCGCTCGATCGCGGCCAGCTGGTCCTCGAAGATCTCCTTCGAATCGAACAGAGGCGCCCGATCAGGGTGCTCTTGCCGTCGTCGACCGAGCCGACCGTGGAGAAGCGGAGCAGGTCGGCCGTGGCGGGCCCGAGATCGAGCTGGCCGGCCCCAACCGCCATCAGAAGTAGCCCTCCCGCTTGCGGTCTTCCATGGCCGCCTCGGAGAACGTGTCGTCGGCCCGGGTCGCCCCCCGTTCGGTGATCCGGGCGACCGCAACCTCGGCAATGACCGACTCGAGGGTCGTCGCGGACGACTCGATCGCCCCGGTGCAGCTCATGTCGCCGACCGTCCGGTAGCGGACCGTCAGCCGGCCGGCCTGTTCGCCCGGCAGGGGGTGGATCGTCGGGCCGACGGCCAGCCACATCCGGTCGCGCTTCACGACCTCCCGCTCGTGGGCGAAGTAGATCGAGGGGATGGCCAGCTCCTCGCGGGCGATGTACGACCAGACGTCGAGCTCGGTCCAGTTGCTGATCGGGAAGACCCGCATGTGCTCGCCGCGCCGGATCCGGGCGTTGTAGAGGCTCCACAGCTCCGGTCGCTGATTGCGCGGATCCCACTGGCCGAAGGCATCCCGGACCGAGAAGATGCGCTCCTTGGCCCGGGCCTTCTCCTCGTCCCGGCGGCCGCCGCCGAAGACCGCGTCGAACTTGTGCTCGGCGATCGCGTCGAGCAGGGTCGTCGTCTGGAGCCGGTTCCGGGACGGGTCGTGGCCGGGCTCCTCCTGGACCCGGCCGCGGTCGATCGACTCCTGGACGCTGGCGACGATCAGCTGCTCACCCAGCTCGGCCACCCGCGCATCCCGGTAGGCCAGGACCTCCGGAAAGTTGTGGCCCGTGTCGACGTGCATCAGCGGGAACGGAAAATGGGCCGGCCGGAAGGCCTTCTCGGCCAGCCGGAGCATGACCAGCGAATCCTTGCCGCCCGAGAAGAGCATGACCGGCCGGTCGAACTCGGCCGCGACCTCGCGCAGGATCTGGATCGACTCCGACTCGAGCTCGTCGAGCTCGCTCGTACGGGGATGCTCGGCCGAGGGCCCAGCGGCGTCGGTGGCCGGAGTGGCGTCCGGCTCGGTCGCGGCAGCGCGCTCAGTCATCGAAGACCTCGCGCCGATCGAGCCCGGCGGCCGCGACCCGGTCGACGGCCTCGACCGCTCGGTCGCGGGTCATCCGGCCGCTGACCGGGTCGAAGTGGATCCCACATTCGCGCTCGTCGGGACGCTCCCACCACCAGCGACCGGATCGCGGGTCGTCGCCCTCGGCCACGGCCCTGGTGCACGGCGCGCAGCCGATCGAGCGATAGCCCTGGTCGTGCAGCGCGTTGTACGGGATGTCATTGGCGCGAATGTAGGTCCACACCCGGTCCTCCGACCAGTCCGCCAAAGGGGCCACCTTCCAGACCCCCGGCCGGCCCCCATCGGCGGCGATCTTGGGCGTGGCGGAGCGGGTGACCAGCTGGTCGCGGCGGAGGCCGGTGATCCAGCCACCGAGCCCTTCCAGGGCCCGCCCGAGCGGCTCGACCTTGCGCACGGCACAGCACATCCGGCGCGCCTCGAGCGAGTCGTAGAACAGGTTCAGGCCTCGTTGGCGGACCATCGCCTCGACCGCGGACCGGTCGGGGAATACGACCTCGATCTCGATCCCGTAGCGCCGCCGGGCGGCGTCCATCAAGTCGTAGGTCTCCTGTGGCAGCCGGCCGGTATCGAGGGTGAAGACCCTCGGCCGGGCGGTCAGTCCGGCCAGCAGGTCGAGGATCACCATGTCCTCCGCCCCGAACGAGCTGGCCAGGGCAAGGCGATCCGGACCAAGCGTCCGAAGGGCCAGGTCGAGCACGCCCGCAGCGTCGAGCGGCTCGACGAGGGCAGCGTCGGGAATCGGGCCGACTGATGTCGGCGTTCCCGGCCCTGCCTCGTTCAAGCGAATCCTCCCGGATCAGCTGCTGGCGCTGGTTGCGAAGGTGTTCTCGATCGGCACGCCGACCATGCTGCCCCATTCCGTCCAGCTGCCGTCGTAGTTGCGAACCCGACGATAGCCGAGCAGCTCATGGAGCACGAACCAGGTGTGAGACGAACGCTCGCCGATCCGGCAGTAGGCAATGATGTCCTTGTCGCCGGTCACGCCCTTGGCCGCGTACAGCGCGGCCAGCTCGTCGACGCTCTTGAACGTGCCGTCCTCGCGGACCGTCTGGGCCCACGGGATGGAAGCGGCACCGGGGATGTGGCCGGCCCGCTGGGCCGTCTCGCTCAGGCCGGGAGGTGAGAGCAGCTCCCCGCTGAACTCGGCCGGCGAGCGCACGTCGACCAGGACGAGCTCGGCGTCCGAGAGCCGGGGCAGGATGTCGTCGCGGAACGCCCGCAGGGCGAAATCCGGCTCCGGCAGCTGGTAGCCCGTCCCCGGGTAGGACGGCAGGTCGATCGTCAACGGCAGGCCGTTGTCGAGCCAGTACTTGCGCCCGCCGTCGAGGATCCGGACGTCGTCGTGGCCGTACAGCTTGAGCTGCCAGTAGGCCCACGCTGCGAACCAGTTGTTGTTGTCGCCATAGAGCACGATCGTGGTGTCCGGACCGATCCCGTCGGCCGAGAGCAAGGCCGAGAAGTCGGCCCGGCTGGCGATATCGCGCCGGATGCCATCGGCCAGCTGGCTGGTCCAGTTCCAGCCGACGGCCCCGGGAATGTGACCCTGCTCATACGAGGTCGTGTCGACATCGACCTCGACGAATTGAACGGTCGGATCGGTCAGGTGGGCCTGGGCCCAGGCGGCGTCAACGAGGACGGGGTTGCTCATCGAAAATCGTGCTCCTGTCGGTCGGTGGCTGGGGATTGGACGGGCGATGGGACCTGCGCCTGGACCTGCGGACCGGATCGTGCTCGATCCGTCCGCCCCGGACACCTGCATCCGGCCCAGGCTCGTCGGCCGACGGTTGTCCGCCGCTCAGTCATCGAAGCCGCTCCCGCCCCGGCGACTGAACGCGGCCAGCTCGGCCTGGCAGGCGGCCGCCGCCCGATCGGCCTGACGGACGACCCACGGGTCGACCCGGCTCGAATCCTCGATCGTCACGGTCGCGCCGTAGGGGCCGTCGGCCAGGACGATCCCGGAGCTGTTGCGGTAGTCGGTCAGCCAGTTCGCCTGGAGGCCGATCAGGGCGTCGGCGACGACCGAAGGCGCGAACGTCCAGTCGAGGTAGCTCCGGTCGAGGGCGCTGGCGATGTCGTCGATCCGGATCGGAACGCCGCGCTCGAGCCGGGCGACCAGGTCGATGATCCGGACGAGGCTGAATGGGCTGCCCGACTCGGCCACGCTGGGCGGCTGGACGTTCGGGTCCGGCAGGCCGCTCGGCGCGGCGCGCATCGGGACGGCACCGGGCCGGGTCGCCGGGCTCCGGCGAGGGTCGGTCAAGGGACGGCTCCTCGGGTCTGGGTACGCGCGAGCAAGGAATGCCAAGTTATCCGGTAGGATTTCGTCCTGAGACTACCACGGCGCCTCCGGAGACGACCGGCCAGGGCCCAACCGGGGCCGGATTGCGGTGCCCGGCGACACCGACGATCTCTCCGACCCGTGTCGATTCTTTATCTCTCCGACACCCGATCTGGACAACGGTAGGTCACACTGGGCGCTGCCCGACTCCGCATATGAGCCCATCACCGCCATGACGTTCCCCCCGCAGGGCCCCGGCCCTGGCGATCAGCCCAACGCGAATCCCGGTCCGGACGCCCCCGACGGCGCCGGATCGCTCGCCGGTCCAGCATCGGACCAGCCCGCTCAGCCTGCCCCGCCCGTCGAGTGGCTGGCGCCAGGCTGGTCGTCCCCGAACCCCGCGACGCCCGATCCGGCCGGCCGCAGCCCGGCCAGCGCCCGTGGGGCCAGCCGGCCGCGAGCTCGACCGGCCAGTCCGGCCCTTGGGGCCAGCCGGCAGCAGCAGCGACCAGCTGGCAGGCCCCCCAGGGCTGGCAGCCAATTCCCGTCCAGTCCAGCCAGTCCCAAGCGTGATCGCCTGCCGGCAGTACGCAACGTCTTCGCCCTCATCCTGGCCATCGCGATCGCCTTCGCCGCAGGCGCGGCGATCGGCGCGCCCGCCACCGGCGGTGGCCTGGCCGGCTCGAACCTGCCCCAGACCTCTGCCTCGTTTCCGCCCGAGTTCGCGGTCTACGAGCAGGCCTGGAAGATCCTTCACGACAACTACGTCGATCCCTCGGCGCTCGATCCGACGACCCTCACCTACGGCTCGATCTCGGGCTTGATGAGCGCGGTCGGCGACACCGACCACACCCGGTTCCTGTCGCCCACCGACCTGGCCAATGAGAACTCCTCGTTGAGCGGCCAGGTCGTCGGGATCGGGGCCGAGATGAGCACCGTCAACGGCAATCCGATCATCCAGTCGGTCATCCCCGGCAGTCCCGCCGAGAAGGCCGGCCTGCTGGGCGGCGATACCGTCCTGAGCGTCGATGGCGTGTCGACCAGCGGGCAGAGCGTCGACACCGTCGTCTCGAAGATCCGGGGTGACGCCGGCACGACGGTCGTCCTCTCGATCCAGCATGCCGGGGCGAGCAGTCCCGTCAGCGTCAGCATCGTCCGGGCCAAGGTCGAGGTGCCTTCGGTCAGCTGGGCGATGATCCCCGGCACGAAGATCGCCGACATCCGAATCGAGCAGTTCGCAACGAACGCAACGAAGGAGCTGACCGAGCAGGCCGCGGCTGCCCGCAAGGCCGGTGCGACGGCCATGATCCTCGACCTGCGGGGCAATCCCGGCGGCTACGTCGGCGAGGCCGTCGGCGTCGCCAGCCAGTTCCTCAAGGACGGTAACGTCTACGAGAACCAGGACAAGGACGGCAAGATCACCCCGGTCGCCGTCACCCCCGGCGGCACGATCACCGATCTTCCCCTGGTCGTCCTCGTCGACAACGGCACCGCCAGCTCGGCCGAGATCGTCTCCGGTGCGATCCAGGACGCCAAGCGAGGCGAGCTGATCGGAGAGAAGACGTTCGGGACCGGGACCGTCCTGACCCAGTTCCCGCTGAGCGACGGGTCGGCCCTGCTCATCGGCACGGTCGAGTGGCTGACCCGGGACGGGCGGCAGATCTGGAAGCAGGGCATCGAGCCCGACGTCACCCTCGACTCGAACCCCAAGGGCACGATCGTCGTCCCGACCGACCTGTCGAAGATGACGACCGCCCAGCTGAACGCCTCGGGCGACCTGCAGCTCCTGAAAGGCATCTCGACGCTCAGCGCGAAGTGACCCTCACCGCGAATTAGTGTCCGACCAGGAAACAGCCGCGGTTGTGGCGCATCGGCCCCGTCCACGCCCGGGTTCATCCAGACCGCGTCGCCCCACGCGAACAACGGCCGTCAGCGGGCCAGCGCGACGACTTCCCGGACCGTCGTTTCGTCGTTTTGTCCGCCGGCAGCCGACGATTGACCCGAATCCGAAGAGAACCCGGCAGGGTCGAGGCCCGGATTCCCTCGATCTGTTCGCCCCTGGCGACGTCCCTCGGCCAGGCCTCGAGGCCGCGGCGCAGTCTCGACCGGCCTGCGATCCGTCGGTCGCGGCTGCCTCGCCGTCGGTCGCGTGCTGCCTCGCCGTCGGTCGCCGCTGCGTCAACCTCAGCACGTCGGGTCAGCCCGAGGACTCGCACGCGCCGTCGCGAGATTCCGCTCAGCCACGCCTCGTGGACGTTCACATGCCGGGGACGGCCCGCAGCCTCTCCCGGTCCACGCTCGGCGCGGCCACTGATCGCCCCGAATCCCGGGCCAGAATCGGGCGCCGCTCGGCAGATTTCAGGGCGATGAGCCGTCTCGTTGCGCTCGTGGGCGGAATTTGCCGAGACCGGGCCGCCCTCGCACGAACGACTTCGTTCGATCTGCCTTCTGCCCGCCTTCGGCTCTTCGATTCCGGCTGCATGGTCGCCGGGAGCACAAGGCCGTGCCTTAGAGCCTGGTTCGCCCGGCTCCGCTCCTCCGATTGAAGCAGTGCACGTCCCGTTCGAGCGTGCGCCGGCGACTCACTGCCCCTCCCGAATTGCGCGAGTGCCCCTTCGCGGCGAGGTTATGCGGGGAGTGACCATGCACCTGGAAATCGGCTGGCCTAAGGACGGTTGCGCGCCCGCGCCGGACCTGAGGCCCTGAGAGAGCTGCCGGAGGAGGCCTCCGGACCGGGCCTCCGGACCGGGTCTCCGGACCGCGAACGAGGCTCCGGAAGAAGCGTCGACGGAGGGCTAGAGCAGCTCGCCGTGGGCGGAGCCGGTCGGCTCGCCATCGCGCGGGCGAGGCTCCTCGCCGGGCCCGTAGACCTTCGGGCCGTCTCGCCGCTCGGGCTCGTCTCGCCGCTTGGGCCGTTGCCGCTCGCGCCGTTGCGCTGGCGAGGCCTCCCCACCGGGCTCGTAGCCACTCGGGCCATCGTCGCCGCGCTCGCCGGGCCGCTCGCGCCGTTGCCGCTCGCGCCGTTGCCACCGGTTCCCGGCCCGGCCCCAGCTCCGGCCCCGCCTCGACGCCGGCGTCGAGCCTCGGGACGCCGGCCTCGAGCACGGGCAACGGCGCGCTGGCCGTGCCCTCGATCGCGCCGACTCCGAAGGGCACCCACTTGGCCGGATCCTGGAGCCGGTGCGCCTCGGTGTTGCCGCGGGTGTGGATCTCGCTGAAGCCCTTCGGCTCGATCCACATCCGCTCGCCTTCGAGCAGGCCCAGGACGCCGGACTGGCCCGGCTCGGAACGCTCGTGCTGGCAGTAGGCGCAGGCCGCCCGATCGTGCTGCTGGTAGGTCGGCGGCTCCTCGTAGGTCGTGATGTAGCCCTCGTAGTTGCGCAGGACGACCTTGTGGTCCGAGTAGCTGATCAGGTAGTTGGGCATGACCGGGATCTTGCCGCCGCCGCCGGGCGCGTCGATCACGTAGGTCGGGACGGCATAGCCGCTGGTGTGGCCGCGCAGGCCCTCCATGATCTCGAGGCCCTTGCCGACGGGCGTCCGGAAGTGGCCCGAGCCCTCGACCAGGTCGCACTGGTAGAGGTAGTAGGGCCGGATCCGGTTCTCGACCAGCTTGTGGACGAGGGCCCGCTGGATGTGGACGCAGTCGTTGACCCCGGCGAGCAGGACGGACTGGTTGCCGACCGGCAAGCCGGCCCGGGTCAGCTCGGTCGACCGCCCGGCTCACCTCGGGGGTGATCTCGTTCGGGTGATTGAAGTGGAGGTTGATCCAGAGCGGGTGGTACTGCTGGAGCATCTCGCACAGCTGGTCGTCGATCCGCTGGGGCAGGAAGACGGGGACCCGCGAGCCGATCCGGATGATCTCGATATGGGGAATCTCGCGCAGGCCGCGCAGGATCGACTCGAACAGCTTCGGGGCGAGGGTCAGCCCATCGCCACCGCTGATCAGGACGTCCCGGACCTGGGGCGTCCGGCGCAGGTACTCGAGCTGCGCCTCGTGCTCCTTGCGGTTGAAGTTGACCGTCGGGTCACCGACGATCCGGCTCCGGGTGCAATACCGGCAGTAGCTCGCGCACTGGGTCGTGACCAGCATCAGGACCCGGTCGGGGTAGCGATGGACGAGGCCGGGCACGGGCGAGTGGCGATCCTCGGCGAGGGAGTCCTCCATCATCCCGGTGAAGGCGACGTGCTCCCGGCCAAGCGGGATCACCTGGCGGCGGATCGGGTCGTCCGGGTCGTGCGGGTCGATCAGGCTGATGAAGTAGGGCGTGATGTCCACCCGGAACTTGTCGACCGCGGAAAGGCCCTCGCGCTCCTCGTCGGTCAGCTCGAGGATCTGCTCGATCTCCTCGAGGTCGTTGACCCGGTTGCTGAGCTGCCAGCGCCAGTCGTTCCACTTCTCGTCAGGCACATCCGCCCAGATCGGGGCCCGCCGGCTGACCGCCGGCCGACCGTCCGGTCCGAGGACCCGGGCGGGGTCGCGCTGGTTGACGAACGGGGCGGCCTCAGCCGCGGCTACGGCGTGCTGCACGGCCGCGACCTGGATCTCGTTGGCATCCATGCGCTGACCTCCCGCACCGATCTCGTGCCGCTTCGCGACGCATAAACTCTATGCAGTCTGCATGGTCGATGATACCCCGAAGCCGGGCGGCCGCAAGCGTACGAAGGTCCGATCCAACGTGGATCCGGGGCGATCCAAAAGCGCCTTCGGGGCCCCAGTCGCCGTAGGCCGGAGGCCAGTCGCCGCCCGAGGCCGCCCGTCGCGAGGCCGCGAGGCGCAGTCGCCGGAGCCGGGCCCCGGTCGCTGGAGGCCGGTCGCCGAAGGCTCGACCCGGCAGCGACTGGCCCGCCAGGTTCGGCTCTATTCGCCGATCACCGACCAGAGCAGGCCCATCATGATGAAGAAGCCGACGAACAGGGCGATCAGGGCGAGACCGCCGTAGGGCGAGTTGGCCCCTTCGTGGGGAACGAGCTGGAGGCCGATCCCGAAGACGAGCGCCCAGGCGATGCCCAGGAACGTGAAGAGGAACTTCGAGTTCGGGTTGGTGATCGCCCGGACGAGCTTGGGCGAACGGCCCTCGGCGGCCATCGCCGCCCGCAGGAAGATGTACACGAACAGACTGGCGATCGAGATCGCGATGGTGAAGATCGCGAACTGGAGCGGTCCCTGAAACGGAACGAGGAGGAGTTGCACCTGGGCGCCTCGGCGATCGTCAGCTGGACGCTTCGATCCTACCAGATGGCTGCCCGCCGGAGCCGCTCGAACCCGGTCCGGCTGAGGGCTCAAACAACGAGCGGATCAGGCCATCGAACGCTGCCGCCCAGTGGCCAACCGCCTCGACCTCGGCCGGCCCGAAGGCCGCTCGCCGGGGGCTCTCGAGGTTGACCACGCCGCACGGCCGGCCGTCGATCAGGATCGGCACGGCCAGCTCGCTCCGGGTCCGGCTGCCGGGAAAGCTGAGGTAGCCAGGATCGTCCTCGACGTTGTCGACCTGGCAGGGCAGGCCGGCCTGGAAAGCCCGGCCACAGATCCCATTCAGGGCGATCGTCCAGTGGCCCACCCGGACCTCGCCCAGGTCCTCGCCGGCGCCCCAGTGGATCGCGGCCAGGCGCAGCCGTCCGACCGACGGATCCCAGGCGAACAGCGAGCAATGGTGAATCCCCTGGGTCCGGCTGAGATCGTCGATCGCCTCCTGGGCGCGTTCGATCTCGGAACCGCCCAGCCTGAGCTCGGGTTCCACTCGGCGTTCGGCGTCGCGCTCGCCGACCCTGCGCTGTTCCGTCTGCAGACCCCCTGGTCCGGCTCGGCCGGGTGGCACTTTCCCGCACGAGCCGCTACCCCAGTATCGCACTGATCAGGCCGCGCGCCAGTCCGCTCGACGAGCTGGGGCGGGCAAACCGGCCGTCTGGCTTGACCCGGTTACGATGCGGCCATGGCCCCGGATCACCCTTCCCCATCGGCTACGCCGGGCCGGAGCATCTTCGAGCGGCTCGGGGCCTTTTCCTACCGCCGACGGTGGTGGATCGTCGGAGCCTGGCTGGTCCTGCTCGGAGTGGCCCTGCCCCTCGCCCCGCGCGCATCGGGAGCCCTGCGGGCGGGCGGCTTCGATCTGGCCGACCTCGAGTCGTCCCGGGCCCGGGCGCTCCTGCACGATCAGCTGGGGCTGCCTGAATCGGCCCTCGTCCTGGTCTACTCGAGCGACACGGCCGAGGCCGGCCAGCCGGCCTTCGACCTGGCCACGGCGGCGGCCCGGTCGGCCGTCGCGACCGCCCCGTACGTCGCCCAGGTCCTGTCCTATCCGTTTGCTCCGAGCCAGGTCTCGGCCGACGGCCGGACCGCCTACGACGTCGTCCTCCTGAACATCGATCCGGACAACTCGCCGGCGGCCCTGCCGGCGATCCAGGAGCGGCTCGCCGCCCTGCCTGCCGGGGCGGTCACGATCGCCCTCGCCGGCGGCCCGGCCTTCTACGGCGACATCCAGACCGTGTCCGAGAACGACCTGCGCCGGAGCGAATTCGTGTCGCTCCCGTTGGCGGCGATCGCCCTGCTGTTCGTGTTCGGCTCGGCGGTCGCCGCCGGGGTGCCCCTGGCCGTCGGCGGGGCGGCCGTCGTCGTCTCCCTGGCGGCGATCTTCGTCGTGGCCAGCTTCACCGAGATGAGCATCTTCGTGCTCAACCTGGCGACCCTCCTCGGGCTCGGACTGGGGGTCGACTACTCGCTCCTGATGACCAGCCGCTTCCGCGAGGAGCTGCGCCGGAGGAGCCGGCCCGAGGTCCCGGGCTGGTCGCCCGAGCAGGCGGTCGCCGGGGCGATCCAGGCGACCGTGGCCACCGCCGGCCGGGCCGTCTTCTTCTCGGGCCTGACCGTCCTGCTCGGCCTGCTCGGCCTGGTCCTGTTCGAGTTCACGATCCTCCGCTCGGTGGGCATCGCCGGGGCGATCGTCGTCGGTGTCGCCGCCCTTGCCGCTCTGACCCTCCTGCCGGCGATCCTCTCGATCATCGGCAGCCGGATCGACCGCGCTGGCCGTTCGTCGCCTGGACCGCGGACCGAGCACGAGCGAGCCCTGGGCCCGCCTCGCTCGCTGGGTGATGCGCCGCCCGGTGCCGGTCTTCGTCGCCACCCTGGGCCTCCTCCTGCTTCTCGGCGCTGCCGTTCCTGCACGTCCTGCCGAACGCCCCGGACGCGACGATCCTGCCGCCCAGCGTGCCCTCGCGAGTCGCCTTCGACCGGCTCGATGCGGCGTTCGGGACGGGCCGCTTCGCGCCGCTCTCGCTGGCGATCCAGACGACCGGACCGGCGACCAGCCCGGAGAACCTGGCCGCCCTGTACGACTACTCGCGGCGGCTCGCGGCCGATCCCCGGATCACGGCCGTGGCTGGGCTGGTGGACCTCGATCCGCGCCTGAGCCTGGCCCAGTACCAGCTGCTCTACGACGGCAGCACGGGCCCGCCCGACCGCTACGTGGCGACGACCCTGGCGGCCACGACGAAGGGCGACCTGACCGCGTTCACCGTGACCACCCCGTATGGTCCGAACGCGGCCGAAGGCCGGGCGCTCGTCAATGACATTCGATCCGGCGCCGGGCCGCTTGCGCCGCCGCCGGGGTTGACCGTCCTCGTCGCGGGCGGGGCAGCCGACGTGACCGACGTGGTGAACCGGGTCGCGGCCGACTTCCCCCGGACGGCCCTGTTCATCATCGTCACGACCTACCTCGTCCTGCTCGTCCTGCTGCGCTCGGTCATCCTGCCGGCCAAGGCCCTGGTCATGAACAGCCTCTCGATCCTGGCCTCGTTCGGGGCCCTGGTCTGGATCTTCCAGGACGGCAACCTGTCGGCCCTCCTCGGCTTCCAGCCGCTGGGCTACGTCGAGACGACCCTGCCGGTGATCCTGTTCTGCATCCTGTTCGGCCTGTCGATGGACTACGAGGTCTTCCTGCTGACCCGGATGAAGGAGGCCTGGGACCGAACCCACGACAACGCCGAGGCGGTGGCCTGGGGGCTCGAGCGCAGCGGCCGGATCGTGACTTCGGCGGCCCTGATCGTGGTCGTCGTCGCGGGGTCGTTCGCCTTCGCCGACGTCGTCCTGATCAAGGCGGTCGGCCTTGGCGTGGCGATCGCGGTCGCGATCGATGCCACGATCGTGCGGGCCCTGCTCGTGCCGGCCACGATGCGCCTGATCGGCGACTGGAACTGGTGGATGCCCGAGCGGATGCGCCGCTGGCTGGCCGATCGGGTCCCGGGCTCCGAGGCCGAAGCCGATCCGCTCGAGGCGGAGGTGGTCGGCTGATGCCGCCGCTCGGCCGGAGCCGGCCGACCTGGCCTGCCCGCTGCGGCCTGCTCGCGCTGCTCGCCGCGCTCGTCGGAGGCTGCGTCTCGGGCCGGTCCTGGCCAACGCGCCCGCCTCGCTCCAGCCCGTGCCGAGTGCCGCCCCGAGCCCGAGCCGGCCGGCCGACCCGGTCCCGATCCGGCTGCCCCAGGACGATGGCGCCCACCAGCGCCTGACGGAATGGTGGTACTACACCGGTCATCTCCAGGACGAGGCGACGGGGGCCCGATTCGGCTTCGAATACGTCATCTTCCGGGCCGAGCGGGGCGGCTTCCCGGTCACCTGGGCATCGCACCTGGCGATCACCGACGAGGCCAATGACGCGTTCCATTACGCCCAGCGCAGCGTGGTCGGACCGTCGGTCAACCTGCTGCCTGCCGGCAGCAGCGGCTTCTCGTTCAGCCTCGGGGCCGACCCGACCGACCCGCGGCACGAACGGACGACCGGCCTGGACGATGACCGGTTCCGGTGGCAACGATCGCCTCGCTGCCCAGCTGTCGCCGGCCGAGGCGACGAGCGCCGGTTCGCCGGGCGGGCTCGGGCTCGACCTGACCCTCCGACCGGCCAAGCCGGCCGTCCTCCACGGCGCCGACGGCTGGATCGACTTCGGGCCGGCCGGCGGCTCGTACTACTACTCCCGGACCGACGAGCTGGCGACCGGCTCGATCGTCGTCGGCGGCCGCCGGCTCGAGGTCAGCGGGACGGCCTGGTTCGATCACCAGTGGGGCGACTTCATCGCGGTCGGCGGCGGCGGCTGGGACTGGTTCGCGGTCAACCTGGCCGACGGGACGGACCTCACCCTGTCGCTCGTCCGCGCGGCCGACGGCAGCGATGCCCTGGTCTACGGCACCCTCGTCGACCAGGCCGGCAGGGCAACCCATCTCGATCGAAGCGCGTTCTCGGTGGCCGTCACGGGGCACTGGACATCGCCGGCGACCGGTGCGACCTACCCGGCCGGCTGGACGATCACGATCCCCGGCCAGGGACTGACGATCGAGCTGAAGCCGACTGTCGCCGACCAGGAGCTCGACACCCGGGCCACGACCGGGGTCGTCTACTGGGAGGGCTCGCAGGTCGTCAGCGCGACCCGGGACGGTACGCCCCAGGGCGGCCAGGCCTACGTGGAGCTGACGGGCTACGGCCCGGGCCTGTAGGCCCCCAGGAAACCGCGTCGGCCCAAATGCCAAGGGCTACCGTGAACCTCGGGGCCCGGCCGCGCATCTTGGGAGTACGGGCCACGGTGGGGCCACCAGAGGGAGGATCGATGGAGCGGGAGCTCGTCGAGCGAGCCCGCCGGGGCGATCAGGAGGCGTACGACATCCTCGTCCGCGGAAAGGTCGAATTGGTGCATCGACTCGCGCTCGCGATCCTCGGCCGGGGAGGCCGACGCGCAGGACGCCGCCCAGGAGGCATTGGTCCTCGCCTGGCGCAAGCCTGCCCGGTCTGCGCGACCCGGCCCGGTTCGACGCCTAGCTTGACCAGATCGTGCGCAATGCCTGTCGGATGAGCCTGCCCACAGCGCGGGCTGCGCGAGATCTCGGTTGACTCGATAGCTGGCCTCGAACCCGGAGCGCCAGATCGCTCGGCGGCGATCGCCGATGCGGACGCCTTCGATCGCGCGTTCGCCCGGCTGTCCGTGGACCAGCGCTCGATCCTCGTCCAGCACCACCTCGAGGCGATGTCCGTCGCCCAGATCGGCAGAGCCAGGCTCGGGATCCCCGTCGGACCGACCAAGTCTCGCCTCAATCATGCCCGGACGGCGCTCGCCCGGGCTCTGGAGCGGGAACGATGAACGACGAGCGGGGTCGCGGCGACGACTTCATCCGCGCCCAGCTCGAGCGCCGAGCGCGAGGCGCCGCAGGCCAACCGATCGGCCCAGCAGCCAACGAGGCGAGTCGGCTGGTCGGTCCAGGCCGTACCGCGAACGACCGCAGCAAGCGGGTGGGCCACCTGGCTCGACGAGGCGGCGCCGGCCCGCAGTTCGCCGGCCCAATCGCCGGCCTTAGCGGCGATTGTTCTGGTTGTCCTCCTCGGGGGCGGAGTCGTCCTGCTCGCTGGGGGCCTGCGTGGCGGACCGGCCGGGAAGCAGCGGACCGACCGGGTCCGGGAGCTCGGGTCCGAGCGCCACAGCCAGTCGCGGGCCGAGCGCAGCCCCGGCGGCGGCCGTCGATCCGATGACCAGGGCCTTGACCGTCTCCGAGATGATCCGGGCGAACAGCGATCCGACGCTCAAGGGCCGGACGGTCGTCGTGCATGGGGCGCTGGCCAGCCTCACTCCAGCTCCGGACGGCTCCATCGCGCTCACCGACGGGACCCAGGTCGCCCGGCTCCGACCGCCAGATGGATACTGCCCTACGCTGGACACCTGCCCGACCGCGTCGCCGGTCACCCTCGCGGTCACCCTCGCCGGCGACAGCAGCGAAGCGCAGATGATCGGCGCCCTTGATCCGGCGACTGACCAGCCCGGCTTCGCGGTCGAGGGCCTCCTCCAGTACCAGTCCTCGGTCTCTCTTGCCTCGAGCGATCGGCCGGAGCTGTCGCTCGTCCACGGCTGGATCGATACCGGCCTGGCCCTGCCCTGTGTGGCGCCACCGCCCGGCGACCAGCGCTTCGTCTGCGGCATCGGCACCTGGCTGACGACCGATCCATTCCAGGCGGGCGCTGGGTCGGCCAACGTCCCGAGCCGGGGACTTCGGGCCCAGAACGGCGTCTATGCCGACTTCGCGGCACAGCCGGAGCGCCCGACGGCGGCTCGCCTCGCGAGGGTACCTTCCTGGTCCGCTGGGCGACCTGCCCGCCCCAGGGTTGCTCCCTGATGCCCGACACTCCGGCCGACGGCATCCCCGTTGAGATCCTCGCCCGGGTTGATCCGATCACGATCCCCGCCGCCTCGATCACCTCACCGTCGAGCGGGCCGATCCAGGAGCCGGCTCCGACCCCGGGCGGCCCGGCGTGGGATCCCGCCACCCGGCCCCTGTCGACCAGAGAGCTTGGAGCCCTGGCCGGGTTGCACGGCAACGGGCTCCTCTCCTATCAGAATTCAGCTGTTCACGGTCTATGGACAGCTTCTCTTCATGGGACCTGGCGGCTGCATCAGCGGTCCATGCCTAGCGGGCGGGTTCACCTTCGATGGCTCAAATGGGATCGCGGTCGACGGAGTCACCTCGACGGCGCTCACGGCGGCACCAGCCACCTTCGTCGTCCGGGCGACCGACCTCGAGTCGGGTGACGACTGGTCGGCGAGCTCGACGTGCCGTCTGGGCAACCGGTCCGCGTGGGACGTACCTGAGCTGATCGCCAGGATGCGCAGCCTCCCGGCGGGCCTACGCCTCGTCGACGGCTGGATCGTGGCGCGGCTCCACGGAGTTCTGCGCATTGGCGTCCGAGTCAGGCCGGTGGCCCGGCCGCGGCGCGCCTCGTCGGCCTCGCCGGGCTCAGGGCCTGGCAGCCAGATCGCCCTGACGGGCAGCGTCTCCTTGCCCGAGGGCCACGGGATCTACGTCGTCCAACCGTCCACTGCTCCCGCCTGCCCGATGTGCAGCCAGTACGCCGGCACGGACGAGCTCCTCGGTCAGGTCCAGCCGATGCTCGTTCCAGAACCGGGACCGGCCTTCAATTCTCAGATTGTCGAGAGCCTCGATACCCCCGAGGAGGACGCCGGCGTCCCGTTGACAGTGGCTGCCTGCCGATCCGTGGCCGACTGCATTCCCCGCTCCCTTCTGCCATCCGCTGATGTCGGGCCTCAACCGAAGCCCGATGGTGACCAAATCCTCGTCGAGATCGTCGGGGCCACGGCCCAGAACGCCTTCTGGGACAATCCCGGTACAACCCTGCACGTCGTGATTGAGGCGCGCTCCGGCGGCTATCAGGGGGACGTGGTGAAGTTCGCCCCGACTGGGCCGGTCACCGTCTCATTCGATCTCGTCGACGCCGCCGGTCGGCCGATCTCGTCGACGGTCGTCAAGCTGCCCTGACCGCGTCGGCGCCTGTTCCGGCGCCGGCCGAGCGGCGGAGCGTGACGGCCGCGATGAGCCAGCCGGCGACGATCGTGATCGCGTAGCTCGCGCACCACACGCATACGGCGTCGATCACGAACAGCTCGAGATAGGTCAGGTAGAGCACGAACAGCGCGCCGAGCAGGCCGAGGCCGTACAGGGCGAGCAGAGCGCGCCGGTCCTGGCGCCGCCACCAGGCCAGGGCGAGCCCGAGCTGGACGATCGAGAAGCCGAGGCCGAGGATCGCCACCGGGATCCCGAGGATCTCGCTATACGGGCTGAGGGCGACGGTCTCGCAGCCGTGGAGCGGTCCGCACACGGGCAGCCCGCCGGTCCAGCGCACGAAGCTGAGGTAGCCCGCGATCAGGAGCCCGGCGAGGGCCAGGCCGCTGGCGACCGCCCCGCTCCGGCGCGCGATCACGGCGAGGCGGTCGGGCCGTTGGGCGCGGCCGGCGCGGGCGAGGCCGGCGCGGGCGAGGCCGGCGCGGGCGAGGCCGTCGGGCCGCTGGAGCCGGCCGGGGACGGAGCGGCCGGCGCGAGCGAGCGGATCAGGTTCGCCAGGTCCTGGTAGGTCGTGAGGGCCACGATCTTGCCGTTCACGAAGATCGATGGGGTCTCGTCCACGCCGAGGGCCGACCCGGCCGTCCGTTCGGCCTGGACCGCCGTGGCCTTGGCCGGATCCGCCAGGCACGCGTCGAACGTCGCCTGGTTCAGGTCGACCTTTGCGGCGATCGCATCAAAGGTCGACCTGACGAACCAGCCCCGGTTCTCGCCGTTGGGATTCTGGTTCGCGTACAGCCAGTCGTGGTACTCCCAGAACTTGCCCTGATCGTCGGCACACGACGCGGCCACGGCCGCATCGAGCGACTCGTTCGGGTTGTGGCCGTCGCCCAGGAAGGCGTAGTTGTTGAACGTGTAGGTCATCGTGCCCGGCGCGACGAAGTCCCGGATCAGGTTGGGCTCCCACTGGAGCGTCCAGATATCGCAGTACGGGCACTGGAAGTCTTCCCACGTGTCCATCTTCACCGGCGCGTTGCTCGTGCCGAGGGTCGTCCCGTTCCGGGCGATCGAGGCCGGCACCGGGTTGGCCGGGGCGACCAGCGCGTTCACGGTCGGGTTCGGCTTGTTGCTCAGGGTGTAGACCAGGATCAGGGTGACGATGATCGCGGCGAAGGTGACCAGCACGGTCGGTGACGCCCACAGCGGCCGCTTCGCGGCGCCGGCCTGGGACCGCGAGGCCTTCGAGCTCGACCTTTTTGTCCCCGATTGCTTCGCGGCGGAGGCCGAACCGGACCCCGAGCTCGCGGCAGCCTTGCCGGACTTGGCCGCCTCGCGCTGGCGACGCCGCGCTGCCTCGCTGGGTGCCGGATCCTTGCGAGCCATGGTCGAGCGGTCGGAGGGTCAGGCGCGCCGGCCGGTCGCGGCCTGGCAGTCCGGGCAGACGCCGAACAGCTCCAGCCGGTGGGACTGGATCCGGAAGCCGGTTCGGCGGGCCACGTCGCGGGTCACGGCCGGCATCCCGCAGGCCTCGATCTCGGTCGTTCGCTGGCACAGCGAGCAGATCACGTGGTGATGGTGGATCGGCTCGCATTCGACATAGGCGTGCTCGCCGCTGGGCAGGTCGACCCGCTCAACTGCATTCAGCTCGGTGAAAAGCTCGAGGGTCCGGAAGATCGTCGCCCGGCCGACATCGACCTGCTGGCGGCGAGCATCGTCGACCAGGTCGGCGGCCGTGAAGTGGCCTTCTCGCTGGGCAATCAGGCCGGCCACGACCCGGCGCGGCTCGGTCAACCGATAGCCCGCCCGGTCGAGGCTGGTGACGATCATCGATCCGTCGCTCATCGTCCGACGATACCACGGAATTGGCCAGAGCCCCGGGAGTCGCTTGACGATACTCAGTCTCAGTATGTATCCTCGCTCGGTTCGCACTGAGGTCAACTCGATGGGTCGACTACTGAGACTGAATTCTGGCCCCCGCTAGGGTTATCCCGGGGTTCAGCGCGGTCGGCATCCTGACCCTTCTGATGCTGGTCGGCTGCTCCGCCGCGGCGGGCAGCGCGTCACCCGGGCCCACGGCCCCGCAACTTGGCGGTCCCACGCCAGCGGGCACGGCCGGGCCGATTGCCGTGCTCGGCACCGAGAACTTCTACGCTGATCTGCTCAGCCAGGTCGGCGGGGCACGAGTCAGCGCGATCAGCCTCCTGAACGATCCGAACGCCGACCCACACGCGTTCGAGAGCAGCCCCCAGGATGCGGCCGAGGTCGCCGATGCCCGCCTCGTCATCGAGAACGGCCTCGGCTACGACGCGTTTATGGACAAGCTGCTGGCCGCTTCGCCGAACGCGAGCCGAACAGTCATCAACGTCCAGCAGCTCCTTGGCGCGGCCGACGGAGCGAATGCCCATATCTGGTATGACCCGACAACGATGCCGGCAGTCGCCGCGGCCGTTGCCACGGCGCTCGACGCGATCGACCCGACCAACGCCTTCTACTTCGACGCGCGCGAGGCGCTCTACCTCGATTCGCTCAAGCCGCTGGCCGCTAAGATCGCCGAGATGAAGACGCGTTTTAACGGCACGCCGGTCGCCTTCACCGAGCCGGTGGCGGGCTACCTTGCGTCTGCGATCGGCCTCCAGGTCCTCACCCCGGAGGGCTTCCAGAAGTCCATCGAGGATGGCACTGACCCAGCCCCTGCCGACGTTGCGGCCGAAACCGACCTGTTGACGGGCAAGAAGGTCAAGGTCCTGATCTACAACAGCCAGGTCACGACCCCGATCACGAGCCAGATGCATGACCTGGCCGTGGCCAATGGCATTCCCGTCGTGGGAGTCGCCGAGACGATCCCGCCGGCCTACTCCGACTACGCCAGCTGGCAGCTGGCGCAGCTGAACCAGCTGGGGCAGGCGCTCGGCAGCGGTGGCTGAGGCCGGGCGGCGGGTCTCCGTCCGCTTCGACGCCGCGACCCTCGACTACCACGACCGGCAGGTCTGGTCGGACCTGTCGCTGGAGTTCGACGAGCCGTCGTTCGTGGCGATCCTGGGGCCCAACGGATCGGGCAAGACATCGCTGTTGAGAGTGATCCTGGGTCTCACCCCTCTGTCGTCTGGATCGGTCGAGGTCCTGGGCCGAGCGCCGCGTCGCGGCAATCCCGGGATCGGCTACATCCCCCAGCACCAGACCTTCGACCCGGACCTTCCCCTGCGCGGCCGTGACCTCGTCCAGATGGGGATCGACGGGCACCGCTGGGGAATCGGCCGGCCCTCGGCCCAAGACCGTCGGAGGGTGGACGAGGTAATCGAGGCGGTCGAGGCAACGGCCTATGTCGACGCCGCGATCGGGCGCCTGTCGGGAGGCGAGCAGCAGCGCCTGCGGGTCGCCCAGGCGATCGTGGGCGATCCGCGACTGCTCCTGTGCGATGAGCCCCTGGCCAGCCTGGACCTCCACCACCAGCAGGAGATCACCGAGCTGATCGGCGGCTGGCAACGCCGAACCGCCCGGACGGTCCTGTTCGTGACCCATGACGTGAACCCGATCCTCAGCCTCGTCGACCGGGTCCTGTTCGTGGTCAACGGCCGCTGGGCGCTCGGTGCGCCGGACGAGGTCCTGACCTCGGAGCGGATGTCCGAGCTATACGGCTCGCACGTGGACGTGATGCGGGTCCACGGCCGGATCCTCGTCGTGAGCGAGTCGACTGGCTCCGGCTTCGAGCTCGAGGAGCCGCATCACCTGCCAGAGATCCACCCCGGCAGCGGCCTGGGCTCCTCGTCCCGGCAGGAACCCTGATGGACCAGCTGCTCCACCTCCTCGGCTACTCGTTCGCCCAGAACGCGATCGCGGCCGGGATCGTGATCGCGATCGTGTCGGGGATCGTCAGCCGCTTCGTCGTCGCCCGGAACATGGCCTTTGCGGTCCATGCCCTGGCCGAGCTCGGCTTTACCGGCTCGGCCGCGGCGATCCTGATCGGGATCTCGCCGGTGATCGGGCTGATGACCGGCTCGATGATCACGGCCGTGTTCATCGGCACGCTGGGCGTCCGGGTCCGGGAGCGGGATGCGGTCGTGGGGGTCGTGATGGCCTTCGGGCTTGGCCTGGGAGTCCTGTTCCTGACTCTGTACCCGCACTATGCGAACGAGGCCCTGTCGATCCTGTTCGGCACGATTGTCGGGGTGACCCTGTCCGATGTCCTGCTCCTTGATCGTGATCGGGATCGTGACCCTGGTCGCCCTCGCCGTCGTCTATCGGCCGCTCACGTTCGCGACGGTCGATCCTGAGGTGGCCGAGGCTCGGGGGGTGCCCGTGCGCGCTCGCCATCGCGTTCCTGCTGATCCTGGCCGCGGCCGTCGCCGAGGCGGTCCAGGTCGTGGGCGTCCTCCTGATCCTGACCCTGCTGATCACCCCCGGCGCGTCGGCCGAGCGGCTGACGGCCCGGCCCGGGCGGGCCGCGATCTACAGCGTCTCGATCGCCCTCTTCTGCGTCCTCGCCGGGATCCTGCTGGCCCTCGAGACGAACATCGCCGTGAGCGTCTTCGTCACGTCCCTGAGCTTCGTCGTGTACCTCGGCTCGCGCTTCCTGGTCGGCCCGGTCATGATCGCCCGGGAGCAGCACCGCGGGCCGTAAGGTCAGCCCTCCGGCGGGTGCGCCCGGGCGACCTCGTCGATGATCGCGGCGAGCTCCTGCGGTCGCGACCACATCGGCCAGTGGCTCGTCGGCAGGTCGATCCAGGTCGTGTCGCGCAGCTCGGCCAGCCCGGCCAGCCAGGGCGGATTGTCGGATTCTGCGTAGTCCTTGACCTTGGCCGATGGAAAGCCGGTGCAAATGATCGTGCTGGGAATGTCCCTTCGAGCCTCGTTCGTGAGCTCGACGGCCGTCGCGCAGGACCCCGCCCGGCTCGGGCACCGCCCGACGCTGGAAGGTGTCGAGCTGCTCGGCGCTCAGGCCGTCGAGGTTCTCCGCCGCGGCCAGGTCTCCCGGCGCTGGCAGGGGCAGCTCGGCCCCCTCGAAGCCCGGGTCCATGGCGCCCCGGCCAGGGGCCGTGTCGACGTAGACCATCGCCGCGATCCGCTCCGGCAGGCGGTCGCTCGCGGCATACCCGGGGAAGCCAGCCGCGCTGTGGACGACCAGGACGACCGGCCCCGGCGCGGCGGCGATCGCCCCACAGATCGCATCGACATGATCGGCCGCCGTGATCGCCGAGCGGTCGGTCCCCCGGCGTCGAGGCCGGGCAAGGTCAGCGCGGTGACATCGTGGCCATCGGCCCGGAGCAGCCCGGCGACCTCATCCCAGGCCCATGCGCCGAGCCAGAACCCTGGGACGAGGATGATCGGGGCGGCGTCCGGGTCGTTCATCGGTCCATCGTAGCCTCGAGCTCAATGGCGGTGGGCATTCCTTCGCGGGCTCCGGACCGGGTCGTAGCCAGGCTGCCGGCGGCAACGGCTCGTCGGACCGCTTCGGCCAGTGGGCGGCCCTCGGCCAGGCCTGCCGCGAGGGCGCCGTTGAACGCGTCACCTGCGCCGGTCGTATCGGCGACCTCGACGGCCAGCGCCGGGACGCGCCAGGCCGCGCCATCCCGGGGCACGAACCAGGGCCCCGGCCGGGCCGAGGGTCACGACGACCGCCTCGCCGACCCGCAGCCGCTCGGCGACCTCCACCTCGTCCGAGCCGGCCGGCGCGCCGCCGAGCAGGAAGAGCTCGCCCCGGTTCGGGGTCAGGATGTCGGCAGCTCGAGGACCTCGGGCTCGAGGCCGTCCGCCGGCGCGGGGTTCAGGATCGTCCGGGCCCCGGCTGCTCGTGCGGCCCGAAGGGCGGCCGCGACGGCCGCCGGTGCCAGCTCGTTCGAGACGAGGACGACATCCCCGCCGAGCGAGCCAAGTCGGCTCAGGGCGGCCACGAGCCGATCGGGCTCGATCGCCCGGTTCGCGCCGGAGGCGACCGAGATCACGTTCTCCCCTGCCGGATCGACCAGGATCAGGGCAATGCCCGTGGCGGCCTCCGTCGTGGCCAGCCCGGCCACGCCGACCCCGGCAGCCGCCAGGGCCGCCCGCGCCTCGGTCCCGAACGAGTCCCGCCGACCGCCCCGATGAACTCGACCCGGGCGCCGAGCCGGGCCGCCGCGACGGCCTGGTTGCCACCCTTGCCCCCGTCATGCCGCTCGAACAGGCCGCCGGTCACGGTCTCACCTGGCCCAGGCAGGCGCGCCCCGCTCACAACGAGATCGACGTTGACGCTGCCGATCACGATGACCCGTCCGCTCATCGTCGGGCTCGCTCCTCGCTCCGGGTCGCGACTCGATCAGGTCTGCCGCCGGCCAGGCCGACGTCCTGGATCCTAGCTGCCGGTGATGAACTCGCCGCCGTCGACCCCGATCGTCTCGCCGTTGATGAAGTCGGTCCCCTCGCCGCTCAGGGCGACGATCGCGCTGGCGACGTCCTGGGGCGTGGTCATCCGGCCGGTCGGGTTGCGCCGGGTGGCCGCCTCGATGATCATCTCGTGCTCGGGGATCTTCATCAGGGCCGGGGTCTTCGTGACGCCTGCCCGGATCGTGTTCACGGTGATCCCGGAACCGAGCCGAGCCAGCTCCATCGCCAGCTGGCGGACGTGCGACTCGAGGGCGGCCTTGGCCGAGGAGACCACCCCGTAGCTCGGCACCACCCGGCTCGAGCCCTCCGAGGTCATCGCGTAGATCTTCGAACCGGACTCGAGGAAGCCGCCGCGGTACAGGTCCTGGACCCAGTAGACGAGGCTGTTGGCCATCACGTCCTGGGTCATCTCCATCTTCTTGCGATCGACCGCCGCCCTTGGGGTCCTCGGCGATGAAGGGCACCAGGGAGCCGAAGGCGAGCGAGTGCATCACGACCCGGACATACGGCTGGCGGCCCTCGGCCCGGCTCTGCTCGAATCGCGCGGCGAGCCTGGCCAGCGCCGAGGCCCGCTTCTCGTCATCGGCGGCATTCATGTTGATGTAGAGGGCCTCGGAGCCGGCCGCCTCGATCGCTGCCTTGACCTCCTCGACGTGCTCCAGGGCGGCCCGGAAGTCGAGGTGGATCCCGCAGATCCGGTAGCCGTCGGCCGCCAGGGCCCGGGCCGTCGCCTCGCCCATTCCGCTCGAGGCGCCGAGGATCAGCGCCCAGCGCTCGCGTTCATCGCTCATCGGCCGACGTCTCAGCGTGGCCGGTTCGGACCGGGCGTGCCCTGGCTGCAGATCTGCACGGGATTGGTCCGCCGTGGCCCGACCGCGCGGCCGGCGCGTCTCAGATGACCCGGTGGACGCGCAGGTGGGTCGATCTCGGCCGGCGTGTAGCCCAGCTCGGCCAGGATCTCGGCCGAGTGCTCGCCGAGCAGGGCGGGGCGGTTCGAATCGTGGCCGGGGTCGCCGCCAGCTTGAACGGCAGCCCGACCTGGCGGAGCGGCCCGAGCACCGGGTGCTCGACCTCGACAGTCATCTCGCGGGCGCGAGCCTGCTCGGACTCGAACGCCTCGAGGACGCCCTGGATCGGACCGCAGGGGATCCCAGCCTCGCCCAGGCGGACCAGCCAGGTGCTCGTCGGCCGGGCCGCGAAGCGCTCGGCCAGGATCGGCCGGAGCTCGGCCCGGTTGGCCACCCGATGGCCGTTCGCATCGAAGCGCGGATCATCGGCCAGGGCGTCCAGCTCGAGCGCCGCGCACAGGCGGGCCCACTGGCGCTCGCTGCCCACCGCGAGGGCAATCTGGCCGTCGCTCGTGGCGAAGGTCTCGTAGGGGACGATGTTCGGGTGGGCGTTGCCCAGCCGGCCCGGCGAGCTGCCCGTGGCGAAGGCGTTCTGGGCCTGGTTGACGAGGACGGCCAGGGTCGACTCGAGGATCGACAGGTCGATCCGCTGACCCTTCTCGAAGGCCGGCGAGCCGGGCCGGCCACGTCCCTCGAGCGCGGCCAGGATCGCAACGCAGCCGAGCAGGCCGGTCGTCACGTCCGAGATCGCGACGCCGACCTTGGTCGGGCCACCGCCTTCGCCATCGGGGAAGCCGGTGATCGACATCAGCCCCGAGACCGCCTGGATCACGAAGTCGTAGCCGGGCAGCTCGAGCGTCGGGACCGGTCGTGCCGTAGCCGCTGATCGCCAGGTGGACCAATCGGGCGTTCAGCTCCTCGAGGACCGAGTCGGAGAAGCCGAGACGCTCGAAGCCGCCGACCCGGCTGTTCTCGACAAGGACATCGGCCCGGGCGATCAGGCGGCGCAGGACCTCCGAGCCACTCTCGGTCCGCAGGTCGAGCCGGATGCTTCGCTTGTTCCGGTTGATCGCCAGGTAGTAGGCGGCCACTCCGGGTCATCCGGACCGAGCCGGCCGGCGCCGACCCAGGGCGGACCCCAGGCCCTGGTCCCGTCACCCTCGGGCGGCTCGACCTTGATCACCTCGGCCCCCAGGTCGGCCAGGAGCATCGTGCAGTACGGTCCGGCCAGGACGGTCGAGCAATCGACGACGACGATCCCCGCCAGCGGTCCCGTCGGCGCGTCGCTCAAGACGATGGCGCCGACTCCGTCGAGGGCGCGACGTCGATCACAGCCGCCGATTCCGCCTCTGGCCGAGCTGAAGCTCGCCGGGCTGGACCAGCCGCCTCGATCTCGTCGAGCTGGCGCAGGAAGGCCAAGGCCCCAATCGAGGCAAAGATCGACCGAGCCTCCTCACCGGCGGCGCGGGCGAATGGGTCGCCCGGCGGGGCCAGCATCGCCGCACTTAGCAGGGCCAGGCCCAGGTCAAAGTTGATCCCCAGATCACGTAGCTGACGGGTCGCATCGCCATAACGCATGACGGCCTCAGGCCAGTGATCCGCCAGGGCGGCAACCCCGGCCTCGACCGCGGAGCGCTCGGCATCGAGCGCAGGGCCACGCACCCCCAGGGCTGCCAGGTCCTCGAGTGCAGTCGTTGCCCGACCCAGGTCCTGCATTCTGATCGCGGCGTGGGCGGCCCACAGGAGACCGACCGGTTTGTTCAGGTTGCTGAGCTCGGCGACCCTCCGACCGGCGGCATTTGCATCGCCGAATCGGCCGTCGGCCATGGCGCTCCACAGGCGCGCCAGGCCGAGGGAAGCACCGAAGACCGGGTCGTCTTCCGAGCCGGCGGTGGCCAGAATCGCCAGGCGTTCGGCGACATCATCGCCGCGGGCCCCCAGGATCTCGATCAGCACCCCCTCGATCGCGGCACGATCGATGGCCTCGAGTTCGACGGATCCCGCCTCGCTGAGGGCCTGGATCGCCCATTCCCAATCGCCGGTCTGGAGGGCCGACTCGCCGGCATTGCTCGCGGTGATGACCGCAAGGTGGCGCAGGCCGAGCCGGCGAGCGAGATCGAAGCCCTCGCGACCGAGCTCCCTGGCGGCGCGCGGATCGTAGATGTTGAGCGCCCCGGTCAAGCTGATCGTCGCGCGCAGGCTCGTCGCCATCAGGCCGTTCGCCTCGGCCAGCTCGCGGCCGGCTCGAACCAGCCCGAGGCCCTCCCAGACCCGACCGACGAGAGCCATGCTCGAACCCTTGGTCGTGATCGCATCGGCGATCACCGGGAGCAGGTACAGGCGTTCGGCTGCGACCAGGGCGCGGTCGGCCCACTCGATCGCACGCAGGGGCTCTTCGTGGAGCTGGTAGGCGCGTGCAAGCTGGGCAGTCATGGCCAGCACCGACGGATCGTCCGTGAGCTCCGGGCTCAGCTCGGCATAGGCCGGCTCGAGCACCGCCAGGGCGTCGTCGATCAGGTACATCGAACTGAGCACCTGGCCGAGCGCCACCGTCGCCCGGGCCAGGCCCGGCCGGTCGTTCCGCTCGCGTTCGATTACGACCGCCCGGCGGAGGGCGGTCTCGGCCGCGTCGAAGTGGCCCGCGGCCGCAGCCGCCGAACCGACACGTCCGAGCAGCTCGGCCTCATCGGCAGGGTCCGAGGTGATCGTCAAGGCCCGCTCGAGGTAGGCGATTGCCTGGTCGTGCGAGCCCAGCGCAATTGCCCGGTCGGCGGCACGGCGCAGGGCGAGCCGGGCCTGGGCGGCCAGGGCGACCGCCTCATCACCCTCGGGCGAGGCGAGGAATGCGTCGAGGTAGTGGGTGGCCAGGACTCCGGCCATCTGGTCGTCCCCCGTCCCCTCGAAGTAGCGGGCAGCAGCCAGGTGGCGAGCGCGACGGTCGGATCGGGCCAGGGTGGAGTAGGCGACTTCGCGCAGGAGCGCCTGGGCAAATCCGTATTGGCCCCGCTCGGGTGACCGTGGATCGGTGTCGAGGACGAGGACCTCCCGCCGGGCCAGGCCACGCAGACGGGCTTCGATCACCTCCGGCGGCTCGCCCCGCAGCTCGGCCAGGGACTCGATCGAAAAGGTCTGGCCAAGGACCGAGGCGTCCTGGAGCAGGCCCCGATCGCCCGCGTCAAGAGCGTCGAGGCGGGCGGCGATCAGGGCGTGGAGCGTTTCCGGGACGGCCAGGTCGCCCAGATCGCCGACCGGCCGGAACGCGCCGTCGGCCTCCTCGAGCTTGCCTTCGGCGACAAGCATCCGAACGGTCTCCACGGCGTACAGCGGAATCCCACCGGCCCGATCGAGATCGCCCGGATCGCCCGCTCGGGCAGGCCCGGCACGAGGCCCGCGAGGAGCTCGCGCATGGCTGCTTCGGTCAGAGGCTCCAGGGACAGGGCCACGAAGTTTCGCCGGCCGGCACCCCAGCCCGGACGACGTTCAAGCAGCTCCGGACGCGACAGGGTGATGACGTAGATCGGACTGTTCGAGGACCACTCGAGCAGGTGATCGATGAAGTCGAGCAGCCCCGGGTCGGCCCAGTGGAGGTCCTCGAAGACGAGGACCGCGGGAAACTCCGTGGCGACTCGCTCGAAAAAGGTGCGCCACGAGGCGAACAGCTCATCCCGGCTGCGAGCGGCGGCATCGCCGAAGCCCAGCAGGGTCAGCAGGGCGGGCTCGATCCAGCGCCGCTCCGTCTCATCGGGGACGAACTCGAGGAGCGTGGCGGCGACCCGCTCGCGGGTCGTGGCCTCGTCGTCGGTCTCGGCCAGGCCGGCCCGGCGACGGACCATCTCGCCCAGGGCCCAGAACGTGACCCCCTCGCCCAGCGCGGGCGACCGGCCTTCGTGCCACCAGACCGTCTCCAGCACGCCGTCGATGTATTTCAGGAACTCCCAGGCGAGGCGGCTCTTGCCGATCCCGGCCACGCCGGTCACCGACAGGAGCCGGGCTCGACGCTCGCGGGACGTGGCGTGGAAGAAGTCCTTGAGCAGGCGCAGCTCGTCGTCGCGGCCGACGAACGGAGCCTCGAGGCCCTCCGAGCGACCCTCGCCCGCCGCGCTTGGCGACGACCCGCAGGGCCCGCCAGGCGGGCACCGGGTGCGGTCTTGCCCTTGAGGACCTGCGCGTCCCGCCGCTTCGAAGACGATCGCCGAGCTAGCCGCCCGCTGGGTCGCCTCGCCCACGAGGACCGTGCCCGGTGGCGCGACCGACTGGAGGCGGCTGGCCGTGTTGACCAGGTCACCGGCAACCATCCCCTGGCCGGTGGCCCCAAGGGTCACCGCGGCCTCGCCGGTCAGGACGCCGGCCCGGGCCTCGAGACCGCGTCCGTCGGCGCCGCTGTCGAGCGTCCGGACGGCAACGAGCAGGTCGAGCGCCGCGCGGACCGCCCACTCGGCGTCGCCTTCGCGGGCGACCGGCGTGCCCCAGACGGCCATGACGGCATCGCCGATGAACTTCTCGACCGTGCCTCCGTAGCGCTCGACGACCTCACGGGCGACGTCGAAGTACCGGCTCAACAGGTCGCGGACCGCCTCCGAGTCGCGGTCGGCCGCGAGACTCGTGAACCCGACCAGGTCGGCGAACAGGACCGTCACGAGGCGCCGTTCGGTCGTGGCGATCGCTCGCGCGGGCGCGGCCGGTTGGATGGTCGACCGCGCACGCCGGAGCCTGCTGTCGGCTCTCCAGATGGGTCCCGCACTCCGAGCAGAACTTCGCGCCCGGCAGGTTCGTCGCACCGCAATTCGGACAGCCCGTCGGAGGCGCCCGCCGCACTCCGCACAGAACTTCGCGCCAAGCGGGTTCGCCGACCCGCAGGTGGGACAAGTCATGCCAGAGTGTCGCGGTTCGGTCGGGTCAACTTCGAACCTCTGTTCGGGGACGCGTGACGGACAGGGTAATCCGAGCGCCGATGAGCGTCGAGAGGGGCCGCGTTCCTGGCCCCTTGGCCGGCCCCGCTACTCCGTCACCCCGGCTGGTCAGGATATCCGTTGGGTATCCGGGTCTGCGCCGGGTTCCGACGAGGGCCCGCTCGCCTCCGCTGCAGGGGCCGGGGGACGCGTTCTCGGCTAGGATGGGTCGATGACGACAGACCACCGACTGACCCTCATGACCGTCCATGCCCATCCCGATGACGAGACGATCGGCACCGGCGGAACGATGGCCAAGGCCGTGGCCGAGGGCCACCGGGTCGTCCTCGTGACCGGCACCCGGGGCGAGCTGGGCGAGATCGTCGTGCCCGAGATGGACACCCCCGAGAACCACCGCCGGCTGGGCGAGATCCGGGCGGGTGAGCTCGAGGCGGCGATGGGCGAGCTGGGCGTCACCGAGTGGGAGAACCTCGGCTATCGCGACTCGGGAATGATGGGCGACCCGGGCAACCGCGACCCGCGGAACTACTGGCAGGCCAACCTCGACGAGGCGATCGGGCGGCTCGTCTGGATCGTCCGGCGGGTCCAGCCGGACGTGATGACGACCTACAACGACTTCGGCGGCTACGGCCATCCCGACCACATCCGGACCCACTTCGTGGCGGTCGGGGCGTTCGAGCGGGCTGGCGATGCGCTGGCCTACCCCGAGCAGCTGGGCGACGGCGTCGAGCCCTGGGCCCCTTCGAAGCTCTACGAGCAGGCCTTCTCGCGCGGCCAGCGCGACAAGATGAACGAGCGGATGAAGGAGCTCGGCCGGCGCAGCTTCTGGCTGCCGCCCGAGGACGCCACGCCCGAGCAGCTGGCCGAGCACGAGGCGTTCATCGCCCGGGCGACCGTGCCCGAGGAGGCGATCACGACGAGGATCGACATCTCCGGCCAGATCGACCAGAAGCTGGCCGCGATCGGCCGCCACGTCACCCAGATCAGCTCAGAGTCGCCCTTCACCCAGATGGGCGCGGACGGCTGGCGCGAGTTCTGGTCAACCGAGAGCTACGTCCTGCGCGAGACGCGGATCCCGGCCACGGCCCCCGAGACGGATCTCTTCGCCGGCCTGTAGCTGCCAGGGCAGCTTCTTGTCCGAAGCGTCGTACCGCCGCCCGGTGGAGGCGGCGCGGACCAGCCCGCGCATGGGCCGGGCGGTCGGGGAGGTGCTATTCTTCCGGCTCGCCGCGGACCCGTGGTGTAGCGGCCCAACATGCCAGCCTGTCACGCTGGAGATCGCCGGTTCGAATCCGGTCGGGTCCGCCATTCTCGAATATCCCGACGCCCCGTCCTCCGCCCGGACGGGGCGTTCCTTGAGTAGTGGCAGAATGCGCGGCGATGACCCAGCGGCCACGACGTAGGGACCACGCCCGGCAGATCAAGCCGGCATCCCCGACCCGTCGGGTCGGCGCCGGCCGGCAGCGCGGCTGGGGCGGTCCCTCGTTCGCCCTCATCGCGGTCGTCACCCTGGCCCTTGCCGGCCTGGCCACGATCGCGATCCTGCTCGGGGCGCCCCAGTCTCCGGCCACGAGCGTCCTCGGACCGTCGGGCAGCTCCGGCCCCGGCACGTCCAGCGCCCAGGCATCCGCCGGCCCGGGCTCGAGCCTCGGACCCGGCTCCAGCCTCGGCCCGATCTCGAGCTTCGGCCAGACCGGGCCGGGCGCTTCGGGCGGCCCGGCTGCGATCGGCAGCGTCCCGATCGTGCCCGTGGTCGACTTCCGGTCAACCCTCCTGTCCGTTTCGATCGTCGACGTCCGGGCGATCCTGAACGGCCATCACCCGACGTTCACCAGCCTCGAGCTCGTCTCGAGCGAGGCCGACCCGATCCTGGCCGCCCTGGGTGCCTCGCGCCCGGACGTGACCTCCCGCCTGATCGTCGCCACGAACGAGGCCGCCCTGGCCAAGGACCTGGCCGCCCATGCCGATCGGCTTGCCTTCATCCGGGCGGACGAGGTGACGCCGTCGGTCCGGGCGCTCGCCTGGGGCAACCAGTCGCTCTTCGGCGTCAGCCGGGTCAAGGTTGCCGGCGCCTGGAAGCTGAATGCCAGCCTGCCCGCGACGATCGGCAAGACCCCGGCGTTCAGCCCCGCGGCCGTCTGGACGATGGTCGCCGGCGGCGACATCATGCTCGACCGGGGCGTGGCCAAGGCCGTGACGATCCAGAAGAAGGGGGTCGACTACCCGTTCAATGGGGGGACGGCCCGGATCACCGGGCGCCACTGTTGCTCCTCGCTCGGCTGGCCGACGGTCAGCGCCGTCCAGACCGGCAACGTCGGAGCCGTTCGCAACCTGCTCAAGAGCGCCGACCTGGCGGTGGCCAACTTCGAGAACCCGGCTCCGGACGACTACCACTACCACACCGACGGGACGATCTTCTCGGCCAACCCGCGCCTGATCGCAGGGCTCAAGGACGCCGGGATCGACTACGTCTCGCTGGGCAACAACCACATCGGCGACGCCGGGCCGAAGGGCCTCCTGCAAACGCTGGCCAACCTCGACTCGTACGGGATCAAGCACAGCGGGGCCGGCAAGAACATCACCGCCGCCCGAACGCCGGCGATCATGACCGTCGACGGGATCAAGGTCGGGATCCTGTCCTACGACACGATCGCCAAGTACTACGCGGCCGGCCCGAACAAGCCCGGCAGCGCCCAGCTGACGGCGGCCGCGGTCAAGGTCGACGTGGCGGCGGCCCGCAAGGCCGGGGCCCAGCTCGTGATCGTCTATCCCCACTGGGGGACCGAGTACTCACCCCGGCCGTTCTCGGCTGAGCAAGCCCTGGCCCACGCGGTGATCGACGCCGGGGCCGACATGATCATCGGCAACCACGCCCACTGGGTCGGGGCAATGGAGATCTACAAGGGCCATCCGATCTGGTATGCCCTCGGCAACTTCGTCTTCGACCAGACCTGGTCCGAGCCGACCAGCGAGGGCCTCCTGCTCCAGCTGACCTTCCAGGGCACGCGCCTGATGCAGGTCGGGCTCGAGCCGACGGTGATCCTCGGCGGGGCCCAGCCGAACCTGCTCAACCCGGCGACGGACGGCCGGGTCGTCCTGGGCCAGCTGTACGACGCCTCGGGCAAGATGCTGCCCTGGTAGAGCCTCCGAGCACGATCGAGGGCGCCGGGCATTTACCGACCGGAACCGCGGTGAAACGCCGGCCGCCGTTTCGCTTCGGCTTTCTTCCAGGCCCAGACTGCGCGGTCGTGCGAGGGTCTGAGCCCTGACTCGTCAAATTCCGGCCAGGGCGGCACGATGGTCAGCTGGTGTCCTGGGGCCGGCCACTGCTGCGGGGCCGCAGGTTCGCGCCGAGCACGAAGGCGCGGGTCGGCTCGCTTCCGCCGCCGGTTCGCCGGGAATCGAGGGACATGCATGCGGCTGCCAGCGGAATTTGCCGGTTCGGGTCTCGCGCTTGCCCGGGCCCGTGGGGCCGTGGGGCCGTGGGGCCGTGGGGCCGTGGCGCCGTGGGGCCCGAAGGTATCTCCGCCGGAAATGAAATCGGGGGTTCCGGGCGATCTTTGGGACGACGAGGTCAGTCTTTCCGCGGATTCGATCTCGGGGGACGATGGATCCTGCGGATCGTCCCCGGGCCGAGGGAGCGGTCCACGGTAGTTGATCTCCTGGGGAGATATCCGCCGCGAGCCGTGCGGCCGAGGAGCTCGGGAACCCAGGGCTGGGCACTCACCGGCCGGCGGCCTCCGCTAGACTCGGCCGCAATGGGCCTGATCGACCTGCGCTCCGATACCGTGACCCGCCCGACCGACGCGATGCGCCGGGCGATGGCCGCGGCCGAGGTCGGCGACGACGTGTTCGGCGACGACCCGACCGTGATCGCCCTCGAGGAGCGGGCGGCCGAGCTGCTCGGCAAGGAGGCGGGCCTCTTCGTCACCTCCGGGACGCAGGGCAACCTCGTCTCCCAGCTGGCCCACCTGGCCCGGGGCCAGGAGACGATCGCGGCCTCGGAGAGCCACATCATCCAGGACGAGGCGGCCGGCCACGCCGTGATCGTGGGCACCTCGATCCGGGCCCTCCGTGAGCGGCCCGACGGGACCCTTGATCCGGCCGAGATCGCCGACGCCTTCCGCGATCCGGGCGATCCTCACGAACCGATCACCGGCCTGGTGACGATCGAGAACACCCACGCCCATTCGATGGGCCAGCCCCTCAGCGCCGGCGTACACGGCGACGGTCGCGGCGGTCGCCCACGAGCGGGGCGTGCCGCTCCACGTCGATGGGGCCCGTTTCTACAACGCGGTCGTCGCCCAGGGCGTGTCTGCTCGCGAGCTGGCCGGACCAGCCGACTCGGTCACCTTCTGCCTGTCCAAGGGCCTGGCCTGCCCGGTGGGCTCGGTCGTCGTGGGCAACCGGGACTTCATCTGGCGGGCGCGCCGGGGCCGGAAGCTCGTCGGGGGCGGCCTGCGCCAGGTCGGGATCCTGGCCGCCGCCGGGCTGGTTGCCCTGAGCGACGGCCCCGACGGGATGATCGAGCGCCTCGCCGACGACCATGCCAACGCCCGCCGGCTGGCCGAGGGCCTGGCCGAGCTCGAGGGAATCGAATCGGCCGGCGGGATCGCCCAGCCCGAGCCGGGCCGGCTGGACCCCGGGCGGGTCTCGACGAACTTCGTCCTGTTCCGGGTCCGGGGCGATCGGGCCGCGTTCCTCGAAGGACTCCGAGGGAGGGGAATCCTGATGGTCGAGTATCCCCACGGCACGGTCCGGGCCACGACCCACTACGGGGTCGAGGCGTCCGATATCGACCCGATTGTGGCCGCCACCCGGGCGGTCCTGGCCGACCTTGCCCCGAGCCCGGCGGCAGCCGCGGCGGGCCGGTGAGCGCCGCCGTCGACGCCTTCCCCCTGCCGCGGCCCGCGACCGCGCCCAACCCGGGCCCCCTCGACGATCAGTTCTACGACCTGGTCGAGGCTCGCTTCCGACGGATCCTGGTCGAGCAGCCGGACCTGGCCACCTTCCTGGGCGTCCACAGCGAGGACGATCGACTCCCGAACGGAAGCCGTGAGGCCGTCGAGGATCGGATCCGGGCAGAGCGTGAGCAGCGCACGGCGATCCAGCAGATCGACCCCGCCGGGCTATCGCCGGAGGTCCGTTTCGAGCGTGACATCGAGCTCCACAACCTCGCCCTTGAGCTGTTCGAGCTCGAGGACCAGCGTCAGTGGGAGCGTCGCTCGAGCGTCATGGACGGCATCGGCGACCCACTCTTCGCCCTGTTCGCCCGGGATTTCGCTCCCCTTGACGAGCGGCTCGCCTCACTGACCAGCCGGCTCGAGGGCGTCCCGACCCTCCTGGCCCAGCATCGGACCCGGCCGCGCGGCCCGCAAGTCCGCCTGTGGCAGGAGCTCGAGCTCGAGTCGGCCTCGACCCTGCCCGGGTTCTTCGACGAGATCGTGGCCGCCGGTGAGCACCTGCCCGAGGCCGAGCGCCGGCGCCTGGCAACCGCGGCGAAGCAGGCAGCCGGGGCGGTCCTCGACTACGAGGCTTACCTGCGGACCAGCCTCGAGACCGCCCTGGACGACTGGAGCCCTGGGCGAGGAGCTCTACGCCGAGCTTGTCCGGCGACGCGCCTTCGATGGCCTCGACGCCGACCAGATCCTCGAGATCGGCTGGCAGCAGCTGAGCGACCACCACGCGGCCCGGACCGCGATCGCTCGGCAGATCGACCCGGACGTCGACGAGGCGACGGTGATCGACCGGGTCAAGCTCGACCATCCGGCCACCTTCGAGGCGGCCCTGGACGGCTACCGCGACGCGATGCTCCGCTCGCGGGCCTATCTGATCGAGCACGGGATCGTGAGCGTGCCCGACGACGAGCAGCTCGCGGTGATCCCGACGCCCGACTACCTCCGCAACGTGATGCCCTTCGCGGCCTATTTCGACGCGCCGCCGTTCGACCGGAATCCCCAGGGCCTGTACATCGTCACCTCGTCGGTCGACGGGGATCCGGCCGCGATGCGCGAGCACAACTGGAGCTCGATCAGCAATACCAGCATCCACGAGGCCTACCCCGGCCACCATCTCCAGCTGTCAGTGGCCGGACGTCATCCGAGCCTGAGCCGGCTGATGGTCCAGGCCCCCGAGTTCGTCGAGGGCTGGGGCATGTACTCCGAGCAGCTGATGCGCGAGCAGGGCTTCGATGACGGCCTGGGATTCCGGCTGAGCATGCACACCGATGCGATCTGGCGGGCCTGCCGGATCATCCTCGACGTCCGGATGCACCGGGGCGAGATCGGGGTCGACGAGGGCATCGCCTGGCTCGTGGAGCAGACGAGCTTCGAGCACGCCAACGCCCGGGCCGAGGTCCGGCGCTACACCCACACCCCGACGTACCAGCTGTCGTACCTCATCGGCAAGGTGCTCCTGCTCCAGCTCCGCGAGGACGAGCGAAAGCGCCTCGGCGCCGAGTTCAGCCTGCGTGGCTTCCACGACACGCTCCTGCGCAACGGCAGCCTTCCGGTCAGCTTCCACCGCCGGCTGCTGGCCGGTGAGGGCAGCAGCACCGGCCACTGAGCCGGCGTGCAGGTCATCCCGTCGATCGACCTCGAGGCCGGTCGATCGCGGGTCATCTACTGGCCCGGCGCGTCCACCGGGGAGGGCAGCCCCACGGACCGGCCCGAACGGATCGCAACCCGGTTCGTGGAGCTCGGCGCACCGCTGATCCATCTCGTCGACTTCGACGGCGCCCGCCGCGGACAGCCGATGAACCTCGAGGCGGTCGGCCTCGTCGCCGCCCGGATCGCAACCCCGCTCCAGCTGGCCGGCGGGGTTGAGGGGGCGGATCGGATCCAGCTGGCATTCGCGGCCGGGGCGACCCGGGTGGTCCTGGCCATGAGCGTGGTCGAGGAGCCGGCGGTCCTGCGCGAATCGATCGACGTGGCGGGCGACTGGCTGGCGGTTGGCCTCGATCCACGTCCGGAACGATTCGCTGCGTTCCCCTGGCGCCGGCCCAAGCCGCCGACCCTGTCGGGCCTGGTCGCCGAGCTGACCGGCCAGGGGGTCCGCCGCTTCGTCCTGGCCCACGGCGGGGCGGAGCCGGACCTCGACCTGCTGACCGGCCTGACCCGGGCCAACGACATCGACCTGTTCGTGGGTGGCGGCGTGCGCGACCTGGCAGGGATCAGCCGTCTGCGTGATACGGGCGTCCGGGGCATCATTCTGGGCGAGGCGCTCCTGTCCGGGGCGATCGATTACCCCGCCGCGCTCGAGGCCGCCGCCTGATGCTCCCCCGACAAGACCGCGTCTCCCGTTCGTCGCGCCTGTCCCGCCCGTTCCGCTCGTTCCACCCGTCCCGCTCGTCGCGCGCCGTGGCCGTCGCGCTCGGCGCGATCTCGGTGGTGATCCTGGCCGGCTGCCTGAACCCGGGTGTCCTGCCGGTCGGCAACGGGCCCTCGGCCAGCCCGAAGCCGGCGGGCACGAACTGCCCGACGAGCCAGCCCCCGGCGCTTGCCGCGGGCCAGACCCGGACGGTCACGATCACCACCTCCAAGGGCCCGATCGTGATCGCGGTCAAGGCCGACACGGCGCCCATTGCGACCGGCAACTTCGTCGCTCTCGCCGCCTGTGGCTACTACGACGGGGTCGTCTTCAGCCGGCTCGTGCCGGGCTTCGTGATCCAGGGCGGTGACGGCCAGTACGGCCGCGTCGGGCCGGACGGCAAGCTCTCGGCGAGCGACGCCGCGCTGGTCGGCTCGGGCGGACCCGGCTACACGATCGCCGATGACCCGCCTCGAACGGATTACGCCCGGGGCACGGTGGCCATGGCCCGGACTTCTGACCCCCACTCCCAGGCGTCCCAGTTCTTCATCGTCCTGGACAACAGCGCTGCCGCGTCGCTGACCGGGTCGAACCAGTACGGCTATGCGATCGTTGGGACCGTCACGTCCGGGATGGACGCCGTGGATGCGATCGCGGCGATGCCCAACTCGGGTGATCCCGACAACCAGGCCGCGGATCCCGTCCCGATGACGAACGTTACGGTCGGCCCATGACCGGGCGAGCCAAGCACGAGGAGACCAGATGACCACGGCCACGATCGGCACCGACCTTGGCGACATCGTCGTCGAGCTGTACGACGAGAGCGCCCCGAAGGCGACGGCCAACTTCACGAAGCTGGCCCAGAGCGGCTTCTACGACGGGGTGATCTTTCACCGGGTGATCCCCGGCTTCGTCATCCAGGCTGGCGACGGCCAGCACGGCAAGAAGGCCAGCCTGAATGCCGGCCGGGTCGGGACGGGTGGTCCCGGCTACACGTTCGAGGACGAGAAGGTCCAGGGCGATTACGTCCGAGGTGCCCTGGCGATGGCCAACTCGGGGCCGAACACGAACGGCTCGCAGTTCTTCATCTGCGTCGCCGACCTGACCGGCCGGCTGCCCAAGAACTACACCCTGTTCGGGCTGGTGACCAAGGGCATGGACGTGGCCGACAAGATCGTCTCGGCCCCCCGCAACAGTCGCGACCTGCCGGACGATCCGGTCGCGATCACGGCCATCACGATCAGCTGATCGGGGCGGGATCACACCGGCCGGTCGCGCGGCTGACCCGGGCCGGGATCGCGGCGGGCCGGGTCCGTCGGCCGGGCGCTGGACTGGCGATTTTGGCGGTGGATCCTCGCGACCACGCGCTGGATTTGGGCAGCCGCCTGCGGATTCGAGCGTCCGGGCGCCAAGGTTAAGGATTTTTCACCCGGATTCCTGACGAAACTATTGGCTCGGCGGCCCTGGTCGGGTATGCTCGCAATGTTGCGAAAGCAGCCAGCTGCCCCAGCTGGAAGGTCATGGGTAGGTAGGGTCAGGGTAGTCGGTACAGCCGACGTGATAGATGCCCTTGCAGCGTGGCAGAAGAGTCCGCCTTGGCGGACACCTTCACCGGGACAGCATCGGAGCGGTTCTCTTCGGAGGGCCGCTCCGAACTTTTTGCCCCGCCGAAGACTGTTCCTGGCGCGAGCCCCACCAGCGATCGTCCCCGGCTGAGTTGGCAGATTCCGCTGACGGGTGCGCCACCGCGTCCCGCCGCGAGCTCGACCGACGATCGTCCTCGGTTGACTCGGCAGATTCCGCACGGTGCGCCACCGCGTCCCGCCGCGAGCTCGACCGACGATCGTCCTCGGTTGACTCGGCAGATTCCGCTTACGAGGGCGCCACCGCGTCCCGCCGCGAGCTCGACCGACGATCGTCCTCGGTTGACTCGGCAATCCGCGATGAGCGCGCCGCGAGCTCGACCGACGATCGTCCTCGGTTGACTCGGCAGATTCCGCTGATGAGCGCGCCGTGGTCCCTCGCAGGGTAGTAGTGGCCGGTCTGGGTCACGGAACTCCCCTCGAAGGACCTTCATCGTGCTCAGATCCGATGGTTTGATCCCGGGCGAGAGCTGCTCCTGGCCGGCGACCGACCGGCGTGCGGCGTGGAGCGGAATCTGCCGGGTCGGCCTGGGCTAGCGCCTCACGTCCGAGGTCGGCCTGGGCTAGCGCCTCACGTCCGAGGTCGGCCTGGGCTAGCGCCTCACGTCCGAGGTCGGCCTGGGCTAGCGCCTCACGTCCGAGGTCGGCCTGGGCTAGCGCCTCACGTCCGAGGTCGGCCTGGGCTAGCGCCTCACGTCCGAGGACCCATGGTCAGCGGCAGTGCCAGCCGCCGTCGAGGAGCAGCTCGATCCCGTTGGCGGCCTGGTTCTCGAGCAGGAATACCGTCCCGCCGACGATGTCCGCCATCGTTGCCAGCCGTTCGGTCGGCGTCCCCAGGCGGGCCCGTTCGGTCGCTTCGGGCCGGCCATCCCAGTATGGGGTCTCGCCGACGATCCCCGGATGGAGCGAGTTGACCCGGATCGGCCGAAGCTCCTCGACCAGGCTGCGGGTCAGCCCGACGACCCCGCCGTTCACCGTACTGACGGTGGTCGAGCCTGGGTAGGGACGCTCCTTGGCCATCCCGCCGAACAGGACCACGGACGAATCCGGACCCAGCCTCCCGCGCAGGGCGTGGATCACCTCGGTGTAGCCGACGAGCTTGAGGGTGACCAGCCGGATCGCCCGCTCGATGTCGTAGGCCTCGACGCTGTTCGAGTCGCGGTCGATCGCGACCAGGGCGAGGTACTGGACCGGGCCGACGTCCTTGAGCGCCGGGGCGATCGAGCCCGGGCTGGCCAGGTCGAAGGCGATCCCCTGGGTTCCGCCGCCGAGCTCGGCGACGGCCTTCGCGACGCTGGCCGGATCCTGGCCGGTGATCACGACATCGCGCCCCGCCTCGACATAGTGCCGGGCGATCTCGAGCCCGAGCGCCCGCGTGCCGCCGACCACAACCACGGCTCCCTGGTCAGTCATGTGCTGCCTCCCTGCGCCTTCCGGTCAGTGGTCCGTTCCGGCCGCCGTGCCGGGAAATGGCGTCGGCCATGGCTCGATCCCCCGTTCGGCAATCCGCTTCCAGGTCGGCTGCCAGCGATACGCGTGGCGGGCCGGCGGCTGAGGGGCCTGGGTCTCGATCCAGCGAACCCGCTCCGGTCCGGCGTTCCAGAAGCCGTGCGAGCTGCCGACCCCGGCGAACACGACATCCCCCGCCCGCAGCCGGTAGGGCTGGCCGTCCAGCTCGGCCTCGACCTCGCCGGCGAGGAAGAAGTAGGCCTCCTCGAACGGGTGGTCGTGGACCTGGGCCGCCCCGCCGACTTCGTAGTCGACCGTGAACATCGTGAGCAGGTCGGCGCCGAGGTTTCGGTCGACCAGCATCTTGACCGAGATCCCGCTGTACGCCAGCAGGGCCGTATCCATGCCGGCGACCGCCCGGCCCCTGGCCGGATCGTCGACCCGGAGCGCCTCGAGCTGGGCCGGCGTCCCGTCGTAATGCCCGACGTGACGGGTCAGGTCTCGTCCGGCGAGCCGCCTGGCCCGGGCGATCAGGGCTTCCCGATCGGGCGGCTCAGCGGCGTAGATCGTGTCGGGGACCTCCGCCCCGGGCGGCCGGCGCGGCGGCGTGTTCACGCTCAGCCAGCGGACTCCGGGCGAGCCGGCCACGAGGGTGTGGTGGGCCCCGACCGGCATGTCGGCGTAGTCGCCCGGCACGAGCCGATGAACGTCCTGGTCGATCTCGAGGACAAGCTCACCTTCGAGCAGGTAGAGCGCCTCCTCGAACGAATGGACATGGCGGGCCAGCCAGCCGTCGGGCGTGAAGCCGCCGACCGCCAGCTCGGTGTGGGTCGCACCCTGGGCCGGGCCGACGATGACCTGCCGGGCGACCCCGGACGAGGTCGGGCCGGGCGGCAGCGGGGTGTCGAGGAACGACCAATCGACTCGCCCGACGTAGTGCACCGTCCACCTCTTCGTCCACCGCGATTCAGCGCCTGGACGCCAGTCTAGCCGGGGCCCGGCGATCGGCCGACGACGGCCCGCCAGCGATCGACCGTGCATACTTTGGCGACCGTCGAACGACCGCATCAGGACTGGATCGACCGATGCCCCAGACAATCGCCTCGCCCGGCTCGATGAACGTCGACTGGGAGGAGCGCTGGAACGTCGAGCGCCTGCGGACGTACCGGCTCGGTCGGGCGAGGGCGGCTCTCGCCGCGTCCGAGGTCGGGGCGCTCCTGCTCTTCGACTTCAACAACATCCGCTACGTCACGAGCACCCACATTGGCGAGTGGGCTCGCGACAAGATGACCCGCTACGCCCTGCTCAGCCGGGGCGGCGATCCGCATATCTGGGACTTCGGCTCGGCCGCCAAGCACCACCGCCTGAACTGCCCCTGGCTGCGAACCGAGAACATCCATGCCGGGATGGTCGGCCTGCGCGGCGCGGTCGCCCCGGACGCCGGGCTGTTCCGCTCGGCGGCTCGCGAGATTGCCGCGATCCTCAAGGCCGAGGGCGTCGCCGACATGCCCCTCGGGGTCGACCTCATCGAGCCGCCGATGGCGGCCGCCCTGGCCGACGAGGGCGTGATCGTGCGCGACGGCCAGCAGGTGATGCTCGATGCCCGCGAGGTCAAGTCGATCGACGAGATCATCCTGCTCAACACCGCCTGCGCGATGGTCGACGGGGCCTACCAGTATCTGGCCGAGCGGCTCAAGCCGGGGGTCCGCGAGAGCGAGCTCGTGGCCGATGTCACGAAGCGCCTGTTCGACATGGGCTCCGAGCACGTCGACAACATCAATGCCGTCTCCGGGGAGCGCTGCAGCCCCCACCCGCACGTCTTCAGCGACCGCCTGATCCGGCCCGGCGACCAGGCCTTCTTCGACATCATCCACACGTTCGTCGGCTACAAGACGTGCTACTACCGGACGTTCGTGGTCGGGCGGGCGACCGACGCCCAGCGGGATGCCTACAAGCAGGCCCGGGAATGGATCGACGCCTCGATCGAGCTGATGCGGCCGGGCATGTCGACCGACAAGGTCGCGGCCGTCTGGCCCAAGGCCGAGGAGTTCGGCTTCTCCAGCGAGATGGAGTGCTTCGGGCTCCAGTTCGGCCACAGCGTCGGACTATTCCTGCACGAGCGCCCGATCATCAGCCGGCTGAACTCGCTCGAGCACCCGGTCGAGATCAAGGAGGGCATGGTGATCGCCCTCGAGACGTACTGCCCGGCCAAGGATGGCTACTCGGCGGCCCGCATCGAGGAGGAGGTCGTGGTCACGGCCAACGGCCCCCAGGTGATCACGAAGTTCCCGTCCCAGGAGCTGTTCGTCGCCAACCCGTACTGAGGTCTGACCGTGACCGCTCAGCCAGCCGAAACGAGCCGCCCCGCGGAGCTCGATGAGCGCCTCCGGACGTACCGGATGATGGTCGCCTGTCGCCAGTTCGAGACGCGGGCCCAGGAGCTCTTCTTCGAGGGCCTTGTCCGGGGCACGACCCACCTCGGCGTCGGCCAGGAAGCGGTGGCCGCGGGCTTTGGCATGGCGATGCGGGCCGACGACTACACGTTCTGCACGTATCGCGGCCACAACCACACCCTCGTCCGGGGCGTGCCGATGGCCCCGATCTTTGCCGAGCTGTTCGGGCGCGGGACCGGCCTCCTCGGCGGGAAGGGCGGCTCGATGCACCTGACCAGCGTGGAGCACGGGGCGATGGGCTCGTACGCGATCGTGGGTGCCCATCTGCCGATCGCCCTGGGCGCCGCCTGGTCCGCCCAGTACCGCAAATCGGGCCAGGTCGCGGTCTGCTTCTTCGGCGACGGGACGACGAACATCGGGGCGTTCCACGAGGCCCTCAACATGGCCGCCGTGTGGCAGGCGCCGGTCGTCTTCGTCTGCGAGAACAACCAGTACATGGAGTACACCGCGATCGGGTCGGTCACGGCCGTGCCCCGGCCGGCGGCCGACCGGGCGAGCGCCTATGGCCTCGAGCCGATCGTGGTCGACGGCAACGACGTGACGGCCGTCCGGGCCGTGGCCGACCGGGCGATCGCCCGCGCCCGGGCCGGCGAGGGCCCCTCGCTGATCGAGGCGATGACCTACCGCCACGGCGGTCACAGCCGGGCGGATCCAGGCAAGTACCGGCCCGCCGAGGAAGTCGCCGCGTGGCTGGCCAAGGATCCGATCCCGCGCTACCGGGCCGAGCTGATCGCGGCCGGCGTGGACCCGGCCGGGCTCGACGCGATCGACGCCGAGGTCCAGGCCGAGGTCGCCGCGGCCGAGGCGGCTGCCCGGGCCGCGCCGGAGCCCGACGGCCGACGTTCTCGAGACGCAGCTCTGGAGCGACGGGGGCTCGGCGTGGCGGAACTGACCTACCGGGCCGCGATCGCCGAGGGAATCGCCCGGGAGATGGAGCGCGATCCCTCGGTCGTGATGATCGGCGAGGACATCGGAGCGGCCGGCGGCGTGTTCAAGCTGACCGAGGGCCTGTTCGACCGGTTCGGCCCGGAGCGGGTCCGGGACACGCCGATCAGCGAGCAGGCGATCGTCGGGGCCGCGATGGGCGCCGCGATGACCGGCCTGCGGCCGGTCGCCGAGCTGATGTTCAGCGACTTCTTCGCGGTGACCTGGGACATGGTCGCCAACCAGATCGCCAAGACCCGCTACATGACCGACGGCCAGGTCTCGCTGCCCCTCGTCCTGCGCACGGCCAACGGAGCCGGCCTGCGCTTCGGCGCGCAGCACAGCCAGAGCGTCGAGAACTGGGCGATGGCGATCCCCGGCCTGAAGGTGGTCGCGCCCTCGACCCCGGCCGACGTGGTTGGCCTGATGGTCGCCGCGATCCGCGATCCGGATCCGGTGATCTTCTGCGAGCACAAGGCCCTCTTCGCGACGAAGGGCGAGGTGCCAGACGCCGAGCACGTCGTGCCCCTCGGCCAGGCCAGGATTGCCCGAGAAGGAACGGACTGCACGATCGTGGCCCTCGCCGCCATGGTCCCCCGGGCGCTCGAGGCGGCTGAGCGCCTCGCGGCCGAGGAGGGGATCTCGGCCGAGGTGATCGACCTCCGCTGCCTGATTCCGCTCGATGCCCGGGCGATCCTTGATTCGGTGGCCAAGACGGCCCGCCTGTTCACCGTCGAGGAGAACCCGCGGGTCCTTGGCTGGGGTGCCGAGGTCGTCTCGATCGTGGCCGACGAGGGCTTCGACAGCCTGGATGCCCCGCTGGTCCGGATCACCACCCCGAACATTCCCTTGCCCTCGGCGGCGGCCCTCGAGGACCTGGCCATTCCGTCGGTCGAGCGGATTGTCGAGACGATCCGACGCCGGATCGAGGCGTCCCGATGACCGTCCGGAACCCGACGGCATGACCCGGGTCGCCCTCCTGGGTACTGGCCGGATGGGCGCCGCGATGGCCCGCGCCCTGGCCGCGGCGGGCACCGACCTGGTCGTCTGGAATTGCTCGCCCGGCCCCGCCCGGGCGCTTGCCGATGAGCTCGGAGCGGCGGTCGCGACGTCGCCCGCCGACGCCGCTCGCCGGGCCGAGATCTGCCTGACGATGCTGGCCGATGAACCGGCCGTGGCGGCCGTCTACGGCGGGCCGGACGGGTTGGTCGCGGCCGGGCGGCCGGGCCTCGTCCTGGTCGACCTGAGCACCGTGCCCCCGAGCACGATCCTGGGCCTCGAGCCGTCGGTCCGGGCGAGCGGAGCCGGATTGCTCGATGCACCGGTCTCGGGCAGCGTCAGCACCGCCACCGCGGGCCAGCTGACCCTGATGGTCGGCGGCGACCCGGCCGACCTCGAGCGAGCGATGCCCGGCCTCGAACCGCTTGCCCGGCGGATCTTCCACCTCGGGCCACTGGGCAGCGGCGCGGCGATGAAGCTGGCGGTCAACACCGTCGTCTTCGGCCTGAACGGGGCGTTGTCCGAGGGCCTCGTCCTGGCCGAGCGAGCCGGCATCGATCGGAACGTGGCCTATGACGTCCTGGTCGAGAGCGCTGTCGGCGCACCGTACGTCGCCTATAAGCGGAGCGCCTTCATCGCCCCCGAGTCCACCCCGACGGCCTTCGCCCTCGAGCTGGTTGAGAAAGACCTGCGCCTGATCACGGCCTTTGCGGACGGCCTCGGCGTCCCGCTGCCGCAGGCCGAGACGAACCTGGAGACGATCAGGCAGGCGGAGCTCAGCCAGGGCGTCGGGGCGGACCTGGCCGACGTGGCCCGCCATCTTCGCGATCAAGCCCGGATTCCCGGAGGACGCGTTTGACCCACCGTCCGCCCATGGCGACCCGTCGTCGATCAGGCAGCAAGGCAAGAGGAGACAGGCAGTGACTGACCGGATGCTCATCAAGGGTGGCTACGTCCTCACCCAGGATCCGTCCCTGGGCGAGCTCGTCGGCGCGGACGTGCTGGTCGAAGGCGATCGGATCCTGGCCGTGGGTCACGGCCTGTCCGCCGACGGCGCCCGGACGGTCGATGCGACCGACGACATCGTCATCCCCGGCTTCATCGACACCCACCGGCACACCTGGGAGACGTCGATCCGGACCTGTGCCCCGGACTTCGCCCTGATCACCTATTTCGGCAACATCCTCGACAAGTTCGCCCCCCACTACCGGCCCGACGATGTCTTCGCGGCCAACCAGTGGGGTGCCCTCGAGTGCCTCAACGCCGGGATCACGACCCTCGTCGACTGGTCCCACATCATGAACACGCCGGCCCACGCCGACGAGGCGATCCGCGGGCTCGAGGCGACCGGGATCCGCTCGGTCTTCGCCTACGGCTTCCCCAACACGTCGCTCCAGGACTGGTGGTTCGGACCGGACTACACCGGCAGCATCCTGACCAGCGATGGGGCCGAGGCCCGCCGGATCCGGGCCCAGTACTTCAACTCGAACGACGGTCGGATCACGATGTCCCTGGCCACCCGTGGGCCGGGCTTCTGCAAGCCGGACGTCGTCAAGCACGACTGGGACCTGGCCAAGGAGCTCGACATCCGGATCACGGTCCACGTGGCGATGGATCGCTTCGGCTATACGAAGCTGCAGGTCAAGGCCCTTCGGGACATGAACCTGCTCCAGGCCGGCACGACGTACGTCCACGGCTCGCACTTCACCGACGAGGAGTGGGGCCTGGTCCGGGAGTCCGGCGGCAACGTCTCGTTCGCGCCCCAGATCGAGGTCCAGATGGGCCATGGCTGGGCGCCGGCGGTCACCGCGACGGCCTACGACATCCCGATCGGGCTGTCCTCGGACGTGGCCACCACGGCCTCGTCGGACCAGTTCACCCAGATGCACGCGATCTTCGGCTCCGAACGGGGGCGGAAGCACCAGGAGGCCTGGGAGGCCGACCTCGACGGGCTGCAGGCGTCGCCCGGCTTGATCACCGCTCGACAGGTCCTCTCGTGGGCGACCCTCGGCGGAGCTCATGTCGCGGGGATCGCCGACCGGACGGGCTCGCTCACCCCCGGCAAGAAGGCGGACATCGTGATCATCGATGGCGGGGCCGTCAACGTGGCTCCGATCATCGACCCGGTCGCGGCGGTCGTCTGCGCGGCCGACGTCTCGAACGTCAAGACGGTCCTGGTCGACGGCGAGATCGTCAAGGAGGACCATCGCCTGAAGGCCTCGCTCGGTGCCCCGCGCAAGGCCGTCGAGGCGTCGCGCAACTATCTCCTCGAGAAGTTCGGCGAGCCCGAGCCCGGCTGGGTGATCCCCGCCAGGGCCTGACCGGCCCGGTCCTCCAGCTCAGCGGAGACCCCATGGATCCCGGTCGCCCGCCAACGAACGCCGAGAGCAGCGAGCGACTGCGGAGCAACTTCGAGGATCACCTGGCTCCGTGGCGCCGGACCATCCGGTACCACGCTGGCCGGCTCGTCGTCGGCGGGCTCGTCCGGGCCTACCTTCGGCCGCGCCTGGTCCACCCCGAGCGCTGGCCAACCGAACCAGCCCTGCTGTGCGTCAACCACCTGAGCTGGGCCGACCCGTTCCTGCTCTACGCCGTCGCGCCGGCCCGGCCGCGGCTGTACATCTACGGGCCAAAGGAAGCCGACCTGCGCGTTGGCCGCCGGAATCGCCTGATCGGATGGTTCGGCACGGCGGTCCCGTTCGAGCCGGGCAAGACCGATCTGCGGGCGTCGACGCGCCGGGCGCTGAGCGTGCTTGCGCCAGGGCCGGCTCCTGGCAATCTTCGGCGAGGGTCGCCTGTCCGAGGAAGAGGGCCTGGTCCTGCCGATCAATCCGGGGGTGGCCTTCTTCGCGATCCACGGACGGGTGCCGATCGTGCCCGTCGCGATCAGCGGCAGTCGCTGGCTGCGCTTCGGCAAGCGGATCGAGATCCGGGTCGGGACCCCGATCTCGCTGACCGACGAACGGGCCGATCGAGCGACGATCGCCCGGCTGACCGCCGAGGTCCATGGGGCGCTCGACGCACTGGGCATTCCGATCTCGGAATTGCGGGTCCACCGGGACGCTTCGGCCGGTGGCTGACCGACGTGTTTGCCGATCGACCCTGGCGCGAGGATTCCTGACGGAACCCCGAGCCTGGACAGGCTGCGGCGGCCGGTTGGGGGCCGGCCGCCGCGGCTGAAATTGGCCAGGCGAGGGCTCAGGGCCGAATCGCGACCTTGAGGACGCCATCCCGGCGATTGCTGAACAGGTCGTAGGCCTCGACGATGTCGTCGAGGGCGAAGCGATGGGTGATCATCGGCAGCGGGTTGAACCGGCCCGACTCGACCATCGCCATGAGACGGCGCATCCGCTCCTTGCCGCCTGGGCAGAGGGTGGTGACGATCCGATGGTCACCGAGACCGGCGGCAAAGGCGTCGTAGGGCAGCTGAAGCTTGCCCGAATAGACGCCCAGGCTGGACAGCGTGCCGCCCGGCCGCAGGCAGCGGAGGGCATTCTCGAACGTGCCCTGGGTGCCCAGCGCCTCGATCGTCACGTCGGCTCCGCCGCCGGTCAGCCGGCGGACCTCGTCGATCACGTCGACCTGGCTGAAGTCGAGGGCGACGTCGGCCCCCATGACCCTGGCTGCCGCGAGGCGGACAGGATCGCTGTCGACGCCGATCACGAGCGAGGCGCCCATGAGCTTCGCGCCGGCCGTTGCGCACAGGCCGATCGGGCCCTGGGCGAAGACGACGACCGAGTCGCCGATCCGGACGCCACCCGACTCGGCCCCGCTGAAGCCGGTCGAGGCGATGTCGGCGAGGAGGACCACCTGCTCGTCGGTCAGGCTGGCCGGGATCCTGGCCAGGTTGGCCTGGGCCGACGGGACGAGGAGATACTCGGCCTGGGCGCCGTTGATCGTGTTGCCGAAGCGCCAGCCGCCGATGGCCTCGTAGGAACCGCCATGGCCGCACTGGCTCTTGTGCCCGGACAGACAGGCGGCGCACTGGCCACAGGGCGTGATGGCGCCGACGAGGACGCGCTCTCCGAGCTCGTAGCCGGTGACGCCGGGACCAAGCTCGACGATGACGCCGACTGGCTCGTGGCCGATGGTCAGGCCCGGCCGGACCGGGTACTCCCCCTTGACGATGTGGACGTCGGTCCCGCAGATCGTCGTGGTCGTGACCTTGATGACCGCCTCTCCGGCTCCGGCGTGGGGGCGGGCAACCTCTTCGACCCGGATATCGCCCGGGGCATGGAAGACCGTCGCCCGCATCGTGTCGGTGGCGGATGAGGAGGTGGGCTGGATCGGGGTCTGTACTGCCATGACGGCGCTCCTTCGGGTGGATCGGGGTATCCATTGCCCCGCCCCGATAGCCTGGTCTGGTGGGCGTCCGGTGGACAGAACCGGCGGGCCCGAATTTCGCGGGCCGAAGGACACCGACGGAGCGCTCTGCAACCGGCTGATCAACGCCGAAAGCGGCGGTGAGCTTTCGCTCGCCGCCGCTCCGGAGCTTGTGCCCGGGTCAGTCGGGCCCCAGCCCGACCGGCCGATCACCCGAGCACGTAGCGCAGAACCTGGTTCCGGCTGACCAACTCGGTCTTCTCGATCAGGGCATCGACCCCGTAGTACTCGCCGGCGCCGACGAGGCCCAGGAAGGCCGCCACTGTGGCATACATGAACTGCTCGTTGAACGGTCCGGTGGCGAAGCTCCAGTTGGCGACGTAGAAGAGGACCATCATGAGCAGCGCGGCCCCGCTCGCGAAGCGGGTGGCGAAGCCCAGGATCAGGGCGATCCCGATCCCGATCTCGCCGGCCTGGACCAGCACGTTGATCGCGCTGACGGCGGCGGCGTTGCTGGCGAGGCTGACCCAGAAGTCGTGGGTCGGGTTGACGATGGCGGTCGCGGCGGAACCCGGCAGGGCGCCTCCGGTCGCGTGGGTCAGGAAGCCGGCCGCGTTGAATGCGCCGCTGCCGGCGAACTGGAAGACCTTCTCCAGCCCGGCATACAGGAAGCCGAGTCCGAGGACGATCCGAAGTCCTGCAATCGCCCGTTCCTTGGTTGGTGTCATCGATCCGTGCCATCCCTTTCGGCTCAGGGCCCCTGTCCATCGGGGGCTTCTATCAGCACGCTCAACGTACGATGCGAGCGGCTCCGGCCGGATGGGCTGATCGGCCTGATCGAGGGGGCTGGCCGGCCCGGGCGCACCGGGACCTGAACAGGCCAAATGACCCAGGTCTCCGGTCAGCCTCGGACGACGAGGACCGAGGTGTGGGCGTGCTGGATGACCTTGCGGGCCACGCTGCCCAGGAGAAGCCGGGCCAGGCCGGTCTGGCCGCGCGTGCCCATCACGATCAGGTCGGCCTGCCAGTCGACCGCAACCCGGACGATCTCGCTGCCCGGATCCCCGACCGGCGCCGTCGAACCAGCCTCGAGGCCCATTGCCCCAAGCTCCCGGGCGGCGCCTTCGGCCAGGTCGGCGTGCCGCCGGCCCTCGGCTCGGGCGGCATCTTCGAGCGCCTGGATCTCCTCTGCCCCACCCGGCGCGAACCCGCCGAACCAGCTCGGCGATCGGTCGGAGACGCTGACCACGCGCACCGCCAGCCCCTTGAAGCCGGGCATCCGGCCAACGAGCTCCCGGGCCCGCGCGGCCGAGGGTGATCCGTCATCGGCCAGGACGATTCGCCGGATCGTGGAACCCCTGGCCACAAGAACGGGCCGCGCTGCGTACTCGACGATCTCGGCGGTCACCGATCCGAGTAGCCGGCTGGCCCATGTTCCGCGACCGTGGCTGCCAACCACGATGAGGTCGGCCGCGAACGAATTTGCCGCGCTGAGGATCGCGCTCGCAGGCCGGCCCCGGAGCAGGGCTGTGTCGACGACCAGGCCGGGCCGTGACTGGCGGGCCGCGGCGTCGGCCACGATCTGCTGGTTCTGCTCGGCAGCCGCGGTCTCGATTCGTTCGATTGTCTCCTCCGAGACGACGACCCCGGGCGCGGCAATGAACGCGTCCTCGCCGCCATCGATCACGTGGACGATGCGGATGGCCGTGCCGCTCGGCCAGGGCGTTTGAGCGACGAGCGCCGCGGCCTGTTCGGAAGACGACGAACCATCGGTTGCCAGGAGAACGCGCATGTCAGGGTTCCTTTCGACAGGTCATGGAGCCAACGGGTGACCGGCCTGCCCGTTCCCGGCAACCAACCGACCAACAGCCAACGAGACGGCCTCGCCGGCCGACCAGGCCGGGCTGTGATCGACCCGGAGCCGAAGCGCCTCGCGGTCGATCAGCCGGACCAGGTCCGCCTCTTCATCTCGCAGGCGGGGGCTGGAGCGATAGCGCGCGCCCTGGTTGGCGACGAAGGCCGAATAGCGGGCGAGGGGGTCGAGGCCGGCCAGGACCGTTTCGAGGCCGGCCACGTAATCGATCGCCAGGAGCAGCCGGCCGAAGAAGGCTCCGACCATCGCGGCGAGCTGGTCCCCGGTCTGCGAATGACCCCCGGCCACGAGCAGCGGGGCCGGCGAGGTGAACGCCGCGATCACGGCCTTGTCGATCCGGGCGACGCTCAGCCGGCCGCCGAAGCCGACGTACTCGTTGCTCTCACCGAGGCGGTCGCTGACCCGGATCGGGCCCCACGACACATCGCCGGTGAGCGGCAGGCGGGTGTCGTGATCGATGATTTGGCGCGCACCGCGACCGGCCTCGCTGGCCCAGTATTCGATGTGCTCGGGGTCGAAGTGAGTCCGGGTCGGCTCCTCGCGAAGGGCCACGAGCAGGTAACCGGGGCGAGCCAGGTCCGTCCGGCTACCACTGGCCAGGAAGCCCAGCGTGGCCAGGCGGGGAGCGGCGCTGGCCGGATCGATCATTGCGACGACCGATCCGCGTCGCCCGGCCGGGCATCCTCACCAAGGATTGGGATCAGGAACCGCTCCTCGCGCTCCACGTGTGCCCGAACGAGCGCTTCCAGGCCAAACAGGTGGCCGCGAAGCTCGTCGGTGCGATCCGTGAGCCCGTGGCTGGCCAGCCCGAGCTGGTCGACCCGGACGCGCTCGACCATCTTCCGGATCTGGCGGTGGTCGAAGCGCGGCCCACGGGTCGCCCAGGACGTTCCAATCCGGGCGTCGATCTCGGGATAGAGCCAACCCTCTTCCCAGGCGATGTGCGGCTCGAGGACCTGGTCGAGCCAGCGCAGCACGTTGAGAACGTCGAGGGACAGCTCGGACGTTGGGCGGCGGCCGACCTCGCAGGCCAGATCGTGGAGCCGGTTGAGCCCGCGTTCGAGCTCCCGATGCTCGTGTTCCTCGAAGGTCCAGACCGGTGGGGCCTGGCTTGCTCGCGTTGTCATCGTTCGAACCCTCGTTGGGACCTCCCGGATCGCCGGATTCGTCCGATCTGACTTTGCCCGCCTCACCCGGCCGGCTAAAGAGCCGTCCGTCACCTGGCGAGATGACCGACGGCCGTCGCGTCGGCCGGCCGGGCGCGCAATCGTGGGACCCGGTCAAGCCGACCACAGCTCGCCTCGTTCGCGACGAGAAAGGAGCCTGAGAGATGAAGATCCTGTTGGCGTACGACGGCGCGGAGTCGTCCGATCGTGCCCTGAGCATGGCCGCCCAGCTGGCGACCCGGTTCGAGGCGACGATGGGCGTCGTCAGCGTGATCCCGGTCCACCCCGGCCGCGTCCCGGTCGATCCCTGGGACGACAGCGCGGTCCATGGCGCGGAGCTGGCCGATGCCGCTCGGAAGCTCGAGCAGCTCGGAATCCAGGCGACGCTGCACGAGCCGGCGGGTGACCCGGCGAGCACGATCGAACGGATCGCCGAGGAGCACGGCTACGACATGGTCGTGGTCGGCTCGCGCGGCCTCGGGCCGCTCTCACGAGCGCTCCAGGGCAGCGTCTCGGAGCACGTCGCAACCCACGCCAAGGCGACCGTCGTCGTCGCCCGCTGAGGCGACGCACCACCTGCGGCGAGTCGGCCAGCCCGTCAGTCGAGCAGGAGCAACGCTGCTCCGGCCACCTCGCCCGACTCCACCCGCTCGAGCGCTTCACGACCGGCGCTGAGCGGGTGGACCTCGACCTCTGAGGTCATCCCGATCGTCGCGGCCATCTCGAGGAACTCCCGGGCATCTGCCCGGGTCACGTTCGCGACGGAGCGGATCGTCCGCTCCCACCACAGGTCGTCATACGAGAACGCGGGGATCCCGTCGAGATGGATCGCGTTGATCGCGACCACCCCGCCCCGGTCGACCGCCCGGAGGGCCGAGATCACGACCGAGCCGGCCGGCGCAAACGTGATCGCAGCGTCGAGTGGCGCGGGCGGCGGGTCGTCGTACCGGCCGACGGAGGCCGCGCCCATCTCGAGCGCCCGGTCGAGATCGCGCTCGGAGCGCGAGGCGACATGGACCGTGCAACCCCAGTGGCGGGCGACCTGGATCGCCTGGCGGGCCGAGGCGCCGAAGCCATAGAGGCCGAGCCGGCCGCCCGGCTCGATCCCGCTCAGACGGAGGGCTCGATAGCCGATCACGCCCCCGCAGAGGAGCGGCGCCGCGGCCGCATCGTCGAGTCCGGCCGGGAGTCGGACCGCCACGTCGGCCCGAAGCGCGACGAGCTCGGCGAAGCCGCCGTCGCGATCCCAGCCGGTGAAGGCCGCGGCCCGACACAGGTTCTCGCGGCCGGCCTGGCAGAACCGGCACGTTCCGTCGAAGCCGGCCAGCCAGGTCGTCCCGGCCCGCTCACCGACCGCCCAGCCGCTGACGCCCGGCCCGATGGCCTCGACGACACCCACGGCCTGGTGGCCCGGGACCGTGGGCAGCTGATGTGCGGGCAGGTCCCCGGTCACGAGCTGGAGGTCCGTTCGGCAGACCGCACAGGCCGAGACCCGCAGGAGAAGCTCGCCGGGACCGGCCGCCGGTCGTTCGACCTCGGCCAGCCGGAGCGGGCCGTTGGCGAGCGGCCCAGGGCGGTCGAGGACGAGGGCCCGCATCAGGCCGGCGCCGCGTCCAGTCGAGCCGCCCCGCTCAGCCGAGGCCAAGCCGGCGGGCCTCGCTGGTGAGTCGATCACGGTGGTCGGGGTGGGCGATCGCGATCAGGGCGGCGGCCCGCTCCCGGAGGCTCCGGCCGAACAGCTCGGCGATCCCCCACTCGGTCACGATCGTGCGGGCATGGGCCCGCGTCGTCACGACGCCCGCGCCTGAAGCCAGGACGGGGTTGATCCTCGAGATCGACCCGCCGGCGGCGGTCGAGGGCAGGGCGATGATTGCCCGACCGTCGGGCGCGAGAGCCGCTCCCCGGACGAAATCCATCTGGCCGCCGACCCCGCTGTAGATCCGGGAGCCGATCGAGTCGGCCACGACCTGGCCTCCAAGGTCGACCTCGATCGCGGAGTTGATCGCGGTCATCGCCCGGAACGAGCGGATGACGTGGGTGTCGTTGGTGAAGTCGACCGAGCGCATCTCGACCATCGGATTGTCGTGGATGAAGTCGTACAGGCGGCGGGTGCCCATGACGAAGGCGGCCACGATCTTGCCCCGGTTGCGCTCCTTGCGGGCGCCCGTCACGACGCCTCGTTCGACCAGCTCGACGACCGCGTCGGTGAACATCTCGGTGTGGATGCCAAGGTCGCGATGGTCGACCAGGGCGAGAGCGGTCGCGGCCGGAATCGATCCGATCCCCAGCTGGATCGTCGCGCCATTCGGAACCAGCTCGGCCACGTACTGGCCGATCCGCCGCTCGACGTCGCCGATCCGGGCAACCGGGTGCTCGTACGGCGGGACGTCGACCTCGATCGCGAGATCGATCGCGTCGACGTGGATGAAGCTCTCGCCCAGCGTCCGGGGCATCGCCCGGTTGAACTGGACGATCACGGTCCGGGCGGAGCGGATCGCGGCGTGCATCGCCTCGATCGAGACGCCCAGCGAGCAGAAGCCATGGGCGTCCGGCGGCGTGGCGTTGACCAGGACCGCGTCGAGGGGCAGGACGCCCCGGTCAAACAGCTCGGGGACCTCCGACAGGAAGACCGGCACGTACTCGGCCCGGCCTTCGTTGACCGCCGCCCGGGCGTTCGGCCCGACGAAGAGCGCCCGATGACGGAAGTGGCCGGCCATCTCCGGGGCCAGGTGCGGTCCCGGGCCCTCGGTGTGAAGGTGGACCATCCCGACGTCGTGCAGGTCGACCGACCGCGCCACCAGAGCGTCGAGCAGGACGGACGGGACCGCGGCGGCGCAGTGGACGTAGACCTGCTGGCCGCTCGAGATACCGGCGACGGCGTCGGCCGGGGAGACGATCCGCATTCCCCGGAGCCTAGTCCTTCGACTGCCGGGCTGGGGCCGAATCGACCAGGCGCTCCGGGTGGTGGGTGATCGCCACGAACGTCCGATCGAAGGCCGTCCGGACCGCGGACCCCCCCGCGACGAGGATCCGGGCATCGTCGGCGACGTCCTCGACGATCCGCGCCTGGAAGCTGGCCTCGGGCTCGAGCGAAGCTCGAACGAGCACGTTCAAGGTCGGCTCGCTCGTCATTGGGCCCTCATCGATGATGACGGCCTGGTTGTGGTCGATCCAGACGCTGGCCCGCCGTTCGTTCGGAGCGTGAATCCGCGAATCAGTCATGGGAGCACCCCTTTCGTTCGGGACGATGACTCGCCGACCGGCCGGACCCAGTGCCGAACGGACCCGAAAGCCAGGCCCGGGGCGGGACTTCCGGCCCGGCGGATCAAGCCGTTCAGCACTGCGGTCCGGGCCGCCCGGCGCCGAGGATGGGGCCATGCCGAACCACCATGCTCCTGGGGTGCGCTTCCCGGGGACGCCGGCCGTCGTTGACGGGTCCGAGGCGATTGCCTCGGTCGAGACCCGGATCAGCGAAATCGCCTGCGCCTATCCGATCACGCCCTCGACGACGATGGCCGCGATCTTCCAGGCCGCGGTCGCCGACGGCAGGCCGAACCTGTGGGGCAGCCACCTCCGGTTCATCGAGCCGGAATCGGAGCACTCCTCGGCGTCCGCGGCCGAGGGCGCGGCCCTGGCCGGTGCCCGGGTCACGAACTTCACTGCCGGCCAGGGCCTGATCCTGATGAAGGAGGTCCTGTACGTCATCTCCGGCAAGCGCCTCCCGGTCGTCTTCCACGTCGGGGCCCGGGCCCTGACCAGCCAGGCCCTGAACATCCACGCCGGTCACGACGACGTGATGGGCGTGGCCGACGCGGGCTGGGGAATGCTCTTCGCCCGGAATGCCCAGGAGGCGGCCGACCTGACCGCCATCGCCCGCCGGGTCGCCGAGTCGACCGAGGTCCCCTTCTTCGTCGTCCAGGACGGCTTCCTGACGACCCACACGATCGAGTCGATCCGGCTGCCCGAGGACGAGCTGCTGGCCGAGTTCGTCGGTGATCCCCGGGACTCGATCCGGTCCTGGTTCGACCCGGCCGAGCCGCTCATGACCGGGGTCGTCCAGAACCAGGACAGCTACATGAAGGGCCGGATCGGCCAGCGCGCCTTCTACGAGCGGCTGCCCGGGACCCTCGGCGCGGCATTTGCCGATTGGACCGCCCTGACCGGCCGGCGCTACGGCCCGATCGATGCCTACCGGACCGACGACGCGACCGAGATCGTGGTGGCCATGGGCACGATCGCCGACACCGCGACCGCCGTCGTCGACCATCTCCGGGCGGCCGGCCGGGCCGTCGGCTGCGTCGGCCTGACGAGCTTCCGGCCGTTCCCGGCCGACGAGCTCTGGGCGGCCCTGCGGGGCGCCCGCACGATCGCGGTCATCGAGCGGACGGACGATCCGGCCGCCTACGACAACCCGCTGACCCGCGAACTCAAGGCCGCCTGCTTCGATCATGCCGCCGAGGGCGTGCTCGTCCCCCGGATCCGGTCCGTCTCGGCCGGCCTCGGCTCGCGCGATGTCGGGCCGGGCGACCTGGTCGCCGTGTTCGACTGGATCGCCGACCATCGGGCCGAGGCTGAACGGCGCTATGCGACCCTCGGCATCCGCCATCCGCTGGCCCTCGCGGCGACGCCCCTCGACCTGCGGCCGCCCGGCGCGTTCAGCCTGCGCGGCCACTCGATCGGCGGCTTCGGCTCGGTCACCACGAACAAGCTCGTGGCAACCCTGATCGGCGGGCTCTTCGGCCTGAACGTCCAGGCCTACCCGCGCTACGGGTCGGAGAAGAAGGGCCTCCCGACCGCCTACTACCTGACCGTGGCCGGCGAGCGGATCCGCCAGCACGGCGAGCTCGACCACGTCGACTTCGTGCCGCTCCACGATGTCGCCGCATTCCGCCAGGGAGATCCGCTCCACGGGCTGGTCGACGGCGGGACGGTGTTCGTGTCGTCGCCGGAGCCGGATCCGGAAGCGATCTGGAACTCGATCCCGCTCGAGGCCCGGCGCGAGATCCTCGCCCGCCACATCCGGTTGACCGCGCTCGACACGGCGGCCCTGGCCCGGGCCAACGCGCCTCGGCCGGACCTCCTGGTCCGGATGCAGGGAGTGGCCCTCGTCGGGGCGTTCCTGCGCCTCACCCCGTTCGCGGCGCGTGCCGGGCTCGGTCGGGAGGAGCTCCTGGCTGCCGTCCGGCCCCAGCTCCAGCACTTCTTCGGCAAGCGCGGAGGGAAGGTGGTCGACGCCAACCTGGCCCTGATCGCCGCGGCCTACGACGGAGTGGTCGACGTGACTGCCGCCGTCACGGCCGATCCAGCCGGCCCAACCCCATGAGCTCCTCGCAGAGGTGCGGACATGACCACGTCAGGTGAGCCCCGATCCGTGGCGGAGCTGATGACCCGCGATCCGATCGTCGTCGGGGTCGACACGCGCCTGGCCGATGCGGCCGAGCTGATGGACTTCTACCGGGTCAGCGGCCTGCCAGTCGTCGACGAGGACGGCCGGCTGGTCGGGGTGATCAGCCAGACCGACCTGCTCCACGCCCGGACGACGCAGGCCCTGTGGCAGGCCTGGCCCGGCCTGGCTGTCCGCCACCTCATGACCGAGCCGGCCGTGAGCGTCTTTCGAATACCTCGGTCGCCGAGGCAGCCGCCCTCATGGAGCGCCTGTACATCCATCGCCTCGTCGTCGTTGATCCCGTCGAAGAGACACCGATCGGCGTCCTGTCGGTGACCGACCTGGTCCATGCCATGGCCGAGCGGGGTGAGGCGTGAACGAGCTCAATCCGGCGCCCCAGCTGAGCAAGGCGGCCGGCGAGTCGAAGGAGCTCCACGAGGCTCGCCTCGGCTCGGCCGGCACGCTCCTCGATGTCCATCGCTATGTCGACGACTTCAACGGCTCGATCGTCGATGCCTATCGGCGCAACGTGGCCGACGCCGAGCTGCCGAGCGAACCGGGCGTGGCCCGGAGCATCATCCCGCCCGGCACCGCGGCAACCCGTGACTTCAGCGGCCTCGCCCCGATGCTGCCCGAGCTCCGGTTCGACGCCTGCGTCGGTTGCATGAGCTGCGTCAATGCCTGCCCGGACAGCGCGATCCTCGGGATCGCCCAGCCGGAATCGGTCATCGAGGCGACGATCGAGACGTTCGCTGCGAGCGAGCCGGACCCGGCCCTGGCGGCCCGGACCGCGACGGAGCACTTCGCCCGGACGACGAAGTACGCCGAGGTGCCGGCCCGGCACGGCCTCGAGCCGGCCGGCTTCGGGATCTTCGTCGACCCGGTTCACTGCAAGGGCTGCGGCGAGTGCGTCGAGGTCTGCCACGCCCTCGGCTACGACGCGCTCCGGATGGTCACGAAGCGGGCGCCACGGCGACCGAGGAAGGCACCCTCGATCGGTACGCCCGGGACATGCGCCTCTTCCGGACCCTGCCACCGACCCCGCTGGAGTACCGCAACGAGCGGGCCCTCGCCGACCTGATGCTCGGCGAGCACGCCTTCGGCTTCGTCGGCGGGGCCGGCTCGTGCTCCGGCTGCGGCGAGGCGACGGCGATCCGGATGGTCGTCGCGGCAACGCGCCAGGAGTACGGTCCGGAGGCGATGGGCATCGTCGCGGCGACCGGCTGCAACACGGTCTTCGGCAGCACCTACCCGTACAACCCGTATCTCGTCCCGTGGACGAACTCGCTCTTCGAGAATGCACCGGCCGTCGCCATGGGCATCCGGGCCCGCTGGGAGCAGGCCGACCATTCCGACCGACGCCTGTGGGTCTTCGGCGGCGACGGGGCGATGTACGACATCGGCTTCCAGGCACTCTCCCGGATGGTCGCCTCAGGGGCCGACATCAAGGTCCTCGTCCTCGACACGCAGGTCTATTCGAATACCGGCGGGCAGGCCTCGACGGCCTCGTTCGGTGGCCAGGTCACGAAGCTGTCCGCCTTCGGACGGGAGATCCACGGCCGGCCGGAGCCGCGCAAGGAGCTCGGCCGGATCCTGATGGCCCACGGCAACGCCTACGTCGCCCAGACCACCCCGGCCCACATCAACCACTTCTACCGCTCGGTGATGGAGGCGAACGCGTTCCCCGGTCCGGCGGTCATCATCGCCTACTCCGCCTGCATGCCCGAGCACGGCATCGCCGATGACCAGGCGACCCACCAGGCCAAGCTGGCGGTCGACTCGCGGGCCTTTCCCCTGTTTACCTACGATCCGCGCCGAGGCGCCTCGTTCGCCGAGCGCCTGTCGCTCCAGGGCAATCCGACCCTCAAGTCCGACTGGACGGCCCTGCCGGACGGCACGCCGGTCGACTTCCTGTCGTTCGCCCGGTCCGAGGGTCGCTTCGCACCCCACTTCGCCGCCGACGGCTCACCTTCGGCCGAGATCCTGGCCACCCAGGAGGACCGCCGCCAGAACTGGCGGACCCTCCAGGAGCTTGCCGGCCAGGGCCGCTAAGGCTCGGGCCTGATCAGCGCCCCGTCGTCGGCCGGTTCGGGTTCGGCCGGTTCGGCCGATTCCGCCGCGGGTGATTCGAGCGGCGGCAGGAGCGGCGAGCCGGTGATCAGCCGGGAGCCGCGCCCGCGGGTGAAGAAGCTCCAGCCCCAGCGGATCACGACCACGATCCGGTTGGCGAACCCGATCAGGTACAGGATGTGGATCGTCAGCCACAGGACCCAGGCCGAGAAGCCGCTCTGGCGGCCGAACGGGCCGAGCCAGGGGATGTCGGTCACCCCGGCCAGCCGGCCGATGACGGCCACGTCGCCCCGGTTGCTGTAACGGAACGGCGCCACCGTCTCGCCCGACAGGCGGGCCACGATCGCCGCCGCCGCGTAGCGCCCGCCCTGGATTCCGCCCTGGGCGACGCCCGGTACCGGCTTGTCCTTCTTCCAGGGCTGGACGGCGGCATCGCCGACGGCAAACACCTCGGGATGGCCGGGCACCGCTGAGATCGGGCTTGACGAGGATCCGGCCAGACCGGTCGGTCGGGGCTTCGGCGGCCGTTGCCACCGCCCGGGTGAAGCTCGACGCCTGGATCCCGGCCGCCCACAGGACGGTCCGGGCGGGAATCTCCTCGCGGGTTCCCGCGGCGGTCTCGACCGTGACCGAGCGGTCGCTGATGTCCACGACCCGGGTGCCGGTCCGGACGATCGCGCCGAGACGGCCAAGCTGGCGGGCAGCCGAAGCCGAGCGGTCGGCCGGGTACGTCGGCAGGATCCTGGGCAGAGCCTCGACCAGGATGATCCGGGCGGCCCGAGGGTCGATCAAGCGGAAATCGTGGCGGAGCGTGTCCCGGGCGATCTCGGCCAGCGAGCCGGCCAGCTCGACCCCGTTCGGACCGCCCCCGACGAGGATGAAGGTGAGCCACTCGGCCCGCAGTCGGGGCTCCTGCTCGCGCTCCGCCGCCTCGAACGCGATCAGGATCCGGCGGCGGATCTCGAGCGCATCGTCGAGCCCCTTCAAGCCGGGCGCATCAGCGGCCCAGGCATCGTGGCCGAAGTAGGAGAAGCGGGCGCCCGAGGCAACGATCAGGCTGTCGTAGCCGAGCGTGGCGCCGTCCGATAGCCGGACCTCGCGGCGGGCCGGGGTCGAGCCCGACCGCCTCGCCCAGGAGGACCGTCGTGTTCGCCTGGTTGCGCAGGATCGAGCGGAGCGGCTGGGCGATATCGCCCGGAGACAGGGCACCCGTCGCGACCTGGTAGAGGAGCGGCGTGAACAGGTGGAAGTTCCGGCGATCGACCAGGGTCACCCGGACCCGCTCGTCCTTGCCCAGGGTCGCGGGCGGCATACAGGCCGGCGAACCCGCCGCCGACGATCACGACCCGGTGCGGGGACACCTCCAGGCTCAGCCCCGGCCGCTCGATCGGCGGACGTCGGCCATGTAGGCGGCAGCCTGGGCCCGCCGCTCGAGGTTCAGCTTGCCGAGGATCGAGCTGACGTAGTTCTTGACCGTCTTGTCCGACAGGAAGACCTCGGCGGCAATCTCCTTGTTCGTCTTGCCTTCGGCGACGAGCAGCAGGATCTTGCGCTCCTGGCCGGTCAGCTGGCCCAGCTCGTCGGGCTGGTCGGTGTTGGCGACCCGCCGGATCCGTTCGAGGACCCGGCCGGTGACCGCCGGGTCGAGGAGCGACTCGCCTCGGCCGACCGCCTCCAGGGCCGCCACCAGGTCACGCGCCCGGACCTGCTTGAGCAGATAGCCACTCGCCCCGGCGACGATCGCCGAGAGGACCGCGTCCTCGTCCGGATAGCTCGTCAGCATCACGACCCGGGTGTCCGGTAACTCGGCCCGAATCTCGCGGCACGCCTCGACCCCCGAGCCATCGGGCAGCCGGACATCCATGATCGCGAGGTCCGGCCGAAACCGGCGGGCGGCCTCGATCGCCTCGGCCACGGTCCCGGCCTCGGCGACTACCTGGAACTCCGGCCGGCGCTCGAACATCGCCACCAGGCCCTGCCGGACGACTTCGTGATCGTCGACGATCAGCAGGGTCAGGGGTGCCCTGCGGGCTGACCGCCGACGTGCGGATCATGGGCTTCGGCCGAAGGGACGGCATCGTCGGCGGTCTGGTCGAGTTCAGGCACGTGGCGTCCTCTGCGATGGTCGGCAACATGATCGTCGTGCGAGTCCCGGCCCCGGGCTCGCTCTCGATCGTCATTGTCGCCCCAATCCGGGCCGACCGGTCACGGGTGTTCGCGAGACCCTGGTGACCGAGGCGAACCACCCCTGCCGGATCGAACCCCCGGCCGTTGTCGACGATCCGGATCGTGAATCCCGGCCCACCCTCGTCGGGTAGCAGCTCGATCGTTGCCTGGGTCGCCTGCGCGTGGCGGGCGATGTTGCTGAGCGACTCGCCGACGATCGCGAGCAGGTGACCGGTAACGGCTGGCGATGGCTCGGGGGCCGGGTCGGGCAGGCGCAAGGCGAGCTCGGTCAGCGTGTTGTGGCGGTACTCCTCGATCAGGGCAGCCAGGCCGCCGGCCAGGGAGACGCCCTCGAGGAGCCCCGGCCGGAGGCTGAAGATGAAGTTCCGGATGTCCTGGATCGCGAGGTAGATCGCGTCGATCGCCCGCTCGACCCGGGCCGAGGACTCGGCCGGATCGTCGGCCATCAGATCGGGCACGTCCTCGAGCGAAAGCCCGACCCCGTAGAGATTCTGGATGATCCCGTCGTGGAGGTCCCGCGAGATCCGCTCGCGCTCGTCGAGCACGGCCAGCCGCTGAAGCTGCTCGTGCAGCCGGGCATTCTCCATCGCGATCCCGGCGTGCAGGGCGAATGTCTCGACGATCGCCTGGTCCTCCGCGCTGAACTCCGGCGAGCCGACCTTGTTCGTGAGGTAGAGCCGGCCGACCGTCAGGCCCTTGACCGTGATCGGCACGCCCAGGAAGCTTCTGCATCGGCGGGTGATTTGGTGGAAAGCCCGAGCGGCGCGGATCGAGGTTGATGTCGGGGATCCGGTAGGCGCGGTCCTCCCGGATGATCAGGCCGAGCAGGCCATGGCCCTCGGGCAACGGTCCGATCCGACGGCGCGTCTCGGGATCCATTCCGCTGGTGATGAACCGTTCGATCCGGTCGGCATCATCCACGATCCCGAGGGCCGCGTACTCGGCGCCGCGACAAGCGGGCGGACCCGGTCGACGATCACCTGGAGGGCCTCATCGACCGAGGCCAGCCCGGCGACTCCGCGGACGGCGGCATCAAGCGCCGCGGCCACGTCCTGGGGTTCGGGCGGAGATGGCGTTCGCGGTCTCGCTTCCACGATCTGATGATATCGGCCGTGGAGATCGCGAACCGGAGGGGCTGGACGGCTCCCCGCATCGGGACGTAGGTCACTGTCCGGGCAGGCTGCCGCGAACGATGATCCGGCCCATGAGCAACGTGCCACTTCAGGCCGACCCGCGAGCGCCCGCCGATTCGCCGTTGGAGATTCGGCGGATTCTCCTGGCCACCGAGCTGTCGGCGGTCAGCGACCGAGCGGTCGATCACGCGATCGAGCTGGCCGTCGAGCACGGCGCCGATCTCGTCGTCCTGAGCGTCGTCGACCCGAAGGGCCTGCGCCTGCCGGGCGGTCGCTACCTCCGACGAATTGACCAGGAACGGGCACGGGTTGAATCCGCTACTCGCTCGATCGTTGCCCGGGCCCGGGCCGCCGGGGCGAGCGCGGCCTTCCTCGTCTGGAACGGCGATCCGGCCGACTCGATCCTGGAGGCGGCCGCGGCCGAGAAGGCGGACCTGATCGTGCTCGGCTCACATCGTCGCGGTCGCCTGGGACGGCTGGCCCACGGCAGTATCTCGCTTCGTGTCGCCGAGCAGGCCGCCTGCGATGTGTCGATCATCCCGATCGGATCGCCCCCGGCGGACAGCCAGTAGTCGTCCCAGCGCGACTAGCCCCGAGCGCGTACCCCCGTGCCCCATGGACCATGATCTTCGGAGGCCTAGGCGTGGCGGAGGACATGTAGATGACGGAACCGACTGAAGTTCGACGGCCTGAGCAACGGAAGCCGAGGCATGCGGCCGCGGCCTACGACGCCGCGTGGGCGATCGAACCACCCCCGGGCAACGCCTGGACGGCCCGGCCCTGGGTCAAGCCGAGGGAGCGGGCCGCCGCCGGCAAGGCCGCCCGGAAGCGCGTCCCGCGGGACAGTCACGCCACCTTCGAACCGCGACCGGTCGGGACCCGATCGCGATCCTGGCCGACCAGGAATCCGATCGCCTGCCCGAGCTCGTGCCCCTGCGCCACGACCGGATGGCCGAGTCGCCCTTTGCCTACTACCGGGGCACGCCGGCCGTCCTGGCATTCGACCTGACGCGAGCCCCCGCACCGACATCCTCGTCCAGGCCAGCGGCGACGCCCACCTCTCGAACTTCGGGCTGTTCGCTTCCCCCGAGCGGACCCTGGTCTTCGATGCCAACGACTTCGACGAGACCCTGCCCGGGCCATGGGAATGGGACGTCAAGCGGCTCGCGGCCAGCATCGTGATCGCCGGTCGGGCCAACGGCTTCAACGCGGCCCAGAACCGGGTCGCCACGATGCGCGGCCGTCCGCGGCTACCGCCAGTGGCTGGCCCGCTACGCCGGGATGCGCCTGCTCGACGTGTCCTACGCCTCGATCACCGAGACGAGCATCCGGGAGGTGGCCGAGGCCTCGGGCCTGCTCGACGGCCGGTCAGCCGCGGGACGTCGCCAACTGCTTCGAGGCGATCTTCAGCAAGGCCCGCCAGCGCGACGGCATGCGCGCCTTCGAATCAGCTGACCGGCGTCGTCGACGGCCGCCGGGTGATCCTCGACGACCCGCCGGCCATCAGCCACGTCGAGTTCGCGGGTGGCGCGGAAGCCCTCGCCGGCACGTTCAACGACTACCGGGCCACGATGCCCGAGAGCCGGCGCGAGTTCCTCGAGCGCTACCGCTTCGTCGATGCCGCCCTCAAGGTGGTCGGCGTCGGCAGCGTCGGGACGCGCTGCTTCATGCTCGTGCTCGAGGGGCGCGACGAGAACGACCCGCTGATCCTCCAGGCCAAGGAGGCGACCGCGTCGGTGCTCGAGCCGTACCTCGAGCCGAGCCGCCACGCCAACCACGGCCAGCGGGTCGTGGTCGGCCAGCAGGTCATGCAGGCCACGCCCGGACATCTTCCTGGGCTGGACCCGCGGGCCGGGCGGGCGCGACTTCTACATCCGCCAGCTGTGGGACATGAAGGGCTCGGTCGATACCACGACCCTGCAGCCCGCCGGGCTCGGCTTCTACGGCGGGATCTGCGGCTGGGCCCTCGCCCGGGCCCACGCCCGCGGCGGGGACGCGGTCGCGATCGCGGCGTACCTCGGGACCGGAGACACGTTCGACGGCGCGATCGCCGACTTCGCCGAGGCCTACGCCGACCAGAACGCCCGCGACCACGCGGCCTATCTCGCGGCGATCGCCGATGGGCGGGTTTCCATGCCATCGGGACGGAGCGATCACTAAACGCCTGCCCGACTGACGGCGACCCTCGCGGGTACAGCTCGCTGGACGGTTTGGCGGGATCGGTCCGCGGCTCGACTCGTCAGCTGATCGGCACAGCAGATCGACGAGCTGACCGGCCTGTCAGGCCGTGAACGACGGCCGTGATTGGTGCGCGCAGCTCGGCCAACGTCGGTCCATGGACTTATGATTGTCACATGACAACGTGGCGCTGATCGAACCAGCTGGACGATCGCTGGGGGATCGTCTGGGCCGGAGGCCGGACCTCATCGGGATCCGGGAGCGCGTCCGGAACGCCCCGTACCTGCGCAAATGGGTCATCCTCGGCGCCTTGATCGGGCTGATCAGCGGCCTCGGCGCGGTCCTCTTCTTCTGGGCACTCGATCTGGCCACCCGGTTCTTCCTCGGCACCCTCGCGGGGTTCACCCCCGCGTCACCTGCCGGTGAAGGTGGCGCGCCGATCGTCGATATCGGCCGGCCATGGGCCCTGCCCCTGATCGTGGCGGCCGGCGGCCTGATCTCGGGGATCCTCGTGTTCCGCTTTGCCCCCGAGGCCGAAGGCCACGGCACCGATGCCGCGATCGCCGCCATCCACCACGACCCACGCGGGATCCGCTCGAGGATCCCGGCCGTGAAGCTGGTCGCCTCGGCGGTCACGATCGGATCGGGCGGATCGGGCGGACGGGAGGGCCCGACCGCCCAGATCGGGGCCGGCTTTGGATCGTACCTGGCCCGTCTGCTGGACCTCGATGCGCGAGACGCCCGGATCGCCGTGAGCTCCGGCATGGGCGCCGGAATCGGGGCGATCTTCCGGGCTCCCCTGGGCGGAGCCGTGCTGGCGGCCGAGATCCCGTTCCGCGACGACGTGGACTCGGAGGCGCTGGTGCCGGCCTTTGTCGCCTCGATCGTGGCCTTCAGCGTCTTCGGCGACGTTCGTCGGCTTTGACCCGATCTTCGGTCGTGTGGCCGGCCTCGGTTTCACGGACCCGCGCCAGCTCGTCTACTACGCCCTGCTGGGCCTGGCCGCCGGCCTGGTGGGTCGGCTCTACATCGCCACGTTCTATGGCTTCACCGACTGGTTTCGCGGGATCTCCGCTGCCCAGATACCTCCGTCCGGCGCTCGGTGGACTTGCCGTCGGCTGCATCGGGATCGTCCTGCCGGGAGTCCTCGGAACCGGCTACGGCTGGGTCCAGGCCGGCTTCGATCGGACGGCCCTGCTGGGCCTGCCGCTGTGGGTCCTCCTCGTCCTGCCGTTTGCCAAGATCCTGGCGACGTCTCTGTCGATCGGCTCGGGCGGGTCGGGCGGCATCTTCGGGCCCGGGATGGTCGTCGGTGGCCTGCTTGGTGCCGGGATCTGGCGGATCCTCGAGCCAGTCGCGCCGGGCGTCCCAATCGACCCATCGCCATTCGTGATCGTGGCGATGATGGCCCTGTTCGGGAGCATCGCCCATGCGCCTCTCGCCGTGATGCTCATGGTTGCCGAGATGACCGACAGCCTGGCGATGCTCCCGCCGGCGATGCTGGCGATCGGGATCGCGATCCTGATCGTCGGCGACCGTTCGATCTACAGCGAGCAGATCCGCAGTCGAGCCGACTCGCCGGCCCACCGGCTCCGCGAGGCCTTGCCTCTGCTGGCGGCGATCCCCGCCGGCACGGCCGCGCGGGTCGCTCGCCTGGTCATCCGAAGCGACGAGCCGATCGGAGCGGCCCACGGCCGGCTCCTTGCGGCCGAGCTCCCGGGTGCCCCGGTGGTCGATGACCGGGGCCGGTTTCGCGGCTCGGTCGAAGCCCCGGACCTCGCGGCGGCCGAGCCCGCGAAGACGGTCGAGACGCTCAAGCTTGATGACTGGTTCGTCGGAGCCGATGACGCCCTGGTCGATGCCCTGGGCGTCCTGACGGATCATCACCGGAGCTGGGTGCCGGTCGTCGCCGATGACCGGCTGGTCGGGATCTTATCCGCCAGTGACATCCTCGGCTCCTACCGGTCGGCCCTGGCCAGCAACATGCGACAGGTCCGGTCGGCTGGGCCGAACGGCGTGCTGATTGAAGCCCAGGTCGGCGAGAGCTCGGTGATCGCGGGCCGCACGGTCCGGTCGACTCCCTGGCCTCGAGACACCGTGCTCGTGTCAGTCGAGCGAGACGAGCAGCTGATCGTGCCCAGGGGCGACCTGACCATCATGGTCGGCGATCGGCTCACGGTCTTCTCGACCCCGACGGCCAGGCCCGCACTCGAAGAGTTGCTGGCGACCGGGGCGAGTGACCTGCCGGCCACCTGATCGGAGCGCCAGCGCAGCCAGTGACTTCCGGTTGAGCGTCTGCGCCCGATGCGGCCGGGCATGCCGGCTCAGCTACACGCTGTGGCCGACGTTGCTCAGGATCTTGGAGACTTGGCCGCCCAGGAAGATCAGGGCGATGATCGCCACGATCGCGATCAGGGCGAGGATCAGGGCGTACTCGGCGAGGCCCTGGCCACGCGGGACCGGATTCAGCAGGCTTGCCATCATCCGCTTGGGGATCGTCATGATTCCAGACTCCAGGTTACGTCGAGATGATTCCGTTCGGGCGAATACTTGCCCGATGACAATGACAGGGCGGATTCTAGACTGAGTCGAGGGAGGTCGACACGATGTCATTGGTCCTGGTACTCGATCAGCTGGAACAGCTCGCCGTCGAGCTCGTGGCCGTGACGAACGCGGCAATATTCGATGTTGGCGCCGGCGACTTGTCGCTCTTGCAGTGGCGAACGCTGATGGTCCTCGGCAGTTCCGAAGAACCGCTGCGCGTCAATGAGCTCGCCGATCGGGCCAGCGCCTCGATGCCGTCTGCGAGTCGACTGATCCGAAGAATGGAACGCCGAGGTCTTGTTTCGATCTCACGCGATCCGAGCGACGGACGAGGCCGTCGGATTGCCCTCACACCGGCCGGCGAGGCGCTGCGACGCAACGTGATCGCTCGTCGCCGGGACTTGATCGATGGCGCCCTGGCCGAGCTGTCAGAGGAACCTGGACTGGTAACCGGGCTCGAGTCGGTCGTCGCGCGACTTTCTCGCTGGCAGTAGCACTCGGCTTATGCAGAGGCCGCGAAGGCGGCTAACGCCTCGCTCGACGGGACGAAGTAGTAGGCGCCGGTCAGGGGCTGGGTGAACCTCGTCAGCTGGTCGCGTTGGCCGCCCCCGATGCCGGCCATGCTCTTGAGCATCGCCTCAAGGCGATCGCGGTCGCGACTGAATCCGACGAAGATCGTGCCGTGTCGGCCGAGCGAGCCGTAGCCGATATTGCGTCGGAAGATCTTGCCGAAGCGATCCTGGTCGGTGCTCCCGACATGGGATGTCTCCGGCCTTGGGTCGAGCTCCACGCCCGTCAATTTCGTTCGACCCATGGCCCGTTCCTGCTCGTCGATCGGCAGCGCCTCCCACCTGGCCGAGTCGTGCTCCCATTGCTGAAGGAGCAGGACACTTCCGCCTTCACCGGGCGAACCTGGGTCGATCGAGACTTCCCTGCTCGCTTCGGCCAGGGTGGGATTCTCGAGGCCGTCCTCGAAGCCGGTGAGGTCACGGTCGCGGTGGTAGGGCCAGCCCACGATCTCGCGCGCCAGGGTCGCTTGCCCTGCCAGCGCCGAAACGATTCCGCGCGAAACGTCGAAGACGACGTCGTAGGCGGCGCCGGAGAGCCAGACCACGACGTCGTGCTGGGTGGCCGGCATCGTGTAGCCGTCGCGGCCGACGAGCGGCTCGTTGAAACCACGCAGACCGACAGGCGCGACGTCAGGACCGACCGATGCCCAGAGCTCGGGCCGAAAGCCGGTGACCAGGTTGACGCCGCCGATCGTCGTGCGCGGCTCGCGCAGGCTGGCGACTGCCGCGATCAGATCGCGCGGATCGACCCCGGGACGCCCGTCCAGCTCAAGGTAGGCATGGGACATCGTCCCGAGCGCAAAGATGCCGGTCTGGGGCGTGGCCACACGGGCAGGATACGAGCCGCGACCCGTCACGGATAGGCTCGGGCTACGCCAGTGCTCTGGACCAAGGTCTCTCGGTCGCCAGTCGACAAGCGACGAATGCCGACCCAGGCGATGCCATGAGAATGCAATCCGCCCGCCGGCGTCCTCTGGTACGGCGCATCGGTGGGGAGCGGCACATTCGAGGGGTCACAACTCGCAATCGATGCGGTCATGCCCTCCCCCACGAAGCTCCTCAAGATCACGCAGGTGATCAGCCTGCCCGAAACGCGCCGTGTTCTGGCGTCGTCCGTTCGGTCCGGCCTGCTGCAGCAGGCCGCCAGCCGGGCGATTCACGACCGCCGAGCCCTCGTCCGTGACGTTCAGGCCCAGGCCACCTCGGTCCGGGCGCTGCGGCATGCTCTCGGGCACCCGGCGACGCGGGAGCTCGCCGAGGCCGGGTTGCTATTCGTGCCCGGTCGGTACCTGACGATCGCCTGGGCAGCAACGAAAGCCGCACGGCGGGTCCGGACTCGGCGGCCAGGCGAGCCGGGGCGTCCGATGAAGAACGTGACGCCTCGAGACTGAGGTCGCTCCGCAATGTGGTCACGTTCAGGCCGTTGGGCGGGATCCGTTGGGTCGAGGTTCGCCTTCTGTCTTCAGGCTCGGCGATCTTCTTCAAGTCCTGTCGCGGAAAGGTCGATCCAATGACCTTCCCGGTAGACGTACCAGATCAGGATCGGCTCGTCGGCGATCTCGCGAAGATGGGCGGCCGCGCCTGGATATGCCACCCGCAACCGGTCGCGGAATTCCTCCAGCTCGAGGATGCCCTCATCGAGGAGTTGCTGAGTCGCCGCGGCGAACTCACGGTCATCAATCGGGTTGATGACGAGAACCGGCCTGCGGAGCGGTAGCATCGTTCGAGCATGGGCTCCGGATTGCGCTTTGGGAGGTCCCAAGCCCGATCCAACGTTGCAAAGCCGCGACAGGCCTCAGCCCGATGGCCGAGTCAGTCCGCGGCCGCCGCGAGGGCAGGCCCTCCCTTGTCGGTGACGAGCCGCCGGTATTCACCGCGAAAATGGGCAATCGCCGCCTGTGCGGCGGCCCATTCCTCCGACTCAGGATCGAGCTCGGCGAGTGTTCGCTCAGCCGCTCGCCAGGCAGCCAGGATGTCGCCGACGGCGTACATCCGGCTGGGCGCGTCGAGCGGCTCGTCGACGACGTCGAAGACGATCTCGAACCCACCGTCGAGCTGGGGAACGATGAAGTACTGGATTCGGATCAGCCGGCCGTCGAGCAACCGGATCGTCCCCGAACCGATGACCGGATTCCGTCCGGCATCGTTCCAGGCGGACTCGAAGTCCTTCGACCCTTCGCGATCGCGCTCCAGCGACAGGCCCCCTGGAGGCAGGCTCCGAAGCTGATCGAAGGTCATGTCCAGGAGCCGGAGGGCTTCCGGTGTCACGTCGGCGATCGACTGGTCGGCGGCGATGAGGATCCGCGCGTCCCGTTGCATCGACTCCAGCTCGAGCTTCAACTGGTCCGGTTGATCTTGGCGAGGTCGAAACAGTAGTCGTTGCAGATCGCCCCAGCAAGCGATTCTGAGACGGTCAACGAAACTGTAATGGGCGACCTTGCAATCGGACATGAGGCGCGCGGTCCGCCCGACCGGGGTGACCCGAGGCGATCCCAAAGTGAACCCCGCCAGGCACTCTGGCGGGGTTCATCTGTGCGAGCGTGCCCCTCGGGGGGCCAGGAGGTGGCCTAGGCCCGGACGCGTCCGAGAACGAAGAGGACGGCCAGGACGATGACCACGACGATGACGATCGTTCCGATGGTCATCAGTAGGTCTTCTCTTCCTTGGTGACGACGAGCTTCTCGTCCTTGCGCTTGCTATCGAGGGCTCCCGCGGTTGCGCCCGACGCCGCGCCGATCGCGCCGCCGATCACTGCGCCGACCGGTCCTCCGACGATTGCGCCGGCAACGGCACCCCCGGCGCCGCCCAGGATCGTTCCGCCAATTTCTTCGTCGCCATGGGGGACGCCCTTCTCGAGCGTCTGGGTCGTCCGAGCCGGCTCGTCGGTGGGCTCGGTTGTAACGGTCTTGCGTACCTCGGTCATGGTTTCTCCTCGAGTGGACCGCGCGCGCGGCCTTGCGACCACATTGGTCTTGGGGAACCCAGAACGCGCCGCCAATCGGGCTCGGGCGTCTTGCAATGAGGCGTCAGTCGCTCTTGCCCGCAGGGACCGTCGGCCCTGGACGGCTCGCCCATTGCAATGGCCTGACTGACTGACCATGCTGGCGGTCATGCTCGACCGTCTGCGCGGATACCGCACGAAGCTGGGGGGCAGCCCGGTCGAGGCCTCGCTCCTGGCGACGGCCGCCTACTTCCTGACCCTCGTCGTCGTCCGGGGTTTCACCACGATCACGAAGGCCGGAGCAGGCTCCGACATCAACATCGGGGGAACCCACGTCCACCACGTCGTGTTCGGAATTGCGGCGCTCCTGATCGCCGGCGTCCTTGCCCTTGACGAACGGTATCGCCTGTTCCGGGCCGTCCTGTTCGGCCTCGGCGCGGCGCTCGTCCTCGACGAGTTCGCCCTGGTCGTCTTTCTCAAGGACGTCTACTGGCTGCCCCAGGGGGTGGTCAGTGGCTTCGCCATCGTCATCGGGCTGGTGGCCCTCGCGGTCAACCTCCTCCGAGGCTGGGCGATCGTCCGAGCTTCTCCGCGCTGAGGCCTCCTCGCTCGGCACCTGGCTGAGCCCGAGCCGGTCCTCCGTGCAGCGAAGTTGCAAGGCGATGCTCCACCGCTGACACGGGCAGCGATGTCGGGCTTGCTTACCGTCGCCCCATGAAACGATCGACGCCCGGCGGACGACGATGACCACGCTCCTTTCCGCGGTCGGACTGGTTGGGCGGTTTGCCGGCAATCTCCTGGTCGCCGCGTTCGGTTGGGCGGCGAGCCTGATGTTCGGGCGGGTCCCCCGCAGCCACCAGATCTACCTGGTCTCGATGGTTTTCGGGTCGCTCCTCTGGACGATCCTGCTGATCGGGCTGATCGTCCCCAGCCTTGCCACGCTGGCCCTGTCGACCACGCCCCACCCCGGGTTCGTGAACCAGTCCTGGCTGGTCACGGCGATGCTGATCGGTGTCCTGATCCTGCCGGCCTTCGTCGGGATTGCCGGTTGGCTCGTGCCGGCTGAGCACGGCCGGGCCACTGGCCTCGGCGCACTGCGCGAGATCCTGCGGGGCTACCTCACGACCCCGGCGATCTCCGGACTCCTCGTGTTCCTGGCTGGCGTCGGGCTCGCCCGGAAGATCCGCAGCGCGCGCCACGGCTGGGCGGACAGCCACGTGCCGGTCGTGATCGAGGCGGGGGACTATGACCAGACGGTGGCCAGCATCCAGGCAGGCCTGGCAGCCGCCGGGCTTGGACTCGGACGTGCGGGCGGCCCCCCGGATCCTGAGCCTGCCGGCATGGATCCTGACCCGCATCGGCGGGCCCAACAGTGCGCGGGAGCGACCTGATCGACTTCGCGAGCTGTGTGGCCGGGACCTCCGGATCGGGATCTATCCCTCGGACATCGCCATCTCCATCGCCCCCTCGAATCGGATGCTGGCCCGGGCCTCGGTCTTCGACTCGCTGGAAGCGACGAGGGCCCACCTGACGACGAGCGCCGAGGCGCAGAAGGTCGAGGACCTGCTCAAGAAGATCGCCCGGGATCGAACCTTGGCCTATTCGCCCGGCTTTGAGACATTCGGAAGGGTCGACGCCGCCCTCAAGGAGCTCGACGTCCCCGAGTCGGAATGGGACACGCTCTATCGGATCCGGATGCAGGTCGAAGCCGGACTCCTTCGCCCGGTGTCTGCCTCAGACCCTGCCCTGTCCCTGGGCCGGCCCGGCGACGCCCCGTCCAGCTCCGCCTTCCGGCCCGCCGAACTGCCGGCCCTGGGCGTCCGATGAACGTCTCGAGCAGTCCTCTGCCGGTCGTCGGCGCGACGGCCACGCCGCGAGCCGAGGGCAGGTCACCGGCCCTGCTGATCACCGCCGCGGTGAGTCTCGTCCTGTTTGTTGGCCTCGCCCTGGCCCTGGCCAACCACGTCGTGTTCCCCTTCGATCAGCCCATCCTCGCCTGGGCCCGGACGTTCGACGGAACTCCCGCGATCTGGAACGGGTTCTCCCAATCGGCCAACTTCCCCCTGATCGCGATCGGGATCGGGCTCGTCCTGTGGCTCATCTGGAGCCGGCGCTACCGCGAAGCGATCGTCGTCGTGATGATCCTGATCGCCGTGACGGCCGGCAGCGAGGGCGTCAAGGAGCTGACGGCCAGGCCGCGGCCGTCCGGCAACGGCGATGGGATCCCGGGCGTGGTCTACAGCTTCCCGTCGGGCCACATCCTCGAGTGCATGACGATCCTGGGGGTTGTCGCCATTCGGGTCTGGCGGACGACGGTCCACCGTCTCCTCCGCTGGGTCCTGGCGGCGGTCGTCGTCGCTGAGGTGATCCTCGTGGGCATCGCCCGAATGGCCCTCAACGAGCACTTTCCGACGGACCTGCTGGGTGGGTTCCTGGGCGCGGTCGCGGCCCTGGCCCTGTATGCCTGGTTCACCCGCCCGGGAGGCTGGGCAGACGTGACCGGGCCGACGAAGAAGGACCTCGAGAAGACGGCTCGTGCAGGGGGGCCGGGGTGACGACGGAGCAACGAAGGCAAGCTCGGCGAGCACGGTCCGCTCGGACCCGGCGTCAGCCCGCGCCCGAACCGCGCCGAACCCCCGCCGGCGCCCGAGCTCGGACTGGCCACGATGACGGTGGTGGTCGGCTTCGTCGGCCTCGCAGCCAGTCTCGTCGTCCTGGGCTCGATCGCCGAGGGCGTGCGCGACCAGGAGGTCTTCGCGCTCGATACCTGGGCCACGCCGTTCCTGCACGGGATCGCCTCGCCGGGCCTCGACGCGTTCATGAACGGGTTGACCAACATCGGCTCGATCTACGTGGTCCCGATCCTGTTCGTGCTCGTCGTCGGCTGGCTGGTCTGGCGCCGGCGCTACCGGGCGGCCGGATTCATCGCGGTGGCCAGCCTGGGCAGCCTGGTCCTGCAGGGCTCGATGAAGCTGTTCTTCGCCCGGCCGCGGCCCCAGCTGCCGTGGGCCCAGGTGCTGCCCGACTACAGCTTCCCGAGCGGGCACACGATGAACACGGTGATCTTCTACGGAGCCGTGGCCCTGCGTGATCTGGTCGATCTTCGGTCGCCGGGCCGGGCTCCTCGCGGTTGGCCTGGCCGCGATCCTGGCCTTTGGCGTGGGTGTCAGCCGGATCTACCTCGGCTACCACTACCTGACCGACGTCGTCGGCGGAATCCTGGCCGGGATTGCCTGGCTGCTGATCGTCGGGGCGGCCTTCCGTGCCCGCCCGACGTGGCGCCGCTGGCGTTCGCCGCGATCGCCGCCCCGCTGGGATCAGCGAACCGGGCAAAGCGGCGCTCCGTTGAGCCGCGCCCTGGTCATCGGGCGGCAGCGCAAGGGCCGCCACATCGGAGCGACCGTGCGCGAGGTCCGGACGGCCCTTCGGGCTGACGGCTGGAAGGTCGAATTCGGCCCTGGTCACCCGCAAGCGCAAGCTGGAATCGCGGGCCAGCGACGCGATCCGCGACGGCTGCGACGTAGTCGTTGCGGTCGGCGGTGATGGGGCCGTCGTTCGGGTGGCTGCCGCCGTGGCCCGGACCGAGGCGGCCCTCGGGATCATCCCGACCGGCACGGGCAATCTCCTGGCAGCGAACCTGGGGATCCCCCACAACGTGCGCTCGGCCACCCGGATCGTGGCCCGTCGCCGGGTCCGCCGGATCGACATGGGCCGGGCGACCACCGATGACGGCACCAAGCGTGACTTCGCGGTCGCCTGCGGGATCGGCTTCGACGCGGAGGTCATCGATGCGACGGGGGCGGGCCAGAAGCTCCGCTGGGGCAAGCTCGCCTATATCGCCAATGCCGTCGGCCAGACCGGCACGATCCGCAACGTCGCCCACACGATCACCCTCGACGGATCGACGACGGAGTTCGACGCCGCCCAGGTGTTCATCGCCAACTTCGGCAAGATGCTGCCCTTGATCGAGCCTCGCCGCCGAATCCGGCCCGATGACGGCCTCCTCGACGTGATCGTGGTTCGCGCGGCGGGTCCGCTCCCGGGACTCGTGGCGAGCTGGGAGGCCCTCCGCCAGAAAGGCCTGGGCAAGAGCTCGGGTGGCCACGTCTTCCGGGCCCAGGCCAGGGAGATCCGGATCTCAGTCTGAGCCGGCTCGCCTGGTCGAATCCGATGGCAACCCGCTGGGCAAGACGCCGATCACGATCAAGGTCCGGCCAGGCGCCCTGCGGGTCATCGCCCCAGCGCGCAAGGGTCACCACTAGCCCGGGCCAATCCTCAGCTGCCCGGACTCCGCCGGGGGCCGGTCAGATCCCGGGATGCCTCGGGGATCGGGGTCGCCCGGGTGACCGGACCGTCGAAGGCCGACTTCTCGAGAGCGAACTCGGCCTTGCGACCGTCGATCGCGAGCAGGCCAAGGTGGTTGCCGAAGAACGGGCCGGCGGTGGTCCGCCAGTCGATGCCGACCGGCGGGACCCGGCCGAGGCGGGCCAGGCTCGACGTCAGCCGCTGGGCATTCCGGCTCCAGGAAGCCTTGAAGACAAGGCGCATCGGGAGCGGGATGGAGTTGTGGAACGGCGAGCAGGTGAGCTGGTAGACGCGCGACTGGAGGCCATCCGGAAAGGTTGCCTCCGAGACGTAGGTGTGATGCACATCGCCGGACAGGACGCAGATCGTGGCCGGGGCCGGCCGCGAGTCGGTCCCCTGGCCGACCCGGGCGATCAGGCGCTGAAGCCGATCGAATGACTGGCGGAAGGCCGCCCAATGCTCCAGGTCCACGGACCGTCGCAGGCGCTCGCCCAGCCGGGCCGCGAAACGACCCCTGGATCCAGCCGTGATCGCCTCATCGAATGACTCGACGTCGTGGAGCGCCCGGGGCAGCAGCCAGGGCACGGAGGTTCCGATGATCAGGTGGTCGAATGAGCCATCCTCGACCTGGTTTTCGACCCACTCGAACTCGGCCTCGCCGATCATCGACCGACGGCCTTCGGTCAGGACCCGGCCGGCCCGGGAGTCGATGACGAGGAGGCGGACCGGGCCGAAGTCGCGCCGGTACGACCACATGATCCCGGGGCCGCCGTCCGCTTCGCGATCGGCCTGCCTGGCGAACTGCCCGGAGCGCAATCGCCGTGTCGCCCTCGCCAAGAGCAGCCTGGTACATCGCGTCCGCGGCCAGGCCGGCCGGCGAGAGATTGCCGATGTGCTGGTAGATCCAGTACGACATGAACGCGCCGATCGATTCGGTCGGCCCACCAGCTCGTCTCGAGCATCTCTGCCCGCCAGGCCGCCGAGGTATTCCAGTCGTCGAGGACGTCGTGGTCGTCGAAGATCATCGAGCTCGGCATCGTGGACAGGAGCCAGCGGACATCGGGATCGCCCCATGCCTCGGCATACAGCCGGGTGTATTCCTCGAAGTCGGCCACCTGCTCGAACGGCGGCCGTTTCGTGTCCCGGCGGGACCGAATGAAGGCCCGGATCGGCTCCGACGTCTCGTCGGCGTAGACCTGGTCGCCGAGCATCAGCAGGACCTGCGGCCAATCGGCCGGGTCAAGTCCCACCATCCGACGGGCGTACGCCCCCAGGACATCCTGGCCCGAGCCGGTCGGGTCCTTGACCTTGACCGTGACCGGCGAGCGGCACGAGCCGAACAGGATCCGCACCGGAGCGGCCGGCAGGAACGTTCGAATCGGCTCGCCGGATAGCTTGACCCGGGCTGTGGCCAGACCACTGTCCCTTCAAGGCGAACCTCGTACGGGGCAATCCCACCGGCCTCGAGCCCGTCGAGCACGACCAGGGCATAGAAGTGACCGGCGACCTCAAACGTTTGCGCAGATGCGCTCAGACCGGCGCACCGGACCTCGACGGTGCAGCGCAGGTCCGTCTCGACCCAGATCGTCGCATCGTGCGCGCCGACATGACGAAGAAGGGGTCCGAGCACCAGGCTGGGACCCAAGAACGGTTGCTCCGGCGGCAGGTCAGCGGCCATCGCCAGACAATAGCGCCGCGGACCGGATCGCCCGCGTTGACAGATCCTGACTCGGCGCGCATGGCCGGCGGCGCCCCTGACGGGTAAGATGGCCGCCGCGGCTGGCCGCCGCATCGCGCGCCTGTAGCTCAGTGGATAGAGCGTCGGCCTCCGGAGCCCGCGGGCGTTAGCGCAGGACCCGCACCGCTGTCCATGGCAGCGCAACCCGATGGGTTTTGCCTCAAACCTGACGCCTGCAATCGGCACTCGTTCGGCCAGGCTCAGTCCTGCCCGGCGGCGAGGCTCTGGCGAAGCGACATGACCTCGGCCCGCGGTGCCAGCGAGCTCCGCCACGACGGCACCCATCGTGGCAGCCTCGGACGGTGCCGGGGTGTCGACCGGCTCCCCTGGTTCCGCCGCTGGCTCGTCGGGCGTGCGTCGGGCGAGACGAGGAGGCTCGCGAGGATGCTGGCCAGGGCGCCGATGATCCCGATGCCGGCGAACATGACGAAGACGCCGGTGAGTCGGCCGAGCGATCGTCACCGGGTAGTGGTCCCCGTAGCCGACCGTGGTGATCGTCACGATGCCCCACCAGATGGCATCGCCGCCGGTCGTGATGTTGCGCGTCGGGAGACGTGCTCTCGAACTGGAGGACGAGGATGCTCGCGACGAGAGCGCCATCCCGGCCAGGAGGATCGTGATGAAGGTCGCGTACTGGCCGCGGTTTTCAGCACGTCGAGGACGAGGTCCTTGCCGGCCTGCCCGCGCAGGAGCCGGGTGATCCGAGCCAGCCGGCTGAGGCGGGCCAGGCGGAAGAGCGCGGTCAACTGGAAGAACCCGAGGCTTGGGATCGACCCGAGGAGGTCGAGCCAGCCCCGCTGGCCGATGAAATAGCCCCGCTTCGGCTTCGACCCGGCGAGGTTATGGCGAAGTCGCACGAGGAAGATCAGGCAGACGACGTTGTCGTACAGGGTAGCAGGTCGCGCTCGGCCGGCTGACACCGGCAGGAGCAGCAGGACCATCGAGCCCACGAGAAGATCGTCAGGACGAGGATGAAGATGTTGTACGCGTTGCCGTGCCTGCGCAGCGTCGGGGCTTCGCTCGTCATCGCCGTTGACCCTCCATCTCTCCCTCAGTCGACAGGCCTAGTGGACTCCAGCGTTCGAAACGGCGCGGTCCGCGTCTGGACGGGTTAATCCTCTCGGACGAGGGCGAGAACGGTCGGTCACCCGCCACTCGCTCTCATCTGCTCGTCCTTCCCTGCTGATCTGATCGTCCCGGCGGGCCTTGGCCCGGCGACCCAACCACCAGACGAACAGCATGGGCCAGAGAATATGACGATCCCGCCGATCACGAGTGCCGTCACGTACTGCGGCGACGACGAGGCGTTGGTGACCACGTTGGCTGTCGACGTGTCTCGTTCCGGCGTGGCTGTTCCACACGGTCAGGTCTCCGTAGCAAGCTGGTCCCGCGGGTGCGAAAAGGGTGGGGCCGGCAGAGTGCCTCGACCCGCCACGAGCGCCTCGAGCGACCTCCTCGATGGTCGTGAGGCGAGCGGAGATGTCGTCGAGCCGCGGATCGAGCGCCCGGGCCGGATCCTGCTCCTCTGTGTGGCGCCGCCGCTGTGCGGCCTCCACGAAGGTCGACGTGATCAAGGCGGTGACGATGGCGAGCAGCGCGACCGACACGACCATCACGAACGAGCCGGTGAGGCGTCCGACCAGGCTCGTGGGGACCTTGTCGCCGTAGCCGACCGTGGTCACCGTCTGCAGCGTGTACCACAGGGCGCTGCCGTAGTCCGGGAACTCCTGACTGTCGAAGAGCCAGACGACGAGGCCGCCGACCAGGACGATGACGACGGTCGCGCCGATCATCAGTCGGGCGGCGTTCCGGAGGGATGCCGGATCCGACATGAAGCGGTCGATGGAACGTCGCAACGGCACGAGGCGCGCGGGCCTCCGACTCGATCGACTCGGATCAGACGCCACGGCGGACCTTGATCCGGCCGTCGGTCTCGGCCTGGA
>CAVOMZ010000002.1:0-181538 GCA_963697135.1 uncultured Chloroflexia bacterium | reverse complement strand
CGCTGCTTTAGCACTCTCGACGTGAGAGTGCCAATACAGTAGCGCGGAGCGTCGGGGCGTGTCAACTCCCGCCGACCCTCAGACCTGGCCTCGACCCGCGGCGCCATCTCGGAACAGGTGCAAGCCTGGATATCCTGGAGATATCCCGGCCGACCAGGGGCCGGGCAGGGGTGGCGGCCTTAGACCCGGTTGAGGACGAGGTCGTAGGCGGCCACGAGCCCATCACCGAGGGCATCGGGCGACTCGCCGCGCGTCTCGGCCAGCCAGGCGGCGGTCACCCGGACCCACTCCGGCTCGTTTCGCTTGCGGGGCGCGCCGGGCGGCGAGAGGAACGGGGCATCCGTCTCGACCAGCAGGTGGTCGCGGGGAACGAGCCGGGCGACCGCGGCCTGAGTCCTCCTCGCCCGGCCGGAAGACCAGGCCCGAAAAGCTGATCGCCAGGCCCATCTCGATCACGGTCCGGCCGTAGTCGAGGGGACCCGAGTAGGAGTGGATGATCGCCGGCGGCCTGCCCCCGAACGCCTCGGCGGCTCCCCCGCCCTGGCCGAACCCAGCCCGGAGCAGCTCCTCGACGAGGGCGTCCTGGGCATCGCGCTGGCCGGGCTTCGAGCGGCAATGGAGGATCGCCGGCTTGCCGGTCGCCCGGGCCAGGGCCAGGTTCCGGCGGAGGTTCTCGAGCTGGTCGGGGAACGGCGAGAAGCCCCGGTCCGTGTCGAGACCGGTCTCGCCGATCGCCCGGACCCGGGAGTCCGCGGCCAGCTCGACGATCCGGGACCAGCCGGCGTCGTCGACCGCCGCAGCATCGTGGGGATGGACCCCGACGGCCGCATCGAGCCAGGGATAGCGGCCCACGATCTCGAGCGCAGCGGCGCTCGAGTCCGGGTCCCAGCCGGGCACGAGGATCCGCTCGACCCCGGCCAGGCGAGCCCCGCCGAGGACCAGCTCGGCGTCGGCCTCGAACCGGTCGGCCTGGACGTGGCCGTGCGAATCGATCAGGCGCATCGGTCGTGGCAGCCGGCCTCGGGGCGAACCTCACCCGGCGGTGTCGGCCACGGGATCGAGCCGCGGGAAGAGCGGCTCGCGGAGCTCCGAGCCGGCCCGTCTCGCCCGAATGGCTGCCCCAGGCGAGCTCACCGAGGACCGGCGGCCCGCCGTTGCCGTCGGCCGCATACGGCCAGGCATACCCGAGCTGGTCGAAGACGCGCGGACCGGTAGCCGGCAGGTACGGCGCGCCGGCCAGGGTGACGAGCCGGCAGGCCTCGACGAGATCGCCCAGGACGGCCCGCAGGCGGAGGGCGGCATTCAGGCCATCCGGGCCCTCGACCTTGGCCGCCTTGGCCAGCTCCCAGGGCTTCTCGGCGTCGACCAGCCGGTTGGCCGCGCTGACGAACCCCCACAGGGTGCCCAGGGCGGCATGGAGAAGGCAGCCCTCGAGCTCGGCCCGGTAGGCCGGCAGGGTTGCCTCCCAGGCGGCCCGCAGGACGCCCCCGTCGGAGGCCGCCGGGCGGTCGCCGCCGAGGTAGCGCTGGGCCATCGACACCGTCCGGTTGACGAGATTCCCGAAATCGTTTGCGAGATCGGCGTTGTAGCGCCGGATGAACGAGTCCCAGCTGACCTCGGTATCCCGGTCGAAGGCGACCTCGGCCATCGTGACGTAGCGTGCCCCATCCGAGCCGAGCGCCGCCACGACGTCGTTCGGGTCGAAGAAGTTGCCCCGGCTCTTGCTCATCCGCTCGCCGCCCTTGAGCAGCAGCCAGCCGTGGACCCAGACATGGCTCGGCGCGGCGAGGCCGGCGCTCCAGAGCATCGCCGGCCAGTAGATCGTGTGGAACCGGGCAATGTCCTTGCCGATCACGTGGAGGTCGGCCGGCCACCACCGCTCGAAGGCGGCCGGGTCGTCGGGGAAGCCGGCCCCAGTGATGTAGTTGATCAGGGCGTCGTACCAGACGTAGATCGTGCCCGCGGCTCGGATCCCAGGTCCCGTCCTCGAGAAGCGAGGTCGAGCCGTCCTCGGCAATCGGGAACGGGATGCCCCAGCCGCTGCCGGCCCGGCTGATCGAGAAGTCCTCCAGGCCACCCCGGATGAACCCCAGCATCTCGTTCCGCCGGTAGTCGGGCTGGACGAAGTCGGGGTGCTCGGCGAAATGACGCTCGAGGCGCTCCTGGTAGGCCGACAGGCGGAAGAACCAGTTTCGCTCGGACAGCCACTCGAGGGGCACGCCGGGATGGTTGGGGCAGATCGTCCCGGCGGCCGTCTCGACGACCTCGGAGGCCGTCCGGAAGCCCTCGTTCGGGCAGTACCAGCCCTCGTACGTGCCGAGGTAGATGTCGCCGTGAGCATAGGCCCGGCGGACCATCTCCTGGGCCGACCGGTGATGGTCGGGATCGGACGTCCGGATGAACCGGTCGGGGCTGATCCCGAGCAGCCCCTCGGAGGCGTGGAACAGCTCGACCTTCTGGTCAACGAAGGCGCGCGGACTGATCCCCTCCTCCGCCGCCCGTTGCACGATGTTCACCGAGTGCTCGTCGGTCCCGGTCAGGAAACGGGTTTCGTCGCCGAGCATCCGGTGCCAGCGCGCGATGACGTCGGCGCCGATCACCTCGTACAGGGTGTGCAGCCCCGGCTGGTTGTTGGCGTAGGCAATCGCCGTCGTGACGTAGAAGCGCTTTCGGTTGTCGGCCATCGCCCGAGAGTAGCGCATCGACCCCGATGCACGACTCCTCCCGGGCCCGTCGGGTCAGCCGCCGGTCACCTTGTCGGCTGCATCCTGGACGGCGTCGGCGGCATTTGAGGCGGCCTCGCCGGCCGCATCCGCCGCGTCGCTTGCCGCCCCCTTGGCCGCCTCGGCGGCATCCCCCGCGGCAGCCGAGGCCGCTTCGGCCCCGTCCCTGGAATCCGCGTCCGAGTTGATCGAGTGGCGCAGGTCGGCCGCCATCGAACGACCCTTCTCGGCCACCTTCTTGCCGATCTCCTCGGTCTTGGCCGCGGCCTTGTAGGCGAACGGCCCGGCGGCATCGCCGGCCTTGGCGATCAGCTCGGACGCCCGGGCTGCGGCATCCTTGGCGACCGGCGCCGCCTTCGCGGCGAGGTCACTGGCTTTCTTGCCGACCTCGCCGGCGGCCGCCGAGACCTTGGCCCCCATGTCCTGGCCGGCCTCGCTCGCATCGCCGGCGGCCTCGCCGGCTTCGGCTGCGGCATCCCCCGCCGCTTCGTTCACGGAATCGGACTTCGTCGAATCATCCATCGAGAGCACCTCCACCCCGGAATCATGCACCGGATTGCGATCGAACGGGAGCCACGGCCAGCGTACCCACTTCAGCGATGGCGCCAGACGACCGAGAAAGCCGTCCCGCTCGGATTCAGGCCGCCCGTCCTGGCCCGGACCACGCCCGTCCGCGTCTCGAGATCGAGCCGGGCCCGCGACCAGCGCCCGTCACTGATCGGTCCGAGCCGGTTGTTCAGGATCGCATCGGCCGCACTGAAGGTCACCGTCGAGAAGTGGGCAAGCGAGGCGACGTGGCAGGCTTCCGGGCAGCCCACGGTCGGCGCCTCGACGATCCATTCCGCGGTCTGGCGAAGCGAGCCGGGCGAGTGCTCGTAGGTGTCGGCCACCCGGCCCGAGGTGAGATTCTCGATCACCAGGTGGTACGAACGCCCGACGATCTGGATCGAGGCCGCGATCCGGTCGCCGGCCCGGACGTCGAGCGGCAGCTCCTCCTCGAACCGGTCCTGGGGCAGGATCTCGAACCAGGCGAACGTCCGGGCGTGGCCGTCGTCGCAGTCGACGTTCGTGCCGATCTGCTCGAGGGTCGCCCGGCTCGCTCCGTCCTCGCCGTCGAAGCCGATCCAGATCGACAGTGAGGCGGCGCCGCTCGCCGGACAGCTGACGGTCGGCTCCGTCCAGCGGCCCTGGAGGCAGCTGAACGCACTGCTCGAGCGGGCGGCATAGCCCGACCAGTTCGTCGTCGCCAGGTGGACGACCGCCTGCTTCGCCGAGGGGCGGGAGCTCGTCGGCGTCATCGGACAGCCGGCCTGGAGCGGCGTCGGCGTGGTGGCCGGGGTCGGCGTCGCCGTCTGGCGGGCCAACGGCGAGGGGCTCGGCGGAAGCGGACTCCGGGACGGGGCGGCCACGGCCTGGACGCTGGGACTCGCTGCCGGCTTCGCCGTCGCCGCAGGCTGGCCGGATGCCTGCGCTCGGCTCCGCCGTCGGGCCCGGACTGCAGGCGGCCACGAGCAGGCCGATGACGATCAGCCGGCCGAGCTGCCGGCCGGCAATCCGCTCAATGCCGAAAATGGCGAACCCCCGTCAGGAGCATCGTCGCTCCCGCCGCGCTCGATCGCCTCGACCACTTCCCCGTCGCGGACCGAACCGCCCGGCTGGACGAAGGCCCGGACCCCCGCGTCGAGGCAGGCCTGGGCGCCGTCCGCGAACGGAAAGTAGGCGTCCGAGCCGCAGGCGGCGCCGACCGGCGAGTCGTCGCCGGAGATCGCCCGGGCCTTGGCCACGGCCTGGCGGGCGGCGTCGACCCGGCTCGTCTGGCCGGAGCCGAGCCCGATCAGGCGGCGATCCCGAACGAGCACGATCGCGTTGCTCGTCGCACCCCGGACGAGCCGCCAGGCGAGATCCAGGTCGGCCGCTTCGGCCGGCGTCGGCGGCCGGCTCGTGGCCAGCGTCCAGCCGGCCGGATCATCGGGTTGATCGTCGCGGTTCGCGACGAGAATGGCCCCGCCGGCCGTCCGGATCGAGCTGAATGGATCGACCCGGCCGGGCTCGACCGGCTGACCGGCCAGGCCCGCGTCGACGATGAGGCGCAGATTCGGCCGCCGCCCGAGGACCTCAAGGGCCACCGGATCGAATCCCGGGCGCGACGATCAGCTCGAGGAAGATCCCGGCCAGCTCCTCGGCCAGCGTCCCGTCGACCGGCCGGGTCAGGGCGACGACGCCCCCGAAGGCCGAGACGGGATCGCCCGCAAGGGCGGCCGCCCAGGCCTCGAGGATCGTGGCCCGTTCAGCCGCCCCGCACGGGTTCGTGTGCTTCACGATCACGCAGGCCGGCCCGCGCAGGCTCCGGCCGAGCGCCGCCGCGGCCGAGCCGTCGAGGACGTTGTTGTAGCTGAGGGCCTTGCCCTGGAGCGGCGCGGTGCCGGTCGCGAATGGCCCGCTTGTCTCGTCCGAGCCGGCGATCCGGTAGCGGGCCGCGGCCTGGTGGGGATTCTCGCCGTAGCGCAGGGTCTCGACCTTGTCGAGGCCGATGGTCAGGCTGGCCGGGTAGGGATCCGACGAGCCCGGCAGGCCCGGTTCGTCGGGCAGGCTGATCCCCGCCCCGGCCATCCGGGCCGGGAGGGTCGCGGCGATCCGGGCGTCGTAGGCGGCCGTGTGGCGGAAGGCCTCGACCGCGAGCGCCGCCCGCAGGCCAGCGGACAAGCCGTCCGGCTCGGCCAGGGCCGCCAGGATTGCCTCGTATCGCTCCGGGGAGGTCACGACGCCGACCGAGGCGTGGTTCTTGGCCGCGGCCCGGATGAGCGACGGTCCGCCGATATCGATCTCCTCGACCAGCTCGTCGTAGGCGATCCCGGGCCGCTCGGCGGCCGCCGCGAACGGATAGAGGTTGACCACGACGAGCTCGAACGGGGCGATTCCGGCGGCCACGAGCTGCTGCCGGTGGTCGGCCCGCCGGCGATCGGCCAGGATCCCGGCGTGGACCCGCGGATGGAGGGTCTTGACCCGTCCGTCGAGCATCTCGGGGAACCCGGTCAGCGCGGCGACGTCGGTCACCGGCAGGCCGGCGGCCCGCAGGGCGGCCGAGGTCCCGCCGGTCGACACGAGCTCGAAGCCGAGCTCGACGAGGCCGCGCCCGAACGGTTCGAGGCCGGTCTTGTCCGAGACCGACAGGAGGGCCCGGCGGGGCACCGGCAGGCTGCGTTCAGCCCGCTCGACATCGACCAGGACGCGGCCGTCCCGGACCTCGATCGCCCCGGCCAGGAACAGGCCGACCGCCCACGGCAGGAGCCGGTGCTCGACCGCCTGGATCCGCCCGCGCAGGGCGGCCGGATCATCGCCGGGCAGGACCGGCACGGATTCCTGGAGCAGGATCGGACCGCCATCCAGGCTGGCATCGACGAGGTGGATCGTGACCCCGCTCAGGGCGACCCCCCGCTCGAGCGCCTCGCCGATCGCGTCCGCCCCGGCGAAGGCCGGAGCGAGGGCGGGGTGGGTGTTGAGGATCCGGCCCGGGAAGGCCTCGAGGACCGCCGGCCCGAGGATCCGCATGAACCCGGCCAGGACGACGACGTCGGGCCGGACCGCCTCGAGCGTCTCGGCCAGGGCCTGGTCCCAGGCCGTCCTGGCAGCTCCGTCCGAGCGGTTCGGACCGGGCAGCATCGCCGTGTCGAAGCCGCGCTCGACCGCCCAGTCGAGAGCCGGGCAGGGCTGGTCGGCGAAGACGAGCACGATCGAGCCGCCAAGCTCGCCCCGCTCGGCCGCTGCCGCCAGGGCGCGCAGGTTCGAGCCGGCCCCCGAGACCCCGACCGCGATCCGTTTCACCGGGCCACGTCCGCCGTCCCGAGCGGTTGCTCCACGTAGCGCCGCCCGCCGAGCTCGGCGGCCAGGACGACCTCGCCGACCCGCCAGGCCCCGAGGCCGGCCGCTTCGAGCGTCTCGATCGCCGGCCCGGCGGCCTGTGGCTCGACGATCACGACCATCCCGAGGCCGCCATTGAAGGTCGCCCGCAGCTCGTCGTCCTCGAGGCCGCCGAGGGCCCCCAACAGGGTCATGACCGAGGGCATCGGCCAGCGGTCGGGATCGAGCCGCAGGCCCAGCTCGGGCGGGAGGGACCGGGCGGCGTTGCCGGGCAGCCCGCCGCCCGTGATGTGGGCGATCCCGTGCAGGTCGAAGCCGGCGGCGTTGAGGGTCGAGCGGAGGTCGAGGATCGCCCCGGCGTAGATCCGGGTCGGGGTCAGGAGGACCTCGCCGAGGGTCAGCGCCGCCTCCGCCGGCCGGGTGGCCAGGGCGGTGTCGGTCGCCGGCCGGCCGAGGGCTCAGCCGGAGCCGCTCCAGGTACGGCTCGCCGAGGTCGAGGTCGTGCTCGGCCAGGAGCGAGCGGACGAGGGAGTAGCCGTTGGCGTGGAGACCGCTCGACGCCAGGCCGACCACCAGGTCGCCCGGCCTGGCCCGCGAGCCGTCGATCAGCCGGTCGCGCTCGGCGACTCCGGTGCAGCAGCCGGCCAGGTCGAAGGCGCCGGCCGCCATCAACCCGGGATGCTCCGCCGTCTCTCCTCCGACGAGGGCGCAGCGGGCCTCGAGGCAGCCCGCCGCGACCGATCCGACGAGCTCGGCGACCTGCCCCGGATCGAGCCGTCCGACCGCCAGGTAGTCGAGGAAGAAGAGCGGGGCGGCCCCGCTGCAGACGACGTCGTCGGCGCACATCGCCACGAGGTCGCGGCCGATCGTGTCGTAGCGCCCCAGGGCGGCCGCGATCGCGGTCTTTGTCCCGACCCCGTCCGTCGAGCTGACCAGGACCGGTTCGCGGTAGCCGGCCGGCAGGGCCACCGCCCCGCCGAAGCCGCCCAGGCCGCCGAGCACGGCGGGACCATGGGTCGCCTCGACAGCCGCCCGCATCAGCTCGACCGCCCGCTCGCCGGCGGCCACGTCCACCCCGGCCCGGACGTAGGCGTCGCGCGGTCCGGCCTGCCTGCTCATCGCCAGGAGCTCAGGTCCGGGCGCCTGGCAGCACGAGCCCGCCGGCTTCCTCGAGCGGATCCTGCTCCAGGAGGAACTTCCGGCTGGCCGCGTCGTACGGCACCGGCTCGGGGTAGCGCCCGTCGAAGCAGGCGAAGCAGAACTGCTCGTAGGGCAGCTCCAGCGCGGCCAGCACGCCGGCGATCGAGAGGTAGCCCAGCGAGTCTGCCCCGACGAAGCTCCGGATCTCCTCGAGCGAATGGGTCGCCGCGATCAGCTCCGTCTCGACCTGGGTGTCGATCCCGTAGAAGCAGGGATGGAAGATCGGCGGCGCGCTGATCCGCAGGTGGATCTCGGTCGCCCCGGCCCGCCGGAGAAGGCTGACGATCTGCTTCGTCGTCGTGCCCCGCACGATCGAGTCGTCGACGACCGTCAGGCGGCGTCCGTTGACGACCTCGCGGAGGGGATTCAGCTTGATCGTGACGCCCCGCTGGCGCATTGTCTGGGAGGGCTGGATGAACGTCCGGCCCGAGTAGCGGTTCCGGACGAGGCCCTCGCGATAGGGAATGCCCGAGGCCTCGGCATAGCCCGCCGCGGCCGGGGCCCCGGTGTCGGGCACGGGCATCACGAGGTCGGTCTCGACCGGGTGCTCGGCGGCGAGCTGGATGCCCATCTTGCGCCGGACCTCGTACAGGTTGCGGCCCTCCATGTACGAATCGGGCCGGGCAAAGTAGATCAGCTCGAACACGCACAGGGCCGGCTGGGGCGCGGCGTACTGGACCGAGCGAGGCTCGTGGCCCTGCTCCAGGACGACGATCTCGCCCGGCCCGATGTCGCGCACGAACTCGGCCCCGACGATGTCGAGGGCGGCCGTCTCCGAGGCGAGCACCCAGCCGACCCGGTCGTCGTCGCCCCACAGGCCGGGCCCCGGTCCGCCGTCCGGATCGGCCAGCGGCAGCCGACCGAGGACGAGTGGCCGGAACCCGTGCGGATCGCGGACCCCGATCACCCGGCGCTCATCGAGGATCACGAGGCTGAAGGCGCCTCGCACCCGGGGCAGGACCCGAACCAGGGCATCGACCGTGTCGGCTGCCGGCTCATCGGCGATCAGGGCGGTCAGGAGCTCGGTGTCGGTCGAGGCCGACAGGCGCGACCGGCCGCCCCGGAGCTGGCCGAGGAGCTCGCGGGTGTTGACCAGGTTGCCGTTGTGGCCGAGCGAGATCGCCCGGCGCGGCCCGAGCGCGAAGGGTTGGCTGGGAGTTCTCCCAGACCGTCGAGCCGGTCGTCGAATAGCGGCAATGGGCGATCGCCAGCTGCCCGCGCAAGCTCGGCAGGCGCCGCTCGTCGAGGACCGAGCTGATCATCCCGAGGTCCTTGTAGACCATCAGCTGCTCGCCGTCGCTGACCGCGACCCCGGCCGATTCCTGGCCCCGATGCTGGAGGGCAAACAGGCCGAGCGCCGCGACCGCGGCCGCCTCGGTGTCCGAGCCGGCCGGGACGACCGCCCCGAAGACGCCGCACATGTCAGTCTTCCCCCAGGGCGCGGGCCAGGCCGTGGTCCCAGGCATGACCCAGGTCGGCCACCGTGACGTCGAGTGAATCGGCGATCTGGGTGCCTCGCTCCTCGTCGTCGCCGATGGCGCCCCGGCCGCCCAGCTCGATCATCAGGCGGTCGCCCCCGACCTCCCCGATTCGGGTCGCCGGCAGGTCGTGCTGCCGGGCCAGCCGGAGCAACGCCTCGAGCCGGTCGGGCAGGGCCGTCACGACCAGCCGGGAGGGGCTCTCCCCGAACAGGTCGGCCGCCGGCGTGCCGCCGATCAGGAGCCGCACCCGGGCGCCCAGCCCGGACCACATCGCAGCCTCGGCCAGGGCGACCGCCAGGCCACCGCCCGAGACGTCCTGGGCCGAGCGGACGAGCCCGTTCGCGATCGCCTCGCGGACAAAGCGCTGGACGCCGGCCTCCCGGGCCAGGTCGAGGCCGGGCGGGCCGTCCTCGGGGGCGAGACCGGCCAGCTCGGCGTAGGCGCTCCCGGCCAGGCCGGGGGTCGCCTCGCCGACGAGCACGATCGCATCATCCTCGCCGGCGAAGGCCGGGCCGGTCAGGCGAGCGACGTCATCGATCAGGCCGACGACCCCGATCTCGGGCGTCGGCGCGATCGCGCCGGCCGGCGATTCGTTGTAGAGCGAGACATTCCCGCCGGTCACCGGCAGGTCGAGCGCGCGGCAGGCATCGGCCAGGCCGCGAACCCCCTCCTGGAGCTGCCAGAACGCCTCGGGCCGGGTCGGATCGCCGTAGTTCAGGCAGTTCGTCACGCCGAGCGGGCGGGCCCCCGTGATCGACACGTTGCGGGTTGCTTCGGCCACGCTCAAGGCGGCGCCCGAGCCAGGGATCGAGTACCCCGACGGCCTGGTTCGCCATCGGTCGTGGCCACGAGCGCCCGGTCCGAGCCCTTGAGCCGGAGGACGGCCGCTCCGTGGCCGGGACCGACGACCGTGTTCACCTGGACCGTCGAGTCGTACTGCTCGAAGACGAACCGCCGGCTGGCCAGGTTCGGGCTGGCGATCAGGCCGAGCAGGACAGCCCCCGGGTCCATCCCCCGCTCGGGCAGGGAATCGCTTGGCTCAATCGGAACGCCCGGTGCGGGCGCCGCCCGGCGGTGGGCCGGCGGGGTGGCCAGCCGCTCGTGGACGATCGCCTCCGAGGTAAGGGCCGCGGCCGGGATCCGGGCCAGCTCGATCGTCCCGGGGTTCGGGCGGCCGGCCTCGTCGAGGCCGCCGGTCACGATCGTGATCTGGCCGTCGTCGGTCACCCGCCCGATCACCGCCGCCGGCAGGTTCCAGCGAGCGCAGACCGCCCGCACGGCCGCCTCGCATTCGGGCCGGACGATCGCCAGCATCCGCTCCTGGGACTCGCTGATCATGATCTCGAAGGGCTCCATGCCGGGCTCGCGGGTCGGGATCGCGTCGAGGTCGATCAGCAGCCCCGTCCCGGCCCGATCGGCGGTCTCCGAGGTGGCACAGCTGATCCCGCCCGCGCCGAGGTCCTGGAGGCCCTCGACGAGGCCCGCCTCGATCAGCTCGAGCGAGGCCTCGATCAGGAGCTTCTCGGCGAACGGGTCGCCGACCTGGACGGTCGGCCGCTTCGAGGGATCGTCGTCGGCAAACGTCGCGCTGGCCAGGACCGACGCTCCGCCGATCCCGTCCCGACCGGTCCGCGAGCCGAAGAGGACGGCCAGGTTGCCCGGGCCGGGGGCCTGGGCCAGGGTCAGCCGGCCGGCCGGCAGCAACCCGATCGCCATCACGTTGACCAAGGGGTTGCCGGCATAGGACGGATCGAAGACGAGCTCGCCGCCGACCGTCGGGACGCCGACGCAATTGCCGTAGCCGCCGACCCCGGCCACCACGCCCCGCAGGAGGTGCCGCGTCCGGGCGTCGCCCGGGTCCCCGAAGCGCAGGGCGTCGAGGACGGCGATCGGCCGGGCGCCCATCGTGAAGATGTCGCGAAGGATCCCGCCGACTCCGGTTGCCGCCCCCTGGTACGGCTCGACCGCCGAGGGATGGTTGTGCGACTCGATCTTGAAGGCGACCGCCAGGCCGTCGCCCAGGTCGATCACCCCGGCGTTCTCGCCCGGCCCGGCGACCACGTCGGCTCCCCCGGTCGGCAGGGTTCGCAGGAGTGGCCGGGAGCTCTTGTAGGAGCAGTGCTCGCTCCACATCACGCTGAAGATCGCCAGCTCGAGGTCGTTCGGCGGCCGATCGAGGCGGGCCTCGATCGCCGCCAGCTCGACATCGGTCAAGCCGAGCCGGCGATGGAGCGGAATCCGCTCAGGGGCGCTGGCCAGAGCGGTCATGGCCGGCTGCCCACGAGGACGGGTCCGCCCGCCGCGGCCCGCTCGCCCGCGGCGTCGACGAGCGAGCGCAGGATCGCCAGTCCGTCGGCGCTGCCGAGAAGGCCCTCGGCCGCCCGCTCCGGATGGGGCATCAGGCCGGCCACGTTACCGGCCGCGTTCATCACCCCGGCGATCGCCCGGAGCGAGCCATTCGGATTCGCCCGGCCATCATCGGTCCCGGCCCGGGCTCCATCGGCTCCGGCGTAGCGGAACAGGACCTGGCCGTCGCGCTCGAGCTGGTCGAGCGTCGCCTCGTCGGCGTAGTAGCAGCCCTCGCCGTGGGCAATCGGCATCTGCAGCGGACGCCGATCTGCAAGGGCCCGGGTGAACGGCGTGTCGAGCCGCTCGGGCAGGACCGAGACCTGGCGGCCAAGGAAGCGCAGGTCGCGGTTCCGGAGAAGCGCCCCCGGCACGAGGCCGGACTCGGCCAGGACCTGGAAGCCGTTGCAGATCCCGAGGACGAGACCGCCCTCTGCGGCAAACGCCGCGACGGCCCGCATGACCGGGCTGAAACGGGCGATCACCCCCGCCCGGAGGTAGTCGCCGTAGGCGAAGCCGCCCGGCAGGATTACCGCGCCGACCCCATCGAGGGTGGCCGACTCGTGCCACAGGCGAACGGGTGTGGCGCCGGCCAGGCCGATCCCGTGGAGGGCGTCGTCGTCGCCGTTCGAGCCCGGGAAGATGACCACCCCGACCCGGGTCATCGGGCGGCCTCGACGGTGCTCGAGGCCGCCCCGAGCAGCTCGACCTGGAAGGCCTCGATCAGGGGGTTGCTGAGCAGCTCGCCGGCCAGCCGCTCAACGACCGCCCGGGCAGCGGCCTCATCGAGGGCGTCGACAGTCAACTCGACCCGCCGGCCGACCCGGACCGCCGAGATCCCGGACAGGCCGAGGTGGTCCAGGCTCTGCTCGACGGCCCGGCCTTGCGGGTCGAGGATGCCGGCCTTGGGCGTGACGTTCACGGCGTAACGAAACGATTGGCTCATCGGGCGATCAGATCCTCGTCCAGGTAACGCTCGAAGCTTGCGCCGGTGATCCGCTCGTAGGCCTCGACGTAGCGCCGGCGGGTCCCGGCCACGACCTCGTCGGGCAGGGCCGGCCCGGGTGCGGTCTTGTCCCACGGCTGGGCCTCGAGCCAGTCGCGAACGTACTGCTTGTCGTAGCTGGCCTGGGCCCGGCCGGGCTCATAGGTCGAGGCGTCCCAGAACCGCGACGAGTCGGGGGTCATGACCTCGTCGATCAGGAGCAGGTCGCCGTTCGCCGCCAGGCCGAACTCGAACTTCGTGTCGGCCAGGAGGATTCCCGCCCGGGCCACGATCGCGGCGCCGTAGCCGTACAGGGCCAGGGCGATCGAGCGGACCCGCTCGGCCAGCGCTCCAGCCTGCTCGGCATCGTCGGCGATCGGGCTGAGCCGCTCGATCATCTGGTCGAACGAGATGTTCTCGTCATGGGTTCCCAGCTCGGCCTTCGTCGAGGGGGTAAAGATCGGGGCGGGCAGCCGGTCGCTCTGGCGCAGGCCCTCGGGCAGGCCGATTCCGGACACGGCCCCGGTCCGGCGGTATTCGAGCCAGCCGGAGCCGGCCAGGTAGCCCCGCACGATCACCTCGATCGGCAGGACCCGGGCCCGGCGGCAGATCATGATCCGGCCGGCCAGCTCGGAGGTCCGGGCCGGCACGACATCCCGGCTCACCAGGCCGGTCCCGGGATCGAGCGACTCGGTCACGATCGAGCCCGGCGGCAGGTCGCCCGGCGAGGTTGAGCGAAGGTGGTTCGGCACGATCCCGGACGTCTCGGCGAACCAGAACCGGGACAGCCCGGTCAGGACCCGGCCCTTGTCCGGGATCTCCGTGGGCAGGATCACGTCGAAGGCCGACAGGCGGTCCGTGGCCACGAGCAACAGGGTGTCGTCGTCGATCTCGTACAGGTCGCGGACTTTTCCCGACCGGACGAACGACTCAGCGAGCGGCATCGACGACCTCCTCAACCGGCTCCGGCGGGAGCGCTCCGGCGGCCGCCGTTGAGCGGCCGTCCAGCTCAGCTTCGAGCCGGTCGAGCCGGTCGATCCCGACCGAGGCATGGCGCAGGAACGTGGCGTCGTCGAAGCAGGCATCGAGCCGAGCCAGGCTCAGCCGGGCCGCGACCGTCGGCTCGTTGGCCAGCAGCTCGCGCAGGGGCCGGCGCTCGTCGGCCGCCCGCAGGGCGGCGGACTGGACGATCGCGTAGGCGTCCTCCCGGCTCAGGCCGCCATCCTCGACAAGGGCGACCAGGACCCGGCTGCTCGCGTGGAGGCCGAGGCCGCGCTCGATGTTCTCGCGCATCCGCTCGGGCCGGACGATCAGGCCGCCGACGAGGCCGGTCATCCGGACGAGCATGTAGTCGAGCAGGATCGTCGCGTCGGGCAGGATGATCCGCTCGGCGCTCGAGTGGCTGATGTCGCGCTCGTGCCACAGCGGCTGGTCCTCGAAGGCCGCCCCGGCGTAGCCCCGCAGGAGGCGAGCCATCCCGGCGATCCGCTCGGCCAGGATCGGATTGCGCTTGTGGGGCATCGCCGAGCTGCCCTTCTGGCCGGTCCGGAAGGGCTCCTGGAGCTCGCCGATCTCGGTGTGCTGGAGGTTGCGGATCTCCGTCGCGAAGCGCTCCAGCGAACCGCCGGTGATCGCGATCGCGGCCAGGAACGCGGCATGCCGGTCGCGCTGGACGATCTGGGTGCTGACCGGGTCGACCCGCAGCCGGAGGTCGGCCAGGACCTCCGCCTCGAGCTCCGGGTCGAGATGGCTGTACGTCCCGACCGGCCCGCTGATCTTGCCGGTGGCGATCTCATCGGTCGCCGCGACGAGGCGCTCGCGGTCGCGGGCCAGCTCGAAGGCCCAGCCGGCGATCTTCAGGCCGAGGGTCGTCGGCTCGGCATGGACCGAATGGGTCCGGCCCATCATCACCGTGCCGGCCTCGGCCCGGGCCCGGGCGACGAGGGCACCGAGCAGGCGGTCGATGTCGAGCAGGAGGCGCTCGCCGGCGGCGGCGAGCTGGAGCGCCAGGGCGGTATCGACGACGTCGCTGCTGGTCAGGCCGAGATGGAGGTAGCGCCCCTCGGGTCCGACGCTCTCGGCGACCTGGCTGACGAAGGCGATCACGTCGTGATCGGTCTGCTGCTCGATCTCGCTGATCCGGGCGACATCGATCCGGGCCCGGGATTCGAGCGCCTCGAGCGCCCCGGTCGGGATCAGCCCCCGCGCAGCCTGAGCCCGGGCGACGGCCAGCTCGACCCGGAGCATCCCTTCGAAGCGCGCCTGCTCGGACCAGATCGCGCCCATCTCGGCCAGGGTGTAGCGCCGGATCATGCCGCTCCCCCGACCGGGACCGGGACCGGCGAGCGGTCGCCCAGGGCGCCTGGCGGCGGATCGGCGGCGATGTCGTGGCGCCGCTGGCTCCCATCGAAGGTGATCCGGGCGGCCAGCAGCTCGGCAGCGGCCCGGGCCGAGGCGAGGTCAGCCCCGCGCCCGACCGCGGTCAGGACCCGGCCGCCGGCCGTCACGTAGGCACCGTCCGGTCCGAGCCGCGTCCCGGAATGGAAGACGAGGGGATCCCCGGCGCCCGGCAGCCGGTCGAGGCCCTGAATCGGGTCTCCCCGTCGGGACGCCTCGGGATAGCCGGCGCTGGCCAGGACGATCCCCACGGCGGCCCCGGGCAGGACCGGCAGGAGGCTCGTCCCGCGCTCGGGCAGGCCGAGCCGGGCGGCCGCCGCAGCCAGCTCGCCTCGGGCTGCCGCCCGCAGGAGCGGTCCCAGGGGAACGGCCAGCCGGGGCAGGATCACCTGAGTCTCGGGGTCGCCGAAGCGGGCGTTGCACTCGAGCAGGACGGGCCCGTCGGCAGTCAGGATCAGGCCGGCGTAGAGCGCGCCGCGGAACGGCCGGCGGCGCCGGGCCATCTCGGCCAGGAGCGGCCGATGGACCTCGGCGATGATCGCCTCGACCGCCTCGTCGGGCAGGTCGGGCAACGGGCTGTAGGCACCCATCCCGCCCGTGTTCGGGCCGGTCTCACCGTCGCCCAGGCGCTTGTGGTCGCGGGCGGCCGGCAGGGCCAGGGCAACCCGTCCGTCGCACAGGGCAATGACGCTCGCCTCGTGGCCCCGGAGGCGTTCCTCGAGCACGACGAGGGGACGATCCGGCGTCCGATCGTCGGCGTCGCCGAGGCCAGATCCTCGTTCGAAGATCTCATCGAGGGCCGCCTCTGCCTCGGCCAGTGAGGCACACACCGTCACGCCCTTGCCCGCGGCCAGGCCGTCGGCCTTGACCACGAGCCCGCCACCCGCCAAGGCCAGCTCCGCGGCAAAGGCCCGTGCTCCGGCCAGGTCCGGGAACGAGGCCGCCCGGGCCATCCGGACCCCGGCGGCGGCAGCGACCTCGTGGCAGAACGACTTGCTCGTCTCGAGCTCGGCGGCCGCCCGGGACGGACCGAAGACGGCGATCCCGGCCGCCGTGCAGGCATCGGCCACCCCGGCCGCCAGGGGTGCCTCCGGGCCGACCACGACCAGCTCGCTCGCCGTCTCGCGGGCCGCCTCCACGACCGCGGCCGGGTCGAGCGGATCGACCGCGGGCAGGCAGGTCACCCGTGGCTCGCGCCCGATCGCGGCGCTGCCCGGCGCGACGAAGACCTCGTTGACCCCGGGTTCGGCCGACAGCTTCCAGGCCAGGGCATGCTCCCGCCCGCCGCCGCCCACGACCAGGATCCGGGTCGGCATCAGCAGGCTGGTCATGTCGCAGCCGCGTCCGAGAGGCGGATCCCGGCCAGGTTCGGCGCCGGGGCGAGGCCGGCTCGCCGGCGCATCGGCCGGAACGCCCGCTCGATCGTCTGGGTCCGCTCCGGCCCGACCGACACGAGCACGATCGGGACGCCGGCTGCGGTCTCGAGGGCGCTGACATAGCGCCGGGCATTCTCGGGCAGCTCGGCCAGGGTCCGGGCCTCGTGGATCGGCTCGGTCCAGCCCGGGAATCGCTCGTAGATCGGGGTCGCCCGGGCGAGCTGGTCGGCGCCCGACGGCCAGGCCTCGACTCGCCGGCCGTCGATCTCATAGGCGACGCACAGGCAGATCTCGTCGAGCCCGGACAGGATGTCGAGCTTGTTGAGCATGATCGAGCTGACGCTGTTGACGGCCACCGCGAAGCGCAGGGGAACGGCATCGAACCAGCCGACCCGGCGTGGCCGGCCGGTCGTGGTGCCGACCTCGTGACCGCGCTCGGCGATCCCCGCTCCGATCGCGTCGGTCAGCTCGGTCGGATAGGGACCCGAGCCGACCCGGGTCGAGTAGGCCTTCATCACCCCGATCACCTCGTCGACCTGGAGCGGGCCGATCCCGCCCCCGGTGCAGGCCCCGCCGGCGATCGGGTTCGACGAGGTCGACGTACGGGTAGCTGCCGTGGTCGAGGTCGAGGAGGGTGCCCTGGGCGCCCTCGAGCAGGACGTGGTCACCCCGGGCCAGGGCGTCCTGGACGAGCCAGACCGTGTCGGCGAGGTGGGGCCGGAGGCGCTCGCCCCAGGCCATCGCCTGGCCGACGAGTGCCTCGAAGTCGAACCGGGCGTCGCCCGGCAGCCGTTCAAGCAGGGCGTTCTTGTCGGGCAGGACCCGCTCGAGCCTGGCCCGGAACGACGTCTCGTCGACCAGGTCTTCGACCCGCAGGCCGACCCGCAGGGCCCGGTCGGCGTAGGCCGGGCCGATCCCCCGGTTCGTCGTCCCGACGGCGTTCCCGCCGAGGCGCGCTTCCATGCCGGCGTCGATCGCGATGTGGTACGGCAGGATCAGGTGGGCGTTCCGGCTGACCCGGACCTTCGACACGTCGATCCCGCGCTCGGAGAGCATGTCGAGCTCGCCGATCAGGGTCGCCGGGTTGACCACGACGCCTGGCCCGATGACGCAGCCGATGTGGGGATAGAGCACGCCCGAGGGAACGAGGTGGAGCTTGAAGACCTCACGCCCCAGGACGACCGTGTGGCCGGCGTTGTCGCCGCCCTGGTAGCGCACGGCCAGGGCGACCTGCTCGGCCAGGAAGTCGGTCGTCTTGCCCTTGCCCTCGTCACCCCACTGGAGCCCGACGATCACCGTGGCGGGCATCAGGCGGGCCATCCGTGGCTGGCATGAAAAAGCCCCGCGGCCGAGTGGCCCGGGACCTGGATAGACTTCGGCCTTCGTCGAGTCACCGGGCGTCCGGCGACCCAGGGGTCGAAGGTGCGCGCTCGGCTCACGGGACGAACACTGCGCCTTCCTCGAGCAATCGGCGATCTCCGTTGTGGGTTGGGCACCCGCGGTTTCGAGGACCGGCCGAGTATACCGCGCTCGGAGGAGGCCGGAGGTCAGCGATCGCCGCCCTCGGCCCAGCGCAGGACCCGGAGCGCACCGAGGGAGATCCAGCGGCTCGGCTCGCCTTCGGCCTCGTTACCGTCGATATCGAGCCGGTCGCGATGACGGGTTTCGAGCAGCCAGCGGCCGTCCTCGCCCCGCTTCGAGCGGATCACCTCGAGCGCCTCGGCCATCCGCGGCTCGAACGACGTTCCCACGTGGCGGAAGTGCTCGAGGGCCCGCAGGACGTCGTAGTGGTAGCCGGCCGGGAACGAGAGCCGGCTGTAGGCCGGATCGATCAGCTCGCCGGTCGACAGCCGGCGAAGGAGGCGGCGCTCGAGCAGGAACTCCTCGCCCCGCCGGCGGGCCGCCCGGATCTCGTCGCTGCCGCCGGTCCGGGCCTCGTGCTCGGCCAGGCCCTCCAGGACGTTGATCGTCGAGTCGAATGAGCCCCGGGTCGAGCCGTTCTCCTGCTCGCAGTTCCAGCCGCCGTCGTCCATCTGCTCGGCCAGGAAGCGCTCGACCAGGCCGTGGCTCGGCTGGCCGAAGTAGGCCCCGATCGCCAGGACCCGGCCGTTGATGCATGGCTCGACCTCGCCGTCGAAGAACGGCCGGTTGTCCCACCACTGCCAGGTGACGTGTTCCCGGACGAGGTCCGTGGCCCGGCGAGCCGCGCCGGAAGCCGGATCGAGGCCCATCTCGCGCAGCCACTGGAGGCTCATCAGGCAGAACCACTCCGGGCTGGTCGTCCAGGAGGTGGCGTCCGGCTCGCCACCCCAGCCGCCCTCGGAATCCTGGCGGGCGAGCAGGTCGGCGGCCCATCCCTCACCGGGCAGCCTGCGCCCGCTCGGCGGCGACCTCGTCGGCCGGCGCAGCGGTCAGGTCGCGCAGGACCTGCCAGCGAATGGCCGGATCGGAATCGAGGAGCCACTCGACGACGGCCGGATCCGGGGTCCCGTCGCCCATCCTGCTGACCTGTGGGCTAGAAGGCGCGGCGGAGGACGAACAGCCCGAGGACCACCACGACGACCGCCAGGATCACCTGCTCGGCCAGGGGCATCGTCGAGAAGGTGTGGGCGGAGTTCGTGAAGAACTGGCTGATCGACGTCCCGACGTCGACCTGCTGGCTGCCGCCACCATGCCCGCCGGCGACCTGCCCGGCGACACCGCTCACCCCGTTGCCGTACTCGACCATCGATGGATCATCTCACCCCATGCAAGGGCCGGATGCGCGGTCACCGTCAGGGCGAGTTGACGACCTGGCGATCGGTCTTGACGTAGTCGAGCTCGAGCTGGACCGGAGCACCGTAGGCAGCCGACAGCGAGGTCGCCAGGGTGGCGGGCAAGGGCGGCGTATCGGGGCCCGCCAGGTCGATTCGGACGTGGTCGCCCTGGACCGACCAGGCGGTGACCCACAGGTCCCGCCCGCCGATCCAGCTGATGACGATCGGATCGCCCTCGGTCGTCCGGATCGTGTCCTGGAACTCCTCCAGGGCGTGCCAGACGAGGGGGATCGCGATCAGGACGAGGCCGATCGCCGCGATCACGAAGCCCTCGCGCAGGCGGTGGCGCTCGCGCAGCATGTCCCGGCTGGGGGCCGCCCCGAAGGCGACGAACACGATCACGGCGACGACGACGATCGCCGAGAAATTGGTCAGGAACAGGATCAGCGCTCCGCCGGCGTCGTCGACCCGGCCATAGGCCAGGCAGCACCCCGACGGTCGCCAGGGGCGGCACGAGCGAGACCGCGATCGCGACGCCCGGCAGGGCATCGGCACCGGTCCGGCGGACGGCGACGTAGGCCCCGGCCCCGCCGGCGGCCAGGGCCACCCCGAGATCGAGCAGGCCCGGCGAGGTCCGGGTCTCAAGCGATGGCGTCAGGGCGAGCGGGTTGGGCAGGATCCAGGCGATCGCGAATCCGATTGCGATGACGACCAGCGATCCGAGGATGACCTGGATGAGACTGGTCAGCTGCCAGCGGCTGCGGCCCGTTACCAGGGCCCCGGCGAAGGCCATGATCGCGCCGCCCATGGGGGCCACGATCATCGCTCCGATGATCGCCGCGACGGAGTCCTCGAGGAGGCCGAAGGTGGCGATCAGGGCGGCCAGGGCCAGCAGCAGGAAGTAGGACTCCAGCGCCCGGCGGTAGGCGGCATCGTCGGGAAACAGGCCGTCGAGCAGGGCTGGACCCCGGACCGGCTGGTCCGTCCCGGCCGGCCCTGCGACCGCCTCCGGGCGGGTGCTCACGAGTGGTCGGTCAGGCGCTGGCGGGCCCGGCCTCGGCGGCCACCACGACCGGCAGCTCGACGGTCCGGATCTTCAGCAGCTTCTTGACCTCGGCGACGACGATGATCGAAGTCGCCACGATCAGGCAGATGCCCCACTGGTCGAGGGTCAGCGAGACCGTGCCGAGGATCCGCTGGAGGATCCCGAGCTCGGTCCCGAACACGATCGTGGCGATCGAGAGCAGGGTCGTCTTCACCAGCGTCGGGTTCTCGAGCAGGGTGCTGCTGAAGACCGTCCGCTCCTCGTCGGCCGTCTCGAGCGAGAAGAGCAGGTTGAACAGCGAGAAGGTCGCCAGGCCCATCGTGTGGGCGACGTTGGTCCCGTATTCGCCGTTCGCCCAGACGATCACGCCCAGCGTGCCGACGGCCATGACCAGGCCCGACACGATCAGCCAGGTCATCAGCCGCCGGGGCAGGATCGGCTGGTCCTTGGGCCGGGGAGCCTGCTCCATCAGCCCTTCGCGAGCCTTGCCGAAGCCGAGCCCGATCGCCTGGAAGACGTCGACCGTGAAGTTCACCCAGAGCGTCTGGAGGGGCAGGAACGGGATCCCGCCGAGGATGTTGAAGATGCTCGAGCCGAGGAACGTGGCGATGAACCCGAACAGGACGGCCATCTGGAACCGGATGTAGCGCATCAGGTTGTCGTAGAGGGCCCGGCCCAGCTCGACGGCCTTGACGATCGTGGCGAAGTTGTCGTCGGTCAGGATCATCACCGCGGCCTCCTTCGAGACCTCCGTGCCGGTGATCCCCATGGCCACTCCGATATCGGCCTTCTTGAGGGCCGGCGCGTCGTTCACCCCGTCGCCGGTCATGGCCACGATGTCGCCCCGGCGCTTGAGCACGTCGACCAGCCGGACCTTGTGCTCCGGGGTGACCCGGGCGATCACGCCGATGCCATCGATTGCCTGGAAGGCTTCGTCGTCGGACATGGCGCCCCATTCGGCGCCGGTGATTGCCCGGCCCTTGATCCCGAGCCCGCTGGCGATCGCCTCGGCGGTCACGGCGTGGTCGCCGGTGATCATCCGGACGCGAATCCCGGCCGAATGGGCGAGGGCGATCGAGGCCCTGCGCCTGCGGCCGGGGCGGGTCGACGATGCCGACCAGGGCGAGCAGGGTGAGGTCCTTGATCAGCGGCAGGAGGTCGGCATTGGGATCGAACGTGGCCGGCTCGAAGTCGAGCTGGGCCGTGGCCATGACCCGCAGGCCCTGCTTGGCGAGACGCTCGTTCTCGGCCAGGTACTGGTCGCGCAGATCGGCGACCGGCGTGTCGGCCCCGTCGGGACCGCGAACCAGGGAGGCCCGCGCGAGGAGCTGGTCGGGGGCGCCCTTGACGTACGCCCGGACGACGTCCTTGCCGGTCCGGTCCTTCATCCGGTGGAACGTGGCCATGAACTTGTAGGCCGCGTCGAAGGGAACCTCGGCGATCCGCGGGTACTGCTCGCGGGTCAGCTGCGGGTCGGCCCCGCCCTTGGCGGCGAGGACGACCAGGGCGCCCTCGGTCGGGTCGCCCACGAGTGTCGCCGTCCCGGACCACTGCGTCGGCGCAGAGGGCCATCGGGAGCATGTACTGGTCGAGCGGAATGTCGGCCTGGCCGGCGGCCTGGGTGATCTTGCCCTCGGTCGAGTAGCCCTCGCCCGAGATGTTGTAGCGCCGGCCGACGATCGTCATCTCGACCGCGGTCATCTGGTTCAGGGTCAGCGTCCCGGTCTTGTCCGAGTTGATCGCCGAGGTCGAGCCGAGCGTTTCGACGGAGCGAAGCCGCTTGACGATCGCCCCGGCACCGGCCAGGGTCGTCGTGCCGGCGGACAGGACCGCGGTGACGACGGCCGGCAGGCCGGTCGGGATTGCCGACACGGCGAAGGCGACGGCCGTCAGGAACAGGACCTGGAATGAGTTGCCCCGAGCCAGGCCAATCCCGATCGAGGCCAGCAGGGCAACGCCGGCGATCACCAGGATCTGGTTGGTCAGCTTCTCCAGCTGCTGGGTGAGGGGGGTCTTCTCGATCTTCGTGGCGTTGAGCATCCCGGAGATGTGGCCGACCTCGGTCGCCATGCCGGTCGTCACGACCACGAGCGTCGCCGTGCCCCGGGTGACCTGGGTGTTCATGAAGGCCAGGTCGACCTGGTCGCCGAGGGCCGCACTGGCTTCGACTGGATCGACCTGCTTGGGCACCGGGGCGCTCTCGCCGGTCAGGGCCAATTCGTCGATCTCGAGGGTCGCCGCGCGGAGAATCCGCGAATCCGCGGGGACGAGGTCGCCGGCCTCGACGCTGACGATGTCGCCGGGCACGAGCTGCTCCATCGGCACCTCGACCAGCTGGCCGTCCCGGCGGACCTTGGCCTTGACCACCATCATCTTCTGGAGGGCGGACACGCTGGCCGAGGCCTTGCCCTCCTGGTTCAGGCCCATCCCGGCGTTCAGCAGGGTCAGGGCGATCAGGACGACGCCGGTCGCGAACTGGCCGGGCAGGAACAGGCTGATCACGCCGGCGACCACCAGCACGATCTGCATCGGATCCTGGTACTGGCGCAGGAACGCCTGGAACCGGCTTTCCTGCTGGCCCTCGGTGAACGTGTTCGTGCCGACCGCGGCCCGGCGCTTGTCGGCCTCGGCGGTGCTCAGGCCCTGGTCAACCGTGACCCCCTGGGCCGCCAGAGCGTCATCCACGCTCAGGGCATGCCAGGCGGTCGGGGGCTTCCCGCCGGCGGCATTCGGTGAGGCTGCGGCGGCAGCGGTCATGACGGGCCCTCCACGACGACGATCATCAGGAGATAGTACGGCGGGCGCCGCCGGGTCATTGACGCTGCGCGCCGCGAGACACCGGGCGGGACGGGCGCCGAGGGGCAGACGCCCGTCCCGCGAAGGAGCGAGCGGTCAGGCGACGGCCTCGATCGGCAACGGATCGGCGGGCGATCCCTCGCTCGGCTGGTCAAAGGTGTCGTCGCCCTTCGAGTCCGCGTCCGGTTGACCCGCCTCAGCGACCGACTGGGCCTCGTATTCCTTCTTGCGGCGGCCCGACAGCATCTCGACGTTGGAGGCGACGACCTCGGTCCGCCAGTGCCGGACGCCTTTCTCGTCGTCCCACGAACGGGTCTGGATCCGGCCTTCGAGGGCGACTTGCTGGCCCTTCCCGAGGAACTGGCCACAGATCTCGGCCAGTCGGTCCCAGGTCACGATGCTGTGGAACTCGGAGCGCTCCTTGCCGCCGGCGTAGTCGTTGGTGGCCAGGCTGAACTGGGTGACCGACTTGCCGCTGGCCAGGCTGCGCAGCTCGGGGTCCCGGGTCAACCGTCCGGTCAGGAACACCTTGTTCATTTTCGTCTCCTTCCGGGTCGATCCGAAGCTACCGAGCGGCGCTTCCGGGGCGACCCCAGATCTGGGGCGGTCCACCCGACCGGCGGCGAGTCCAGCGGGTCTGTGCCCGGAACCTAGCGCGAGGCGCTCACCGGCGGGTTGAGATCAACTCGACCGGCGCTTCAGGGTCGGTCTTCGTAGCCAGCCGACTCCAGCCTGTCCGAACGGGGATTGATCGTTTTGATTGACTCGCCGACTCATAGTTCGTGAAGGGCGTCCAACGCGCGGAGGACCTGGTGGCACCGAAGAGCTCGTCGAGCAAGCGAGACGCGGTGATCGTGCCGCCTATAAATCGCTTGCCCGCGCGGCTCCCCTCGACGCTGCCGGTCGCTCACCGGCGGCTGCCTGACGCCGATCGAGCGGACGCCGCCGTTCAGGAGGGCTGGTCCCGTTCGGGCAGGCGGGGCGCCTCCGCGATCCCGAGCGGTTCGCGGCCTGGACTTATCGGCTGATCGTTCGTGCCTACTCGGCGGAGATCCGAAAGGCACGACGCCGGCGCCCGCCAGCCAGGCTGGTCCCGGTGCTGGATCTAGGCCGGGACTGGGGCGGGAGCACCTGACTGCGGGCCAGCGCGGTTGTGCGATCGGGAACAACTCGAGCGGGCATTTCGCCGGCTCAGCCCGGAACAGCGGGCCGTGTCGTCGTTGCTCCGCCACTACGTTGGCCTGTCGATGCCCGAGGTCGCCCTGGCCCTGGATATCCCGACCGGCACCGCCACTTCGCTCCTCCATTACGCCACCCAGGCTCGACGCGCAGCGCCCGATGCCGACGCTCGGCCGGCACTCGGAGAGGGGGAACCTGCTTGAACTCGACGAATACCTGCGAATTCCACGATCTCGGCCTGGCTCGCGGAGGGTCCAGTCGACATGCCGCGGAGCACGTGATCGAGGCAGCCCTCGCGCAGGCCCGGACGACGCGCAGGCCGATCTGGGCTGGAATGTCACGTCCGGCGGGCCTGCGCGGAGCTGCGGGGCGGAGGACCTGGATGGTGGTCCTGGTGTTGATCGCCACCTTGCTCGTTGCTGGCGCCCTGCTGGTCGGGGTGGGCGGGCGTCACGGCCCGCCGATCGTGCCGCCGACGGCCAGCCCCAGTGCAAGTGCCGCTGACCCTGCCGTGGCCCACCCGCAACGGTCCGATCGCGATCGGAAAGAGCCTGCTCCTCGTTGATCCGGCGACCGGGACATCGGTCCCCGGGATCGGCTGCGTCGGGTGTCAGGTCGGCGACGCGGACTGGTCGCCCGACGGGCTCGACGATGATCTATGCCAGCCCTTTCGACGCCAGCGGAGGCCACGCTCGCCGACGGCCAACTTCGTTCATGGCAGAGCGGCGCGAGATTCGCCCACCACCCTCTGGAAGTGCCGGGACCGGGACTGCCAGGTCGGCTCACCGCCTGGTCGCCGGATGGTCGCTCGATCGTTCTTGAGGAATCCGACCCGACCAGCACCACCTCCGATCTCGTGGTCCTCGCCGCCGACGGGACCAACGAGCGAGCGTCCTACCTGAGGGCCTGCGCGCGGCGAGCTTTCCCAGCTGGACCCGGATGGCTGGATCCTGTTCACAGCGTACGGGAAGAGCGACATCCGGCTCGCCGAGGTGCGCCCGGACGGAACCGGATTCCGGACACTGGGTCGCACCACCTATCCGGACGGGGTGATGGCCGCGATGTCGCCAGACGGTTCGACGATCGCCCTGATGGTGGACTCCTTCGAGCCCCGGGTGACGCGACGGCGGATCACCCGGGCTGGAGAATGGTCTCGAGCTGTGGGTCGAGGACGCGGTCACCCCCCTTGAAACACGAGGCTCATCTGGTACCGGGCGGACTGCTGCCTGAGCCTCGGCTTCAGCCAGGAGCAGGAATGGTCCCCGGATGGGAGCAAGGTCGCGATCGTGGCCATCTCGAGACCGACCGGAGGTCGCGGCGACGAGTACGGACATCCGACTCCTGACCATCGACATCAAATCAGCTCGGTCGACCGAGCTGAACCAGTGCGGACCCCGCTCGACCGGCCTGGCAGCCGACGCGGTGATGAACTCAGGCTGACGAGCTGGCAACCGGTCTGGCCATAGCGAGCCTCGCTGGGGCCGCCCGCCGGCTCAGCCGGGCACCGATCCGTACAGCCGGCGCCGGGGAATGCCGGTCGCGGCGGCGACCCGCCGGGCCGCGTCACCCCGGGCCGCCCCGCCGGCCACGAGCCGCTCGACCTCGGCCCGGGCCAGCGCCTCGGGATCGGGCCCCTCCTCGGTGCCGGGAGCCCGCCTGGCCCGCCCGGCGCCGACGACGATGGCGAACTCTCCCCGGGCCGGGATCGAGCCCGAGCGGGCGGCTTCCGCCAGCTCGGCCAGGCTGCCCCGGCTGATCGTCTCGTGGAGCTTGGTCAGCTCGCGGCAGACGGCGCCCGGTCGGTCGTTCCCACAGGCCCGGGCCAGCTCGGCCAGGGTGGCCGCGACCCGGCCCGGCGCTTCGTAGACGATGGTCCCCCGCTCGTCGCCGGCGATCCGCTCGATCCTCTCGCGCCGCTCCCGGCCGGCCCGCGGCAGGAAGCCCTCGAACGACCAGCGCGGTCCGGCGATCCCGCTCGCCACGACGGCCGCGAGGACGGCCGAGGCGCCCGGGATCGGCACGACCAGGCCCCCCTCGGTCGCCCAGGCCCGGACGAGCTCTTCGCCTGGGTCGCTGATCCCGGGGGTGCCTGCGTCGGTGATCAGGGCCAGGTCCGCCCCGCTCCGCAGGTGGGCCAGGAGCTCGGGCTGGCGGGCCTCCGCGTTTCGGGCGTGGAAGCTCACCAGGTGGGTCGTGATCCCATTGGGCGCCAGCAGCCGGCGCGAATGGCGAGTGTCCTCGGCCGCGATCAGGGGCACGTCCCGGAGGACCTCGAGGGCGCGCAGGCTGACGTCGGCCAGGTTGCCGATCGGGGTGGCCACGATGTACAGCCGGCCGGGAGTCAGGTCCGGGCCGATCCGGGCCGGCGGCGCGGATAGAGGTAGTCGACCCCTGCCGTGCGCGGGCCCAGCTTGGCAATCGGGGGCACCTGGCGCTTGTACTCGGAGCCGGCGATCGCCCGGACCGCCCAGGCCACCCGCTCGCGTTCGAAGCCCATCGCCTCGAGCTCGTCGGGCGCCCGCCGGCGGTCGACCAGCCAGAACAGGAGCCGGTCGAGCTCGGGATAGCTGAAGCCGGCCTCGGCCTCGTCCGTCTGGCCGGGCCACAGGTCGGCCGAGGGAGCCTTCCGGACGATCGACTCGGGCACGCCGACGGCGACCGCCAGCTGGCGGACCTGGCTCTTGTACAGGTCGCCGATCGGATTGAAGGCGCTGGCCGAGTCGCCGAAGATCGTGCTGTAGCCGATCAGGGTCTCGGTCTTGTTGCCCGTCCCGACGACCAGTCCCGACCAGGTCACCGACCGGTCGTACAGGACGGTCATCCGCATCCGGGCCATGAAGTTGCCCCGGCGGAGCGGGCTCGCCTCGAGGCCGGCGGCCCCGGCCGCTCCCGGCGCGGCCAGTCCCGAGGGCTCGGGTCCGGGATCCCCGGCTCGCCCGAAGTAGGCGTCGACCATCGGGCTGATCTCGATCAGCTCGGCCCGGCAGCCGAGCTTGTCGACGACGGCCTGGGCATCGCTCCGCGACGACGGGCTGGAGGTCCGGTACGGCAGCATCAGGCACAGCAGCCGGTCCGCGTCCGATCGCCTCGGCGACGAGGCTCGCGACGAGGGCCGAGTCGATCCCGCCCGACAGCCCGACGAGGGCCCGCTCGAAGCCCGCCTGGTGGAGCTGGCCGCGGATGAACTCGGCGATCACCCGGCGGGCGACATCGGTGTCGATCGCGAGCTCGTCGGGGAGCTCGAACCATGGATCGGCGCTGACAGCCCTCCCGCTCTCGGGCGTCATCCGCTGGCCCGGCTCATCGCGGGGCCACGTCCAGGCCCGGCTCGGCACCCTCCTCGGCCGTCGAGTCGGGCGCCTGGCCGGCCCGCTCGCTGATGATCCGGTCGAGCTCCCGGGCAGCCAGCTCGAGGCGCTCGTCGCGCAGGAGCGGCAGGCCAATTCGCTCGCGCCGGATGTCGGCCAGGTCGACGTCGACGAAGTACAGGCCCTCGTCGTACATCGGCGCGCTGAAGATCGCCGCGCCGTTCGGGCCGATCACCTCGGAGCCACCCCAGAACGAGATCGACTCGTCGACTCCGACCCGGTTGACGAAGACGACGAAGCTCGTCGTCAGCTGGGCATAGGTTCGCAGCAGGGTCCGCCAGGAGGTCGCGGTCCCGAGGCCGACCTCGTTCAGGGAAGCCAGGTCGCGGCCGGGCGACGAGGACACGTTGATCAGCAGCTGGGCCCCGTCCAGGGCGAGCAGCTGGGGCACGCCGAGGTGCCAGAAGTCCTCGCAGATGCTCAACCCGAGGCCGACCCCGAGCCGGGACGGGGTCGCCCGCAGGAGATCGCCGGCGGCGAAGAAGCGCCGCTCGTCGAACAGCCCGTAGGTCGGCAGGAAGAGCTTGCGCTGGACGTGCCGGACCCGGCCCTCCTCGAGCAGGGCGACGGCGATGAACAGGCGGTGATCGGCCGACTCCTCGACGAACGAGACGATGACCGACAACCCGTCGTCGGCCCGGCCGCCCCCCGGAGCCGTCGTCGCGGCCAGGGCCAGGAGGCGCGGATCGTCGAGGCGCATGGCGACCTCGGCGGCGAGGTCCTGGAGCAGGTAGCCAGTCAGGCCGAGCTCCGGGAAGACGACCAGGCCGGCCCCGCCCGAGCGAGCCTGCTCGATCAGGTCGTGGTGGCAGGCGAGGTTCTCATCGAGCAGGCCGAGGCGCGGGGCGAGCTGGGCGAGGGCGATCCGGAGGGGCTGCACGGCCCGAGTCTAGGACCCTGGCCGACCGGCCGCTCCCGAACCGTGCTCCGGTGCTGTCGGTGGAACCACCGGCGGAGCCGGGGCAGGCGGCACGTCACCGGCCTGGGCGGGGCCGGTCCGACCGAGGCCGGCCTGGGCCGAACCCGCCATCCCCGACGGGCCCGCCGGCATGGCCGTGGCGACGGGCTGGCCGGTGACCTGGCGCTGCTCGGCCGACCCGGCCACCTCTTCCGCGAAGTGACAGGCCACGACGTGACCCGAGGACAGCTCGCGGAGGGCCGGCTCCTCGTCCACGCAGCGGGCCGGGTTGCCCAGCCGCTCGCGCAGCCAGCAGCGGGTGTTGAAGCGGCAGCCGGGCGGTGGCGAGGCCGGCGAGGGGACGTCGCCGCGGAGGATGATCCGGCGCCGGCGCGACTCGACGACCGGGTCCGGGATCGGGATCGCCGACAGGAGCGCGACCGAGTAGGGATGGAGCGGCTCCTGGTTCAACCCCTTCGACGTCGCCTGCTCGACGATCTTGCCGAGGTACATCACGGCGATCCGGTCGCTGATGTGGCGGACCACCGACAGGTCGTGGGCGATGAACAGGTAGGTCAGGTTGAACTGGCCCTGGAGCCGCTCGAGGAGGTTGATGATCTGGGCCTGGATCGAGACGTCGAGGGCGCTGATCGGCTCGTCGGCCACGACCAGGTCGGGGTTGACGGCCAGGGCCCGGGCGATCCCGATCCGCTGGCGCTGACCGCCGGAGAACTCGTGGGGATAGCGCTCGGCCGCGGCCGGGTCGATCCCGACCGTCTCGAACAGCTCTCGCACCCGATGGCGCCGCTCGTCCTTCCCGCCGATGCCGTGGATGTCGAGCGGCTCGGCCACGATCCCGCCGGCGGTCATCCGCGGGTTCAGGCTGGCATACGGGTCCTGGAAGATCATCTGCATCCGGCGGCGCATCGCCCGCAGGGGCGCCCCCTCGAGCGTCGTGATGTCCTGCCCGTCGAAGGTCAGCCTGCCGGCGGTTGGCCGGTAGAGGCGCAGGATCGCCCGGCCGAGGGTGCTCTTGCCGCAACCCGACTCGCCGACCAGGCCGAGGGTCGTCCCGCGGGGCAGCGACACGCTGACGTCGTCGACCGCCCGGATGTCGCCGATGTGGTGCTCGATCAGGACCCCCTGGGTGATCGGGAACCAGACCTTCAGCCCGTCGACCTCGAGCAGGTTCCCGCCGGTCGCGGTGGCCGCCCCCGGCACAGACGGGTTCGGTGGGGGCGGGCTCGGCACGGCCGGGCTCGGCACGGGCATCGTCATCGGAACTGCCCGGAAGCCGGCGGCTCAACCGTCTCGAGCTCGAAATCGCCCGCCTCGCCGAGCTGACCGAGGTCTGAGTCCGGGCGGCGGGCCGGGCTGCGAGGTGTCGATGACGAGCTGGCTGCCGGCCGGCGGCGGAGCCGCCGTGAAGCCGGGCCGAAGCGGCGCGCCGGCGACCACCTCTTCGGCCGTGACCGGGTTCCAGCAGGCCAGGCGGTGGGTCATCCCTGGTCCGGTCGTGGTGACGGTCGCCCCTGGTTCCAGCGGGCTGAGCGGCGGAATCTCGGTCCAGCATCGGTCGAGGCGCCAGGCGCAGCGCGGGGCGAAGGCGCAGCCGACCGGGGCGACCCGCAGGTCGGGCGGGTTGCCCTCGATCGGGATCAGGGGCTCGTCCGCCGGCGTGTCGAGCCGCGGGATCGAGTGGAGCAGGCCGACCGTGTAGGGGTGGCGGGGCGAGGCGAACAGGTCGGCGGTCGTGGCGGCCTCGACCACGAACCCGGCGTACATCACGTTGGTCCGGCGGGTCATCCCGGCGACGACCCCGAGGTCGTGGGTGATCAGGATCACGGCCGTGCCCTGTTCGGCGGTGAGCCGCTGGAGGAGCTCGAGCATCTGGGCCTGGATCGTCACGTCGAGGGCCGTCGTCGGCTCGTCGGCGATGAGCAGCTTCGGCTCGAGGGCGAGGGCCATCGCGATCATCACCCGCTGGCGCATCCCGCCGCTGAACTGGTGGGGGTAGTTGCGCAGGCGGGCGGCCGGCTCGGCGATCCCGACCATCGTCAGCAGCTCGATCGCCCGGGCCCGGGCGTCCGCCGGGCTGACCTGCTTGTGGGCCCGGATCGTCTCGACCATCTGTTCCTCGATCCGGAGGACCGGGTTCAGGCTGCTCATCGGATCCTGGAAGATCATCGCGATCTCGCTGCCCCGCAGCTCGCGCATGTCGGCCTCGGGCAGGGTGGTCAGGTCGACCCCGTCGAACAGGACCCGGCCGCCCTCGATCCGGCCGGCCGGCTGGGGCAGGAGTCGCATCATCGCCAGGTTCGTGACGCTCTTGCCACAGCCGGACTCGCCGACCAGGCCGAGCGTCTCGCCCTCGTCCAGGTCGAACGACACGTCGTTGACGGCATGGACCGCGCCATCGTGGGTCCGGAAGCGGACGACCAGGCCCTGGACGGAGAGGAGCATCGGCTAGCGCTTCAACCGCGGGTCGATGGCGTCGCGGAGGCCATCGCCGACCAGGTTGAAGCCGATCGCCGTGATCACGATCGCCGCGCCCGGGAAGAAGATCAGGTACGGCGCGTCCTGCAGGAAGCGGGCCGAATCGGTCAGCATCTCGCCCCATTCGGGGACCCGCGGGTCGCCTGGCCCAAGGCCCAGGAAGCCCAGCCCGGCCACGTCGATGATCGCGGTCGCCATGGCCAGGGTGACGGCCACGATCAGGGGGGTCAGGGCATTCGGCATCATGTGCCGCAGGAGCATCCGGAACGGGCTCGCGCCGGTCGCCCGGGCGGCCAGGACGAAGTCCAATTCGCGCAGGGAAGCAGGCTGCCCCGCAGGAGCCGGGCGAAGATCGGGGCGTAGGAGATCCCGACGGCCAGCATGATCTGGGGCTCGCCGTGGCCCAGGGCGGCCACGATCCCGATCGCCAGGAGGATCCCGGGGATCGCCAGGAAGACGTCGGTCACTCGCATCAGGGCGGTATCGACCTTGCCCCCGAAGCCGCCCGCCGTGGCCCCCACCAGGACCCCGAAGACCAGGCCGAAGGCGACGGCCACGACCCCCACGACCAGGCTGAGCCGGGCGCCGTAGAGGATCCGGCTGAGCTGGTCCCGTCCGAGCAGGTCCGTTCCCATCAGGTGCTGAAGGCTCGGTCCCTGCTTGCTGGCGGCCAGGTTCGTCTGGCCCGGGTCGTACGGGGCGAGGAGCGGGGCAAGGATCGCGCTGACCACGAAGATCACGATGAACACCAGGCCGAGGACCGCCGGCCCATTCCGCATCAGCCGGCGGAAGGCATCCCGCCACAGGCCGCGGCTGGCCCGCGGAGCGGCCCGGACGACGACGGTCGTGCCCGTGGTCACCTCAGGAGTACCGGATCCGCGGGTTGACGAAGGCATAGCCGACGTCGACGAGCAGGTTCACGACGAGGAAGATGACGGCGAAGATCATGATCAGCGACTGCACCACGATATAGTCGTGGTTCTGGATCGAGGTGACCAGCCACGAGCCGACCCCCTGCCAGTTGAACACGGTCTCGGTCAGGACCGCTCCGCCCAGGAGCAGGCCGACCTGCAGCCCGATCACGGTGATCACCGGTAGCCAGGCGTTGCGCATGATGTGCCGGCCGTCCACTCGCTTGGAGGTCAGGCCCTTGGCCCGAGCGGTCCGGACATAGTCTTCGTTCTTCACGTCGATGACCGATGCCCGGGTGATCCGGGTCACGATCGCCAGGGGAATCGAGCCGAGCGCGATCGCCGGCAGGATCAGGTGGGCGAACGCGTCCACGACCGCCGCCGGGTTGCCCGACAGGATCGCATCGACGATCGGGATGTTCGTCACCGGGGGGACGTCGAGCCGGGGATCGGCTGGCCCGAACGAGGGCAGCAAGTGGAGCTGGACGGCGAAGATGTAGACGAGGGTGTAGCCCAGGACGAAGATCGGGATCGAGACCCCGAACAGTGAGATGACCGTGACCAGGCCGTCGAGCCAGCCGTTCGGGTGACGGGCGGCGAGCCGGCCCAGGGGAATGCCCAGGCCGACGGCAAAGATCAGGGCTCCGATCGTCAGCTCAACGGTCAAGGGGAACTTCAGGGCGAAGACGTCGGCCACCGAGCGGTTGTCGATGATGCTCGAGCCGAAGTTGCCGCTGAGCAGGTGCTGCATGTACTTCAGGTACTGGACGATCAGCGGCTGGTCGAGCCCGAGGGTGGCCCGGATCTCGGCGATCCTCTCGGGCGTCGCATGCTCGCCCAGGATCGTCTCGGCCGGATCGCCCGGCAGGAGCCGGATGAAGAAGAACAGGATGATCGACAAGCCGAGCAGAACGGGGATCGCCCCGATCAGGCGCCGGACGATGAACCTCGCCACGGGGCTTGCGGTTCCCTCCTGTGTTGAGGCCCTCCGGATTCGTGGGAACCCGGAGGGCCTGGTTGATCAGTCTCGAGTCGCCACCGGGCGACGGCTGGGCCGGCCCCGTCGGCCGGCCCGCTGGATCTTGACTCAGCCGGTTGTTACGGCTGGAGCCAGACGCTGTTGAAGTGCTCGGTCGTGTTGGCCGCGCCGACGAACCCGTGCACCTTCGAGGTGTACGCCCCGGCGAGGACCGAGTTCACGATCGGGACCATCGGCAGGTCGGCCCCGATCAAGTCCTGGGCCTGGCCCCACAGGGCGTTGGCCGCATCGGCGGTCGGCGCCTGGAGAGCCTGGTTGAACAGGGTGTTCATCTGGTCGTTCTTGTAGCCGAAGGCCTTGGCCGGCTGGCCGCCGCTATAGCCGAAGAACGCCGTCACGAGGAAGTTGTCGGCACCGGCCCAGTCGCACGTCCAGCCCAGGAGGTACAGGGCGAGCTGACCGGTATTGGCCGTGTCGTAGTAGCCCGAGTGCCAGTCAATCGTCTTGAGCGAGACCGTGAAGCCGATCGCGGTCAGGTCCTGGGCGATCGCCTGGGCCTCGGTCGATGGATCGGGCATGTACGGACGGCTGACGTTCGACGGGTAGTACAGGTCGATCTTCAGCTGGTCGGCGGTGAGGTTGGCTCCGGCCAGGGTGGCCTTGGCCGCGTTCGCGTCGTAGGTCGGGAAGGTCTGGGCCTTGAAGCCCTGGGTCGCCGGCGGCATGAAGCCGGTCGCGACCTTGCCCAGGTCGCCGAAGATCGTCGACACGTAGGCCGACCGATTGAGCGCCTGGAAGACGGCCGTCCGGACGGCCTTGTTGGCGAAGATCGTGGGCGTGGCGGCCCCGCCGCCCTTGGGCTGGAGGGCCTGGTTCATGCCCAGGTAGCCCAGGTTGCAGGAGTCACCCCGGTCGATGATCGTCAGGCCGGCACCCGTGGCGGTCTTGACGTCGAGCGGAGAGATCGCCTCGGCGAGATCGATCCCGCCCGACTGGAGGGCCTGGAGGGTGGCCGTCGTATCGGCGAACGGCTTGAACGTGATCTGGTCGAGGTGGGCGGCGTTCGCCTTGTCCCAGTAGTTCGGGTTCTTGACCACGGTGACGTGGTCGCCCGGGACCCATTCCTTGAACATGAACGGCCCGGTGCCGACCATGCTCTGGCCCTTGCCCTGGGCGTAGTTGTTGTTCGCCAGCGGGGTGCTGTCGGCATTCCCCTTCTGGAGCGCGGTCGGGCTCTGGATGCCGAACACCTGGAGGGTGGTGGCAAGCAGGAAGTTCGACTGCGGGTTCTTCAGGTTGATCACCACGGTCGTGTCATTCGGCGCGTCGACCGAGACGATGTTCGAATCGGCGCCGAAGCCGCCGAAGACGGCCCCGTAGTAGTAGGCGTTGTCCTGGAGGTCACCCTTCGGGAAGGCCTTCCAGCGGTCGTAGTTGAACTTGACGGCGGCCGCGTTGAACGGGGTGCCGTCGTGGAAGGTGACGCCCGTCCGCAGGGTGAACGTGTAGCTCTTGCCGTCCGGGCTGACCGTCGGGAGGGCCGAGGCCAGGACCGGGACGATCGTGCTGACCGTGCCCGGGGCGAGGCCCACGAGGCCTTCGACGACCTGGGTCGCGACGTACAGCGAGTTGCCGTCACTGACCAGGGCCGGGTCGGCGTAGACCATGTCGCCCTGCAGGGCGACGATCATATTGCCGCCCTCGACGGGCGTGCCCGCGGACGACGGCGTGGCCGAGCTCGGGGCGGTCGAAGCCGGCGCGGTCGATGTGGTGGGGGCCGAGGCGGCCTGCGTCGGCGGGGCCGCGGTGGCGGCGCTGCTGCAGGCGGAGAACAGGATCCCCGCTACCGCGATCAGCGCGCCCGTGCGTAAGCGCAACATGAACGACTCTCCTCCTCTATCGATATCGGGTCCGAACCAGATCGCGGCGACCCTGTCACGGCCGGCCGGCCGGTGGCCCACTCGATCAGCGCATGATACTCAGACGGAGGCCGGGGTGTCCGGCCCGGGCTGGGGAGCGACCGGCGGCGGGCTGACCGGAGCCGGCTGGCCGGGAGCCCCGGCGGGAGGGCCCGACGGCCGGCTCGGAACGAGGTGGCCAGGCTCGAAGCCAGGCCGGTCGGAGCCGCCCCGGCGACCGGCACGAGCTCGCTCACGATGGCGTCCGTGACCTGCTCGGCGTAATGGCAGGCGACCTGGTGGCCGGGCACGATCTCCCGGAACACCGGCTCCTCGGTCACGCAGTTCTCGGGGTTGTCGAGCCGCTTGCGCAGCCAGCAGCGGGTGTGGAACCGGCAGCCGCTGGGCGGGTTGGCCGGCGATGGGACGTCGCCCTCGAGGACCATCCGGCGCTTGCGCACCCGGGGATCCGGGCTGGGAACCGCCGACAGCAGGGCGACCGTGTAGGGATGCCGGGGATGGGTGTAGATCTCGTCGACGCCGGCCAGCTCGGCCATCTGGCCGAGGTACATGACCCCGACCCGATCGCTGACGTACTGGACGACCGACAGGTTGTGGGCGACGAAGAGGTAGGTCAGGCCCATCTCCCGGCGGAGATCGAGGAGCAGGTTGAGGATCTGGCTCTGGATCGACACGTCGAGGGCCGAGACCGCCTCGTCGCAGACGATGAACTCGGGATTCAGGACGAGGGCCCGGGCGATGCCGATCCGCTGGCGCTGGCCGCCGCTGAACTCGTGGGGATAGCGCCGGGTGTAGTCCCGCCGCAGGCCAACCGTCTCGAGGGCGTCCTCGACCCGCTTGATCCGCTCCTTCGAGTTGCGGACGCCCTGGGCCAGCAGGCCCTCACCGATGATGTCACTGACCGGCATCCGCGGATTCAGCGAGCCGTACGGATCCTGGAAGATGATCTGCATCTTCGTCCGCATCTTGCGCAGCTGCTTGCTGTCGAGGCTGGTCAGGTCGACCCCGCCGAGGGTGACCGTGCCATCGGTCGGTCGCTCGAGCAGGAGCGTCGTCCGCCCGAGGGTCGTCTTGCCGCAGCCGGACTCACCGACCAGGCCGACGACCTCGCCCCGGTTGACCACGAAGCTGACCCCGTCGACCGCCCGGACGTCGCCGACCTTGCGGCGCAGGATTCCGCCATAGATCGGGAAGTACTTGCGCAGGCCTTCGATCTTGAGGAGCGGCTCGGCCGCCGCTGGCGTGAGCGATGGACGGATCCGCGGCAGGCTGGTCGGCCGGCGCGGTCGGCGGGGCGGCCGACGCGGCCGGTTCGACCACCTCGGTCATGCCACACCCCCGGCGGCGGTGATCGAACCGGGATCGGCGTCCGGGCCGACCGGGTCGCCGCTGCCCGGATCGGGCGACCCGCGCGGGTCGGCGTCGGTGGCCGGTCGGCGAAGCGGCCGCCGATCGGGCCCCGGGATCGGCCACGGCGGCCGTCGCGGCGGGGGCCAGGACCGGGATCTGCTCGGCCGGGACATGCAGCCAGCATCGGGCTCGCCGATCGGCGCTCACGGCATAGAGCGGCGGCTCGAACGGCTTGCAGGGTTCAAACGAATATGGGCAGCGCGGCTCGAACCGGCAGCCCTTGGGCAGCCGGAACGGGTTCGGCACGGTGCCCTTGATCACGTTCAGGCGCTGGCCCCGGATCACCCGCGAGGGGATCGAGGTCAGCAGCCCTTCCGTGTAGGGATGCTTCGGGGTGAGGAGGGTCTCCTCGACCGAACCCGACTCGACGATCTTGCCGGCGTACATCACGGCGACCCGCTGGACCGTTTCGGCGACCACGGCCAGGTCGTGGGTGATCAAGAGGAGGGCCGCCCCGCTCTCGGACTGGATCCGCTGGATCAGCTCGAGGATCTGGGCCTGGATCGTCACGTCGAGGGCCGTCGTCGGCTCGTCCGCCACGATCAGCTTCGGGTCGCAGGCGAGGGCCATGGCGATCACGACGCGCTGGCGCATGCCGCCGGACATCTCGTGGGGATACTGCTTGACCCGCCGCTCAGGCGAGGGAATTCCGACGAGCCGGAGCATCTCGATGGCCCGGTCCCAGGCATCCTTCTTCGAGGCGTGGCGGTGCAGCCGGACGGACTCGGCGATCTGCTCGCCCACGGTGAAGACCGGGTTGAGCGAGGTCATCGGCTCCTGGAAGATCATCGTGATGTCGTCGCCCCGGATGTCCTCCATGTCCGAATTGGACAGCTTCAGGAGGTCCCGGCCCTCGAACCAGATCTCGCCCCCGATGATCTCGCCGGGCGGCTCGATCAGACGCATGATCGAGAGCGAGGTCACGCTCTTGCCGCTGCCCGATTCGCCGACCAGGCCGAGGGTCTCGCCGCGCTTGATGCTGAAGTCGACGCCGTCGACCGCCGGGACCGTCCCGTCGAGCACCTTGAAATGGGTTCTGAGACCGCGGACTTCGAGCAGGACGTCGTCCGGCGGTGGGCCGCTCCGGTCGGCCAGTGCGTCGATCACAGCCTGGACCGTGGATCGAGCGCGTCGCGCAGGCCGTCCCCGATGAAGTTGATCGCCAGCACGGTCAGGGCGATCGCCATACCCGGAAAGAAGGCCCACCACCAGTTGCCCTGGCTGAGGACGGTCTGGGCGTTCGACAGGGCATTGCCCCAGCTCGTCTGGTCCTCGCTCAGCCCGAAGCCGAGGTAGCTCACGAACGCCTCGAGGACGATGTTCGAGGCCATGATCAGGGTCATCGCCACGATGACCGGGCCGAGCGCGCTGGGCAGGATGTGGCGGAAGGTGATCCGGATGTCGCTCACCCCGACCGCCCGGGCCGCCTCGACGAAGTCGGCCTCGCGCAGGGTCAGGAACATCGCCCGGACGAGCCGGGCGATCAGCGGCCACGATAACAAGCCGAAGATCAGGATCAGCGAGCTCAGCTGGCCGGCTCCGAAGAAGCGGGCGGCGACGAGGATCACGAACAGGAACGGGATCGCGAAGAACACGTCGACGATCCGCATCAGGACGTTGTCGGTCACGCCCCCGACGTAGCCGGCCACGGCCCCAACGAGGACCCCGACAAAGCCCGCGATGATCATCGAGGTGACCCCGATCGTGACCGAGATCCGGGCCCCGTTGACGACCATGTCGAGGACGTCCCGGCCGACGTTGTCTGTCCCGAAGAGGTGCTGGAGCGAGGGCGGATCGCCGCCCGGGTGGGTAGCGTTCGGAATGAGCAGCGGATCGTACGGGGCGACGATCGGACCGAAGATCGCGACCAGGACCATGAACCCGAAGATGCACAGACCGATCGCCGCCAGGCGATGGAGCTTGAACCGGCGCCAGGCCAGCTGCCATTGGGTCAGCAATTCGAGGGCAACCTCGACATCCTCTTCCTCGGCCGGCGCGCCGCCGGCCGGCCCGCCGTACTGGAGGGTCAGCGGGCTTTGCATGTCAGGCAGGGTCATCCGGGTGCCTCAGTCGTACTTGATCCGGGGATCGACCATGACGTACAGCACGTCGGCGACCAGGTTCATGAAGACGATGAACAGCGAGCCGATCAGCAGGAGGCCCATCAGCAGGAAGTAGTCGCGCTGGTTGACCCCGTCGTAGAACAGCAGGCCCATGCCCGGCCAGCTGAAGACGGTCTCGGTCGCAATCGCCCCGCCGAAGAGGAAGGCGATCTCGAGGGCGATGTTCGTCACGATCGGCAGGAGCGCGTTCCGGAAGGCGTGGCGATAGATCACGGTCCGGCCCGGCAGGCCCTTGGCCCGGGCCGTCCGGACGTAATCCTGGCTGAGCGATTCGAGCATGGCCGACCGGACGAACCGGCTATCGCCGGCGACGCTGACTGCGATCAGGGTCACGACCGGCAGGATCAGGTGGGTCCCGATGTCGTAGATCTGGGGCCACGGATTGGCCGCGAAGGCCTTCCAGTAGGCATCGGTCGCAAACGGCGCAGGTGAGCTCCGGACATTGACGATGCCCTGGGCCGGGAACCAGCGCAGCTCGACGGCGAAGATGAAGATCAGGATCAGTCCGAGCCAGAAGGTCGGCAGGGAATAGAAGATGTAGCTGAAGATCGTGATCGTCTGGTCGGTCGCGCTGTAGCGCTTGACCGCGGCCAGGACGCCGATGAAGGTCGCGATCGCAACCCACAGGATCCAGGCGGTGCCCATCAGGATGAACGTGGCCGGGATCCGCTGGGTGATCAGGTCGAGGACCGGCTGGCCCGAGGAGATCGAGTAGCCGAAGTCACCGTGGATCACGCCGTTCGTGCCGCCCCCGAGGAACGTCGGCAGGAAGTTCGGCCAGCCCTGGGCGGAGATGAAGCTGAAGGTGCCGGTGGAGCAGTTGATCACGCCCAGCCAGCCCAGGTACTCCTTGATCGTATCGACGATACCCGCGTCCCGGACGAGGCACCAGCGGGCAAGCCAGGCGTCGACCTGGGCCGGGGTGATGTGAGGGTTCTGGTTGAACGCGGCCTGCGGGCCGCCGGGCGCCTGCTGCATCAGCAGGAAGCTGACGACCGTGATCAGCCAGATGACGGGGAGAGCCTGGATGACGCGGCGAATGATGAACTTGGTCATGCCGCAAGCCCGGAGAAGCCTCGCCGGGACCGTGGGTCCCGCCGCCGGATCCGCATTCGGTTAACCGCCTCGTTGAAACGGTAGGTGGCTAGGAGCGGCGGGACCGATGGCCGGCCCCGCCGCTCGCTCGGATCGATGAACTCAGGTACGCAGGGTACCTGCGCCCAGATTACTGCGGGTTGTTCGAGAACCAGTCCTCGACTTCCCAGGTCGGACCAGCAGAGCTCACGTTGTAGCCCGGCCAGCCACCGGCGTTGGCGCCGATGCCCGTCGTCTCAGCCCGGTAGTAGAGGGGGATCTCGGGGATGCCGTTGACATAGGCGTCCTGAACGGCGCCGGCGTCCTTCTGCTGAGCAGCGAGGTCGACGTCACTCTTGAGCCCGGCCAGGGCAGCGTCCATGCCCGCATCGCTGAAGCGGGTGTCATTCGAGCCGGAGTGATCGCCGAGCTCGGGGAACTGGGTGGAGTCGTAGGCGTAGTAGTAGTCGTTGTACGGGCTGCCGGTCAGGACATACGCGAAGTCCGCGATGTCGTAGGTGCCCCGGTAGATCGAGCACTGGGTGTCGGCCTTCGTGTCGGCCCAGCCCGCGAACAGGATGGAACCGGCGTCGACCGTCGTCAGGGTGCTCTTGATGTGGATCGCCTGGAGGTAGGACTGCATCTTCTGCAGCTCGGTCAGGCGGGTGGGGTTACCGGCGGAGGTGCACAGCTGCAGGTTGACGTCCTTGCCGTTGAGGGCACGGTTGCCATCTGAGCCAACCGGCATGATCGGGTCGAGCAGCGCGTTGGCGCCAGCGACGTCGAAGGCCGGGCAGGTCTCGGTCTTGGCGTACCACAGGCCCGGAGGGGTCGGCGAGCAGGCCGGCGGGACGTTCGCGCCGGGGAAGACCGCCGCGATCAGGTCCGTCTTGTTGACGGCCATGGCCAGGGCCTTGCGGACATCCGGCATCCACAGGCCGTTGCCGCGGGTCTTGTTGGGGTCGTTGTTCAGGTCGAAGTGCTCGTACTGCCAGGCCGGCTGGAGCTCAGCCTTGCCGACCGTCGGGTCGGTCCCCTGGATCGTGGCGTAGTCGGCCTGGGTCAGGTCGAAGGCCAGGTCGACGGCACCGCTCTTGAAGGCGGCAATCTCGCCGTCCTTGCTGTCGAACAGGTCGAACTTCAGGCCGGCCAGGTAGGCCGGGTGGGCCGTGCCACCGAAGGCCAGGTCGACGCCGCCCTTCCAGTTCGGGTTCGGCGCGTAGTCAATCTCGGTCTTCGAGGCGTTGGTGATCATGAACGGGCCGTTGAACGGGACGCTCGAGATCGCCGAGCTGATCGGCATCGACTTGGCCGCGTCGGCGACCTTGATCGTGCTCAGCCACTTGGCCTGCAGGAAGTTGGTCGAAAGCAGGTTCAGCCAGCCCGGATAGAGCTCCTTGAAGTGGAGCGTCCCGGACAGGCCGTCGGACGAGACGTCGACGCTGCTGACTTCCTGGAAGCCGCTGCAGTTCGTGCAGCCGGACTGGGCGGGATCATTGGCGAACTGCCAGGTGGCCTTCCAGTCGGCCATGGTCAGCGGCGTGCCGTCCGACCACTCGAGGCCCGGCCGAAGGGTCATGGCCACGGTAAAGGTGTTGCCCGTGATCACGACCCCGCCGTTCTCGACCGTCGGGATCGAGGCGGCCAGGTCGGGGAAGTACTTGCCGTCCTGGGTGATCCCCAGGGGCGAGCGAAGGGCCGGCGAGATCGCCTCGACCGTGGTGAACGCGGTCGTGTAGAACGGATTCAGGTTGTCAGGCGGCTGCCACTCGCCCATGACCAGGGTCCCGCCCGTCTTCGCGCCGGTCGTCGGCTTGAAGGTCGAGTTGAAGAGCGCCTTGTCGAGGTCCGACTGGGCGGACGCGCTCGGCGCCGTCGAGGCCGGCGCGGTCGAGGCCGGCGCGGTCGAGGCCGGCGCGGTGCTCGGCGCAGTCGTGGCGGGCACGGCCGTTGCCGTTCCGCTGCACGCTGCAAACAGGATTGCGGCGGTTGCGATCAGCCCGCCTAGAGGTTTCCGCATCAATTCTCCTCCAAATGGCACACGGCCAAGGGTCATCAGGACTTGGCGGCTGACGCCGGCCGGATCAGCGGCGGAATCCGGACAGCTGCATGCATGCCTGCGGACCCGGGACCGCATCCCGATCAGCGCATCGCCAACAACGACGCCGCCGGTAATATGGGCGGGCTACAGGCTCGTGTCAAATGATCTGGCCCGGCCGCGATGGACAGGCTCAGGTCAGTCCGGGCAGGGCGTCTCGGCGCCGGTCATCGCCCGCCAGCGGAGGTTCGGCTGGCGAGCCGCGGTCGCCTCATCGAGGCGCCGGACCGGGGCGCTGTGGGGCGCCTCGCGGACGAGCTCAGGCGAGCTGACGGCTTCGGCCGCGATCCGGGCCAGGGCCTCGGCAAAGGCGTCCAGGGTTTCGACCGATTCCGTCTCGGTCGGCTCGATCAGCATCCCCTCCTCCACGATCAACGGGAAGTAGATCGTGGGCGGATGGAAGCCGTAGTCGATGAGCCGCTTGGCGATGTCCAGGGTCCGCACGCCGGTCGCCCGCTTGAGGCTGGCGGCCGAGGCGACGAACTCATGCTTGCAATGACGCTGGTAGGGCAGGTCGAACGTCGTCCCGAGACGGGCCTTCAGGTAGTTCGCGGCCAGGACCGCGTCGTCGCTGACCTCCTGGAGTCCGTCGCTGCCGTGGGCCCGGAGGTAGGCATAGGCCCGGACGAGGACGCCCGTGTTGCCCACGAAGCTGCGCATCCGGCCAATGCTCGCCGGACGCTCCCCGGGCCGCTCGAGCCGGAAGCTGCCGTCGTCCTCGCGGAGGACCCGCGGGGCGGGCAGGAACGGCACGAGCTTCGGCCCGACGCCGACCGGGCCGGCCCCGGGGCCGCCTCCGCCGTGGGGTGTGCTGAACGTCTTGTGGGTGTTGATGTGCATCACGTCGAAGCCGGCCCGGCCCGGCTTGAACCGGCCCAGGATCGCGTTCAAGTTGGCCCCGTCCATGTAGGCCAGAGCTCCCGCCGCGTGGACCGCTTCGAGGAGCTCCCCGATCCGGGCCTCGAACAGGCCGAGGGTCGAAGGGTTGGTGATCATCACCGCGGCCGTGTGCGGACCAAGGGCCGCCCGGAACGCCTCGAGGTCGACCCCGCCGTCGGCGGCCGAGGGGATCGTGATCGTCCGGAACCCGGCCATCGAGGCCGTGGCCGGGTTCGTGCCGTGGCTCGAGTCGGGCACCAGGACCTCGGTCCGCTCGTGGTCGCCCCGGCTCCGGTGAAAGGCCCGGATCATCAGGATCCCGGTCAGCTCGCCCTGGGCGCCGGCCGCCGGCTGGAGGGTCACGGCCGCCATCCCGCTGATCTCGGCCAGGATCTGCTCCAGCTCCCAGAGGAGCTGGAGCGTGCCCTGGGCCGTCTCGTCCGGGGCGAGCGGGTGGAGGCTGCCGAAGCCGGGCAGGCGGGCTGCCCACTCGTTCAGCTTGGGATTGAACTTCATCGTGCACGAGCCGAGCGGGTAGAAGCCGGTGTCGATCGCGAAGTTGAGCTGGCTCAGGTTGACGTAATGGCGGACCACCTCGGGCTCGTTCAGCTCGGGCAGGGCCGGCGGCGCCTGGCGCCGGGCGGCCGGCGGCAGCCGGTCGAGGGCCCCCTTGGGCGGGTGGGGAATCTTGCCGCCGCCCCGACCCGGCCGGGACTTCTCGAAGAGGGTCGCCTGGAGGCGCGGGCCGGTCACGCCCATTGCGATCCCCGCAGCTCGGTCCCAAGGGCATCGGCGAAGCGAGCGATGTCCTCGGTCGTGGTGACCTCGGTCGTGCAGACGAGGAGCCCGTCGACCAGGCTCGGATCGTCGGGCTCCATGTCGGCCAGGACGAGCCCGGCCAGGACGCCGCGCTCGAGCAGCCGGCGATGGACCGAGCGCGCATCGGGCACCCGCAGGACGAACTCGTTCAGGTAGGTGGCGCCGGGGTGAAGCCGGCCTGCCCCGACCCCGACGAGGGCCGCCTCGAGCTCGGCCGCCCGGGCCGCCCCCAGGGCCGCCACGTCGCGCAGGCCGTGCGGTCCGAGGCAGGCCAGGTAGACGCTGGCCGCCAGGGCGAGGAGGGCCTGGTTCGTGCAGATGTTGCTGGCGGCGCGCTCCCGCCGGATGTCCTGCTCGCGCGCCCGCAGGGTCATCACGAAGGCCCGGTTGCCGTCGAGGTCGGTGGTCATCCCGACGAGGCGTCCGGGGATCTGGCGGACGAGGGCCTCGGTCGCCGCCAGGATGCCGAGGTACGGCCCACCGTACTGGGCCGGGATGCCCAGGGCCTGGCCCTCCCCCGCCGCGATGTCGGCGCCGTACTCGCCGGGTGGGGCGAGAACCGCCAGCGAGACCGGCTCGACCACGGCCACGAAGAGGGCACCCGCGGCATGGGCCAGCCGGCCGATGTCGGACATCGGCTCGAGCAGGCCGAAGAAATTTGGCTGACCGGCGATCACCCCGGCCACCGGCCGGTCCGGCTCGGCCAGGAGCCGCTCGAGGGCGGCCAGGTCGGTCGTGCCGGCCGACTCGCCGGCGGCGACCGTCGGGATCTCGTCCAGCTCGAGGTCGCCCCCCGAAAGGTAGGTGGCCAGGGTCTCGCGGTAGTGCCGATGAACGGCCCGGCTGACGAGGATCCGGTGCCGACCGGTCGCCCGGCAGGTCATCAGGGCCGCCTCGGCGGTGGCCGCCGCGCCGTCGTAGTGAGAGGCGGACACGACGTCGAGCCCGATCAGCTCGGCCAGGAGCGACTGGTACTCGTAGATGCTCTGGAGGGTGCCCTGGCTGACCTCGGGCTGGTACGGGGTGTAGGCCGTGTACCACTCACCCCGGAGCAGGATCTGGTCGACCGCCGCGGGTTGATAGTGGCGGTACGCTCCGGCTCCCAGGAAGCTGACCAGGTTCGTCCGGTTCCGGCCAGCCAGGCCCTCGAGGCGGGCGGCCAGCTCCAGCTCCGGCTGGCCGTTCGGGAGGTCAAGGCCGTTCGCCCGGAGGGCGGCCGGGATGTCGGCGAAGAGCTCGTCGACCGAGTCGATCCCGATGACCTCGAGCATCCGCTCGCGATCGGCCGTGGTATGGGGCCCGTAGGGCATCGCTCGGTCAGGCCTCGGCGGTCAGCTGGTCGTAGGCCGCGGGCGCCAGCAGGCGATCGAGCTCGGCGGGATCGGAGACGGTCAGGCGAAGCATCCAGCCGGCCCCGTACGGGTCGGTGTTGACCAGCTCGGGCTGGCCGGCCAGGGCTTCGTTGGCTTCGGTCACGGCGCCGCTCAGCGGGGCGAACAGGTCACTTACGGCCTTGACCGACTCGACCACCCCGAACGTCGCCTGGGCCGTCAGGGCGTCCCGATCGGGGGCAGCTCGACGAAGACGATGTCGCCCAGCTGCTCCGCCGCGAAGGCCGTGATGCCGACCGTCGCGGTCTCGCCCGAGAGGCGAACCCACTCATGGTCGGCCGTGTAGCGCAGGTCCTCGGGAACCATCGAGCGCGAACCTCCTCGATCGAGCGGCGACTGCCTGGGCGCCGGCTCGGGGGAGCCTCAGCGCGGACGGCGGTAGAACGGTAGAGGGACGACCTCGGCGGCGACCCGCCCGGCGCGGATCTCGACGTCGAGGATCGTACCCGGTTCCGCATCGCCCGGAGCGACATAGGCCATTGCGATCGCCCGGCCGAGAGACGGCGAGAGGGTGCCGCTCGTGACCGTCCCCGTCAGCCGCTCGCCGGCGTGGACCGGGTAGCCGTGACGGGCGATCCCCCGGCCGGTCATCGTCAACCCGACGAGCCTGCGGGCCGGGCCGACCTCGGCGATCCGGGCCAGGGCGTCCCGGCCGACGAAGCCGTCCGGCTGGTCCAGCCGGACGACTCGGCCGAGGCCGGCTTCGTAGGGGTTGACGGTCGGATCCAGCTCGTTGCCGTAGAGCGGCATGCCGGCCTCCAGGCGGAGGGTGTCCCGGGCACCCAGCCCGATCGGGGCCAGGCCGAATGGCTGGCCCGCCTGCCACAGGGCATCCCACAGCTCGCCGGCCCGGGCCGTGTCGACGAAGACCTCGAACCCGTCCTCGCCGGTGTAGCCCGTCCGGGCAACGAGGGCCGGGATGCCGGCGACGGCGCCCTCGGCGATCGCGTAGTAGCGGATCGAGCCGAGGTCCAGCGTCCGTCAGCGGGGCCAGGACCTCGACCGAGCGGGGACCCTGGATCGCGCACAGGGCGGTCGCCAGGGAGCGGTCGTCGAGGATCGCCCGGAAGCGCGTCGATCCGCTGGGCGAGCAGGTCGCTGACCAAGGGAGCGTTGCCGGCGTTGGCCACGACCAGGAACCGCTCCTCGGCCAGGCGGTAGATGATCAGGTCATCGAGGATCCCGCCGTTCGCGGCGCAGATCATCGAGTAGTGGGCCCGGCCGACCGCGAGGCGGGACGGCTCCGAGATGACGGCCGCGGACAGCGCCTCGGCCGCCTCGGGCCCCTCGACGAACAGCTCGCCCATGTGGGACAGATCGAACAGGCCGGCCCGCTCGCGGACGGCCCGGTGCTCCTCGAGGATGCCGGCGTATTGGAGCGGCATCTGCCAGCCGCCGAACGTGGTCAGCTTCGCCCCGGCCGCCTGGTGCCGCCCGATCAGCGGCGTGGCGTGGACCTCGGCCTCGGAGTCGGCCGGGTCGGGCTGGACCGCGGTCATGGCGGGTCCTGATCGGCGACGAGGACCGCGGCCCGTTCCACCAGGGCCCGCTCCGTCTCGAACGTCAGCAGGCCGCCGGCATCGGACAGGTTGACCCAGCGGACCGCGTCGAACTCATGGTCGTGGCGGGCCAGATCTCCCCCGGTCGGCTCCATCAGGAAGTAGTGGACCGTCTTGTGGATCCGGACGCCCTTCTGGACGAACTGGTACGAGATCGAATCGAGCGGGCCGGTGATCCGGACCTCGAGGCCGGTCTCCTCGTTCACCTCGCGGAGGGCCGTCTGCTCCGTCGTCTCACCGGGATTCGGGGTGCCCTTGGGCAGGGTCCAGGTGAAGCCGGCGCCCTCTCGTCGTCGCCGGCCGGCCACGAACTGGGGGATCCCCGCCTCGCGCCGGATGACGATCCCGCCGGCGGAAGTTGCCCTGCCGTCCCTCAGGCGAGCCACGGCGCCGACGCGGCGCCCTGCCGGTCGTGGCGGACCGGTTGTCCGAGACGCATCCAGCGGAAGCTGACGCCAGGCTTGATTTCGGCCGTTCCTCAGGCCGGCGTGGGTCCGGGCCGGCTGGATCGAGCGCCAGCGCGAGCGAAGCTGCACGTACGGACTGAGGTCGGTCCGGCGGAGCGTCGTCTGGTGCGACGAGGCGGCCTGGAAGGACGTCGTCCGGAGTCCCAGCCGGCGCTCCCGCGCCCGCGGCGAAAGGCGGACGAAGCGCGCTGCGGGACGAGCCGCGTACTTTGCGGCGATGCTGTGCTGCATCCGGCAATCCTACCCGCTCAGGACGGCAATGCAAGAGCATTGCGCAGGTCCGTGGCAGCGTCCGGTGTCAGCGCGCCACGGGCCTCGGCAAGCACGATTTCACGCTCGGCAGCGGCCCGGTACAGGTCGAGCACGCCGGGCGCATGGCGACGCAGGCTGTCGAGGTGGCTGCGCAGGGTGCCCACGTCACCGCGCACGATCGGTCCGGTCAGGGCCGCCCCGATGCCCAGCGCCCGGGCATTGCCCAGGGTCTGCTCGACCAGCGGCCCGTAGATCGCGAGCGAGCCGGCCTCATCGAGCCCGGCCACCCGGCCCAGCTCGGCGATCGCATCGAGGAGGGCGTCGAAGCCGCCCGCCGCCAGCACGGCAGCGGCGTGGTATGCCGGCTTCGAGCCGGGCGCGAGCCGGACCGGATGGGCCCCGATCACCTCGGCCATCTCGGCCAGCAGGTCGAGCAGCTGGTCGTCGCCCTCGACCGCCACCGTCGCCCCGTGGAGCGCGGCCACCGCCCGCTCGGTGTCGGCGAAGGCGACGAGCGGATGAAACGAACCGATCTGGGTTCCGGCGGCCATGGCCGGCCGGAGGACCTCGGCCCCGAGCGCGCCGCTGGTGTGGACCATCGCCTGCCCGCCGTACATCCTGAGACTGCCCGCCAGCGGGGCCAGGGCGTCGTCGGGCACGGCCAGGATGATCAGCTCGACCTCGTCCAGGATCGCCGTCGCGTCGGCGAATCCCCGGGTCCCGCCGACGAGCCGGCTGAAGGCCGCCCGCCGGTCCGGGTCCCGGCTGGCGACGGCGCTGATCGGCCAGCCGGCCCGGGTCAGGGCCAGGCCCAGGGCGCTGCCGACCGCGCCCAGCCCGACGATCCCGATCAGGGGCGGCTGTCCCGGCTCGGCGTGGCGGTGGGGATGAACGTGGTCATGGGCCTGGCCGTCATCATGCTCGTGGCCGCGAGCCCGGCCGGGATCGAGCTCGAGGCCGGCCTCGGCCGCGACCGCCTCGAGGCGGGCTTCGGACGACTCCGATTCGGCCGGTCCGGGCGGGTCCCTCCAGACCTTCATCGTCGGCGGTACGCTTCCATCAAACGAGTCTAGCGAGACCAGCGAGGCGTCACCCGTGTCGATCGAGGATCCGTTCGCCGCCCGATCCAGCCTCGGACCGGGCCTGCCGGAGTTCTACCGGCTGGCCGCCCTCGAGTCCCTCGGCGACGGTCTCGCCACCCCGCTCGAGCGCGCCCCGATGACCCTCAAGATCCTGCTCGAGAACGTCCTCCGGCAGGCCGGCCGGGAATCGTGACCGAGGCCGACGTGCGGACCCTGGCGGCCTGGCGGCCGGGCGCCGCGGCCGAGGTCGAGATCCCGTTCATGCCCGTCGCGGGTCCTCCTGCAGGACTTCACCGGCGTGCCCGCGATCGTCGACCTGGCGGTGCATGCGCGACGCGATGGCCGACATCGGCGGCGATCCGGCCCGGGTCAACCCGCTCGTGCCGGCCGACCTGGTGATCGACCACTCGGTCCAGGTCGACCAGTTCGGGACGCCGGCGGCGTTCGCCTTCAACGTCGAGCGCGAGTACGAGCGCAACGGCGAGCGCTACCAGCTCCTGCGCTGGGCCCAGACGGCGTTCGGCGGCCTGCGGGTCGTGCCGCCCGGGACGGGCATCGTCCACCAGGTCAACCTCGAGTTCCTCGCCAGCGTGGTCGCCAGCCGGCCCGACGCGGACGGATTGGTCGCCTTCCCCGACACGCTCGTCGGGACCGACTCCCACACGACGATGGTCAATGGCCTGGGCGTCCTGGGCTACGGCGTCGGCGGGATCGAGGCCGAGGCGGTCCTCCTTGGCCAGCCCCTCTACCAGCCGATGCCCCGGATCGTGGGCGTCCGGCTCCACGGCGAGCTGCCCCAGCGGCTCGACCGCGACCGACCTCGTGCTGGTCGTGACCGAGATGCTCCGCCGCTTCGGCGTCGTCGGCGCGTTCGTCGAGTTCACCGGCGACGGCCTGGCCTCGCTGGCCCTGGCCGACCGGGCGACGATCAGCAACATGAGCCCCGAGTTCGGGGCGACCGCGACCCTCTTCCCGATCGATGACGAGACGCTGTCCTACCTGCGCCTGACCGGCCGCGCCGGCCGAGCCGTCGACCTCGTCGAGCGCTACGCCCGGGCCCAGGGCCTGTGGCGCGAGCCCGGCCCGGCCCCGACTTCGACGACCGCTCGAGCTCGACCTCGCGACCGTCGAGCCGCGGTCGCCGGACCGCGGCGGCCCCAGGATCGCGTCCCCCTGGCCGGCCTGCCGGCGAACTTCCGGGCCGCCTTCCCGGCGCGGCCGCGCCGACCGTCGAGCCGGAGTCGCCGACGCGGATGGACGCCGAGGGCGGCGCCGGGCCGATGGCGCCGACGAGCGTCGCGATCGATGCGTCGAGGCTCGACGGCCAGCGGGTGCGTCGATCCGGACGCGGCTCGGTCGCGATCGCCGCGATCACCTCCTGCACGAACACCTCGAACCCGACGGTGATGGTCGGCGCGGGCCTGCTGGCGCAGAACGCCGTGGCCCGCGGCCTCGGGTCTCGCCCATGGTCAAGACCTCGCTCGCGCCCGGGCTCGAGGGCGGTCACCGACTATCTCGAGACGGCCGGCCTGATGGCTCCGCTGGAGACGCTCGGCTTCGCCCTGGCCGGCTACGGCTGCACGACCTGCATCGGCAACTCCGGCCCGCTCGACGCGCCGATCGCGGCGGCGATCGAGGAGAACGACCTGGTCGTCGCGGCCGTGCTCTCGGGCAACCGCAACTTCGAGGGCCGGATCCATCCGCTGGCCCGGGCGAGCTACCTGGCCTCGCCGCCGCTCGTCGTCGCCTTCGCCCTGGCCGGGCGGGTCGACATCGACCTGACCACCGAGCCGCTCGGGCACCGGCTCGGACGGCCGGCCGGTCATGCTGGCCGACGTCTGGCCGGAGCCGGACGAGATCCGCTCGGTCATCGCGCGCTTCGATCTCGCCCGAGCTGTTCCAGCGGACCTATGCCAGCGTCTTCGACGGCGACGACCGCTGGCGGGCGCTGCCGATCCCGGCCGGCGACCGGTACGCCTGGGATCCGGCCTCGACCTACGTCGCCCGGCCGCCCTTCCTCGATGGCCTGACCCTCGAGCCGGGGCCGCTGACCGACATGGACGGCGGCCGCGTGCTGGCCGTCCTGGGCGACTCGGTCACGACCGACCACATCTCGCCCGGCGGGCTCGATCGCGGCCGCGTCGCCGGCCGGTACGCTGGCTCCAGGAGCACGGCGTGGCGCCGCTCGACTTCAACAGCTACGGTGCGCGGCGCGGCCAGCACGAGGTGATGATCCGGGGCACGTTCGCCAACATCCGGCTGCGCAACGGCCTGGTCGAGGGTCGGGAGGGCCCGTATACGCTCCACCTGCCCGACGGGCGACGAGTCGTTCATCTACGACGCCGCCGAAGCGGTATGCCGCGGAGGGCGTCCCGCTGGTCATCCTGGCCGGCAAGGAGTACGGCTCGGGCTCGTCGCGCGACTGGGCGGCCAAGGGCACGGCCCTGCTCGGGGTGCGGGCCGTGATCGCCGAGAGCTTCGAGCGGATCCACCGCTCCAACCTGGTCGGGATGGGCGTCCTGCCCCTCCAGTTCGAGCCGGGCGAGAGCGTCGCCGTCGCTCGGCCTGACCGGCCGGGAGAGCTACTCGATCGAGGGCATCGCCGACGGCCCGGCCGCCGCGGGACCCTGACGGTCGTCGCCCGGGCCGACCCGCCGACGGCGGGCGGAGCGACGATTCACGGTCCGCTGCCGGCTCGACGGCCAGATCGAGCTCGACTACTACCGCAACGGGGGGATCCTCCCGGCAGTGCTGCGTCGCCTGGCCACGGCCGACTGACATCTCGACCGGGTCGCTGCGTCCATCCCGACCGGGTCGCTGCAGGCGAACAAGCGGCCGTCACCGGGCCACCGCGACGACTGCCCGGACCGTCGTCTGGTCGGTTTGTCTGCCGCCAGCGAACGATTGGCCCAATTCCGAAGCGCTCGGCGGGATCGAGGCCCGGATTTCCCTCGATCTGTTCGCACCTGCCGACGGCACTCGCCCAGGCCTGCCTGGGTCCGGCTTGGCTCGAGCGTCCGGGCCGGGGAGTGGTGGGCGATACTGGATTCGAACCAGTGACCTCGCGGATGTGAACCGCGTGCTCTAACCGACTGAGCCAATCGCCCGAGGGCCCCGGGCGTCGCGCCCGGAGCCTGGCGATGATAGCCCGGCGCCCCTCGGCCGGGCAAGGATCAGGCGGCGGCCTCGTCCCCGTGGGGCTCGCTGATGCGGTCGCTCGCCGAAGAGCGCCCGGCCGACCCGGACGATCGTGGCGCCCTCCTCGACCGCGACCTCGAAGTCGTCGCTCATGCCCATCGACAGCTCCGGCCCGAGCGCCGGGTCCGACGGCCGGCAGCCGCTCCGACAGCTCGCGCAGGGCCGCGAACGTCGGGCGCGCCTCCTCCGGGTCGGTCGACCAGCCGGCCGATCGTCATCAGGCCGCCGAGCTCGAGCGCGCTCGAGGGCGAGCAGCTCGGCCAGCGCCGCGGCCAGCGCGGCCGGCGCGAACCCGGCCTTCGCCGGATCGCCGTCGACGTTGACCTGGAGGAGGACCGGGCAGCGCCGCGGCGCGCCGGCCCTCCGGCCCGGACCTCGCCGGCCGAGCCGGTCGAGCCGCCGGGCCAGGTCGACCGAATCGACCGACTCGATCACGTCGAAGACCTCGATCGCCCGGCGGGCCTTGTTCGACTGGAGCGGCCCGATCGAGGTGCCACGTGGCGCCCGGGCAGCCGCGGCGCCTTCGCCTCGGCCTCCTGGACCCGGTTCTCGCCGAGGATCGTCGAGCCCGGCCGCGACGGCCGCCCGGACCCGCTCGGCCGGGCACGGTCTTGGAGACGGCGACGAGGCGTGACCGTCGGCCGGGTCGCGGCCGGCGCGCGCGCAGGCCGCCGCGATCCGCTCGAGGACGCGCGCCCGGGCGCCCGCGAACGCAGCGACCTCGACCGGGTCGGTCGGGTCGGCTGGCGGATCGGGTCGGCTGCCGGCACGTCACCGGCGCGCGGCCTACTTGCGGCGGAGGAAGCTCGGGATCTCCAGGTCGTCCGGCGTCGTCGGTGGCTCGCCGCGGCTGGGCCGGCGACGGGCTCGCCGACGGTCCGGCTGCCCGTCGACCCGGACGGCCGCCGGCCTCGACGGTCGCTCGCTGTCGGCCGGCCGTCGACCGACGCCGCCTCGGCCGCGGCTCGACCGCTGGCGCTCGAGCTCCTCGAGGAAGTCGCGCTCGCGCGGCGGCCCGGATCGACGCCGGACGTGTCGCCGTGGCGCCGGCGGCCGCGCCGGGCGGACGCGTCGCGCTTGCGGCTCGCCGTCGAAGCCGGTGGCGATGACGGTGATCATGACCTCGTCGCCGAGCCGCTCGTTGAAGCTCGTGCCGAAGATGATGTTCGCCTCCGGGTCGGCCGCGGCCCGGATCTCCTCGGCGGCCTCGGTCACCTCGTACAGGCTGAGGTTCGACGAGCCGGTGATGTTGAAGAGGATGCCCTGGGCGCCGGTGATGTTGACCTCGAGGAGCGGGCTGGCGATGGCCTGCCGGGCCGCCTCGACGGCCCGGTTCTCGCCGGAGGCGCGGCCGATGCCCATCAGGGCCGAGCCGGCGTCCTTCATGATCGTCCGGACGTCGGCGAAGTCGAGGTTGATCAGGCCCGGCACGGTGATGATGTCGCTGATCCCCTGGACGCCCTGGCGCAGGACGTCGTCGACGACCCGGAAGGCGTCGAGGATCGAGGTGTTCTTCTGGACGACGTCGCGGAGCCGGTCGTTCGGGATCGTGATCAGCGTGTCGACCTTGGCCTTGCAGCTCCTCGGCCGCCTTCTCGGCGACGAGCTTGCGGCGGTTGCCCTCGAACGCGAACGGCTTGGTGACGACGCCGATCGTCAGGGCCCCGAGCTCCTTGGCGATCTCGGCGATGACCGGCGCCGCGCCGGAGCCGGTCCCGCCGCCCAGCCCGGCGGTGATGAAGACCATGTCCGAATCGCGCAGGGCCTCGGCGATCTTCTCGGTGTCCTCCTCGGCCGCGCGCTGCCCGATCGACGAGTCGCCGCCGGCGCCGAGGCCGCGGGTGATCTTGTCGCCGATCCGGATCTTGTGCGGCGCGTCGCTACTGGAGGAGCGCCTGGGCGTCCGTGTTGCAGGCGATGAACTCGACGCCCATCATCTCGGCCCGGATCATCCGGTTGACGGCATTGCTGCCCGCCGCCGCCGACGCCGATGACGCGAATCAGGGCGAAGTTCTCGGAGTCGGATCGCAGCGGCATCGCCTCTCCTCCGGTGGCCCGTGAGCGGGCCGATGCGATCGGGTCGATCAGGCAGGGCCGTCGGGCGGAGCGGCCCGGGCGGCGTTGGATTCAATTGGCCGGGAAGCGTCCGGCGAGTATACCGTCGCGTCAAGCGGGTGGCGCATCGAAGTCCTGGGACCAGGTGCCCCGGCGATCCGCCCCGGCGGACCGGCCGCCGGATCAGGGAAAGATGCTCCGGAAGGCGTCCCGGACCCGGCCGAAGAGGCCGCCTGCGGGGGTCGACTCGTAGCGGGCCGGCTCGCCCGACATCGTGACCGCGGCGCCCCAGCGGAGCAGCCCGATCGAGGTGCTGTAGGCCGGGGTGAGCAGGTTGTCGACGAGGCCGCCGACGCCGGTCGGACGCGCCGACCCGGACGGAGCATCTCGAGGACCTCCCGGCCGAGCTCGGTCAGGCCGGCCAGCTGGGCCCCGCCGCCGGTCAGCACGACGCCCGCCGGGAGCCGCCCATGACCGGTCGCCTGCATCTCGTTCCGGACGAGCTCGAAGGTCTCCCGGATCCGGGCCTCGATGATCTGGCACAGCTCCATCCGGCTGATCGACCGCCCGGCATCCTCGCCCAGGACGCTCACGCTGATCATCTCCTCGTGGATCGACCGAGCGGAGGTCGCAGGTGCCGTGGCGGACCTTGAGCTCCTCGGCGACCTGGAGGCTCGTCCGGAGGACGGCCGCGATGTCCATTCGTCACGTTGTTGCCGCCGACCGGCAGGACACTGCGTGTGGATAGGGCGAGCCGTCCGCGAACAGGGCCAGATCGATCGTGCCGGCCCCGATGTCGGCCACGCCGACGCCGAGATCCTTGTCGTTCTCGGTCAGGACCGCCTCAGCCGAGGCAAGCGAGGCGGCGACCAGCTCGTCGATCTTGACGTCCGCCGCCATCACGCACTTCTGGAGGTTCTGGACCGCGGTGGCCGAGGCGGTCACGATGTGGGTCTCGACCTCGAGCCGCAGGGCGCTCATCCCGAGCGGGTCCTTGACCCCCTCCTGGCCGTCCACGATGAAGCCTCGGGGCAGGACGTGGAGGACCTCCCGGTTCGACGGGATCGAGACGGCCCGGGCCACCTCGGTCGCCCGGTTGATGTCCTCCCGGCTGACCTCGCGGTCGTGGCCGCTGACGGCGACCGCCCCGCGCGAGTTCTGGGACTCGACGTTCTGGCCGCCGACCCCCACGAAGGCCCGATCGATCTTCCAGCCGGACAGGCGCTCGGCCTGCTCGACGGCCTGGGCGATCGAATTGATCGTCTGCTCGATGTTGACGACCACGCCCTTCTTCAGGCCGGTCGCCGGCATCGTGCCCTTGCCGATGATCGTCAGGGCGCCGTCGCTGCTGACCTCGCCGATCAGGGCGCAGACCTTGGTCGTGCCGACATCGATCCCGACGAGGACCGCCTCTCGTTCCACGCTCTTGTCGTCCCTCTTTATAGGAAGTGGCGCCGGATCAGGGCGAGGTTCTGGAAGATCCGCGGCCCGAATGTCACGAGGGCCACCAGGTACAGGTCCAGTCCCAGCCGGTCGCCGAGGAAGGTGAGCAACACGGCTGCGACCGCGTTCGTGATGAAGCCACTGATGAAGATCCGATTGTCGTAGACCCCGTCGAGCTCCGCCCGAACTGCGCCGAAGACCGAGTCGAGCGCCGCCACGATCGCCACGCCCGAGTAGCGGGCGAACTCGTAGCTGACGTTGACCTTGAGGAGGAGCCCGAGCAGGACGCCGAGGCCGAGGCCTGCCAGGGGTAGGAGCACGCGCGGGGGCCCTCCAGCCGAAGCGTTTGGGCAAGGCTACCAGACCGCCGCCGAGGCCGAGGCTCGGGCCGGGCGTCCGGGCGGCCCGGGCCGACGGCGGCGCCGGTCAGGGCTTGGTCGCCTTCGTCGTGTACGTCCCGTTCTGCTCGTCGGCCAGGATGACCGACTCGATCGTCGGCTCCCGGCCCGAGATCAGGCTGCGCAGGAGCCGGACCTGGCCCGGGATCATGCTCGGCGGGCGGAGGCTGGTCGTATAGAACCCGAAGACCGCCGTCCAGAGGTTGGGCACGGCCTTGACCGTGAAGCCCTGGTCGTCGGTCAGGCTGACCAGGAGGCCGTTGGCGGCCGAGTCGAGGTCGGCCGGCTTGAGCGAACCGAGGCGGGTGGCGGCGTCGAAGCTGACCGGGTCGATCGAGCTGCCCACGCCGATCACCGAGCCGGCTCGCGAGTCGGTGATCGTGGGCAGGCCGCTCGGCGGCGGCCGCCCCGTCGGCCAGCTCGACGAAGGCGACGCCCGAGGAATCCACGAGGTAGCGGCCGCCCGAGGTCTGCCAGACCAGGATCGGGACGCGCTCGTCGAGCCGGACCCGGATCGTGTTCGGCAGGACCACGCTGACCTCGGCCGATCGAACCGCCGGCAGGGTCTCGAGCCGTCCCGCCAGGTCGTCCGTGCGGAGGGTCACCAGGTTCGTCCCGTCGGCCACCCCGAGCTGGGCCTCGACCGCCCCGGAGCTGGTCCAGCTCGCCCCCGACAGGTCGACCTTGTGGAAGGCGAAGACCGGCGACACGCCGACCCCGTAGATCGCCAGGCTCGACAGGACGAGCACGAGGGCAGCCAGGGCCCGGGTCCGGGACAGGCCGGCCGAGGACCGCCGAATCGGCCGCCGCGGCGCCGCTCGGCCGGCGCGACGCGTGCGGCGAGGCTCATCGGGGCAGGTCGCCCGGGACGAGCCGGCGGTGCACCTGCTCCGACCAGCGCTCGAGCCCGAGGTCCACGATCCGGCCGGCCAGACGGCGCGAACTCGAAGCCTCCCGCTGCGGCCATCGCCGGGAAGAGGCTGATCGGGGTGAAGCCCGGGATCGTGTTGATCTCGGACAGGAAGATCGAGTCGCCCTGGACGAGGAAGTCGAGCCGGGCGAAGCCCTCCGCGCCGACCGCCCGATAGGCATCCCGGGCGATCTTCAGGATCGTCGCCCGCTGGCCGGCCGGCAGCTCGGCCGAAGGCGACGTCTCGCGACAGGCCGGGCGTGTACTTGGCGGCATAGTCGTAGAACTCGTGGCCCGACAGGACCTCGCCCGGGCCATACAGCTCGATCCGGGCCGGATCATTGCCGAGGACCGCGACCTCGAGCTCCCGGGCGCCGCTGATATAGCGCTCGACCAGGGCCAGGCTGTCGTGCTCGAAGGCCGCCTCGAGGGCCGCCGCCCGCTCAGTCGGGGCCATGGGCCAGGGTCATCCCGACCGAGCTGACCCGAGCCGAGCGGGCTTGACCATCAGGCGCGGGTCGCCGGTTCCCGCGGCGAACGCCTCGAGCTCGGCCAGGACGGCGTCCGGGTCGCTTCGCCAGCGCCGGACCGGGATCTCGCGCCAGTCGACGACCGGCAGCCCGAGCCCCCGCATCAGCCGCTTGAAGAGCGCCTTGTCCATTCCGATCGCCGAGGCCGCCACGCCCGATCCGGTGTACGGCAGGCCGGCCGCCTCGAGCAGCGCCTGGACCGTCCCGTCCTCGCCGAACGGCCCGTGCAGGGCGATGAAGACGACCGGCCGCGGGTCGAGCCGCGGCCAGCCGCTCGAGGCCGCCCCGCTCGCCAGCGGGCCGGCCGCGCCCAGCGCCGCGGGATCGTCGAAGGCGGCCGGCTGGCGTCGCCCGCGCCGATGGTCCGCCGGGCAGCCACCACCAGCCGCCGGCGAGGTCGATCAGGACCCGGTCGACGGCGTGGCCGAGGCCGGCCAGCGCGCCGGCGATCGCCGATCCCGGACACGACCGACACGTCGTGCTCGGCCGACGGCCCGCCGAGCAGGACGACGACGGCCCGATCCGGATCGCGGCGCGGCCGACGCCGCTCATCGGGCCACCGCGCTCGGCCCGCCGGCCGGCTCGCCCAGCTCGCCCCAGTCGCCGAGGAAGACGACCTCCTCCTCGAGCCGGATGCCGGTCCGGGCGAGGACCTCGGCGCGGACTCGCTCGGCCAGCCGGCGCAGGTCGGCGGCCGTGCCCTCTGGTCGTTGACCAGGAAGTTGGCGTGCTTCGGGCTGACCGACGCGCCGCCCATCCGGAGGCCCTTCGAGGCCGGCCCGCTCGATCAGCTCGCCGGCCGAGTCGCCGGCGGCGGGTTGCGGAACCACGAGCCGGCGCTCGGGATGCCCAGCGGCTGGTGCTCCTGGCGCCAGTGGCGGATCGTCTTCGAGCCGCTCCTTGATCTCGTCGGGCGCGGCCGGGCTGAGCCGGAACGTGGCCCCGAGCACGACCTCGACCGGCCCGCCCGGAGCCGGGTGCTTGAGCCGGCTGTCGCGGTAGCCCAGGCCGAGCTCGGCGGCGGACAGCTGCGCCCTCGCTCCCGTCGGCGGCCAGGACGCGGGCCTCTCGAGCACGGCCGCGGTGTTCGACTCGTGGGCCCCGGCGTTGGCCCAGACCGCCCCGCCGGCCGTGCCCGGGATCGCCAGGCCGAACTCCAGGCCGGACAGACCGGCGCCCTGGCTGACCGTGGCCGCCCGGGCCATCGGCAGGCCCGCCTCGGCCACGAGGCGCTCGCCGCTGATCTCGACCCCCTCGGCCCGGTCCTGGATGACCAGGCCCCGGATGCCGGCGTCGGCGATGACGACGTTGCTGCCCCGGCCGAGGATCGTGTGGGCGATCCCCCGCGAGCGGGCGAACTGGACGAGCCCGCGCAGCTCGAACGCGTTGTGGGCGACCGCGAAGAGATCCGCCGGACCGCCCGACGCGCATCGTCGTGAACCTGGCCAGCGGCTCGTCCCGGGAGGTCTTGACCCCGATCCGGCGCTGGATCTCGGTGCCGGTCGCGAGCGGATCGAAGTCAACCGCTGGGCTGGGCACGGGGCTCATCCGGCCAGCTCCCCGCGCGACCGGCGGAGGACCGCCGCCGGTTCCGGGAAGGCCCGCCGCTCGGCCGCGCGCGAGGACGAGCTCGGCCACCGCGGCCGCCGCGGCCGGCCGGCCCAGGGCGCGCGAGGCGGCGGCCATCGCGTTGTGGGCGGCCGGGTCGTCGAGGATCGCGGCGGCATCGAGGAGGGCCTCGGCATCGAATCCTCGTCGTCGATCAACCGGGCGGCGCCGGCCTCGACCAGCGGCCGGGCGTTGGCCTGCTGGTGTCCGGCGGCGTGGGGGTAGGGCACGATCACCAGCGGCCGGCCGAGGGCTGTCGCCTCGGCCAGGGTCGAGCTGCCGGCCCGGCCCACGATGAGGTCCGCGGCCACCAGGGCATCGGTCATCTCATCGCGCAGGAAGGGATACGGCCGGTAGCGGTCCCGCAGGGTCGGCCGGCAGCGCTTCCCGGCCGGCCAGGGCGGCCGCGTAGCCGGCTCGCCGGTGACGTGGACGACGTGGACCCGCTCGACCAGCCGCGCGAGCGCCCCGGCCACGGCCGCGTTGAACCGCCGGACGGCCTGCGAGCCGCCGAAGATCAGGAGGAGCCGGTCGCCGGCCGGAATCCCGAAGCGGGCCCGGGCGGCCAGCGGGTCGATCCCGGCCAGGTCCCGGATCGGCGTGCCGGTCTCGAAGCAGCGCCCGGCCCGGACGTTCAGGGCGGCGCAGGTCGCCCCGTACGAGACAGCCACGGCGTCGGCCAGGCGCGCCGTGGCCCGGACGCTCCGGCCGGGGATCACGTTGCCTTCCCACATCACCACCGGGATGCGCAGGCTGCTGGCCGCCAGCAGGACCGGGATCGCCACATAGCCACCGGTCGTGAAGATCGCGGCCGGTCGCTCGCGGACGAGGATCGCGCTCGCCTGGGGCACCGAAAGGGTCAGGCGGGCCGGATCGAGCACGAGGTGAATCGAGCGGTCGGTGCTCCGGAGCGAGCGCAGGAGGAGCCGGCGCAGGGCGATGTCCGAGCCGGGCACGATCGACGACTCGAGGCCCCGATGGCCCCCGAGCCAGGCCAGCTCTGGTTCGGCGTCTGCTAGCGCGAAGCGACCGGGCGACGGCCAGGGCGGGGTAGATGTGCCCGCCCGTTCCGCCGCCCGCGATCAGCAGACGCATCGTCAAGGTGCCTCGTTCGACGGTTTCTCGCGAGATGGACAGGAGGATTCCGACGGCGGCCAGGCTGATCGACAGCGACGAGCCGCCGGCGCTGATGAACGGCAGGGTGATTCCGGTGATCGGGATCAGGGCCACCACCACGGCCATGTTGATGAACGCCTGGACGCACAGCCAGGCCGTGATCCCGGCCGCCAGCAGCGCCCCGAACGTGTCCGGCGCGGCCAGCGAGATGCGGACGCCCTGGTAGGCCAGGATGATGAACAGGCTGATCACGATGCCGGCTCCGACCAGTCCGAACTCCTCGCCGATCACGGCGAAGATGAAGTCGTTGCTGGCATTCGGCAGGGCGATCCCGCCGGCGACCTGGCTCTGGCCCAGGCCGGCCCCGAACAGGCCGCCGAGTCCCAGCGCGAGCAGGCTCTGGATCGCGTGGTAGCCCGCCCCGGTCTGGTCCTGCCAGGGATCGAGCCAGATCCGGATCCGCTCGAGCTGATAGCCGTGGAGCATGAACGCCGCGATGCCCGCGAAGCCGACCGCGGACAGCACGGCCAGGTCGCGCAGGCGAGCCCCGGCGATGAAGACCATCAGCAAACCGGTGAAGGCGATGACCGAGGCCGTGCCCAGGTCCGGCTCGGCGATGACGAGCAGGACGAGGGGGCACGAGATCAGCAGGAACGGCGCGAAGCCGCGCCAGAAGCTGCGGACCTCGGTCCCCCGCTTGGCCAGCCAGTGGGCGAGGTACACGACGAGCGCCAGCTTGGCGACCTCTGCCGGGTGGACCGCCGGCAGCGGGCCGATCTGGAGGAACCGGGCCGAGCCGCCGACAACCCGGTTGAAGCGAGGGGACGAAGACGAGGATGAGCAGGAAGATCGCCAGGCCATAGAGCGGGATCGACACGAGCCGCAGCCGCCGGTAGTCGACCCGGGTCATGACCATCAGGCGACCAGGCCGAGCGCCCCCCAGACGACCTGCGGCCCGACCACCGCGAACGAGTTGGCCGATCCGGCGTAGGCCTCCATGGCCGACGACGAGTAGACCATCAGGACCCCGATCGCGGTCAGGGCCACGACCGCCACCAGGACGACGTAGTCGGGCGCGTGGGTCTCCCGCCGGAGCACGCTGGGCACGCTCGGCCGGCCGCTCGGCCGGCTTCTGACGGTCGGCTTGACCAGGCTGGTGACGACGCTCATCGGTCCTCCGTCGGGCTGGGGCCGGACTCCGGGCCAGGCTGGGTGAGGCTGCGAACAGCGGCCTTGAAGGCCCGTCCGCGGGCCTCGTAGTCGGTGAACATGTCGAAGCTGGCCGCTGCCGGGCTGAGCAGGACGGTCGCCGGCGCCGTCCGGGTCGCCCGGCCGGCCGCCCCCAGCCGGTCGAGCCTCGCGAGCGATGACCGCGGCCCGTTCGACGGCCGCCTCGAGGCTGGCCGCCTGCTCGGTCCGGACCAGGCCGGCCGCGCGGAAGAGGCCCTCGAGGCCGGACCGCTCTCGCCGATCAGGACCGCCGCCGCGGCCCGCTCCGCAGCGACTGCCGGCCAGCTCGGCCAGCTCGACGCCCTTGTCCCGCCCGCCGGCGATCAGGACGATCGGGGCCGTGAAGGAGCGGAGGGCCGCGATCACCGCATCGGGCTGGGTGCCCTGGGAGTCGTTGACGAAGCGCACCCCATCGATCTCGCCGACCGGCTCGAGCCGATGCTCGACCCCGGCGAACGTCGCGGCCGCCGCCCGGATCGCATCCGGGGCGACGCCGAAGAGGAGGGCGACGCCGATCGCCGCGAGCGCGTTCGACACGTTGTGACGACCCGGCAGGGCCAGCTCGGCGAGCGGCATGATCCGGCCCCCGGGGCCGGTCGCCGCCGGCCCGCCGCCGGCCAGGGCCAGGCGCTCGACCCCGTCGGCCACGATCCACTCGTCGACCAGGCCGAGCCCGCCGGCAGCGGCCGGGACAGGCGATAGGGCACATCGGGGGCGACGCCCAGGCCGGCGTAGGCGGCCACGACCGGGTCGTCCAGGTTGAGCACGAGGGCCCCGTCCGGGCGGACCAGCTCGGCCAGGCGGCGCTTCACCGCGCGATAGGCCTCGAGGCTGCCGTGCCGGTCGAGGTGGTCCGAGGTGACGTTCGTGTAGACCGCGACGTCGGTCCCCCGCGAGAGGGTCGGCAGCTGCAGCTCGGACAGCTCGACCACGACCCGATCGTCGGGGCGCAGCTCGAACAGCCGCTCGACGAGCGGCCGGCCGATGTTCCCGCCCAGGATCGCCCGATGGCTCGGGTCCCCGGCCAGGAGGTGCGCGGTCAGGGCGGACGTCGTCGTCTTGCCCTTCGTCCCGGTCACGCCCGATCGTCGGGGCCGGGCAGAGGCGCAGGAACAGGTCGACCTCCGACACGATCGCGGGGACCGAGCGGTCGCCGCTGCGGCGCGTTCGGCCACGAGGTCCCGGAGGACGGCCCGCAGGCGCGGCTCGGTCGTCGGAAAGCCGGGAGATCGACCGGCGAGGTCGTGACCAGGGCGGCCCGCCGGATCATCTCGCCGGGTCGACCTCCGGGCCCGAGGAGGAGCCGCACCGGGCGCCCCTCGAGCCGGCCGATCGCGCCGGCCAGGGCCTCCGCCGGCTGGCCGTCGTAGACCGTGACGTCGGCCCCGGCATCGGCCAGGAAGCGGGCCAGGGCGACGCCCGAGCGGGCCAGTCCAAGGACCGCCACCGGCCGCCCGGCAAGCTGCGCCGGACCGGATCGCCGGCAGGCTGAGCTGATCGGGGTCCACGGCCAGGTCGATCATTGGAGGGCGTTGATCGAAGCGAGGAAGAGGGTCACGCCCATCATCCCGGCCAGGGCGCCGACGATCCACAGCCGGACGGTGATCTTCTCCTCGTCCCAGCCGGACAGCTCGAAGTGGTGGTGGATCGGGCTCATCTTGAAGATCCGGCGCCCGCCGGTCGCCTTGAAGTAGGCGACCTGGAGGATGACCGAGCCGGTCTCGATGACGAACACCAGCCCGATCAGGGGCAGGACCACGATCTGGCCCGTGATCAGGGCCGTCACCGCCAGGCAGGCGCCCAGGGAGAGCGAGCCGGAATCCCCCATCAGGACCTGGGCCGGGTGGACGTTGAACCAGAGGTAGCCGACGGTCGCCCCGATGATGATCGCGCAGAGGAGGGCCAGGTTCGGCTGATGGGGCACGTTGAGCAGGGCGATGACCATGTAGGCCACGAAGGCGAAGACCGTCGTCCCACCGGCCAGCCCGTCCAGCCCGTCGGTGATGTTGACCCCGTTGCTGGTGGCCACGATGGCAAAGATGGCGAACAGGATCCAGAGGGGCGCCCGATCACGACGTCGCCCACGAAGGGCACCCGGATCGCGTCGATCCCGAAGTGGCGCTGGATGTAGAAGGCGGCCAGGACCGCCACGACGATCTGCCAGATCAGCTTCTGGCGGGCCCGGATCCCGTCCCCGGTCCGCACGTTGAGGTAGTCGTCGAAGGCACCCAGGGCAGCGACCCCGAGGAGCGCCCCGAGCGGCGAGATACGTGTCGGGGGTGTCGGTCCCGACGGCGCCCAGGAGGAGGGCGACCGCGGCCACGACCAGGACGATCAACATGCCCGCCCCTCGGTCGGCGTGCCTTCCTTGACGTAGTGCGACTCGGGCCCCTCGACCCGGACGTGCTTGCCGAACTTGATCGAACGGGCGAAGCGGATGTAGAAGGGGCATCAGGACGACCACGAGCAGGAACGAGATCAGGAGGCCCTGGATGAGCTCGATCGTGCCGATCGTCATCGGCCCAGCTCGGCTCGCAGGTCGTCCACCAGGCGGTCGAGCCCGGCTCCCCGGGAGGCCTTGACGAGGACGACATCGCCCGGGGCCAGCCGGGGCCGGAGGGCGTCGAAGGCGGCCTGCCGGTCGGCCACCTCGATCACCCGGTTCGAAGCGAGGCCGGCCTCGCGGGCGCCCTCGGCGATCGGACGGGCCGCCTTGCCGACGACGAACAGGAGGTCGGCCACCCCGGCCGCCTCGCGGCCGACCTCGAGGTGGCCGGACTCATGTCCCTCGCCCAGCTCGAGCATCTCGCCGAGGACCGCGACCCGCCGTCCGGGCAGGCTGGCCAGCACGGCCAGGGCGGCTCGCATCGAGGCTGGAGCCGCGTTGTAGCTGTCGTCCAGGACGGTCACGTCGCCCGGCCGAATCAGGTCGCCCCGGTGCGCCGCGGGCAGCCGGACGCCAGGCCGGCCGCGATCTCGTCGAGATTCAGCCCGGCCGCGAGGCCGACCGCCGCCCCGGCCAGGGCGTTCTGGACGGCGTGCCGGCCGAGGCTGGGCAGGCTGATCGGACGCTGCCCGGTCGGGGTCCGCAGGACGAAGCGCATCCCGGCCGAGCCGGCCGACTCGATCGCCTCGGCCGTGACCTCCCGGCCCGGCCCGAAGCCGTAGGTCACGACCCGGGCGGCCGTCCGGCCGGCCATCCGGGCGACCCGTTCGTCGTCGCCGTTGAGGACCGCGGTGCCCGAGGCGGGGAGGGCCTCGACGAGCTCGCCCTTGGCCTGCTCGATCGCCTCGATCGAACCGATCCGCGAGAGATGGACCGGCTGGACCGCGGTGACCACCCCGATCGAGGGCCTGGCGATCCGGGCCAGGTCGGCGATCTCGCCGCCGATATACATGCCCATCTCCAGGACGAGCGCCTGATCGCGCGGTCGATCCGAAGGACGGTCAGGGGCAGGCCGATCTCGTTGTTCTCGTTGCCCTCGCTCTTGCGCGTCCGGAACCGGCTGGCCAGGACGGCGGCCACGACTTCCTTGGTCGAGGTCTTGGCGATGCTCCCGGTGATGCCCACGGTCAACAGCTCGAACCGCGCACGCCAGCCGGCCGCGATCGCGCCGAGGGCGTCGATCGGGCGGTTCACCCGGACCACGCTGACGTCGTGGAGCGCCTCGGGCAGCGCTCCTGGCCGGCTGATCAGGACGGCGGCTGCGCCGTTCGCCAGCGCGTCGGCGAGATGCTCGTGGCCGTCCGTCCGCTCGCCCGGCAGGGCCACGAACAGGTTGCCCGGCTGGACCCGGCGCGAGTCGACCGCCGCCCCCCGGATCGGCCGGCCGCTGTCGTGGACGAGGGTCCCGCCGCTCAGGCGGGCCAGCTCGGGCGCGTCGAGGGCATCGCTGCCCGGGGGCGGCTGCGAGCCGGGCGGGTCGGTCACGGCGGCCAGTGTCCCACGGGCGGCGGTCACGGATTCGGGCTGGCCGCCGGCGCGCGGCCCGGTCGGGGTCAGGTCGAGCATCGACATCGAGTCGGTCGCGATCCGCCGGAACAGCTCGTACGACTCGACCGCCAGGGGCAGGTCGCCCTGCCGGATCACGAGCGGCTTGCCCTCGTGGATCTGGACGGCGATCACCAGGTCCGGCGCATTTCGGCCGATGTAGCCCACGAAGGTGTTGTTGTAGCGGGTCGTCATCCAGCCGCCGTGGCCGTGGTTCAGGGTCGGGTCCCAGATCTGGGCGGTGCCGGTCTTGCCACCGACGACGTAGCCCTTGACGAGGGTGTTGGCCCGGTACCACGGGACGGTGTGGACGACGTAGGTCATGAGGTTGGTCAGGGTCGCCGCGATCGTCGGCGAGATGACCTGGGCGCCGGGGGTCGGGGCGACCGGCTGGTTGCCGATCGCGGCCACGACATGAGGCGTGATCAGGTTGCCCCCGTTGACCATCGCCGAGTAGGCGCTGGCCAGCTGGATCAGGGTCACCGCCACGCCCTGGCCGAATGAGGCGTTGGCCAGGTCGACCTGGGCCCAGGGCTGGATCGCCGGATCGTGGACGATTCCGGAGGCTTCGTTGGCCAGGTCGATCCCGGTCGGCCGGCCGATCCCGAGCTTGTCCCAGGTTGCCTTCAGGACGCCGGCCGCGGCATTCGTGGTCGAGGCCAGGCCCAGGGCGACCCGGGCGGCCCCCGACGTTGCGCGAGTAGGCCAGGACGTTCTCGAACGGGATCCGGCCCATCGGTCGCTTGTCCGAGTCGTAGATCCGGGCAGTGCCGTGGTCCAGTGAGAGCGAACCGGAGTCATTGATGATCGTGGTCGGAGTGACGGTTCCGGCCTGCAGGGCGGCCGTGGCGGTCAGCATCTTGAAGACCGAGCCCGGCTCGTAAGGGGTCGACACGACCGGGTCGACGAAGCGGGCGGGTGGAGTCGTGGCGTAGCTGTTTGCGTCGTACGAGGGATAGCTCGCCTCGGCATAGACCTGGCCCGACTTCGGGTCGATCACGACCGCCGAGACGGACAGGGCGCTGTCGGCCAGCGAGGCGGCCATGACCTCCTGCTCAACGGCCAGCTGGAGGCTGTCGTCGATCGTCAGGGTGATGTCCTGCCCGGGCGTGCCCGGATCGACCACCTGGGCGCTGTCGATGAGGGGCCGGCCGCTGATCGAGCGGGCGGCCAGGACGACCTTGGGCTGGCCGGCCAGGATGTCCTGGTAGTACTGCTCGATGCCGTACTGGCCGACCCCGTCGTGGTTGACGAAGCCGAGCAGCTGGGCGGCCAGGGACGTCTTTGGAGCACCCCCGACCTGGGGCTCGACCCGGGTTTGCTCCGTCGCCAGGTCGAGGGCGGCGTCGGCCCCGTCGGCCGTGATCGCGGCCTGGACCCGGTCGGCCGTGGCCTGGTCGAGGCCGTGGGCCAGGATCACGTAGGCCCGGCCCGAGTTGAGCTTCTGGCTGAAGGTCGCCGCGTCGGTCGGATCGAGCCCGATGATCCCGATCAGGTCCGTCGCCAGGGTGGTCCGGGCGGTCACGTCCGGGCTGAGCAGGTTCGGGTTCGCCTCGAGCATGTAGCGGTCCACGGTCGTGGCCAGGACGACGGTTCCGCTGCGGTCGTAGATCGTGCCCCGCCGGCTGGGGATCGTGACCTGGGTCAGGGTCTGGGCCTGGGCCCGGGCCGCCAGCATCGGCTGCTCGGCGACCTGCCACCAGGCCAGCCGGGCGACGAGCCCTCCGCCGATGATGACGAAGACGAGCAGGACGACGAGGAGCCGGCTGCGGGAGTCGGTCCGACCTTGCATCGCGCGATCCTGTCTACCGAGCCGGGATGATGAGCGGGGCGGCGAGCTGGTCGAGCCCGAGATCGATCCCCAGCTTGCGGATCGCCGAGGCGCCGCCCAGCCGGTTCAGGTCGCTGATCACCTGCTGGCGCTGGCCCTCGAGGGCCGACTGCTGGTTCGTCAGCCGGTCGATGTCGACGCTCGTCGTCGAGACCTGGACGGTCTGGGCGAGCGAGAAGAAGCCGAGCACGAAGATCACGGCGATCCCGCCCAGCAGGATCCCGACCCGGTTCGCCCGGCGTCCGGCGCGGACGGCGCTCCGGGCTCGCCGGCGGGCGATCGTCGGGGCGGTCTCGACCCGCGGCCGGGGTTGAACGGCGGTCCGGGTCCGGGGCAGGGCGGTCGCGGACGACGCCCGGGCTCCCGGGCGCGTGCCGAGCCGGCCCGCCTGGACCGCCATCAGTCCCCCACCGAGAAGCTCAGGCGCTGGGGCGCTGCATCGAGGTCGAACCGGGTGGGCGACGGCCGATCGTTCCGGCTGAGCCCGGAATCGTCGAGGGCGGGCTGGCTCGCGCGGCTCGAGCGGGCGCTCGTGGATCTCGTGCTGGCGGCGTCCGTACGAGCGACGACGGTGGGACTGGTGGTGCTTGCTCATCGGTTCTCCTCTCTCCTCCGCTGGGACGTCAGGCGGCCAGGCGCTCGGCGGCCCGCAGGCGGGCACTCCGGGCGCGCGGGTTGCGGGCGATCTCGGCCGCGGTGGGCACGACCGAGCGGCGGGTGACGAGGCGCAGGCGAGGTGCCCGCCCACAGACGCAGATGGGCAGGCTGGGCGGGCAGACGCAGCCGCGCCGCTCGGCCTGGAAGAAGTGCTTGACGATCCGGTCCTCGAGCGAGTGATAGCTGAGGACGACGACCCGGCCACCGGGCCGGAGAAGCTCGACCGAAGCGGCCAGGGCCACCTCGAGCGCCTCGAGCTCGGCGTTCACGGCGATCCGGAGAGCCTGGAAGACCCGGGTGGCAGGGTGGATCCGGCGGCGTCCGGGGATGCCGGCCGGGGCGACCCGGACGATCAGCTCGGCCAGCTCGTCGGCCGTCGTGATCGGGGCGCTCGCCCGGGTGGCCACGATCGCCCGGGCGATCCGGCCGGCGTGGGGCTCCTCGCCGTAGCGCCGGAAGAGGGCCGTCAGCTCGGCCGTGTCGAGGCTGGCCACGAGCTCGGCCGCGCTCACCCCCCGGGTTGGGTCGAAGCGCATGTCGAGCGGGCCACCGGTCCGGATCCCGAAGCCGCGCTCGTGGTCGGCCAGCTGGAAGCTCGACAGGCCCAGGTCGAACAGGAGCCCGTCGACCTGGCCGAAGCCGGCCGATGGGGCGACCTGGCCGACCTCTCGAAAGTTCGTCTCACGCAGGACGAGCCGCTCGCCGTAGCGAGCCTGGAGGCGGTCCCGGACCCGGGCGATCGCGCTCGGGTCGGCATCGAGGCCGAGCACCCGGCCGCCGGGCGAAGTGGCTTCCAGGATCCGCTCGGTATGCCCACCGCCGCCAAGCGTCGCGTCGATCTGGAGGCTGCCGGGCGCGGGCGCGAGGGTCGTCATGACCTCCTCGACCAGGACCGGTAGATGCCCATCCTCCATTTCTCCTCCGACTCAGCTGACGGACCCAGGCGGATCCTGGAAGCGCGTGTGGTTGGCCCGGCCGGGCTCAGATCCCCAGTCCCTCGAGATGGCGGGCCATGGCGTCCGGCCCGTCCATCGCCCGGCGGTAGTCGTCCCAGGTGTCCGGGCTCCAGATCTCGGCGTGATTTCGGGACCCGACGATCACCGCCTCGCCGGCCAGGCCGGCCGCCTCACGGAGCGAGGCTGGCAGGACGATCCGGCCCTGCCGGTCGGGCTCGACCTCATAGGCGCTGGCGAAGAGGGCCCGACTGAACGTCCGCGCCCCGCCGTCGCCCAGGGGCAGGCTGCCGACCTTGTCGGCCAGCTCCTCCCAGTCGGCCCGGGGGAAGATCGCCAGGCAGGCGTCGAGCCAGCGGGCAACGAATGCGCCGCCTTCGAGCTGGACGCGGAACTTCGCGGGGACCGCGATTCGTCCCTTGTCGTCCACCGAGTGCCGGTACTCGCCGGTGAACACCGATCAGCTGTCCTGTCTGCGCTGCGGAGATGTGGGCGGGCGGTCCCGCGACGGTCGGGGCTGGCTGCGCGGAGTGGGTTTAGGGATTGTCCCCCACTTGACACCACTTCATGCCACTTCGCTTACTATAGCGCCCAGACGAACGGCGTCAATGCCAAATCGGGAGGGTCGGCAGGAGCTCCGGGAGGATCGCCTTCCCGGTTGAGCGAGACAGGGCGGACGGGGTCCGACGAGGAGCCGGGCGCGTCGACGCCAGTACTTTCCGCTCGTTGAAGCCCGGGGAGCCGGGTGCTAGGGTCGAATCCGGAAGCCCAGCCATGGAGGTCGCGCCGGGGGCGCGGATCGATCGGACGGGCTGCCAGCAGACGAGGCAAGACCAGACTCAGATGGCAATCCACCTGCCGATGGCTCCGCTCGAGGCGACGGCCGAGACGTCCTACCTGGCCAAGGGCCGAATCCGCCGCTGCACCTACCGCCGGCTGATCTCGGTCACGGCCGCCGGCGAGCGGATCTACGAGGTCGAGTGCCTCTTCCCGGAGCGGCGCGTGCCGATCCCCCTGGGCGACCTGGACACGGCCACGCCCGTGTGCAACGCCTGCATGGCGCCGCACATCTTCCGGGCTGACGAGGACTGAGCGCCGGCGAGGCGTCCTGTAAGCCGAGTTCTGTCCCGCGATCGCTCGCGGGGACGGTCATCCATCTCGACCGCCGGTTGCCCGGCGGCTCATGCGGCCGACCCGAGGGCTGGGCAGCGCTACCTCTCCCCCGGTCCGGTTGCCCGAGCCGGGTTGCGCCCTCCTATTTGGCCTTGCTCCGGGTAGAGTTTGCCGCGTTTCACCCCGGTGGCCGAAGCCCCCGGACTCGTCTCTGTGGCACTGGTCCTCGCCTCACGGCGGACGGGCGTTACCCGCTACCCTGCGCTGGGGAGCTCGGACTTTCCTCGAGGCGAGCCCCGAAGGACCCGCCGCGCGACCATCCGGACGCCTCGCTGGCCCGGCTATCGTACCCTCGACCCTGTGGTGCCTGAAGCGATGAGCCCGAACGCGGCCCCGGCCCGTCTGTCCGCCGGCCGGCGCGCCGTTCGCGGCCACGGACTGATCATTGCCGTCCTGGCCCTCCTGCTCGCCGCCTGCAGCCCCGCCACGACACCGGCGCCGCGGGCCACGATCACCTTCCTCGTCCAGAACCAGACCGGCTCGGAGGCGACCTACCGGTTCGAGGGGTCGGCGACCGTCGCCGACGTGACCGGGCCCCTCGACTGCATGGCCCAGACGCCAGTCGGCACGACCTGGGATCCGACCTGGACCTTCCTGATCAACGACCAGCGGGTGATCGGCTCGACCGACTCGACCGACCTCCAGCCGGGAGCCGGCTCGCACCAGGCCCTGACCGTGATCATCGTCCTCGACCAGGGCGGGGTGCGCTCGACCGTCCATGCCGGGCCGCCCCTGGCCGGTGAAGTGGAGACACCCGCGCCCTCGCCGGTCCCGAGCCGGAGCTGCACGCCCGCCCCGGGCACCTCGCCGGCCGCGCCGAGCGGATCCCCGGGCGCCGGCCCGAGCGCCTCGCCCATCCCCTCGCCGAGCTGACCCGGACCGTCCTCGGCGGCGTCCCAGGGGCTCGGTGGCGCTCAGGCACGAACGATCAAGGGCGATCCGGGCGGCGCACGACGACCGGCGGGCCGCCGGCCTGGACCCGGTCGATCGCCTCGTTGGCGAGGGCGTCGGCGGCCGAGTTCTGGGCCCGCGGGACGTGCTTCGCCGTCCACCGCCGGAGCTGACCTAGCGAGGCCCGGACCTCCGCGTGGAGGGGCGCGATCTTGGCGTCCTTGACCCGCCAGCGGCCGTTGACCTGCTCCACGATCAGCTTCGAGTCGAGGAGCATGTCGACCTCGGTCGCGCCCAGCTCGAGGGCCAGGGCCAGGGCCCGTACGACCCCGACGTACTCGGCCACGTTGTTCGTCCGGATCCCGAGGTACTCGCTGATCGTGGCCAGGGGCCGGGCGAGGGGGTCGGCCGAGCCGGGCCGGTCGGCATCGATCAGGACGGCGCCCGAGCGAGGCGGGGCCCGGGTTGCCCCGGGCCGCGCCGTCGGTCCGGACGATCAGGCGCAGCCCGCCGGCCGGGCCGGGCGGCGGGTCGAACAGCCCGCTCAGGGCTGGCGCTCGACGATCGCGGCCGAGACTTCGAGGATCGCCCGGGTGACCTCGATCCCGCGGGGGCAGGCGTCGGTGCAGTTGAAGATCGTCCGGCAGCGCCAGACCCCGTCCTGGTCGGCCAGGATCTCGAGCCGCTCCTCGGCGCCCTCGTCGCGCGAGTCGAAGATGAAGCGGTGGGCCTGGACGATCGCGGCCGGTCCGACGTAGCCCGGCTGGGCCCAGAAGGACGGGCAGGACGAGGTGCAGGCGGCACACAGGATGCACTTCGTCGTGTCGTCGTAGCGGGCCCGCTCCTCGGCCGACTGGCGTCGCTCGCGGGTCGGTGGCGGCCCGTCGGTGATCAGGAACGGCTGGACGCTGCGGTACTTGGCGAAGAAGCCATCCATGTCGACCACCAGGTCCTTGATCACCGGCAGGCCGGGCAGCGGGGCGACGCTCAGGCGGCGCCGGCCGAGCTGCTCGACCCGGATCTTGCAGGCCAGCCGGTTGCGGCCGTTGATCAGCATCGCGTCGGAGCCGCACACGCCGTGGGCGCACGAGCGCCGGAAGGTGAGCGACCCGTCGACCTCGTACTTCACCCGGTGGAGCAGGTCCAGGACCCGGTCCATCGGCTCGGCCGTGACCGAGTACGAGACCCAGTGGGGGGCGCTGTCGCGCTCGGGGTCGTAGCGAAGGATCCGGAGATCGACCTGCATCGTGCCGCTCAACCTAGCAGGGTTCGGTTGGAGGAGAGCTGGGCCTGGGTCACGGCGATCAGTACGTCCGCGGCTTCGGCTCGAAGCGGGTGATCGAGACTGGCTTGTAGGCCAGCCGCGGTCCGCCTTCGGCCCGGTAGGCCAGGGTGTGCTTCAGGAAGTTCGCGTCGTCCCGGGCGGGATAGTCCTCCCGGGCATGGGCCCCCCGGCTCTCCTTGCGGGCGAGGGCCGAGACGATCGCCGTCTCGGCGCAATCGAGCAGGTAGCCGACCTCGCGGGCCTCGAGCAGGTCGGTGTTGAAGACGTGGCCCTTGTCGTCGACGTGGACGTGCGCGTAGCGCTCCTTCAGGGCGCGGAGCTGGGGCAGGGCTGCCGACAGGAGCTCCTCCGTCCGGTAGACCCCGACGTTGTCCATCATCAGGTCGGCCAGCTCGGTCCGGATCCGGGCCGCGCTCTCGCCGGTCGACCGTTCGGAGATCGCCTGGAGCTCGGCCCGGACGGGCTCGGCCGGATCGTTCGGCAGGTCGGGCAGGTCGGTCCCGCGGACCTCGCGGGCCATCGTCCGGCCGGCCCGCCGTCCGAAGACGAGCAGGTCGACCAGCGAGTTCGTGCCCAGCCGGTTGGCCCCGTGGACGCTGACGCAGGCACACTCGCCGGCCGCGTACAGGCCGGGCACGACCGTCCGCTCGGCGTCGCGGATGACCCGGGCCTGGAGATCGGTCGGGATCCCGCCCATCGCGTAGTGGGCCGTGGGCTGGATCGGGACCGGCTCGTTGATCGGCTCGACCCCCTGGTAGACCCGGGCGAAGTCGGTGATGTCGGGCAGCTTCTCCTCGATCACCTTCCGGCCGAGGTGACGGACATCGAGATAGACGTAGTCCTTGCCGCCGATCCCCCGCCCGGCCCGGATCTCCTGGTAGATCGCCCGGCTCACGAGGTCGCGCGGTCCGAGCTCCATCAGGGTTGGGGCGTAGCGCTCCATGAACCGCTCGCCGTCGTTGTTGAGCAGGTAGCCGCCCTCGCCCCGGGCCGCCTCGGACAGGAGGATCCCGATCCCGACGATCCCGGTCGGATGGAACTGGTAGAACTCCATGTCCTGGAGGGGCACACCGTGGCGATAGGCCAGGGCGACCCCGTCGCCGGTCAGCGACCAGGCGTTCGAGGTGATCCGGAACATCCGGCCGAAGCCGCCGGTCGCGAGCAGGACGGCCTTGCTGCGCAGGGTGTGGAGCTCCCCGTCGGCGATCCGGTAGGCGACGACCCCGGCCGCCCGGCCGCCCGAGCCGGCATCGCCGCCCTCGAACAGGAGGTCGACCACGTGGTACTCGTCGAAGAACTGGACGCCCGCCTTGATGCACTGCTGGTAGAGGGTCTGCAGGATCATGTGGCCGGTCCGGTCGGCGGCGAAGCACGAGCGGCGGACCGGGCCCTCCCCGAAGTTCCGGGTATGGCCGCCGAAGCGGCGCTGGTCGATCTTGCCCTCGGGCGTCCGATTGAACGGCAGGCCCATGTGCTCCAGCTCGATCACGGTCTCGACCGCCTCGCGGGCAAGGACCTCGGCGGCATCCTGGTCGCTCAGGTAGTCGCCACCCTTGACCGTGTCGAACATGTGCCATTCCCAATGGTCTTCCTCGAGGTTGCCCAGGGCGGCGCAGACCCCGCCCTGGGCCGCCCCGGTGTGCGACCGGGTGGGATAGAGCTTGCTCAGGACCGCCGTCGGCACGCCCGCCTGGGCCAGCTCGAGGGCCGCCCACAGGCCGGCCCCGCCGGCTCCCACGATCAGCGCATCGAAGTCCTGGTCCATCCCGGTCTCAGGCGCTCGGCTGGGGCAGGGTCGCCACCACGATCGTGCCGAAGGCGAACAAGCCCAGGCCGAGCAGGTAGAACACGGCCATCAGGGCGGTCCGGGTTCGGCCCCGGGTGTAGTCCCCCACGACGATCCGGATCCCGAGCACGGCGTGGACGATCAGGACGATCAGGAAGAGCCAGTCGTTGGCCCGCCAGAACAGGCTGTTCCAGCGGACGTTGGCGATGAACGAGGCGGTCTGGTCCTTCGGGTCGTACAGGACGTGCAGGATCAGGAAGTGGCTGAGCGACAGGACGAACAGGGCCAGCCCGGTCAGGCGCATCAGGTACCACACGGTCCGCTCCTGGCCGCGGGCGGGTCGGACACTGCCCGACCGGGAGTAGCGCTGGGTCATCTCGCCGCCTCCCCTACTGCCCGAAGATCGGCTTGAGGATGACCACCGCCACCGGCAGCCCGACGAGGGCGAAGAGGGCCCAGTTCAGGTACCACAGCTGGCGGTGGTAGCGGGTGAAGACCGGCCAGAAGTCCATCACGATGATCCGCAGGCCGTTCAGGGCGTGGTACAGCAGGGCCGCCCCGAGGAGGACCTCGCCAAGCCGGCCGATTGGGCTGGCGTAGATCTTCAGGACCGTGTCATAGGCGTCCGGGTTGGCCCCGGCCAGGAAGATGTCGATGATGTGGAAGATCACGAAGACCCAGATCGCCACACCCGAGATCCGGTGGAATGCCCAGGCCAGCATCCCTTCTCGGCCGCGGTACCGGATCAGCACGGGTCCTCCCAGGCGAACGGCGGGTTTCGAGCGATCTCGCGGGCGTCGACGACGGTCGGGTGGCGGCCGAGCGAGATCGAGCGTGCCTCCCGGGTCCTCCATTCTAGCCCGATCACGGTCGGCGCCCGGGCCTCACACCCGAGCCCCGCCCGCGACCCGGTGACGAGCAACGTTGCGTGGGGTGGGAGACGACCTCGGCCGGAGCGGGCCTGCCCGGTCGGCGGGGGCGCGGTACCATCGAGCCCCGCCCGACCCGATCCGAGGAGAGCCCAGCCGCGTGAAGATCCAGGAAGCCGACGCGAAGACGCTCCTGCGGGCCCAGGGCCTGCCGGTGCCGCCCTGGGAGGTGGTCCGCTCGGCCGCCGCTGCCAGGCTGGCAGCGGAGCGGGCGTTCGAGGCCGGGGCCAGCATGGTCGTGGTCAAGGCCCAGGTCCTGGTCGGCGGCCGGGGCAAGGCCGGCGGGGTCAAGGTCGCCCGGGATGCCGAGGCTGCCGAGGCTGCCGCGGCGACGATCCTCGGCCTCGAGATCAAGGGCATCCCCGTCCGCAAGCTGCTCGTCGGGCCGGCCGCCGACATCGTTCGGGAGTACTACCTCGGGGCGATCCTCGACCGGGCGAGCCGGCGGATCGTGGTGATGGCCTCGGCCGAGGGTGGGGTCGAGATCGAGGAGGTTGCCCGGGCCAACCCCGGCGCGATCCACCGCCTGGCCGCCCACCCGCATCTCGGGCTGCTCGACTGGCAGGCCCGCCAGCTCGCCTTCGCGGTCGGCCTCGGCGGTCCGCACCTGCGCGACTTCGTGACGATCGCCCGCGGCCTGGTCAGCACGATGCTGGCCAATGACGCCGACCTGGTCGAGGTCAACCCCCTGGCGATCGTCCGCGAGACCGACCCGGCCGGGATCGTCCTCGAACGCCTGGCCTGCCTCGACGCGAAGATCACCCTCGACGACTCCGCCCTGTTCCGGCATCCCGAGCTCGAGGCGCTGCGCGACCTCGACGAGGAGGATCCGGTCGACCGCCAGGCCCGCGAGGAAGGGATCAACTTCATCAAGCTCGACGGCTCGATCGGCTGCATGGTCAACGGGGCCGGCCTGGCGATGACCACGATGGACCTGGTCAAGCGGGCGGGCGGCCAGCCGGCGAACTTCCTCGACATCGGCGGGGGCGCCCGGGCCGACAAGGTCGCGGCGGCGATGGGCCTCATCCTGGCCGATCCCCAGGTCACCGCGATCCTGGTCAACATCTTCGGCGGGATCACCCGGGGCGATGAGGTCGCCCACGGCCTGATCGAGGCCCGGGCCGCCCAGGTCCGCGAGGTGCCAATGGTCGTCCGGATCGTCGGCACGAACGCCGAGGAGGCAGCCGCCCTGCTCGAGGCGAACGCCTTCGAGACCGCCGCCAGCCTCGACGAGGCTGCCGCCAAGGCCGTCGCCGCGGCCGCCTCCGTGGGGTCCGGCCGATGAGCATCCTCGTCGGTCGCGAGACGCGACTCGTCGTCCAGGGGATCACCGGCCGGGAAGGCGACTTCCACTCGCGGGCGATGCTCGACTACGGCACCCCCCTGGTCGCCGGGGTGACCCCCAACAAGGGCGGCCAGCGGGCCCTCGATGGCCGGGTGCCGGTCTTCGACACGGTCGCCGAGGCCGTCCGCGAGACCGGGGCGAACACCTCCTGCATCTACGTCCCGGCGGCCGGCGCGCCCGACGCCGTGCTCGAGGCGGTGGCCGCCGGGATCGCCACGGTCTTCTGCATCACCGAGGGCATTCCCGCCCTCGACATGCTCAAGGTGGTCGAGGTCGTTCGAGCCGCCGGGGCACGCCTGATCGGCCCGAACTGCCCCGGGGCCACCTCGCCCGGCCGGGCCAAGGTCGGGATCATCCCCGGCTCGGTCCACCGGGTCGGGACAGTCGGCGTCGTGTCCCGTTCGGGCACGCTGACCTACGAGGCAGTCCAGGCGATGACCGACGCCGGGATCGGCCAGTCGACGTGCGTCGGGATCGGTGGCGATCCGATCATCGGGACGACCTTCCTCGACGTCCTCCAGCTGTTCGCGGCGGATCCCGAGACGGATGCGATCGTCCTGATCGGGGAGATCGGCGGATCGGCCGAGGAGGAGGCCGCGGCCTGGGCCGGCGAGCACCTGCGGGGTGTGCCGATGGCGGCCTTCATCGCCGGCCGAACCGCCCCGGAAGGCCGCCGGATGGGCCATGCCGGGGCGATCATCTCGGGCGGCTCGGGGACGGCCGCCGACAAGATCCGGGCCCTCGAGGCGGCCGGCATCCAGGTCGCCGGCTCGCCGACCGAGATCCCGGCCCTGCTCCGGGCCGCCGGCCACCGGGCCTGACGGGATGCGACCGAGCGAGATCCTGTTCCTGTACGACTACGATCGCTGGGCGACCGAGCAGGTCCTCGACGCGAGCCTCGACCTGTCGGCCGACGACTGGTCGGCCGAGTCGGTGATCGGCGACCGCGGGATCGGCGGCATCCTCGTCCACGCGCTGGGGGCCCACGAGCGCTGGCGGAGCGGCTTCGAGGGCCTTGCCCGGCCGGCCCTCCGTGAAGAGGAGCCCCTGCCCGAGCCGGACGAGCTGCGCCAGGCATGGCTCGTCGAGTGGCAGGCAATTCGCTCGTTCATCGCCGGCCTGAGCGAGGAACGGCTCGATTCGACCTACGCCGGGGCTCCCCTGTGGCAGGGCCTCCTCCACCTCGTCAACCACGGAACCCAGCATCGGAGCGAGGCGGCGGTGATCCTGACCGCGGCCGGCGCCTCGCCGGGAGACATCGACATCGTCCGGTTCACGTTCGAGCGCCTCCGGGGCCTGGCCGAGTGATCGGCTCGGGCCACGCCGCCCCGGGGCGCCGGCGATGATGGACCTCGTGGCCGGCGTCGAGCGCGACATCCTGACCGCGATCGCGCACGGATGACCTGGCCGGGCTGTCCGATCGCGCGCCGCTTCACCGCCCATCTCGGCCTCGGAGCCGGGCTCGACCCGACCTGGCTCGACCTCTTCAGCGAGGCCGTCCGGACGGTCACCGATTCCGACCAGCCCGAGGACTTCCTCGATGCCCGGCGGGAGCTCGATTCGGTCGAGTCGGGCGGTCCGGGCAACGCCGGGCTGGCCAACCGCACGATCGAGCGGGTCGATCCGCGCTGGGTCGAGGCGATCGCCCGGCTGGACGCGAGCGAAACCGACCGGGTCGCCGGCCGCTGGATCGACCTGCTGGCCGAGGAGCTGGGCGACCTGCCGCGCGAGGAGAAGCCCTGGATCCGGCAGCTTGCCGGCGACATCGTGCGGTTCTCCCGGTCGGCCCGCTCGGCACCTGACATCCTGTTCGCCTGGTCCCTCTGAGCCGCGCCCCGCTGAGCCCCGCCCCGGTCCTGCGCCTGGCCGGCGTCGGGCTGCGCCGGGAGGGTCGCTGGCTGCTCGACGGAGTCGACTGGACGGTCGAGCCGGGTCAGCGCTGGGCCGTTGTCGGCCCGAACGGGTCGGGCAAGACGACCCTGCTCCGGATCGCCAGCACCTACCTCTGGCCGAGCCGGGGCAGCGTCGAGGTCCTGGGCGCCCAGATCGGCCGAACCGACGCGCGCGAGCTGCGCCGCCGGATCGGCTACGTCAGCGCGGCCCTGGCCGCCGACGTCGACCCGGCCCTGCCGGCCCTGGACGTGGTGATGACCGCCCGCCACGCCGCTCTCGCGCCCTGGTGGGCGACCTTTGACAGCAGCGACCGTGATCGAGCCGCCGACAGCCTCGGGCGGCTCGGCCTGGCCGGCTTCGAGGCACGGACCTTCGGCAGCCTGTCGTCGGGCGAGCGCAGCCGAACCCTGATCGCCCGGACCCTGATGAGCGAGCCGGAGCTGGTCCTGCTTGATGAGCCGGCGGCCGGGCTCGACCTGGGTGCACGGGAGGACCTCGCCGATCGCCTGGCGGGGCTGGCCGGGAGCGACCTTCCCGCGATCGTCCTGGTCAGCCACCACCTCGAGGAGATCCCGGTCGGCTTCGACCGGGCCCTGGTCCTGGCCAACGGCCGGATCCTGGCCGCCGGCCCGATCGAGGCGGTCCTGACCGGCTCGACCTTGTCGAGCGCCTTCGAGCGACCGCTGTCGTGGACGTCCGGGCCGGCCGCTACAGCACTCGTTCGTAGCCGAGGGCGGCCCAGGCCGGCCCGCCGGGCGCCTCGATCAGCTCGACCAGGACGCCTCCGCACGAGCGCGGGTGGAGGAATGCGACCGGCCCTTCCCCACCCCGCCGCGGCGCCGTGTCGATCAGCTCGACCCCGTCGATCGCCAGGCGGGTCAGGCTGGCGGCCACGTCGGCCACCTCGAGGCAGACGTGATGGAAGCCCTCGCCCTTCGAGGCCAGGAAGCGGGCCACGCCGGTCGTGTCATCGGTCGGTTCGACCAGCTCGATCTTCGACTCGCCGACGGCCAGGAAGGCGATCCGGACCCGATCCCCGGCCATCTCCTCGACCGCCTCGAGCTCGAGGCCGAGGATCCCCTGGTAGAACTCGAGGGTCGCGGCCATGTCGCGGACGACGATCGCGACATGGTGCAACCGGCCGATTCGGTGGATCTGGTCGGGCAGCCCGCTGGCTGGGATCATCGACGCCTCCCGGGACTCAGTGATCAGATCGTGATCAGCTCGCGGTGCTCGCCCCACACGCCACGCAACCGGTCGCTGATCTCGCCGACCGTGGCGTAGGCCTTGACGGCCTCGATCAGGTGCGGCAGAAGGTTGTCGCTGCCTTGGGCGGCAGCTTCGAGGCGGGCGCAGGCTGCTCGACCAGGCGGCTGGATCGCGCTCGGCCCGGACCTGCCGCAGCCCGGCGATCTGGCGCCGCTCGCCGTCGGGGTCGATCTTCTGGGTCGGCGGCGTACGGCCCGCCTCGTCACGGAACTGGTTCACCCCGACGACGACCTGGTCGCCCCGTTCGATCGCCGCCTGGACCTGGTAGGCGGCCTCCTGGATCTGGTGCTGCTGGAAGCCCGACTCGAGGGCCGCCAGGGTCCCCCCGAGGGCCTCGATCTCGGCCAGGTACTCGAGGGCGGCCTGCTCGACGGCGTCGGTCAGCGACTCGACGTAGTAGCTCCCGCCGAGCGGATCGGGTGTCTCGGTCACCCCGGCCTCGTTGGCCAGGATCTGCTGGGTCCGCAGGGCGAGCCGGGCCGCCTCGGCCGTCGGCAGGGCCAGCGCCTCGTCGCGGGCGTTCGTGTGGAGGCTCTGGGCGCCGCCCAGGATCGCGGCGAGGGCCTGGATCGTGGTCCGCACGACGTTGTTGTCGATCGACTGGGCGGTCAGGCTGCTGCCGGCCGTCTGGACGTGGAAGCGGCACATCTGGGAGCGCGGGTTGGCGCTCCCGAAGCGGTCCCGCACGATCCGGGCCCACATCCGCCGGGCGGCCCGGAACTTGGCGACCTCCTCGAACAGGTCGCTCCAGGCGGCGAAGAAGAAGCTCAGCCTCCCGGCGACCTCGTCGACCTCGAGGCCACGCTCGATCGCCGCCTCGAGATAGGCGATTCCGTCGGCCAGGGTGAAGGCCAGCTCCTGGGCGGCCGTCGCCCCGGCCTCGCGCATGTGGTAGCCCGAGATGCTGATCGTGTTCCAGCGAGGCAGCTCGGTCGAGGCGAACTCGAAGATGTCGGTCACCAGGCGCATCGACGGCCGGGGCGGGTAGATCCAGGTTCCCCGGGCGATGTACTCCTTCAGGATGTCGTTCTGGGTCGTCCCGCTCAGGCTGGCCCGGCTGGCCCCCTGGCGCTCGGCCGCCGCGACGTACAGGGCCAGCAGGATCGCCGCGGTCGAGTTGATCGTCATCGAGGTGCTCACCCGCTCCAGCGGGATCCCCTCGAACAGGACCTCCATGTCGGCCAGGCTGCTGATCGGCACGCCCACCCGGCCGACCTCCCCGGCGGCCTCGGGCGCATCCGAGTCATAGCCCATCTGGGTCGGCAGGTCGAAGGCGACCGACAGGCCGGTCTGTCCCTGCTCGAGCAGGTACCGGAAGCGCTCGTTCGTCTCGGCGGCGGTGGCGAAGCCGGCGTACTGACGCATCGTCCAGAACCGGCCGCGGTACATCGTCGGCTGGACGCCGCGGGTGAAGGGGAACTCGCCCGGACGGCCGAGGTCACGGTCCTCGTCGAGCCCGGCCAGGTCGGCCGGCGTGTACAGGTCGCGGATCGGGGTCCCCGAGGTCGTGGCGAACGAGGCCCTCCGCTCGGGCGTGCCCCGGGCCGCGGCCGCCCGGGTCGTCGCCCGCCAACGCTCCCGACCGGGATCGGCAGCCTCAGACGGACCGGGCTCGGACTGCCTGCCGGGCTCGCCGGGCGTCTTGGCTCAGCCAAGGGTCACCAGCAGGCTCCCCCGCTCGACGGTCCCGCCCTCGCTGACGGCCAGGTCTGGACGACCCCGGCCCGCGGAGCGCGGACGTCGTTGAGCATCTTCATCGCCTCGATCACGAGGAGCGCCTGACCAGCCTCGACCAGGTCGCCGACGGCCACCCCGACGCTGGCGATCCGCCCGGGCAGCTCCGCCCGGACCTGGATCGCCCCTCCGCCGCGGACCGTCCTCCGTGCCCCGGGTCGCCCGCCGGCGCAGCTCGGCCCGGGCCAGGTCCTCGACCTCCACCTCGACCGACCAGCCATCGACGACGACCTCCCGCACACTGATCCCGTCCCGCCCAAGCCGGGCCGGGCCGATCCAGAGCCTCGACCCGGTCGCTCCCGGTCCGGCGCCGACGGCCTGCTCGTCCGACAGGATCGCATGCTCGGCGTCGAGCCACGTGACCTCCGCGCTCGCCTCGGGATCGACCCGCCGGACGGGATCCCCCTCGAGGCGGGCCGCCGCAGCGACTGAGGCGCGGACCGGACGCGACCGGGTCAGCGATTCCACCGGTCGATCCCTTCGGTCCGGGCCGCGGCCCGCCAGCCCCTGCCGGCCCGTCCGGTCCGGGTCGCCGACCGTGCGCGAGTCGGCCGTCGGCACCGATTGCGCGAGCCGGCCCGACCGAGCCCGCCGGGTCGAGCCGCCGCAAGGCCGGCGGCGAGGAGCGCCCGGTCGACTGCCCGAGCCCGCTCCGCCGGCCCGTCCCAGGCCTCGTCGACGAAGCTCGTCGACAGGTCGCCCTCCCGGAACCGCGGAGCTGTGGGCCACGAACCGGTGGAACGGCAACGTCGTCTGGACCCCGCTGATCTCGGTCTCGTCGAGTGCCCGCCGAAGCCGGTCGATCGCCGCCGGGCGGTCCGCGCCGTGGACGATGAGCTTCGCGACAAGCGAGTCGTAGTCACTCGGGACCTGCTCGCCGGGCTCCAGGGCCGTGTCGACCCGGACGCCCGGGCCGCCCGGCATCGCGAACCGTCCGACCCGGCCGCCGGACGGGGCGAAAGATCGCGCCGGGTCCTCGAGCGAGATCCGGACCTCGATCGCATGGCTGTCCGGGGCGGTCGCCCGGCTGGCCGCCGCTCGCACGCGCTCCGACAGCGGGGCGCCACTGGCCAGCCAGAGCTGCTCGTGGACGAGGTCGAGGCCCGTCACCAGCTCGGTGACCCCATGCTCGACCTGGAGCCGGGCGTTGACCTCGAGGAACCAGAAGCGTCCGTCCCGGTCGAGCAGGAACTCCGCCGTGGCCAGGTTCGTCAGCCCCGCGGCCGACCCGATCCGGACGGCCAGCTCGTGGAGGGTGGCTCGCTCGTCAGCGGTCAGGCCGAACGCGGGGGCCTCCTCGACGAGCTTCTGGTGCCGTCGCTGGATCGAGCAGTCGCGTTCTCCGACGGCGACGACCGACCCCGCCAGGTCACCGAGCAGCTGGACCTCGATGTGGCGGGCCGGCCGGACCTCGTGCTCGAGGTAGACCGCACCGTCGCCGAAGGCCGCCTCGGCTTCAGCGGAGCTGGCTTCGAGCGCCGCCGCCAGCTCCGACGGCTGCTCGACCCGGCGCATTCCCCGGCCGCCGCCCCCGGCCGCGGCCTTGACCAGGAGCGGGTAGCCGATGTCCGATGCCGTCGCGGTCAGCCGCTCGGCATCCTGGGCCGAGCCGATCACGACAGGCTCGGCCGTCCCGGGAACGAGCGGCACGCCCACGGACCGGGCCAGTCTGCGAGCCTGAACCTTGTCGCCGACCGCCGCGATCGTCCCGCTCGATGGCCCGACAAAGACCAACCCCGCCGATTCGATGGCGGCGGCAAACGCGGCTCGTTCCGACAGGAAGCCGTAGCCTGGATGGATCGCCTCGCAGCCGGTGGCCAGCGCCGCCTCCAGGATGCGCTCGGCCACCAGGTAGCTCTCGCCAGCCGGCGCCAGGCCGATCCGGACGGCAAGGTCCGCGGCCCGGACATGGCCTGCGTTGCGGTCCGCGTCGCTGTACACGGCAACGGACTCGATCTCCAGCTCCCGGCAAGCCCGGATGATCCGGACAGCGATCTCGCCGCGATTTGCGATGAGCAAGCGCCGGAACGGCCGCGATGCCGGGCTCACCAGGTCATCCGTCTTTGCACAAAGACAGTCCGCTCAAAGGGGCAGGTTGCCGTGCTTCCGACGCGGGCTGCTGACCCGCTTGTCAGCAAGCATCTCAAGCGCCGCGATCAATCGAGGTCGAGTCTCGGACGGCCGGATGACGGCGTCGATGTAGCCCCGCGACGCCGCAACGTAGGGTGATTGAAATGGCGCTCGAACTCCGCGGACCCGCGTCGATCGCTCAGCCTCCGGATCCGCGGCCGCCGTGATCTCGTCGCGAAAGAGGATCTCGACGGCGCCGTCGGCGCCCATGACCGCGATCTCCGCTGTCGGCCAGGCAAGGTTCATGTCGCCGCCGATGTGCTTGCTGCTCATCACGTCGTATGCCCCGCCGTACGCCTTGCGGGTGATCACCGTGAGCTTCGGGACCGTCGCTTCGCAATAGGCGTAGAGAAGCTTTGCACCCTGCCGGATGATTCCTCCATCTTCCTGTCCGATCCCCGGCAGGAAGCCGGGCACGTCGACGAAGGTCACGAGCGGAATATTGAACGCATCGCAGGTCCGAACGAAACGAGCCGCCTTGATCGACGCGTCGATGTCAAGCGCTCCGGCAAGGACGGCCGGCTGCTGGGCGACAAGCCCGATGCTTCGTCCATTCAGCCGCCCAAAGCCGACAAGAATGTTGCCGGCCCATTCGGCCTGGAGCTCCAGGAATTCGCCATCGTCGACGACCCGCGCAATGACCCCGCGCATGTCGTAGGGCAACGCGGGATCGTCCGGCACGATTTCGTCGAGGGCGCGATCAGCTCGGTCGACTGGATCCGTCGTCGCGCCGCGAGCTGGGTCCTCCAGATTGTTCTGCGGGAGAAAGCCCAGCAGTTCCCGGACGAAGGCGAACGCGGCGGCCTCGTCTCGGACCGCGCGATGGGCGACTCCACTGCGGGTCGTGTGGGTCGACGCTCCGCCAAGGCGCTCTGCGTCAACGTCCTCATGGGTCACGGTCTTCACGACTGCTGGTCCGGTCACGAACATGTAGCTCGTGCCCTCGACCATGACGATGAAGTCCGTCATCGCCGGCGAATAAACGGCTCCCCCGGCACACGGACCGAGAATCAGCGACAGCTGCGGAACCACGCCCGACGCCTGGACGTTCCGGTAGAAGATGTCGGCGTAGCCGCCGAGGGCGGCGACCCCATCCTGGATCCGGGCACCGCCGGAATCGTTCAAGCCGATGATCGGGGCGCCGACCCGCATGGCCAGGTCCATGACCTTGCAGATCTTCTCCGCGTACGCCTCCGACAAGGAACCGCCGAGGACCGTGAAGTCCTGGGAGAAGACGAAAACGAGGCGCCCCTCGATCTGGCCGTGGCCGGTCACGACGCCATCACCGAGATACATCTCGCCGGCAGCAGCCGGCTCGGCCGAGCGACTGGTCACGAACGCATCCAGTTCCACGAACGAGCCGGGATCGAGGAGCAGGTCGAGCCGTTCCCGGGCCGTCAGCTTGCCGGCTGCGTGCTGTCGCTCGACCCGCTCGGCCCCGCCACCCTGAAACGCGGCATCGCGCATCTCGAGCAGGCGAGCCAGTCGTTCATCATTCATCGACCCGACTCCATCTGCTTCCGGGTGTCTTTGCGCACAGACAGCTCTCTCGCGGCGCGGTGGATCTCATCATAGCCAGCCCGATCCAGCCCCGATCGACAACCTGGGCTGTCCACAAATTCGGTGAACAACTGCGCCGCAATGTGGAAAACTCCGTCGCACGTAGACCGGATCGTGGAGTACCATCTGCGGACGGATTCCGCGACGCGTGACCTTCCGACCCAAAACATCGAGGAGATGCCCGTGGCGAATGTGATCGCGATTGCGAATCAGAAGGGTGGCGTCGGCAAGACGACGACTGCGATCAACCTCGGCGGGGCGCTCGCAGAACAGGGCTACCGGGTCCTCTGCATCGACATGGATCCTCAGGCGAACCTGACCGTGGGGCTCGGGATCAACCTGGGAATCGTCGAGCACTCCGTCGCCGACGTCCTCGCTGACTCGCGGGCAACGATGGCCGAAATCGTGATCCCGACCCAGACCACCGGAATCGATGTTGCGCCGGCCACCCTGGAGCTGGCTTCGACCGAGGTTGAGCTGTTCAGCGCGATCGGTCGAGAGCATGCCCTGAGGGAAGCTCTCGACGGCTGGGTGGATCAGAACTACGACTTCGCCCTGATCGACTGCCCGCCGACTCTCGGCCTGCTGACGATCAACTCGCTGGTCGCGGCACGCAGCGTGATCATCCCGGTCCAGACGCAGTACTACGCACTCAAAGGCCTGACCGCCCTGGTCAAGGTGATCAACACGATCCGGGCGAAGCTCAACCGGGACCTGCGGGTGCTCGGGCTCCTGCCCACGTTCTATGACGGGCGCACGATCCTCGGTCGGGAGATGCTCGACGAGCTGCGCGAGCTGGGCGACCACCACGTCTTCAACACGATCGTTCGGAACACGGTCAAGCTGGGTGAGGCCCCCCTCACCGGCCGACCGATCACGTCATATGCTGGCAGTTCGGATGCGGCTCGCACGTACCGCGAGCTCGCACGGGAGGTGATCGAACTTGGCTAGGACAGATTTTCGGGCGGCCGCCGCACAGCGGCTGTCCCAGGAACGCGAGCTCGGCCCCGCCGTCATCAGCCTCCTGTCCCCGGAGGGACGGACCCGCAACCTCGGCGTCCGCCACGTTCCGGTCAACCGCATTGAGCCGAATCCCGACCAGCCCCGGATGACGTTCGAGCAATCCGCTCTGGATGAGCTCTCGGCCTCGATCAAGGAACACGGCATCCTTCAGCCGGTCCTGCTCAGGCCGTTCGGCGAAACCGGGCACTACCAGCTGATCGCGGGCGAGCGGCGCTGGCGGGCGGCCAAGGCGGCCGGGCTCGATTCGATCCCGGCGATGATCGAAGAGATCGACGACGACACGGCCCTCGAGATTGCCATCATCGAGAACCTTCAGCGCGAGGATCTCTCGCCGCTCGAAGAAGCAACGATGTACGACCGGATGGTCAAGGACCACGGCTACAGCATTCGCCGGCTTGCTCAGAAGCTGGGCAAGGACAAGGGCTACCTCGAGAACCGGCTTCGCCTCGCCGACGCACCCGAGGAGATCCGTGAGCTCGTGTCTTTGCGCAAGGACACCCTTGTCTCACGCCTACGAGCTGATGAAGGTCGAGGACCCGAAGAAGCGTCGGCGCCTGGCGGCCCAGGTCGCCAGTGGCGAGCTGTCGCTGGTCAAGCTGCGCCAGAAGATCGAGGGTCGCCGGGCGCGGCCGGGAGACGACGGCGAGGACGAGGAGGCAGGCCCGGAGCGGCCGACGCGGGGCGGGAGCCGCGTCCGCCGAGGCGACCGACGAGCCGGTCGATCCCGAGGAGGCGATGTGGTCCGGCGGCCGGACCAGCGCGCCGATCCGCGAGGACTCGCTCCTCGAGGCCAAGCAGGGTCTGGCCGATTCGCTCGAGGAGCTGTTCGGCGTCCTTCGTCAGCGGGAGGTTCTCGACGCGATCGGCGACGTGGACCGGGCGAACCTGGCCAAGTACCTGGTGATCGCCAAGCTCCGCCTCGAGAACGCGATCGCCCTGGTCCGGAGCGGCGAAGGCTAGTCCGCAGCCGCGAAGGCTAGAGCCCGCCGGCCCCGGCCAGCCCGGCCAGCCAGGCCAGGCCGAGGCAGCCGAGCCCGATCGCCTGGAGCTCCCAGGCACGTTCGCGGCCGGCGGCCGTCGGGCTGCGTCCCAGCTCCGTGCCGACCGCGATCAGCTCGATCGAGAGCACGGCGGCGCCGAGGGCAACGATCCCGGCCCGAGCGCTCACCAAGGTCAGGATCGCGATGATCGCCACGGCGATGTGCAAGGCCGCGATGAGCTGCCAGGACCGCCGCCGGCCAAGCAGCCCGACCGTCGTCCGGACCCCGCTCGCCCGGTCGCGCTCGTCATCGGCCAGCTGATTGGCCAGGGCCAGGGCGGCCCCGCCCAGGACCGCGGCTGGGACCAGGACCTTCAGGGCTGGTGGCACGTCCCCGCTCGCCCCGTACCAGGCATACAGCGGCAGCAGGCCGATCCCGCAGGCGAACGGGAGCCATGACCAGGGGCTCGACTTCAGGCGCAGGTCGTAGGCGTAGCCCAGCCCAAGTCCGGCCAGGGCGATCAGCCCAAGCGCGGGTCGGACGGCGAGCGACAGGCCCAATCCGGCCACGAACCCGGCCACGGCCACCAGTCGGGCGGCCCGGAGCCCGACCAGGCCGGCTGCCAGTGGCTTGGCCGGCTTCCCCTGGCGATCGTGCTCGAGATCGGCGAGGTCATTGACCGCCCCGATCGATGCCTGGAGGCAGAACATCGCCAGGCCAAGGAGGGCCGCCGTGAGCCCGTCGGCGCCGGCGAGCAGGCCGATCCCCGCGGTGACGACGGCGTCGAGCAGGCACGGGAACGGGTGGACCAGCCGGACGATGCCACCCCCCGGCGATGACGCCCGGAGGAGGCCGACGCTCCGGGGAGTTCACGCCCGGAGGAAGCGAGCCCCCGGGGCGATCATACCCGGGGGATGCCCGCGGGCCGGCTGATCACGGCCGGAGGCTGGCGCTGGCCCGGGCGAGGGTGCCGCGACTGTTCAGACGTAGACGAGATCCTCGAAGTTCTCGACGAGGTACTCGACGATCCTCTCCCGGCCATCCGGTGACTCGCGCCGGATCCCGGGAATGAGCGCCCAGAGCATGACCGCCGGGACGATCGGGTCGCCCTTCGTGTCGTGGCCGAAGGTGGCCGGGGCCCCGCCACCGGCGGCATAGATCCGCTCGAGGGCCTGGTCGTCGACCTTGGCGGCCTTCTTGAAGTCGCTCAGGACCTTCACGACGCCGCGCCGCCGGGCGATGTCGCGCATCAGCTCGGACGCCCACGCATCGAGCTGGGGATCCTCCTGTTCCCGGAGACGCTCGCGGTATTCCTTCGGGTTGGCCGCCAGTCCCGTTGCGCCCACCGATTCTCCTTGGCGATGACCTGATCGGGATCGAGTATCGCAGGATCCGTCAGGTCGCGGGGAGCATCGGCAGCGGCTCGAGGTCGGTCAGGCGCTCGAGCACGATCGAGGCTGCCTCGCGTGCCCCGGGGGCCGGCGGGACGGCCTCGTTCGGGACCAGGGCGACGGTCATCCCGGCCGCCCGGCCGGCCAGGACGCCGTTGAGCGAGTCCTCGACCACGAGGCAATCGACCGGATCGACGCCCAGCTTGCTGGCCGCCAGCAGGTAGACATCCGGCGCGGGCTTGCCGTGGGCCACCTGGTCCGAGGTCACGACGGCCTGGAACAGCTGCTCGATCCCGAGCGCCCCGAGCGCGGCGTCGATGACGGCCCGGTGGGCCGATGAGGCCACGGCCAGGGGCATCCCCTCGGCGGCCAGCCGTCGGACCATCTCCTCCGCCCCGTCGATCACGGGCGCGCCGCGGACGCGGTAGCGCTCCACCACTCCGCCCACGATCGCATCGACGATCTCGGGCACGGGCAGGTCCAGGTCCAGGCGATCCCGCATGATCCGGCCCCAGCCGGCTGAGTTCGCGCCCATCACCGCGGCCTGGTCGGCGGCGGTCCAGTCTCGGCCATGCTCAGCCGCCCAGGCCTCCCGGATCTCGTTCCACCAGATCTCGGCGTCGACCAGGGTGCCGTCGAGGTCGAAGATCACTGCGGCCGGGCCGGCGCTCCGGGCGTTCCGTCACTCAGCCGGGCCCGAGCCGCGGGACGGCTGCGGCCTTGGGCGGCCTGGTCGTGGTCGCGGCCCTGGGCTTTGGCCCGGCCGATGCGGACGCCTTGCCCTGTCCGGCCCGGGCGGCAGAGCCGGCCGGTCGCTCCTCCGGGTCCTCGATCGATGTCGGGCAGCGGCCGGCCATCCACGCCGGCCAGGACCAGCGCGGCGAAACCGGCGACCTCGTCGGCCCCGTCATCTGCCCCGCGGATCGGCTGGCCCTCGACCTGGAACATCACCAGGCGATGGCCCCGCTCCGTCTCGACCGCCAGCTCGCCGATCTGGACCTTCGGCCAGCGGACGAGGCGGCCACTCGCCCGCGGGCCCTCCTGGGGGCTGCCGGCCCGGACGTTGACGATCGCCAGGCCGGCCGGGCAGGGCGCCATCAAGCTCCAGCGGCCGCCCGTGTCGTCGCCCCACGTCAGCCAGCCGTGGGGATCGGCCTCGGCGCCGAGGCCGGTCAGGATCGTGCCGACCGTCTCGAGCACCTTCGGGTTGATCCCGTCCTTGTTGGGGGCCTTGAGCCGCCATCCGCTGAGTCGCATCGACCGGACCTCCTGCCCCGAGCCCTGTGCTGGCCCGTCCGAGCCGGCCCGTCGCGAGCCCTCGGTCGAGGCTACCACGCTGAGGCGGCCCGAAACGGCCCCGGTCCGGACCACCCAGGCCTCCCCTGCCCTGCCCGGTCGTTCCGAGTGCCGGACCCCCGGCGTTCGGGAACCCTGACCTTCGGCGGGCTCGCCGGGCGCTCCCAGCGCGGGCTACGATGGATTCGTGCCCAGCCCGACGATGCTCGCCGTCAGCGCTCCGAGCAGCGCCCTCGCCCTGGCCCTCCTCGGCGCCGTCGTGGGCCTGGCGGTCCTGATTCGAGGGCTGGCGGGCTACCGCCGGGCGAGCCTGATCGCGGACATGCCGAGCGGCGCGATCAGCGCGATCGCCGTTGGCGAGAACCGGGTCAGCGGGACGATCGAGGCGGCCGAGCTGACCCTCCGCTCGCCGCTCCAGTCCGAGGAGTGCGTCTACTACCGATCGACGGTGACCCGCGAGAACCGCCGCTCGGACGCCCAGCTTTTCCACGAGGAGCGGGCGGTCGGCTTCCGGGTCCGCGACTCGACCGGCCTTCTGCGCGTCTTCCCGAGAGGCGCGACGTTCGACGTGCCCGACGTGTACGACGAGCGGAGCGGCTTCCTGGGCGAGGCCCCGGGCGGCCTCCGCCCGCGCCAGGGCCCGGCCACCGACATGGCCGCCAAGGACCAGGCGACGCAGGTCGCCGAGCTCTTGACCATCCATGTTCCCGGTGACCGGATCAGCGGTTCCGACGGCGGGCCGGACCTCGGGCCGACCGACGACCTCGGCCTGCACGGCGGGAGCCGGCGCTACCGCGAAGCGCGCCTGGCTGTCGGCGATTCCGTCACCCTGATCGGGGCCGTCGTGCCGTTCGACCAGCTTGACGACCCGGACGGTTCGGACCTGCTCGATGGCGCGCTCGGGGCGGGTTCCGACGACCCGGAGGTCGCGGCCGACCTGGCCGCGGCCCAGGCCTCGGGCGGCCTGGCCACCAGCCCGGCGGCGGCCTGGGGCAACGCCGCGATCCCGGGCTTCGGGATCGGGCACCCGGTCAGCAGCCCGACCCTGGATCCGGCGGCCGACCCGGAACCGATCGCCGGGGCCGAGGCGGCCGTCCAGGCCGAGCGCACCTTCGAGATCCCGCCGGCCAGCCTCGTCCTCGCCTGCCAGCCCGGCCAGCGACTGCTGATCACGGCCGGAACCCCCGCCGTCGCCGTCCAGCGAGCGGACGACCGGTTCATCGTCGGGCTCCTCGGGGCCGTCCTGGCGATCGCCTCGGTGATCGTCCTGGCCTGGCTCCTGAGCGGCGGGCTCGGCTGATGCCCTACCTCGGCGCGACCCTCTTCATCCTGCTGCTCATCCTGATCGTGGCCGGTTTTCTCATCTACGTCACGTACAACGAGATCGTGGCCCTGAACCAGCGGATCGACCGGGCCTGGGCAAACATCGACGTCTCGCTCAAGCAGCGCTTCGACGAGCTGCCCAACCTGGTGGCCGCGGTGCGCGACGTGATGGGCTTCGAGCAGGAGGTCCTGACCGACGTCACTCGCCTGCGCAACGCCTACTCGGCCGATGCCCCGGTCGCCCAGCAGGCGGCCACCTCGGAGGCCACGAGCGACGCGGTCCGGCGCCTGTTCGCGACGGTCGAGAACTATCCCAGCCTGAAGTCGGCCGCCAACGTGCTCGCCCTCCAGGCCGAGATCCAGCGCCTCGAGGACGTGATCGCCCAGCGGCGTGAGCTCTACAACGACTCGGTCGCCCGCTACAACACCCGGATCCGGCAGGTGCCTGCCGTCCTGATCAGCGGGCTGTTCGGCTGGCAACCCAGGGTCTTCTTCGCCGCCAGCGAGGCCGAGCGAACGAGCCGCCCGGTTGACCTCTCGAGCGCCCCCGGGAGCTAGCCCTTCGTCGAGCCCAGGGTCAGGCCCCGGATGAACTGGCGCTGGAGGACGATGTACACGAGGATCGTCGGGATCGCGACCATCAGGGCGGCCGCGGCAAGGACATTCTGGTCGGTGAAGAACGAGCCCTGGAGGTTGTTCAGGGCGGACGTGATCGGCCGTTTCGAGCCCGTCACCATGAGCAGGATCGCCCAGAAGAAGTCGTTGTAGATGAACGTGAACTCGAGCGTCCCCAGGGCGGCCAGGGCGGGCGCGCAGAGGGGCAGGATCACGCTCCAGTAGGTCCGGAAGACCGAGGCCCCGTCGACCAACGCCGCCTCGGTCAGCTCCTTGGGCAGGGTCCGCATGTAGTTGCTCAGGACGAAGATGCAGAAGCCGAGCTGGAACACGATGTGGATCAGGATGATCCCGACGTACTGGTCGTACAGCACCCCGTTGTCACTCAAGGGCTTGGGCACCGGGATCGCCAGGTACAGGTAGTACAGCGGCACGATGATCACCTGCGGGGGCAGCAGGTTGCCGGCGGTGAACACGAGCAGCAGGAACAGGTTGACCCGGTTGACGACCCGGGTCAGGGCATAGGCCACGAGGGACGCCACGAGCAGGGTGATGATCACGGCCGGAACGGCCACGATCAGGGTGTTGAGGTAGTAGTAGCCGAGGTTGGCGCTGTTCCAGCCGTTGATGTAGTTGTCGAAGCTCAGGCTGCTCGGCCACGACAGGTAGCCGTTCTTGATCGTGTCGCCGAACGGCCGGAGCGAGATGTAGAAGGCCCAGACGAGCGGGGCCAGCCAGATGATCGACATCGTGATCAGGAAGGCGTGCAGGGCGACCCGGCGCGGCTTCAGCCGCCGCCGGTTCAACGGGGTTGCCGTCTGCGAGCCCTGGATCGTCGCGGCCGTCACTCGCGCTGCCCCATCACCCGGGTCAGGAAGATGACGATCGGGACGAGCGAGATCACCATCAGGACGACGGCGATCGACGAGCCGAAGCCGACCAGGTTTGCCTCGCTGATGCTGTTGTTCGTGATCAGCGTCGACAGGAGCTGCAGCCCATTCGTGCCCTGGTTGATGATGAACACCAGGTCAAAGGCCCGGAGCGACTCGATCACCGTGACGATCACGATCACGACGTTGATCGGGGCCATCACCGGGAAGATCACCTTGAAGAACGCCTGGCGCTCCGACGCCCCGTCGATCGCGGCGGCCTCGCGGAGGGTTGGATCGACGCTCTTCAGGCCGGCCAGGTACAGGATCATCACGTAGCCGACGTGGCGCCAGCTGGCGGCCACCAGGACGGCCCAGATGTTGATCGCGGGGTTGCCCAGCCAGTTGATCGTGTTGTCCTGGCCGGTCCGCCCGAGGACGCTGTTGATCAGTCCGTTCGGCGCGTACTGGAGCTCCCAGATGAAGCCGATGACGGCCAGGGACAGGACGACCGGGAGGTAGAAGAAGTTCTGGTAGATCCGGCTGCCCCGGATCTCGCGGTCGAGCAGGACCGCGAAGAAGATCCCGATCGGCGAGGCGATGCAGACGAAGAAGACCAGCCAGATGACGTTGTGGCTGACGGCCGGCCAGAACTGGGTGTACTCGGTGAACAGGAACTGGTAGTTCTTGACCCCGACGATGTTCTGGCTGGTGATCGCCCCGATCCCCTGCCAGTTCGTGAACGACAGCAGGACCGAGACCAGGGCGGGTCCCCAGATGAAGACGATGTCGAGCAGGACCGGGATCCCGACCATCAGGAGCAGGACGATCCGGTCCCGCCGGGTGAGGAGCGTGTAGCGGCTCTTGCCCGGACGCGTAATGACCCCCGCCCCGGTTGGCGCCGGGACGGGGGTCAGGCCTGTTGCCTGGGGGTCAGGCACGGGCCGCTTCGAAGAGGAGCCTAGGCGGTCGCCGGCGGCAGGGCATCCCAGTAGGCCTGGATCTGCGTCTGCAGGGCCGTCGTATCGGCGGTCGGATTGGCCAGGAAGGTCTGCAGGAAGGCCTGCATCCCGTTCGCCCCGGCGAAGTCCGGTCGCGAGTCACGGTCGAGGAACTGGGTGATCTTCTGGGCCGAGCTGACGAGCTGAGTGGCCTTCTTCTGAAGGTCGCTGTAGGTGCTCGTGTCAGCGTCGTTGGCCGTCGGGATCAGGCCCGGCTGGTTCTGGAACATGATCAGCTGGGTCGAACCCTTGGCCCAGAACTCCATGTAGGCCTTGGCCACATCGAGGTTGGCGGCGAGGGTCGGCGACTTCGAGCTGACCATCCAGATGTCGATCGGGGCATCGAGGGCCTTCTCGGCGTCGTACGAGGTGCCCAGGGTCGGGAACGGGAAGAAGTCGACGTCGGCCAGGTCGGCCGGATCCTTGGTGGCCTGGAACTCGGAGGTCAGGAAGAGGCCGAGGAGATACATCCCGGACTTCTTCTGGACGAGCGTGTCCGCTGCCTGCTGCCAGGTCAGGCCGGCATAGGTCGTGTCATGGAAGGGCAGGATCTCGGCCCACTTCTTGAACACGGCCGTGACCTTGGCATCGGTCCACTTCTGCTTGCCGGTCAGGAGCTGGGTATGGAAGTCATACCCGTTCATCCGCAGGTTGAGGATGTCGAACGTGCCCATCGCGGGCCAGCCGTCCTTGTCGCCGAAGGCGATCGGGATCAGGCCATCGGCCTGCATCTTCGTGGCCAGGGTCTTCAGGTCGTCCCAGGTCGCCGGGATCGTGTAGCCCTTGGCGGCCCAGACGCTCTTGCGATAGAAGACGGCCCACGGGTAGTAGTCGACCGGGATGCCGTAGACCTTGTTGTCGTCGCCGGTGACGGACGTGGCGTAGGCCGTCGTGAAGTTGCTGCTGACCTTGGACCACACGTCGTCGATCGCCGTCGACAGGCCCTTGGCCGCGAAGAAGCGCATCCGGTACCCGGAGAACCAGGTGAACGCGTCGTCCGGGGTGCCCTGAAGGTACGCCCCGATCTGATTCTGGAACGTGCCGTGGTCGACCTGGTTCTGGACGACCTTGGCCCCGGGATTGGCCGTCTCGAAGGCCGTGTTGATCAGGCCCATCCCCTTGGACTCGCCCGGGTCCGAGTGGTTGCTGCCGATCTTGACGGAACCGGTCACCGGACCCCCGGCGGCCGCGCTCGGAGCGGCCGTGGCCGCGCTCGAGCAGGCGGCCAGGATCGTCGGAACGGCGGCTGCGCCGGCCACGACGGCCATCCCCTTGAGGACGCTCCGCCGGCTGACACCGCTCAGGGCCCGCTGGAACGGGGCCTCCGGCGCCTCGGGCGCGTCTTGAATCGCCATGATCCTCCTCCTTCGGCTCTGCCAGCCGCTCTGTTGCTTGTAAACAGAAACCGACAAACCCAAACGGATTGTCGATCGCCCCCCGGGCATTGTCAAGAGATTCCAACGAGTTCCGACAGAAAGCCTGTCGCACCTCGTTGACTTGTGGCGGTATTCTTCTAGGACCGTGGCCGAGCCTGCCCCGGGCAGTGGGAGACATCAGTGACACGATCTGGCGGTGCATCGTCCGGGGTCACGCGCGCCTCGAGCCCGCCGTGCTAGCCCGCCAGCGCCAAGCCTACATCCTCGACCGGGTGCGCGAGGACGGCGGCGTCCGGGTGGCCGACCTCGTTCGGGAGCTGGGCGTGTCGGACATGACGATTCGCCGCGACATGGAGATCCTCCACGAGCGGGGCCTGATCGAAAAGGTCCACGGCGGGGCCACGGCCCTCGCCGGGAGCGCCCTGTTCGAGCCCGGATTCGCCGCCAAGTCCGCCCTCCAGGAGGCCGAGAAGGAGGCGATCGTCGATGCCGCCGTCGGCCTGATCGAGCCGGGCACCGCGGTCGGGATCTCGGCCGGCACGACGACCTACGCCCTCGCCCGCCGGCTGACCGACGTGGTCGGCCTGACCGTCGTCACGAACTCCGTCCGGGTGGCCGATGTCCTGCACGACGCCGGACGGCCCGACCAGACGATCATCATGACCGGCGGCGTCCGGACTCCCTCCGACGCCCTGGTCGGCCCGTTCGCGGTGGCTGCCCTGCGGAGCGTCCACGTGGATCTCGTCTTCATGGGCGTCCACGGGATGGACGTCCACTCCGGCTTCAGCTCGCCGAACCTGATGGAGGCCGAGACGAACCGGGCCCTGATCGAGGCCGGCGGCCGGCTGGTCGTGGTGGCCGACCACACGAAGTGGGGCCAGGTTGCCCTGAGCTCGATCGCCCGCCTGGACCAGGCCGACATCGTGATCAGCGATACCGGTCTCGAGCCGGACGCCCGCGAGCTGCTTGGCGGCGCGCGTCCGGGAGCTGATCCTGGTCGAGCCCCTGAGCGGTTCGGCGGCCCGCCGAGCGGGCTGGGCCGACGCCTGAAGACGAGCCGATCGACCTTGGCCGGCGCCTGGCTTCGGCCGAAAGCGCTCGATGACCGTCCCGGCCGCCCCAGGCGGGCCGTTCGCACATGGCTGAGCGCGTCCCGGAAGGCAGCCCGGCCGGCCTGGCCGAGGCCCGAGCCGCCGGCTGTCCTGGCCAGTCCGCACCGGCGCTACAACCCGCTCCTCGACGAGTGGGTCCTCGTCTCGACCGAGCGGACGCGGCGGCCCTGGCTCGGCCGCCAGGATCCGCTCGCCGCGCCCGCCGACGTGGCCTACGACCCGACCTGCTACCTGTGCCCGACGAACACCCGGGCCAACGGCCTGGTCAACCCGGCCTACGAGCACACCTTCGTGTTCACCAACGACTTCGCGGCCCTCCGGCCGGAGGTCCCGGCCGAACGGGTCGAGGAAGGCCTGCTGACGGCCGAGGGCGAGCCCGGCACGTGCCGGGTGCTGTGCTTCTCACCCCGCCACGACGTGACCCTGGCCCTGATGTCGCGACCCGAGGTCCGGGCCGTGGTCGACGTCTGGGCCGACCAGACCGCTGAGCTCGGCCGGACCTACCAATGGGTCCAGGTCTTCGAGAACCGGGGCGAGACGATGGGCGCCTCGAACCCCCATCCGCACGGCCAGATCTGGGCCGGCACGGCCCTGCCCCACGAGGCGGCCCGCGAGGATGCCAGCCAGCTGCGCCTACTTCCAGCGCGACGGCTGCCGGCTGCTCCTCGACTACGCCGACCCAGGAGAGCGGCGGGCCGCGGGTCGTGGTCGAGGACGACGACTGGCTGATCGTCGTGCCGTTCTGGGCGATCTGGCCGTTCGAGACGCTGGTCATCCCGAAGCGCCCGGTCGAGCGGCTGCAGGACCTGGCCGGCCCGGCCCGCGATTCGCTGGCCGGGGTCCTGATCGAGCTGCTCGGCCGCTATGACAACCTCTTCCGCCTGCCATTCCCCTACTCGATGGGCTGGCACCAGGCCCCGTTCAACGGCCAGCACAACGCCCACTGGCAGCTTCACGGCCATCTCTTCCCGCCGCTCCAGCGGGCGGCCGTGCGCAAGTTCATCGCCGGCTACGAGATGTTCGCCGAGACCCAGCGCGACCTGAGCGCCGAGGAGGCCGCCGAGCGGCTGCGAACGGTCTCGGCCAGCCCACTACCTGAGCAGTGCGGCCGCCGGCCGCTGACTGACACGACCGAGCCGGCCGAGCTCGCGCCAGGCTGCTCTCGCTCGAGCCGAGCCCGGGCCACCGGCCAGCGCTCGATCCAGCTCGTTCGGGCCCCCGGCCGGGTGAACCTGATCGGCGAGTACACCGATTTCAACCTGGGCTACGTCCTGCCCGCGGCGATCGACCGGGAGATCCGGCTCGCCTTCGTGCCGACCGCCGACCGGCGAGTCGTCCTCCACCGCCTCGACACGGGCGAAACGCGGCGAGTTCGGCCTCGACGCGCCTGCCCGACCGGCAGGGCAGCTGGCTCGACTACGCGGTCGGGACCGCCTGGGCCCTGGCCGAAGCCGGTCTGCCGCCTGAGCTGGACTGCGGGCCGTGATCGGGTCCAACCTGCCGGCCGGCGCCGGCCTGTCCTCATCGGCCGCGATCGAGCTGGCGGTCGCCCACGCCCTGCTGGCCGAGCCGGCCGCCGGCCGACCCGATGATCCTGGCCCGGATCGCCCAGCACGCCGAGAACGCCTTCGTCGGCGTCCAGTCCGGCCTGATGGACCAGTTTGCCGTCGCCGCCGGCCGGGCCGACGCCGCCCTCCTGCTTGACTGCCGCTCGCGAGGACTGGCGGCCGGTTCGAGCTGCCCCTGGATGAGATCACGCTGGTCGTCTGCGACACGGGTGAGGCCCGCCGCTTGACCGGCTCCGAGTACAACGTCCGCCGGGCGCAATGCGACGCCGCCGTGGCGATCCTTGCCGGCGCATGATCCGACGGTCCATTCGCTCCGCGACGTGACCCCCGAGCTGCTCGAGCAGGCGCAGGCCGGCGGCTGGCTCCAGCCGGTCGTGCTCGACCGGGCCAGCCACGTCGTGGCCGAGAATGATCCGGGTGCTCCAGACGGTCGGCGCCTTCGAGGTCGCGGCGACCTGGCCACGGTCGGCCGGCTCTTCGCGGCCAGCCACGCCTCGCTACGCGACCTGTTCGAGGTCAGCTCGGCCGCCCTCGACGCGATGGTCGAGGTCGCCCTGAGACGCCCGGCGTGTCGCCGCCCGGATGACCGGCGCCGGCTTCGGCGGCTGCACCGTCAACCTGGTCCGGCCCGATGCGGTCGACCGCCTGCGCGAGGCCGTCCACGAACGCTATGCCGCGCGGACCGGCCTTCAGCCGAGGGTCTTCGCCGGTGCCCGCCCGGCGCGCCGGTGCCGGGCCATTCGCGCGGCGCCGGTGATCCGTCGAGCTCGTCGCCGGACCCGATCGGGCCGCCGTCGAGCCCGCGCCGGGGGCGGCTCGGCTTCGCTCATCGCCGGCGGACGGGAGCGGCTGCTCACCCGCCCGCAGGCTGGCTCGGCCCTGCCCTCGATCAGCTGGGGCAGCTTCCTGATGGCGCCCTGGGCTGGACGGATCTCGAACGGCCGGCTCGACTGGGCCGGGCCGGCCGGTCCAGCTCGAGCGCAACCTGGCCGGCCACGCCATCCACGGCACCGTGTTCGACGGCCCTGGCAGGTCGAGCCTGAGGATGGACGGCCGGTCGAGCTGAGCTGCTAGATCGACCCGGGCCGCTGGCCATACGGGGGCCGTGTTCCCAGGGATCGGCTCGAGCCGGGCCGCTCCGGATCGAGGCTTCGATCGAGGCGATCCAGGCGATGCCGGCCGCCTCGGCTGGCATCCCTGGTTCAGCCGGGCCGGCGGGGACCTGGCCGTGTCGGTCCTGGCCGCGGCGCCTGCGCCTCGACGCCGACCTGATTCCGACCGGCGAGCGGGCCGCCGGTCGACGGGTCGACCGACCTGCGATCGGGCCGCTCCTCGGCGATCGCCGGCTCGATGACGTGTTCGTGATCGCTCGTGGTCCCGCGACCGTGCGCTGGACCGATCTCGAGCTGGCGATCGAGTTCGAGCCCCCGCTCTGCGAGCGTCGTCGTGTTCACGCCGCCGGGCTCGGTCTGCGTCGAACCGATGACCGCCTGGCCAGATGCGCCTCCGGCTGGCCGGCGCGGCGGATCACCGGGACGGGCCTGGTCGAGCTTCGAGCCGGGCGCGACCCTGGCGGCGTCGATGACCTGGCGCTGGTGACGCGATGCACCGCTAAATCGAGCGGGCCGGTCCCGCCGTCAGGACGCGAGGCGCCAGATCACCCACACTTGGCCGATTGCCCTGCCGCGTCCCGCCCGCGCGTTGGAGTTCGAGCCAGATGACTGAACCTGTCGAGCCCGTGATTACGTCCCGGCTGCCGGGCCGAATCCGATTCGGCTGGCGATCGTCGTTGGCGTCGGGATCGTCCTCGTCCTGTCGGCGGCGATCACCCTCGCCGCATCGCCGAGCCTCGAGCCCCCGGCCTGGGCGCAGGGCCGAGCGCCGCGGCTCGCCGGCCAGCCGCAGCACTCGAACGCGGGGGCCGGCCGGTTCCCGGCCGGGTTCGGCGGCGGCCTCGGCGGCTTCGGCGGCTTCGGCGGCCGCCTCGGCGGCTTCGGCGCGTCTGTCGGCGGCTTCGGCATCGGCGGCGCCACGATCACCTCGATCAACGGCTCGAACCTGGCGCTCAAGACCGCCGACGGCTGGACCCGGACGATCACCGTCACCAGCTCGACGAAGATCACCCGGGCCGGCCAGACGATCAGCCTGTCCGGGCCTGAAGGTGGGCGACGCGATCGGATTCCGCGAGAAGAAGCAGACCGACGGGACCTACACGATCGATGCGATCTCGGTCATCCTGCCCACGGTCTTCGGACCAGATCAGCGCCATCAGCGGCAACACCATCACGATCAAGGATTTCGGGGGGACAACCAGCACGATCCACGTCGACTCCTCGACCACCTACGGATCTCCGGAGACGCCAAGCCGACCCTGCCGACCTGAAGGTCGGGATGGCGATCGGCGCCCAGGGCACGAAGAACAGCGACGGGTCGCTTCACGCCCTGTCGATCGGCGGCCACGATTCCGAAGTTCGGTCCAGGCCGGAGCCACAAGCATCCGGGCCCGGCGCAGCCCAAGGCTTCCGCCAAGCCCAAGCCATCCGCCTCGCCCAGCTCCGGCACCTAGGTCTAGTTCCCAATCAGGTTGTTGACGGGCTGAGGGCCCCTATCGTTCGGCTGTTGGTGTTGCAAGCCACAGTCGAAGAAGGGATCCCTCCATGGCCGCATCCTAATGCCCGACTGACCCCGCACGGTCGGCGACTCCTGGCCGAGCGGATCGGATCTGGCTGGACGATCTCGGCCGCCGCCCGAGCCGCCGGCATCAGCCGCCAGACCGGCTCGAAGTGGTGGCACCGTGCCCAGACCGACGATCCTTCGTCGACCGCTCGAGCGCCGTCCACCGCCAGGCTCGGCGTCATCCGGCTCGATCTCGTTGCGCGCCTGTGTGCCCGACGCCGCGAGCTACGCGTCGGCCCGCACATCCTCGGCCTGGGAGGCCGGCCTCGCCCGGAGCTCGAGTCTACGCGATCCTGGCGCGCGCAGGGCCTGGGCCGGCTCGACCGGCTCGAGCCGCGACCACCGGTCGTCCGCTATGAGCGGGCACGACCCGGGCGAGCTCGTCCACCTCGACACCAAGATGCTCGGCCGGATCGCACCCGGTGGTGGTCACCGGGTCCAGGGGCCGGCAGGTCGGGACCAGCTTCGCGGGATCGGCTGGAACCGGGTCCACCTCGCGATCGACGACCACAGCCGGCTGGCCTACGCCGAGGAGCTTGCCGACGAGAGCACCGGCCACGACGGCCGCGCTTCCTCGAGCGAGCCTGGCGCTTCTATGCCGATCACGGGATCACGATCGAGCGGATCCTGACCGACAACGGCGGCTGCTATCGCAGCCGTGACTTCGCCGTCGTCCTGCGACCAGCTCGGCATCGGCCACCGGTTCGACTCGACCGTATCGGCCCCAGACCAACGGCAAGGCCGAGCGGCTCGTCCGGACGTTGCTCACGGAGTGGGCCTACGCCCGAACCGTTCACCGAACGCCGACACGTGTTGCGAGCCTGGCCCGGTTCCTCGACTTCTACAATCACCGGCGACCACATTGGTCACTCGCCGGTCAGCCGCCGATGAGCCGGGTGCCCGTCAACAACCTGGATGGGAAGAACACCTAGGCAGGTCGGGGCGCGACCGTAGGTCATCCTCCCGATAGACCCAGGGGCTGACCAGCCTTCACGATCCGGCCATGCCCTCGAACGAGCCACGAGTCGCCCTGGCCGGAAGCGTTCGGACGGCGCTCGCGGGTGCCGTGATCTTGGTCCCGTGCCCCGCGACGAACGGATCGAGCTGACGATCCGGGTTCGGGCGGCCCGGCCGGCGGCCCTGCCGAAGCGTTCGCGGCCGCCGCGGCGTCGGGCGCCCAGCTGACTCGCGACGAGCTTCGCTCCGCCGGCACGGCCGACCCGGCCGAGGTCTCCGCCGTCGAGGCGTTCCCCCGGGCCGCCGGCCTGGAGATCGTCGAGTGTCCGAGGGCCGAGCGCCGGATCGTGGCTGCCGGCCCGTCCGCCGCCGTCAGCGAAGCCTTCGGCGTGGAGCTCCGCCGCTTTCGGCTGGGATCGACCGTGTTCCGCGGCCGAGTCGGCCCGGTCCTGCTCCCGGCCGCCCTGGCCGAGGTCATCGAAGGCGTCTTCGGCCTCGACGATCGGCCCCAGGCGAGCGCCCACTTCCGGATCTTCGACGTCCCCGGCAGATCGCCGGTGCCGGTCGGTCGGCCGGCGCGGCCGACCGCCGCCCGGGCCAGAGCTACAGCCCGCCCCAGATCGCGCGGCTCTACGACTTCGTGACCGACGCCGACGGGAGCGGCCAGACGATCGCCCTGATCGAGCTCGGCGGTGGGTTCCGGACCGCCGACCTGGAGGCCTGGTTCGCCGGCCTCGGCGTGGCCCAGCCGGCCGTCGAGGCGGTCCTCGTCGACGGCGGCCAGAACGATCCCGGCAGCCCGGATGGTGCCGACGGCGAGGTGATGCTTGACATCGAAGTTGCCGGATCGGTTGCGCCCGGCGCCCGGATCGTCGTGTACTTCGCGCCGAACACCGATCGGGGATTTCTCGACGCGATCACCCGGGCCGTCCACGACACGACCCACCAGCCCGCCGTGATCTCGATCAGCTGGGGCGGACCGGAGTCGGCCTGGACGAGCCAGGCCATGACGCGCGATGGACCAGGTCTTCGCCGACGCCGCGCTGATCGGGCGTGACCGTCACCTGTGCGTCCGGCGACAACGGGTCCGACGACCGGGTTGGCGACGGCCGGTCCCACGCCGACTTCCCGGCATCGAGCCCGCACGTCGCTGGCCTGTGGCGGGACCCGGATCGCCACCGCGCCGGGGCGATCAGCAGCGAGGTCGCCTGGAACGACGGGCCGCTGGGCGGGTCGACCGGAGGCGGCGTCAGCGAAGTGTTCGGGCTGCCGGCCTGGCAGGCCGGCGCCGGCGTACCGCCATCGGCCAATCCCGGCGGCCACATCGGTCGCGGCCTGCCCGACGTTGCCGGCGACGCCAGCCCGGCGAGCGGCTACGCCATCCGGGTCGACGGCCGGAACATGGTCTTCGGTGGCACGAGCGCCGTCGCGCCGCTGTATGCCGGCCTCGTGGCGCGGCTGAACCAGCGCCTGGGGCGACCGGTCGGACTCCTGAATCCCGCGCTGTACGGACCCGGGCTCGGCTCGTTCCAGGACATCACCGAGGGCGACAACGGGGCGTACCGGGCCGGACCGGGCTGGGACGCCTGCACCGGCCTCGGCCGGATCGATGGAGCCAAGCTCCTGGCAGCCCTCGACCAGGCATGACCAGTCCGACCGATCCCGATCTTCGGATCGATCCGACCGTCCGTCGCTGGCTGCGCCTCGAGGGCCTCGCGGCGCTGGTGGCCGGGATCGTCGGCTTCGAGCAGCTTGGCGGCGGCTGGCTGTGGTTCGTGCCGGCGCTGCTCATCGTCGACGTCTCGATGGTCGGCTACCTTGGCGGCCCGCGCCTGGGCGCGATCACCTACAACGCGGTCCACCAGTGGGCGACCGGCCTGGCCGTGCTGGGCATCGGGCTGGCCGGTGGGCTCAACGTCATTGCCCTCGCCGGGACGATCCTGATCGCCCACGTCGGATTTGACCGGGCGCTGGGCTATGGCCTCAAGCTGCCCGGCGGTTTCGGGCTCACCCATCTGGGCCGCATCGGCCGTGACCCCGAGCCTCGCCCCTGAGGGTGATCGGATGGCCGCGGTGATGCCGCGAATCCCACCGTTTCCGGGTTCGACCGGGGACCGTCAGCCGTTACCGCCAAGGAGGCGCTCGAACGGGACGGGATCGGCGAATGGGTCGGCGGCCGCCTGGTGCGAGCCGGCGGCCATTGCGGCGGCGAGCTGGCGAGCCGCCCGGTCGATCCGGTCGACCAGACCCTCATGGATCGAGGCGTCACCCTCGCCCCAGTCCTCCGATGCCGCGAAGACGGCGGTGGGCATGACGGCGGCACCGAGATAGGCGAACAGCGGTCGCAATGCGTGCTCCAGGGCGAGCGAGTGGCGGGCGGTGCCGGCGCTGGCCGCGATCAGGACGGGCATGCCCGCCAGGCCGTCATGCTCGATCACGTCGAAGAACAGCTTGAACAGGCCGCTGTACGACGCACTGAAGATCGGGCTGACCGCGATGAGCCCGTCGGCCGCCAGGACCTGCTCGATCGTCGCCTTCAGCTCGGGGCTCGGAAACCCGGTCAGGAGGTTGTTGGTCAGGTCCCGGGCCAGATCGCGCAGCTCGATGGTATTGACGGCCGCGGGCTGGCCGACCGCCCCGAGCTCACGCTCGGTGGCGGCCGCCATCCGATCAGCCAGCAGGCGCGTCGCCGAGGGCTGGCCGAGCCCGGCGCTGACGACGACGAGCGCCCGATCGGACACAGGCTAGCTCGCCGCCAGCTCGGACCGCGCGCCGTCGGCTGGCCGGCTGGCGGGCCGGTCGTCCTGGCCGCCGTCGGCCCTGGGCAGGTCGTCCTGCCTGCGTCGGGCTCGTGGTCTGGGCCGCCAGTGACGCCGCCGGCCTCGACCGGCTCCCCCGCCAGCTTTGCGTCTCGGGCGGCAAGCAGGGACTGGTGGGTCGGGCCATCCGGCACACCGGCGGCCGGAGCGGCGAACTCGCGTCCGCAGGATCGGCACGACCAGCTCGCCGAGCATGTCCATCTGCTCCAGCACGGTCTTGATCGGCAGTCCGGCGTGGTCGACCAGGAACAGCTGGCGCTGGTAGTCGCCGACGAGCTCACGGAAGCCGAGCGTCCGGTCGATCACCTGCTGGGGCGACCCGACCGTCAGCGGCGTCTGGGCCATGTAATCCTCGAGCGACGGGCCGCCGCCGTAGACCGGGCATGGTCGAAGTAGGGCCGGAACTCGCGGATCGCGTCCTGCGAGTTCGCCCGCATGAAGACCTGCCCGCCGAGCCCGACGATCGCCTGGTCGGCCGGGCCGTGGCCGTAGTGCTCGAACCGGCGGCGGTACAGTCGCGACCATCCGCTGGACGTGCTCGCTCGGCCAGAAGATGTTGTTGTGGAAGAAGCCGTCGCCGTAGTACGCCGCCTGCTCGGCGATCTCGGGGCTGCGAATCGAGCCGTGCCAGACGAACGGCGGCACGCCGTCGAGCGGCCGGGGGGTCGAGGTGAAGCCGGTCAGCGGCGTTCGGAAATTGCCCTGCCAGTCGACGACGTCCTCGCGCCACAGGCGGTGGAGCAGGGCGTAGTTCTCGATCGCGAGCGGGATCCCCTGGCGGATGTCCTGGCCGAACCAGGGATAGACCGGACCCATGTTGCCCCGGCCCATCATCAGGTCGACCCGGCCGCCGGCCAGGTGCTGGAGCATCGCGTAGTCCTCGGCGATCTTGACCGGGTCGTTGGTCGTGATCAGGGTCGTCGAGGTCGACAGGATCAGGCGCTCGGTCCGGGCCGCGATGTAGCCGAGCATCGTGGTGGGCGACGAGGGCACGAACGGCGGGTTGTGGTGCTCGCCCGTGGCGAAGACGTCCAGGCCGATCTCCTCGGCCTTCAGGGCGATCGTGACCATTGCCTCGATTCGCTCGGCCTCGGTCGGCGTGCGGCCGGTCGTCGGATCGGTCGTGACGTCGCCGACCGTGAATACCCCGAATTGCATCTGGAGAACCCTAACCCCTGTTCCGACTTCTGCCCGGTCGCCCCTTCCGTGGCCCGCCGGCCGCCCTATCGTATCCCAGATCGTTGCGCTGTCAACTATCTTCCTCGGAGGCGCCGGGCGTGCGAGCACCGCTCGTTAGTCGCAGAGCTTGGAAGAGGGAAGTTGGCTCCGGCGGTAGGACTCGAACCTACGACCAAGCGGTTAACAGCCGCCCGCTCTACCACTGAGCTACGCCGGAGCGAGGACCGCCGCTGGCGGTCGTTGGGGCCGGGCCGGAAGCCGGGCCACGCCGGGCGAAGGATAGCATGGGCGGACGGCGATTCGACCTTCGGGCCCGGGTCGCCTGGCCGGTCGTGGGCTGCCATACTCCGGGCTGATGAGCCTGATCAGCCCCGAGGAGCTGGCCCGACGCCTGGGCCGAGCCGGACCTGCGGATCGTCGACGTGCGCTGGTACCTGGGCAAGCCGGGAGCCGGCCGCGCCGCCTACGAGGCCGGCCACCTGCCCGGCGCGATCTTCATCGACCTCGACTCCGACCTTGTCGCGCCCAGCGGTCCCGGCCGACATCCCCTGCCGCTGCCCGGCGGCGTTTGCCGCAGCGCTCGGAGCGGCCGGGATCGACGACGACCTCGTTCGTGGTCGCCTACGACGACGTCGGCGGCTGGGTCGCCGCGCGCCTCTGGTGGATGCTCGACAACCTCGGCTTCTCCCGGGTGGCGGTCCTCGACGGCGGGATCCCGGCCTGGATCTGCGCTCGGACTTGCCGCTGTCGACCGAGGTCGCCCCGCGTGCCGCCGGCCGAGATCCACCTCGCCGACCACTGGTCGAGGATCGTCGATCGCGACGGGCTCTCTGGCTGCAGCTCCGGATCCGAGCATCGGCCGGTCGTCCTCGACGCCCGGGCCGGTCCGCGCTATCGGGGCGAGGTCGAGCCGATCGACCCGGCCGCCGGCCACATCCCGACGGCCCTGAATGCCCCGACCGCCGACAACCTCGGCCCGGACGGGCGGTTCCTCTCCCCGGCCGAGCTGCGCGAGCGGTATCGCGGCCTTGGAGCGAGCACGGGCGAGGTGGTCACGTCGTGCGGCAGCGGCGTGTCGGCCTGCCACAACGCCCTGGCGATGCGGCTGGCCGGGCTGCCCGACCCGATCCTCTACCCGGGCTCCTGGAGCGACTGGAGCACGGCCGGCTTTCCCGGCGCCACGGGCCCCGAGCCGGGCCCACCTCCGGACTAGCTCGAGGGTGGCCGCCGGGTAAGCGGCCGGGCATTCAGCGATAAGCGGCCTCGGCCACGATCGGGCGCATGCCTTCCAGGGAACGGATCGTCGATCGAGGCGCCCGGCGGGGATCCGAGATGATCAGGGAACTTGGTCGGGAGCTCCGCCAGGCCCGAGTCGAACACGGACTCAGCCAGGAATTCGTCGGCCGAGCGGTCGGACTCTCGGACACAGAGGTCGGCCGGATTGAACGAGGTCTGATCCGTGCGGTCTCGGTCGTCCAGCTCGCGCGGCTCCTCAGCGTCGTCGGTCTGGATCTGTCGGCCCGCGCCTATCCAGCCGGATCGTCGATCCGCGACCAACCACAACTCAGCCTTCTCGGCCGTCTCCAAGCCGAGGTCCCGACCTCAATTCGATGGTCGGCGGAGGTGTTGATTGGCGCGTCGGGGGACCTCCGCGCATGGGATGCGGTCCTCGCCGCCGGGCCGGACCGGATCGGCGTCGAGGCCGAGACCCGCCTCGTCGACCTCCAGGCAGTCCAGCGCCGGATCGCTCTCAAATGTCGAGACAGCGGGATCCCTCACGCCATCCTCCTGCTGTCGGCGAGTCGAACGAACCGGGCGGCAGTCAGAGCCTTCGAGGTGTCGGTCCGGGCCGCGTTTCCGATCACGAGCAGCGAGGCCCTTCAAGTACTTCGTGCGGGACGGCTTCCCGAAGGCAGTGCCGTGATCCTGCTGTGATCCTCTTGACGTCCGCGCGGCTTGCCCGGATCAGGCCCGGCCGTGCAACACAACTCCGGATCGGCGTCAGGGACGGTCGCGGACCTGCACCGATCGGGGACCGGGCCTGCATCAGGACCGTGCGCGGACTGGACCCGGTCGGAGAACGGGCCTGCATCAGATGAATGTTGGCGACCGACTCGGCAGACGCGGGCGGCGCCGTTCCTGCATCTGAGTGCAGAAGACCTGCCAGAAGTGGGCGAGTCGCGGCTGTCTCCTTGCATTCAGTGCAGGAACGCGACGCGGTCGAGGCCCTCTGGTCGCTTGTATTCATCTGATGCAGATTGGACCGAAATGCGCGAAGCCCGGCGGTCGCTTGTATTCACCCGATGCAGGTGGGGCTGGATGGCCGACGCGCGGGGGCCGAGCCGCGAGGCCCAGCCCGGCCCGGGGCAGGTGCCCGGGCCGATCCGCGGCCCAGCCCGGCCCGGGGCAGGTGCCCGGGCCGATCCGCGACGACGAGCCGGGGGTATGTGCCCGACCCAGGCCCCGTCCCCGCCCAGGCTGCCTCTTGCTCCTCGAAACGAGGACGGGGAGCTTCTCCTACTCCAGGTAGTCCTTGAGCTTGCGGCGAGCGCGAGGGGTGGCGCAGCTTGCGGAGCGCCTTGGCCTCGATCTGGCGGATCCGCTCGCGGGTCACGTTGAACTCCTTGCCGACCTCCTCGAGAGTTCGGGCGCGGCCGTCCTCGAGGCCGAAGCGGAGCTGGAGGACCCGCCGCTCGCGGCCGGTCAGCGAGTCGAGGACCGCTTCGACCTGCTCCTTGAGGAGCTGGTGCGAGGCTGCCTCGGCCGGGGCCAGGGCACCGCGGTCCTCGATGAAGTCGCCGAGGTGGGAATCTTCCTCCTCGCCGATCGGCGTCTCGAGCGAGACCGGCTCCTGGCTGACCTTGATGATCTCGCGGACCTTGTCCGGGGTGACCACGACCTCCTGGCCCTTGGACATCGCCTCGGCGATCTCCTCGACCGTCGGCTCGCGGCCGAGCTCCTGGAGCAGGTTGCGCGAGACCCGGATCAAGCGGTTGATCGTCTCGACCATGTGGACCGGGATCCGGATCGTCCGGGCCTGGTCGGCGATCGCCCGGGTGATCGCCTGGCGGATCCACCACGTGGCATAGGTCGAGAACTTGTAGCCCTTCTCGTAGTCGAACTTCTCGACCGCCCGGATCAGGCCGATGTTGCCCTCCTGGATCAGGTCCAGGAAGCTCATCCCCCGGCCGATGTACTTCTTGGCGATCGAGACGACCAGGCGCAGGTTGGCGCTGGTCAGCTGCTCCCGGGCATCCCGGCCGATCTTGACCAGCTCGCCCTTCCGGTCGCGCAGCTTCGTGTTGAGGGGGACCTCGGGGTCGTAGCCCATCCGCTTGAGCAGCTCGGCATCGTTGCCGGCCAGGATCCAGCGCTCGAGGGCCGGGAAGGCCACCGATTCGCGGCTCCAGTCATAGATCGCCCGAAGGCCCACGTTGTCGCGCGAGTCGAGGTCGCCGTTGTGGACGGCGAAGTAGGCCCAGTCGAGAAGGGTGATGAACCGCTCGGGGTCGAGCGCCTCGTTGTAGGCGTGGAGGTGTGCCTTGGCCTCCTTGAGCAGGGCCCGGGTGCCGTCCGACTGGACGTCCTTGCCGGCCTTGATCAGGTGGAAGTCGGGCGTGGGCACGAGCAGGTCGGCGGCCGACTCGGCCGAGATCGCCTTGTGGACGAGCATGTGGGCCTCGTCGCCCAGGGGCAGCCGATGCTGCGGCTTGGCGGTCCGGGTCTTGCGCTCGGTGTCGTGGGTGGTCCACTCGTGGAGCGACACGACGCCCTTCCAGGGGGCCTCGACGAGCCACTCGCCGAGCTCGATCGCCTTGGCCAGGACGACCTCTTCCTCGGCCGTCAGCAGGGCGACCTTGCCGATCTCCTTGAGGTACATCCGGACCGGGTCGTCGATCCCGATCATGTCGGCCGAGAGCGCTTCGAGCTCCTCCGCGGTGGGCTCCTCGAGCTCCTTCGCGTCGAGCTTGGCCGGCGCATCGGCGGGCAGCTTCTCGGCTACGACCTCGCCGTTGTCGCCGACAACCTCGACCCCGATCTCGATCGCGACGGCCGGATCGGCCGGGTCGGCGAGCTCGAGTGTCCAGGTCGTCATCGTCGTCATCGTCTTCATCGAGGTCGGGGTCGCCGACCGGGGGCAGGACCGCCACGCCGGCCCGGGCCGGACGCTTCGAGGCGAGCTTCGCCTCCTCCTGTTCGGCCTTCGTCCGACGCGGACGGCCGGCCAGGACCGCCTCGACGAGCTGCTTGTCCAATGGATCTGCCATGGTGTGCCCTCCAGTCATGCGTGCCCGGCGACGGCCGGGCGAGTGAGCAGGTGCGTCTGCTCGATCCTGCGATCGAGCGATCGACGCGCTTCGTTGATCTGTCGTTCCTCGTCGAGCAGGCGCCGGATCTCGTCCGCGTCCCCGCGGCGCTCCGCATCGGCCTGCTCGGCCTGGTTCCAGGTGCCCCGCTCGTCGAGGCGGTCGGCCTCGAGGGTCAGCAGGCACTTGTCGACTGCATAGGTCAGCCGAGCCGGCGAGAGACCGCTCGGGTCGGGCCCGCGATGGGCGTACAGGGCGATCGCCAGGGCCCGCGTCTCGGGATCCAGCGTCGTCGAGCATCCGGCCGCGCTCGAATCGGCCGTGGCCATCGGGCCGGGCCCGCTCGGCGATGATCGCCCCGTACAGCTCCCGGGCGACCGTGCTCGGCAGGTCGACCGGCTTGAGCAGCTCGATCACCCGCTCCTGCTGGTCGGGCACGAGCAGGAGCAGCCGGAGCAGCTCGACCTCGACCGGGCTGATCGACTTCACGACCTCGTCGGGGCTGACGCTCTCGGCCGCGGCCCGCACGGAATCGAGGGTGATCCGCGCCCCGGCATGATCGTCGCCGCTCGAACCTCCCCCACCCAGGGCGCCCGGGCGGCCCGGCTCGGGACGTCGGTGGAGCGACTCGAGCAGGGTCCGCTCCTCGACTCCCGAGCGGCGGGCGAGGAGCTGGAGGTACGAGTCGCGGACGACCGGGTCGGACACCTTGCGGAGGGTCGGCATGACCGCGTCGACGAGGCGCTTGCGGCCCTCGGCCAGGCGGGTGTCCACCCGCCCGGCGTGGTAGTCGATCAGGTAGGCCAGGATCGGGTCCGGGGATCGAACGGCCTCGCGCCAGAGGTCGGGCGATTCCCGGATCACCTCATCGGGGTCCTTGCCCTCCGGCAGCCGGACGACCCCGACATCGGTCAGCCCGACCCCGCCGTCCTGCTGGACCTCGCTGATCAGGTTGTTCAGCTCGGTCACCCCGAAGCTGCCGGCCGACTGGCCGGCGGGGTCGACGTCATAGGCCAGGGCGACCTTCTTGGCATAGCGGGTCAGGACCGCTACCTGGCCCGGGGTGAGGGCCGTGCCGAGGCTGGCCACGACGTTGTTGAAGCCGGCCTGGTGGGCCATCAGGGCATCGGTGTAACCCTCGACGATCACCGCCTGGCCCGACTTGCGGATCGCCGACTTCGCCCGATCGACGAGGTACAGGGTCCGGCTCTTGTCGAACAGGGGCGTGGCCGGCGAGTTCAGGTACTTCGGGCCGTGGTCGGCGGTGTCGCCGGCGGCGATCAGGTAGCGCCCGCCGAGGCCGACGGCGTGCCCGTTCGCGTCGCGGATCGGGAAGATGATCCGCTCGCGGAACCGGTCGTACGCGCCGCGACCCGAGGAACGAGCCTGGGTCAGGCCCACCTCGGCGAGCTCGGCCGGCGCAACCCCGCGCTTGGCGATGAGCTGGCGGGACATGGCATCCCAGCCGGCCGGGGCCCAGCCCAGCTGGAACGTCGCGATCGTCTCGTCGGTGAAGCCCCGCCCATGGAGGTAGTCCAGGGCAGGCCTGCCGGCGACATGGGCGGTCAGGACACTGTGGTACCAGGCGATGGCGCCGTCGAGGACCTCGCGCAGGCGCGCTCGGCGGGCGTCCTCCCGGCTCGAGCGCTCGTCCAGCTCGACCCCGGCCCGCTTGGCCAGGGTCTTGAGGGCCTCCGGGAAGGTGACCGAGTCACGCTGCATCACGAAGCTGAAGACGTCACCGCCCAGGCCGCAGCCGAAGCACTTCCAGCTCTCGCGACCGGGCGTGACATAGAAGGACGCGGTCTTCTCGCCGTGGAACGGGCAGAGTCCCTTGTACGACGTACCGGACTTCTTCAGCTGGACGGTCTCGCCGATGACGTCGACGACCGACAGCCGGTTCTTCACTTCCGCGGCAATCCCGACGGCCACGGACCCTCCTGGATCATGACTGCCCGCCCGGTGGCGGACACACGAACGGGCGTGTCAAGACTTGACACGCCGCCGTGGATATGAATGTACCACATTGTCAAGGCCTTGACAAGTGATCCGGCGCGAATCCTGTCAAGCCCCAGACGGGGCCCGGCTACGCCAGCTGGCCCCCGGCCCCCGGGACATCCGCCCGTCCAGGCAGCTCGACCGGGCCGCCGGGCTGGCCGGGCGGCCCGCCCTGGAGCGCGTCGGCCCGGGCAAGGGCTCGTCGCTCGAGCTCCCGGATGACCACGATCAAGAGGATGCCGGCGACGGCCTGCAGGCCGATCGCCAGGGCATCGACCTCGATCTGGAGCCGGGCGTCGGCCAGGGTCGTCGGGGCCGGCAGCCACAGGACGACGTAGTCGATGATCCCGCCGACGATCCACAGGATCCACCAGGCCGCCAGGATCGCCACCCGGGCCTCGGTTGCATTCGCCGCCAGCCGGCGCCAGATGTCGGCCACGATCCGGTAAGGCATCACGAAGCTGGCGATCGGCACGAACCACCACCCGATCGAAGCCCGCGGCGTGACGCTCGGCCGGCCCCCGCCCAGCAGGGGCGTGTTGTCGACGACCCGGGAGAGCCAGGCAAGGACGGCGATCCCGGCCGCGATCAGGGTGGCCAGATGGATCTCGTTGGCCTTGCTGACGGCCAGCTCCCATTGGTCGACATCGAGCTGGACGAAGGGATGGGTCGGGTCGAGAAGGCTCAGGCCGCGGAGCTCCTGGATCGCGGCCCAGGCCAGGCTGGCGCTGGCCAGCCCGACGAAGCCCATCGCCCACACAGCCCGCCGCATGGACGACCGCGGCTGTCGGGCTGCCGGGCCCGACGAGGGACCCGCGGGACGCGTCGTCGCCGGGCGGCCGGCGCGGCCGCCGGATTCAGTCCTGGTTCGAGCCATCCATTGGTACTGACCATGGACCCGACTGTACGGGGTCGGACGCTTCGCGGTGGGCCCCTCAGGCCCGAATGCGGTGCCTCCCGGAACCGCCGGCTCGCCCGGCCCAGGGCTACCAGCGCGGGTGGAGCTCGGGTCCCTGCCAGCGCGACAGCTCCTCGGTCGCGTATCGCCCGAAGTGGTTCTGGAAGTGGGCGCCGTGGCCGGCCAGGATGTCGCGCGCCCGGAGCAAGCTCGGTCGGTCGGCCCCGTGCAGGGCCACGATGGCCCGTCCGTCGTCCAGGGCCGCCTCGTAGAGGCGCAGGTCCGGAGTCTGGTCCATCGTCATGAACTGGACGAGACGGATCACCTGGCTGATGGCGCCCCGGCTGGTGGGCAGGTCGGCCAGGGAGCCCTGGGCGGTGGCGCCGACGAGGACCTTGACCTGCCCGTCGGAAAACCCGGCGGCGACAAGGGCGGCGGCCGCCGGCTCGGCCGCGGCCGGGTCGTCGATGACGGCGAGCAGCCACTCCAGCGGATAGCGGATTCGCGAACGGTCATCAGCCGCTCGCTTCGGCGAACCGGCCACGGCCGGGCCTCCTGGTGCGACCCCGGCGGGGTCAGCCGTTGCGGCGGGGTCGAGCCGGCTCCGGCTTCTCCTTCGGCTCATGACCCGGGCGGGGCGGCCGGGGCATCGTGCCGGGAGCCATGTTCGGGGCCGCCACGTGGGGCGCCCGCGTGCGGGCCGCCTCGACGTCGGCCGCGAACGCCTTGGCCACGGCCGGCGGCAGGCTGCCGATCCAGGCCGCCTGGATCTGGTTGACCCGCTCGGTCTCCTGGGCGCGCCGCTCGCGCTCGCGCTTCGAGTGCTTGGTCATCGAACCCTCAGTCAGGCGGCGGCGGCTCCGGGGATCGGTGCACGCGGCTCGGCTTCGAGTATGCGCGACTTCCGGTTGGCCGTGCCGCCGGGTCGTGGCTTGCTCCAGCCGAAATGGGCTATCGTGTCAGCGGTCCAACGGACCGCTCAGCCTGCATCGTGAGGTACGCGCACCATCGCACCGAAGCCCCGCCGCAACGTCTATCGTCGCCCACCGGCCCCAGTCAAGCCGCCCCTGCCGGGAACCGAGCCGCCGCCAGTCGTGCGGACCACCGTCGCCTCGATCAACCTGTCGGCCACCAAGGGTCGCGAAGGCCTTGCGATCGGCGATCGCGTCCGGATCGTCGGCAGCGGCCTGTACAGCGGTGAGGCCGCCGTGATCGAGAAGCTTCCCGCCAGCGTCATCCCCACCGCACTCGTCAGGACCGAGGCCGGCCGGACCCGCCAGGTCCGGACGATCGACCTCGAGCCGATCCCCTGAGCGCCGCGCCGGCGGTGGCTCCCGGCCCGGCCCCGACGGCCGGGCTGGCCCTCGCCACCCGAAACCTCCAGAAGCGCTACGGCAAGCAAGTCGCCCTGGCCGGCCTCGACCTGTCCGTGCCGTCGGGCGTGGTCTACGGCTTCCTTGGGCCGAACGGCGCCGGCAAGACGACCACGATGCGACTCCTGACCGGGCTGATCCACCCCGACGGCGGGCAGATCGAGCTCCTCGGCCAGCCGTTCGGACGGCGCGATCGCCGTCGCCTGTTCGATGTCGGAGCCCTGGTCGAGTCGCCGGCCTTCTATCCCTACCTCTCCGGCCGGGCCAACCTGCGGGCGCTCGCGGCGAGCGGCGCCCCCACGCCGGGACGCCGGATCGACGAGGTCCTCGAGCTGGTCGGCCTGCGCGAGCGCGGCGGCGACAAGGTCGCCAACTACTCGCTCGGGATGAAGCAGCGCCTGGGCATCGCCGGAGCGCTCCTCAACGATCCGAAGCTGCTCCTCCTCGACGAGCCGGCCAACGGCCTCGATCCGGCCGGGATCGTGGCCATGCGCGACACGCTCCGCAACCTGGCCGCGAGCGGCAAGACCGTGTTCATCTCGAGCCATCTCCTTGGCGAGGTGAGCCAGCTGGCCGACGTGATCGGGATCATCGCCGCGGGCAAGCTCGTCCGGGAAGGCCCGATCACGGACATGCTGAGCGCCGAGGGCCGGGTCCGGGTCCGGGTCGAACCGGACGAGATCGAGCGAGCGATCGCCGCCCTGGCCGTGCTCGGGCTCGTCGCCCGGCCGGATGATCCGGGCGAGGGCCGCCTGGCCGGACAGGACAGCGAGACCGGCTGGCTGGTCGTCCCGACCGCCGCCCGGGGCCGGGCCGCCGACATCAACCGAACCCTGGCCGGGGCCGGTATCTACGCCTCGGGCCTCGAGAGCGGGAGCGACCTCGAGAGCCTCTTCCTGCAGCTGACCGCGGCGGCCCCGCCGGTGGCCGGGAGCGACTCGCCAGCCGGGCCCGTCGGGAGCTGGGAATGAGGCTCTTCGTCTCGACCCTGGCCAAGCTCCGGGGACGGATGGCGACGTTCCTGACCCTCGGCCTGCTCCTGCTCCTGATGGGCCTGATCTACCTGGCGATCGGGGCCCAGGCCAAGACCCTGGCCGGGCGGCCGAACGGCCAGGCCGCGATCACCCTGTTGACCTTTCCCGAGGCCTACGCCGGGATCCTCGGCTTCATCCTCAGCCTGGGCAGCCTGTTCGTCCTGGCCTACGCCGCGGCGATCGCCGGTTCGGAGTGGTCCTGGGGCACGCTCAAGACCGCGATCGCCCGGGGCGAGAGCCGCAGTCGGTACATGCTCACGACCTATGCCGGGATCGCCCTGCTGGCAGGGATCGGGCTGCTGGTCGCCTTCGCTGCCGGGGTCGTGATCACCTTCCTGGCGGCCAAGCTCGGCGGAATCTCGACGGACGGAATCACCGATACCTCGATCTTCGGCAACCTGCCCGAGCAGTTCCTGCGCGGCTGGTTCGGCCTGGTCGAGGTTGGCGCCGTCGGATTCACGATCGCCACCCTGGCCCGCAGCCAGCTGGCCGGAGTCGGCGCCGGGATCGGGATCTACTTCGCCGAGTCGTTCGCCGGGCTGCTCCTGCCCGACATCGTCAAGTACCTTCCGTTCGCCGCGGCGAGCGCTCTGATCAAGACCGATGCCGCGCTCGGTGGGAACGGCGGGGCCAACCTGCCTCGCCTCGACCCGGACACGGCCGTCTTCGTCGTTGCGGCCTGGCTCGTGGCCAGCCTGCTCGTCACCGCCCTGTTCACCGAGCGGGCCGAGATCAGCGGCTGAGATGGCGTCCGAGCCGGACGAACGTGACCTGGCCGGCTCCCTGAGGGCCTTTGCCCTGCGCGACGGCAAGGCCGTCGAAGTCAAGGACTCGACCGAGCTGACCCGGATCCTCGGCGACGGCACGTCCCGGCTGTGGATCGACCTGACCGACCCGAGCCCGGCTGTCGTCGACGAGGTCGCCCAACGAGTCGGCCTCCACCCGCTCGTGGCCGAGGACATCATCGAGAGCAACGAGCGGGCGAAGGTCGAGTCGATCGACGGGATCATCCACCTGGTGATGTACGGCCTGACCCGGCCGGTCGAGATCGAGCGCCACGAGATCGACTTCGCCCTGGGACGGCAGTTCCTGCTGTCGGTCCATCCCGCCAGCTGGGATCCCATGGCGGTCCACCAGATGAAGCTGGGAATCGGCCCGCTCCTCGAGCGCGGACCGGACTTCCTGCTATGGGCGCTCGTCGACGGGATCGTCGACGGCTACTTCCCGATCTTCGACGCCCTGGCCGACGAGATCGACGCGCTCGAGGACGAGGTCGTCGGGAATGCCATCCCGCCGACCCTCGAGCACATCTTCCGGCTCAAGACCGAGCTCGTCTCGCTCCGTCACGTGATCGCCCCGAGCCGCGAGATGTTCAGCCAGCTGACCAGCCGCGAGTTCGACCTGATCGGCGAGGACCAGGTCTTCTACTTCCGCGACGTGTACGACCACCTGGTCCGGCTGACCGACGAGTTCGACAGCTTCCGCGAGCTGGTCGAGGGCACCCTCGAGGTGTACCTGTCGACCGTCAACAACAACCTGTCGGTGATCATGAAGCGGCTGACCGGGGTGACCGTCGTCCTGGCCGGGATCGCCGCCGTCGGCGGCCTGTTCGGGATGAGCGAGGCCGGCCCCGCCTTCAGCGGCCAGGAGCACAGCGGCTTCTGGATCGTCGTCGCCGCCTCGATCGTGCTGGCCGGAATCTCCATCGTGATCCTCCGTCGGATCGACTGGCTGTAGCGATCCGCAGACGGCCTGCCGCCCAAAGCGTGCTAGGCTTCGGGCCTCGTACCTCGATGGGCGCTCCGGTCGGCGCCCCGGTTCTTTGCCGTGAGATCAGCGAACCATCAACCAGTGCCCTGACCGGGCCCCGCAGACTGCGGGAGGGCCCTCAGGAGCAACACGACCGTGTCCTTCGATCACCTTGGGCTCGTGCCCGAGCTTGTCCGCGTCGTCGCGGACCAGGGCTACACCGAGCCCACCCCCGTCCAGGCCGAGGCCATCCCCCTCGTCCTGGCCGGCCGCGACGTCCTTGCCGGCGCCCAGACCGGGACCGGCAAGACGGCCGCCTTCGTCCTGCCGATCCTGCAGTTGCTCAACGCAGGCCGGGCGGCGAGCCAGCCCGACGCCGGCCTCCCAGCCACGCTCGGCCCAGGGGCTGCCGACCTACATTCCGACCAGCCGCGATCGGCGCAATGCCACGCCCGTCCGAATCCGGACGCTGGTCCTCGCCCCGACCCGGGAGCTGGCCCTCCAGGTCGAGGAGAGCGTCCGGACCTACGGAGCCCAGCGGCCGGTCCGCTCGACGACGATCTACGGCGGGGTCGGATTCGATCCCCAGGTTCGCGCCCTGCGCTCCGGGCCCGAGATCGTGGTGGCGACCCCGGGACGCCTGCTCGACCACCTCGGCCAGGGCACGATCGATCTCGGCCACGTCGAGATCCTCGTCCTCGACGAGGCCGACCGGCTCCTCGACATGGGCTTCATTCGGGATATCCGCAAGATCATCGGCGCGCTCCCCCGGGATCGCCAGACCCTGCTCTTCTCGGCCACCTTCTCCGACGATGTCCGACGACTGGCCGCCGACATCCTGCGCGACCCGGCCATGGTCCAGGTCGCCCGCCGGAACACGGCGGCCGAGCTCGTCCGCCAGCTCGTCCTGCCCGTCGATCGCGAGCGCAAGCGCGAGCTCCTCGCCCACCTCGTGAAGTCGGGCCGGATCGACCAGGCGCTCGTCTTCGCCCGGACGAAGCACGGTGCCAACCGGCTGGCCGAGCAGCTCGAGCGCGACGGCATCGTCGCCACCGCCATCCACGGCAACAAGAGCCAGCCCCAGCGGATCCGGGCGCTCAACGACTTCAAGTCCGGCCGGGTCGCCATCCTCGTAGCCACCGACCTGGCTGCGCGCGGGATCGACATCGATGCGCTGCCCCACGTCGTGAACTTCGAGCTGCCGATGGTCGCCGAGGACTACGTCCATCGGATTGGCCGGACCGGCCGGGCCGGAGTGGAAGGGGACGCGATCTCGCTCGTGTGCGTCGACGAGAACAAGATGCTGCGCGATATCGAGCAGGTCCTTGGGCACCGCATCCCGACCGAGACCATCCCGGGCTTCGAGCCCGACCGGACGATCCGGCCGGAACCGATCCGGCTGCGCAGCCAGGGGATCCAGCCGGGCGGCCGGCCCGGGCAGGGTTTCGCGCCGGCCCGGCGGAACGCCTGCCGGCCAACGACGGCTCCATCCGCCCAGCCGGCCAGTCGAGCGGCGGCCGGCCGCACGACGGCCAGGCCCATCGGCCGAGCCGGGACGGCATGACCCGCCCGAACGGCGCCCCGAGCAGCCGCCCGACTGGATCGCCGATGGCCCAGTCCCAGCCACCGTTCCGCGGATCTCGGCCCCAGGCTCGGCCGACCACCGCGCCGGCCGGCACCAGGGCGCACCGCTCGGCCAGCACCAGCCAGCCCACCAATCGGCGAATGGCAAGCGGGGCGGACGGCACGTTCAACGCCCTGCCCGGCGAGACCTTCCGACGGAACGCCGCCCCCGGCCGCTCCTCCTAGGCAGAAGCCGCGTTCCTAGCGCTCAGCGCCGGCAGTGCTATTAGACGGCGCTGTCGGGCGCTACGGGCCCAGGTCGGCCGCCCCAGACCTCCGCCCGAGCACAAATCGACACCCTTCGCTGGCACGGGCGGTCTCGATTTCCGAGGCGAGCCCGCCCAGTAGCAACGGCAGCGCCAGGTGGCAATTTTGCCCGTGCGGCATTTCGCCGTGCGGCACTTTCGCCCGGCGATTTGCCCCGGTGGCGGTCGGCAACTTCCGCGCGGCTCCTCCCCGCGCTCTTCACAATCGCTCCACATCGCCGGCCGAGGATGGAGTCATACGGCCGGCGATCCACGGGGATCGCAGCCGCGCTCCGACCTTGGAGGTCACTCGATGCGGTTCTTCGTGAGGATCCTGGCGGTCCTCGGCATCCTCGCCCTGATCGGGCTCGTCACCGGACTGGCCTACACGGCCGGCCTGAACGCCGCCGGCGTCGCCGTTCACCCGGCCTACGGCATCGGCCTCGGCTTCTTCGGCTTTGGCCTGTTCCACTTCTTCGGCTTCCTGCTGTTCCTGTTCCTCCTGTTCGCCCTGCTCCGGCTGGCCTTCGGTGGCCGCCGCGGCTGGGGTGGCCGGGGCGGCTGGGGGCCTACGGCTGGGTCCGGGGCTACGGCTCCGGCGAGCGGGCCGGGACCGGCGGACCGGACCAGGCCAGCGGAGACCCGCGCGAGGCATGGATCCGCGGGCGCCTCGAGGAGTGGCATCGGACGGCTCACGCCGCCGGGACGGCGCCGAACGCCAGCCCGCCGACCGACCTCGACAGCAACCGGCCAGCCTGACGATCGTGGTCGATGAGGCTTCCCGTGCCGGGGCCTCATCGTACGATTCGATCGATGAAGACGATCCTCGTGGTCGATGACGAGCCGCGGATCGTCGACCTGGCCCGGGACTACCTCGAGCACGCCGGGTTCGCCGTGCTGTCGGCCGCCGACGGTCGGGCCGGGCTGGCCCTCATCAGGACGCGGACGCCCGACCTCGTCGTGCTCGACCTCGGGATCCCCGAGCCGGACGGGCTCGACGTGATCCGCTCGATCCGGCGCGAATTCGAACCTGCCGATCATCGTCCTGACCGCCCGCGACGACGAGCTCGACAAGCTGCTCGGCCTGGAGCTGGGCGCCGATGACTACATCACCAAGCCGTTCAGCCCGCGCGAGCTGGTCGCCCGCGTCCGGGCCGTCCTGCGCCGGCTCGAACCGGCGCCGACGCGCCGGCGAGATGATCCAGGCCGGCGACGTCGTCCTCGACCTGCCCCGGATGCGGGTCGAGGTCGAGGGCCGACCGGTCGAGCTGACGCCGACCGAGTTCGAGCTGCTGGCCACGATGGCCCGGCGGCCCGGCCGGATCTTCACCCGGAACCAGCTCCTCGACGCGCTCCGGGGTGTCGCCTTCGAGTCGTACGAGCGCTCGATCGACAGCCACGTCAAGAACCTCCGCCGGAAGATCGAGCCTGATCCGCGGGCGCCGCGCTACATCCTCACCGTCTATGGCGTGGGCTACCGGTTTGCCGACGAGCGAGCCTCGTGAGCGGCTCACCGGACAACCCCGGCGAGCGGGCCGGCGCCGACCGGCGAGCCCGCCCGCGTCGACGACGGGCCGATGGCGGCCGGGGCTGGTGGGGTCCCGGCGCAGGCTGGGGCCCGGCCGGCCGGTGGGACCCGACCGGCCATTGGGATTCCGCCCGGGCCGGGGCGAGCCCAGGGCGGGCCACCGTGGACCCAGCCGGGTTGGGTCGGCCCCCCGCGTCGCTGGTTCCTGCGCCGCTTCGCCGGCCTGGTCATCGGCCATCCTGCTGTTCGTGATCGTCCTCGCGGCGATCGCCGGCTTCGTCTTTGCTTCGATCTTCGGCTTGCTCGGCCCGGATCGAGCCGGACCAGCCGGGCTGGGTCGTCCTCGCCCGGGTCATCGGGATCGTGGTCGTCGTGGCCGGAATCGCGACCGTCGTGAGTCGGATCCGATCGGTCGTCAGCCCGATCGATGAGCTGGTCGAAGCGACCCGTCGAGTCGGCGCCGGCGATTACTCGGTCCGGATCGCCCGGCCGCGACGAGCGACCGCGCGAGCTGCACGAGCTGGTCAGCGGGCTTCAACACGATGGCCGAGCGGCTGGAGATCGACGAGGACCAGCGCCGCTCGCTCCTGGCCGACGTCAGCCACGAGCTGCGCGACGCCGCTGGCCGTCGTCCGCGGCAACCTCGAGGCGATCGTCGACGGAGTCCACCCGGCCGACCGGAACACCTGGCGCACGATCCTCGACGAGACCCTGGTCCTGGGCCGGCTGGTCGACGACCTGCGCACGGTCGCCCTGTCCGAAGCCGGCCGGCTGCCCCTCCACCGCGAGCCGACGGACCTGGGCCTCCTGCTCGAGGAAGCCGGTCGATCGTTCGAGGCCCTGGCCGCGGCCGGCCAGGTCACGATCGTCGTGGCCGGCCAGACCGATCCCGAGCTGCCGCCCCTCGACGTCGATCCGGTCCGGATCCGGGAGGTCCTCGACAACCTGATCGCCAATGCCCTGCGCTACACGCCGGCGGGCGGCACGATCACGGTCCGGGCCGAGCAGCCAGCCGGAGGATCCGCCGTCCAGGTGACGGTCGCCGACACCGGGACCGGCATCGCGCCCGACGTCGCCGACCACCTTTTCGATCGGTTCGCCAAGACGACCGAGTCGCGTGGCTCGGGTCTCGGCCTGGCGATCGCCCGGCACATCGTCGAGGCCCACGGCGGGTCGATCGAGGTCGGCGGCGGGTCCGAGCGGCGGGACCACGATCCGGTTCAGCCTGCCCCTGGTCGGTCCGTCGCCGGCCTGACCGGTGGGCTCGACCGGTGCCACAGCGCGACGGTCGCTGGCGGCCTGGTGCCGGGACGCACCGACTGAGCGTGGCGGACCCGGTTCGGTAGTACTTTCGTACCGTTGGGCGCCCCGACCAAAGGTGATCTACTGGATCGACATCCACGAGCGCGCATCGCTGCCAGTGCCAGGCGCGAATGGCTCGTTGCCACGACCGGAGAGCCACGTTGACGCCCCCTGGTGTGACGATCGTACGCGGAGCCGATTCGCGCGTGCCCGTACAGCCAGGCTCGGCCGGCCGGCAGGCGATCCACCGGCTGCTGGCCGCCGACCCGCGACTCGAGCCACTCTTCCCGACGGTCCTGCTCGACCTCCAGGTCTCGGCCGGGGAACCCATCGACTTCGGCTGGCTGCTGTCCGCCTGGCTCGGCCGGGCGGCCGCATCCGGAGCCGCGGCCCGTTCCGGCGCCGGCCGGGCCGGCGGCTCGGACGGCTACCCCTGGCCGCTCGCGCTCGCAGCGAGCGGGCCCCGGCCGGCCTACATCGGCCCCGACGAGACACTGGCGGGCCTGGCGCCCGGCCGAGGCACCGGCCCGCCTTGCGGATCCCGGCCGGTTCTTCGCCCGGCTGCTCGAGCCGCTGGTGATCACCCAGTCCGGCGAGTTCCTCGAGTCCCTGATCGCGGTCGAGGGACCGGCCACCGAGCTGGCCGAGGAGCTCCTGGCCCGGGCCCTGCCGGCGACCCGGCGGGCCCTCGCCGTACACGCCGCCCATCGCCACGCCTGGACCGACACCTTTGCCCTGTGGGCCCTGACCCGGCGCCCACGGCTCCTTCGCCGGGTCCATCCGTTCGCCCTGGCGATCGCCGACGGGTACGCCGCGAGTGCCCTGGTCGATGACGGGATCGGGCGCGGGTCCGACCCTCCGTTCGAGGGCCGGGCGATGGCCTCGGTCAGCGCCCAGCTGGCGGGCGGCCTGATCGCCCTTGGCCTGCGCCCGAAGCTGGCGGCCTCGCTGATCGGCTTCGTGAAGCGGTCCGAGGATGCCCTCGGTGGCTGGGCGCGACGGCGGACGGCCCGGTCGACGTGCTGACGACCCTCGTGTCGGCCGAGCTGCTGGCCCAGACGGATCCCGAGTTCGAGCCGGCCCGGACGGCGCTCGCCCTGACCCGGCTCCAGGATCGGGATGGCTGGTGGCGCGCCAGTGGGCCCGACACGGCCTGGACGACGCGGGCGATCGCCGAGCTGCTGACCAGCCTCGAGGCCCCGTTTGCGACTCGCTGGCGCTGGCCGCAGCTGGCGGTCGAGCATCGCGACCGGCGGACCGGCCTGGCCTGGGGCACCTGGCTGGCCGACCTCGGCCGGCTGATGAGCGAGGTCGGCGGCCTGTCCCGCGCCCCGATCGAGATCGCCTTCATCGACCTGGCCGGCTTCGGCGCCTGGAACACCCGGTTCGGGCAGGCGCTCGGCGACCGGGTCCTGCGCTCGTTTGCCCGGGTCCTCGATGGGATTCCCGGGACGGTCTCGACCCGCGAAGGCGGCGACGAGTTCGTCGTCCTCGGGGCCCCCACGGCCAGCGGACTCCAGCCCCTGATCGAGCGGGCCTGCCGGACCTGGCAGACCCGGTTCCGGGCGGAGTACGGGACCGAGCTGGCGCCCGTCCGGCCGCGGATCCTGGTCAGCGAGACCCGCGGTGCCGGGCCTCCTTGCGGCGCGCGATGCCCTGGGCTACGCGATCGGGACGCTCAAGGCCCGCTGGCCCGATCCACCCGCCGCCCGGGATCATCGAACGGGTCGCCCTGAAGTCCTCCCGGCCGGGCTGAACCAGCCCTCCCCAGGCGGGCCGTCGGCTACCCTGTCGGCACGATGTTCAACCCGCGCGGCTCGATCACGGTCATCAGCGGCCCGATGTTCAGCGGCAAGACGGCCGAGCTGATCCGGCTGTGCGAGCGGGCCCGGATCGCCCGGCGGAAGGTCGTCCTGATCCGGCCGGCCCTCGACGACCGGACGGAGCCGGAGACCGTCCGGAGCCGCTTCGGCGTCGCCTTCCCGGCTCGGCCCGTCCCCGATTCGACCTTCATCGAGGCGGTCGTGACCGAGACCCGGGCCGACGTCGTGGCGATCGAGGAGGCCCAGTTCTTCGATGCCGGGCTGGTCGCGGTGGCCGACCGGCTGGCGGACCGCGACCGATCGGTGATCGTCAACGGCTTGAACCGGGACTTCCTGGGCCGGCCGTTCGGCCCGGTCCCTGACCTGCTGGCGATCGCCGACGAGATCCTGATGCTCAGCGCGATCTGCATGGTCTGCGGCGAAGCGGCCTCGCGGACCCAGCGAATCGTCGACGGCCGGCCGGCCTCGCCGGACGATCCCCTGGTCGTCATCGGCGGGCATGGGCGACGAGCGCTACGAGGCCCGCTGCCGCAAGCATCACGAGATCGGCTAGGCACGAACCGGCGCTCTCGGGCGAACGGCTGGACCGTTTGCCGCGAGCGGCCCAGGACGGACGGGCCATGGTCCGGTCGTTGCCCCCAGGCAACACTTCAGGGCGATGGCCAGGACAGCTCGAATTCGATGGCGCGCTCGGAGCGGCCGACGGGTGACCCTGCCACGAGCCACCTGGCTCGGCGGCTGAGGGGCGATCCGCATGTCCTGCTGTCCGTCGCCCTGGTCATCCCGATGACCCTGGTCAACCTCTTCGAGAAGGGACCGAACGAGGCTGCTCGTCGCCGCCCTGTCGATCACCTTCCTGGCCGCCCAGGCAGTCCTGTCGGTCGTCGGGCCGACCGCTGCCTCGATCACCGGGCGGCGACCTGGCACGGCGTCGACTCGCCGATCGACCTGTGGTCGCTCGCCCGCCTGGCCCTGGCCGTCGCCTACGTTGCCTCGGCCGCATTCGTCACGTCCGACGCAACGAGCGTGCCGCTGGCCCCGCTGTACATCCCGATCGTCGCCCTGGCGGCGGCGATCGGGGCCGGCGAGGCGATCGTCATCTTCCTGCTCGTCGTCCTCGCCCGGTTCCTGCCCATCCTGGGGGCCCGGGTCCGAGCGTCGGCGATCACCGAGCAGGCCCTGATCCTGGGAGCCGTCGCGATCGTCCTGGCGATCGGCACCCGGCGGACGGTCTCGTCCCTGAACCACGCCCTCGACCGCCTCCGGTCGACGAACTCGACCGAGCGCCGCCGGAACCGCCAGATCGCCGGGATCGAGGAGGTCGGCCGGACCCTGGCCGTGGATGGCCCGGTCCCCCGCTCGCTCGAGGCGGTGATGGATCTCCTGACCGGCACGTTCGGCTACAGCCACGGCTCGATCTACCTGGGCGAGGAGCTGGGCGGCTCGCCGACCGAGCTGCGGATGGGCGCCCAGCACGGCTACGACCTGCCGATCCCGGTCTTCGACGGGACGTTCGGGGTGATCGGCCGGGTCATCCGGACGGGCCAGGCCGCCCTGGTGACCGACGTCCGGGATGATCCCGACTACGTCGGAGCGGCCAGCGGGCTGCGCAGCGAGGTCTGCGCCCCGCTGCTCGCCGGCGAGGAGCTGCTCGGGATCGTCAACGTCGAGTCCGACCGCGAGGTCCTCGATGCCCACGACCTCGATGTCATCCGGCTGGTTGCCGATCGCCTGGCCTCGGCCCTGACCCTGGCCCGCGAGCGGCGGCGCCTCGCCGAGCGAGCCCGCCTGTTCCAGCAGGTCGTCCAGTTCGGCAGCGAGGTGAACGCGAGCCTCGACAGCACGATCCTGCACGATCGGATCGTGGCCGGCCTGATCGGCCGTCGTGCCGGCCCAGATCTCGGGCCTGACCCTGCTCGATCGGCGCGACGGGACCTACCGGATGGCCGCGATCCACGGCGGCGACCCGGGCTTCGTCGGCCTCGAGATCCGCTCGGGGGAGGGCACCGCCGGCCGGGCGATCCGCGATCGGGCGCCGGTCCTCGACGATCACTTCGACCGGCGTCGGTTCCCGCATTGGCACGACCAAGGCCGATATCCCGGACGTCGTCGCCAGCGCGGCGGTCCCCCTGATCCGGGACCAGGTCGTCGTCGGTGCGATCGCCCTGTTCCGGACCGACGCCCGGCCGTTCAGCGAGCTCGAGCTCGAGGTCCTCCAGATGGTCGGGGCGAACATCGCCCTGGCGGTCACCAACGCCCAGCTCCACGCCGAGGTGATGGAGGCGTCGATCCGGGACTCGCTGACCGGGACGTTCAACCGGCGTCACTTCGAGCCGAGCCTCCATCGGATGATCGCGGCGCGTCGGCGGCTGCCGCTCGACGAGCGGCCGCCGATGGCCGCGATCCTCTTCGACCTCGACCTGTTCGGCACCTTCAACAAGGCCCACGGCCACCAGACCGGCGACGCCGTCCTGCGGGCCTTCGGCCAGCTCCTTCTGGAGCGCTTCCGGACGAGCGACCTGGTCGCCCGCTACGGCGGCGAGGAGTTCGTGGTGATCCTCGACGGCTCGGATCGGGCCGAAGCCTTCCGGATTGCCGAGGAGGTCCGGACGGCCTTCGCCGAGCAGACCTTCAAGGGCGCCGACGGGCTCGTGGCTGACCGCCACGGTCTCGGCCGGCTGCGCCGAGCTCGGTCCAACCGACGGCCCGAGCCGACCTCCTGGGCGCCTGCGACGTCGGCCTGGCCATGGCCAAAGGCGGCCGGCCGCAACCAGGTCGTGGCGGCCTAGACCCGGCGATCGTCGGGCCGCGCGAGTGCGCCGGCAACCCGCGAGCTTTCATTTGGGTCTGATTGACGCAGGTCGAATGCGTATGCTCTGTCGAGGCGACCGTGGATGGTCCGCGGTCGCGTCCCAGTTCTCAACAGGGAGGTACGATGGACCAGAGTGGATCGACCGGCGGCAAGGGCTCGCCGACGGAGCCGCCTTCCGGCTGGACTCCGCCGTCCGCCGCCGCCGGCGCAGCCGGGACCGAGGCCTGGTCTACGCGGACGTTCACGAACCGCTTCATTGCCATCTTCATCGACGGCATCATCCTCGCCATCGTCAACCAGTCGTCTTTGCGATCCTGGGCGTCGTCGGGCTGCGTGTCGTCACCGTCGACCTGGCCAACCTGGTCCGTCAACTACATCCCGATCGTCGGGTCCTGTTCGGCTCGCTCGGCCTGGCGATCAGCGCCGGGTACTTCGTCTACATCTGGACGAGATGCCGGGCCACCCTGGGCATGAAGGCCGCTCAGGCTGCAGGTCGGAGACGCCGGAACCGGCACGACACTGACCCAGGACCAGGCCTTCCAGCGCTGGATCGCCCTGGCGCCATCTTCGGGTCGCGCTGGCCCTGCCGTCTACGCCTTCCCGCTCCTCGGGCATCCTGATCTACTCGCTGCCTTCGGCTGGTTCATCTTCCTCGTGCTACACCACGTACTCGAGCCCGACCAAGCAGGGCTGGCACGACATCTTCGCCCACACCCAGGTGGTCAAGGCCACCAGCACGGTCGCCTGACCAGCGCGACGTCACGACCGAGGCCCGGCACCCGAGCGGCACCGGGCCTCGTCATGTCCGGCACACTGGACCGATGCGCGCAGCGGTGCTCCAGCAGCCGGGTCGGCCGGTCGCGATCGAGGACCTCGACCTCGACCGAGCCGCGGGCGGGCGAGGTCCGGGTCAGGATCCTGGCCAGCGGCGTGTGCCACTCGGACCTTCACCTGCGCGACGGCGAGTGGCCGCGGCCCGGCCCGTTCGTGATCGGCCACGAGGGCGCCGGCGTCGTCGAGGCGCTCGGACCGGGCGTCGAGCCGGCGAGCGGCCTTCAGCCGGGCCGGCTCGTGGCCCTCGAGCTGGTACGCCCCGTGCGGGCGCTGCCCGGCCTGCCGCGGCCGGCCGCGAGTGGCTCTGCTCCGGATCGGGCTCGAGCCGCCACCGGATGGCCGACGGAACCACCCGCATCCAGCGGCGCGACGGACCGGAGATCTACCCGTACTGCGGGATCGGCACGATGGCCGAGGCTAGTGGTCGTCCCGGCGAGCGCCGCGATCCCGATGCCCGCCGGGACGCCGCCGGAGGTCGCGGCACTGATCGGCTGCTGCGTCTCGACCGGCGTCGGCGCGGTGACCAAGACCGCCCAGGTGCCGGCCGGGGCGAGCGTCGTCGTGATCGGCCTCGGCGGCGTCGGCCTGTCGGCCGTCATGGGCGCGGTCCTCGCCGGCGCGGATCCGATCGTTGCCGTCGACCGGGTGCCGGCCAAGCTCGAGCTGGCCCGCGCAGCTCGGTGCGACCGAGGTCGTCCTGGCCGGAGCCCGACCCGGCCGCTGACCGACGCCGAGATCCGGGCCCGATGCCGGGGCCGGACCCGACTTCACGTTCGAGGCGATCGGCCTGGCGTCGACGATCGACCAGGCGATCCGGCTCCTGCCGCCGGGCGGTACCGCCGTCCTCGATCGGGATGACCCCGTTCGGGGTCCGGGCCGGCTTCGAGGTCTTCCCGTTCGTCGACGGCAGCCGCTCGATCCTCGGCAGCAACTACGGCTTTGCGGTCGCCTCGATCGACTTCCCGCGCTATGCCCGGCTGCAGCTGGCCGGCCGGCTGCCGATCGAGCGCCTGATCGACCGCCGGATCGGCCTCGACGAGGTCGAGGACGCCTTCGAGCCGGCTGCGGGCCGGCGACGGCCTGCGCAGCGTGATCACGTTCTGAGCCACGCCGCCAGATCCTGACCGGCTCGAGGCCCCGACCGATCTACGCCGAGGCCGGGCGGCTGGGCAGGACCGCCCGCCACAGCTCGGGAAAGGCCCTGGCCACGACGCCCACCCCGACCAGGCAGAGCAGGCCGCCCGAGACGACCGAGAACTGGGCCCCGAAGATCGCGGCCACCCCGGTCGACTCGAGGTCGCCCAGCCGCGGCCCGCTCGTCACGACGAGCAGGTGGATCGAGGTGACCCGGCCCCGCAGCTCATCGGGCGTGCCGAGCTGGAGGATCGTCGAACGGAAGACGGCCGACAGGACATCGGCGGCCCCGGCGATCGCGATCAGGAGGAGGGCGAGGGGGAACGAGAACGTGGCCAGGCCGAAGCCGGTGATCGCCAGGCCCCACACGATCACGGCCAGGATCACCGCCCGCCCGACCCGTTGGACGCTCGACACCCAGCCGGACAGGAGGGCTCCGAAGAAGGCCCCCACCCCCGGCGCAGCGGCCAGCAGGCCGAAGCCGACCGGCCCGACCTTGAACACGTCGAGGGCCAGGACCGGGAAGAGCGCCGTGGGCATCCCGAAGATCATCGCCACGAGGTCGATCGCGAAGGTCGACAGGATGACCCGATGCTGCCGCGCGAAGCGGAGGCCCTCGACGATCGCATCGATCCCGGGCCGGGCGACCTGGCCGATCGGTGGCAGCGGGCCGATCACGGTCAGGGCGATCGAGCGACGCTCCGAAGCTGACCACGTCGACGGCATAGGCCCCGGCCACCCCGACCGTGGCCAGGAGCAGGCCGCCGACGGCCGGCCCGACGATCGAGGCCGCCTGGAAGCTGAGCTGGTTCAGGGCGATCGCCGCCGGCAGTCGGCCCGGGGTCACCAGCCGGGGCACGGCGGCGGCCCGGGTCGGAGCGTCGACCGCGCCGATTCCGGCGGCCGCGAAGGCCACGATGTAGATCGCGACAGCAGGGACGGCGAGGGAATGATGGCCAGGACGACCAGGAGCAGGCTCATCGAGGCCAGCCCGATCTGGGTCACGACCAGGATCCGGCGCCGGTCGACGGCGTCGGCCACGGTCCCGGCCCCGAGCGAGAAGAGCAGGATCGGGATCAGCTGGGCGAGGACGAGTCCGCCGATCGCCAGGGTCGATCCGGTCAGGACGAACACCTGGTAGGGCAGGACGATCCTGGTGATCTGGCTGCCCATCCCCGAGATGAGCTGGCCCAGCCAGAGCGCCCGGAACTGGCGGTGGTAGCGAAGCGGCCCGATGTCGAGGAACAGGCCGCGGACGCGGCCCGGCGGTTTCGATCGCCGGCGAGCTCGCGCTTACTTGTCGCGCTCGGTCGCGGCCAGGCATGGCCTGGGCCGCCGCCAACCGGGCGACGGGCACCCGGAACGGCGAGCAGGACACGTAGTCGAGGCCGATCCGCTCGCATTTCGCGATCGATTCGGGATCGCCACCGTGCTCGCCGCAGATCCCCAGCTCGAGGTCCGGGCGGACGGAGCGGCCCTTGTCGACGGCGATCTTCATCAGCCCGGCGACGGCGTCATCGAGGGTCTGGAACGGATTGGCCGGCAGGATGTGGTCTTCGACGTACTTGAGCAGGAAGCCGCCTTCGGCGTCGTCCCGGCTGTAGCCGAACGTCATCTGGGTCAGGTCGTTCGTGCCGAAGCTGAAGAAGGCCGCATCGGCCGCGATCTCGTCGGCGGTCAGCGCGCCGCGGGGCACCTCGATCATCGTCCCGAACTTGTAGTCGAGGGCGACGCCGGCCTCGCCGGCGACGGCGCTGTGCCTCGGTCTCGAGGATCTGCTTCGTCGCCGACAGCTCGTTCACGTGGCCGACGAGCGGGATCATGATCTTGGCGATCGGATGGCCGCCGGCCTTCGTGACCGCGATCTGGGCCTGGAGGATCGCCCGGGTCTGGATCTTCACGAAGTCGGGGATCATCAGGCCCAGCCGGCAGCCGCGCAGGCCGAGCATCGGGTTCTGCTCGCGCATCGAGTTCGACGACGGCCAGGACCTCCCGCGCCCGGGCTGTAGGCGGGGTCGTCCTCGGGCGTGCCCCGCTCGCGCAGCTCGGTCACCTCGACCAGCAGATCGTCGTGGTTGGGCAGGAACTCGTGGAGCGGCGGGTCGATCAGCCGGACGACGACGGGCAGGCCGTCCATCGCCCGGAAGATCCCCTCGAAGTCGCCCTGCTGGAGCCGCTCCAGGCGGCCGAGCGCGGCATCGAACCGGTCGACCACCGTCGCGCTCCTCGGGATCGAGCGTCCTCCCCGGCCTCGAGGCGGGCCTTGGCCCGCGTCGCGGCATTGGCCACGAGGATCGCGTCGCGGACGATCTCGAGCCGCTCGCCCTCGCGGAACATGTGCTCCGTCCGGCACAGCCCGATGCCCTCGGCCCCGAAGGTCCGGGCGAGGGCGGCCTCCTCGGGCTTGTCGGCGTTCGTCCAGACGCCCATCCGGCGGATCCCGTCGGCCCAGCCCAGGATCGTCCGCAGGTCGGACTGGTCCTCGAAGCGGACCGAGACGGTCGGCAGGGCCCCCAGGAACACGTCGCCGGTCGAGCCGTCGACGCTGAGCCAGTCGCCTTCGGCGAAGGCTCGAGCCCGACTCGACGCTGCGGGCGGTCCGCGCTGCCGTAGTCGACGACGAGCTCGGCGCAGCCGGCCACGCAGGGCTTGCCGATCTGGCGGGCCACGACGGCCGCGTGGGAGGTCGCCCCGCCCCGGGCGGTCAGGATGCCCTCGGCCACGGCCATCCCGTGGAAGTCGTCGGGCGAGGTCTCGACCCGGACGAGGACGACCCGCTCACCCCGGCCGACCCACTCGACCGCGTCGTCGGCCGAGAAGACGGCCCGCCCGACGGCCGCCCCCGGCGAGGCGTTCAGGCCATGGGCGATCCGGGTCGCCGCGGCGCGGGCGGTCGGGTCGTACTGGTCGCGCAGGAGCTGGTCGATCTGGGCCGGCTCGATCCGGCCGACCGCCTCTTCCTTGGTGATCACGCCCTCGCCGACCATGTCGACCGCGATCTTCACGGCCGCCGCGGCGGTCCGCTTGGCGCTCCGGGTCTGGAGCATGAACAGGCGGCCACGCTCGATCGTGAACTCGAGGTCCTGGACGTCGCGGTAGTGGCGCTCGAGCCGGGCCGCGATCTCGCTGGAACTCGGCGTACGCCTGGGGCAGGTCACGCTCGAGGTTGCTGATCTTCTGGGGCGTCCGGATGCCGGCCACGACATCCTCGCCCTGGGCGTTGGTCAGGTACTCGCCGTAGAGCACCTTCTCGCCGGTGTTCGGGTCGCGGGTGAAGGCGACCCCGGTGCCCGAGTCGTCGCCCATGTTGCCGAAGACCATCGTCACGACGTTGACCGCCGTCCCGAGGTCGTGGCGGATCTTCTGGTTCTCGCGGTAGTCGTGGGCGCGCTCGCCCGAACCACGAGGCGAAGACGGCCTTGACGGCGAGGTCGAGCTGGTCGAGCGGGTCGCTCGGGAACTCCCGCCCGGTGTCGGCCCTGACGATCGCCTTGAACGCCTCGCTCACCTCGCGCAGGGCCGTCGCGTCGAGGTCGGTGTCCTGCTTCGCTCCGCGGGCCTTCTTGGCCTCGTCGAGCGCCTCGTCGAAACGCTCGGCGTCGACGCCCATCACGATCCGCCCGAACATCTGGATGAACCGGCGGTAGGCGTCCCAGCCGAAGCGCTCGTTCGAGGTGAGCGCGATCAGGCCGTGCAGGGTGTGCTCGTTCAGGCCAAGGTTGAGGACGGTGTCCATCATCCCGGGCATCGAGAACTTCGCCCCGGAGCGGACCGACACGAGGAGCGGATTGGCCGGGTTGCCGAAACCCTTGCCGGTCAGCTGCTCGACCTCGTGGACCGCCTCGAGGACGTCCTGCCAGAGACCGTCCGGGAGCCGCTCGCCGGCCGCGAAGTAGTCGTTGCAGGCCTCGGTCGTGATCGTGAAGCCGGGCGGAACCGGCAGGCCCGCGATCGTCATCTCGGCCAGGCCGGCGCCCTTGCCCCCGAGCAGGTCGCGCATCGCCGCGCTGCCCTCGGCCCGGCCGCCTCCCCACGCATAGATGTAGCGCTTGGCGGCAACGTGGGAGCGCTCGCGGCGCGGCGGTCTCGGTCATCGTGTCGGGGGCTCCTTCGGGCGACGCTCAGGTCGGTCGGGGCGGGTCAGGGGGACGTCGCCCCGATTGTACCCGTGGGCTGGCTGAGCCTCCGGTTGTGGATGGGTTGCGGGAGCCAGGCTCCCGATGCACCCCGCGGCAGGGACGTCGCGGCAACGCCCTCGGCGCCGTAGTACCGCTACTCGTCGTCGTTGACGGCCGGGTCGATGCCCTCGGCAGCGGCCAGCTTGGGCTCCTTGCCCTTGGGCCAGTAGAGCTCCTTGCGGACCGACTCTTCGGCGAAGCCGAGGACCGGAAGTGGCGTCCGCGTTCAGGATCATGTCGGGGTTGCCGCAGATATAGGCGATCGCGTTGTCCGGGGTCAGCTCGAACTCACGGCAGACGTCCTCGAGGATCGCCTCGACCCGCCCGGTCCGGCCGGTCCAGCCGGCATTGCGAGGATCGGCCACCCGGGAGACTGTCGGGATGTAGCTGACCGGGAACGCCCCCGAGCTCTGCCAGCCCTCGACGAGGGTCCGGTAGCCGAGCTCGTCCTGGTACGACACGCCGTTGAGGAACAGCACCCGGCGCGCCGATCCGTCGATCAGCAGGGTCCGGATCATCGATACGAACGGGGCATTGCCCGTGCCCGACGAGATGAAGACGTGGGTCCGGTCATCCTCGGGTTGCAGGGTGAACTTGCCCTTCGGTCCGATCAGGCGCATCCGATGGCCGATCGGCAGGTCCCACATCAACGGCGTGAACTGGCCGCCCTCCACCAGGCGGAGGTACAGCTCGTAGCCCTCAGCGGCCGTCCGGGGCGATGACGCCACCGAATACGGGCGCTGGACCATCCGGCCGCCCAGCAGGACGCCGATCGTCATGTACTGGCCGGCCTCGAACTGGGCTGGTTCGCCGTCCAGGCGGACCGTGAAGTAGGCCAGGCTGGCGGTCTCGTCGGTTCGGGCCACGAGGGTCGCGTTGTACTGGGGGGCGTCCGCTTCCACCTGGGCTTCGCCCGTCGGGCGCGGGTCAGCCACGAACGGTGCCTCGAGGGCTCACGGCCGGGCCGCCGCCAGGCGCTCGAGGATCACCCTCCGGACGTGGTCCAGCCCGACCCGCTCCTGGCTCATCGAATCGCGGTCGCGGATCGTGACCGCACCATCGTCGAGGGAGTCGACGTCGACCGTGACGCACCAGGGCGTGCCGATCTCGTCCTGGCGCCGGTAGAGCTTGCCGATCGCGGCGGTGTCGTCGTAGACCGCCATCACGTCGCGCTTCAGGTCGTCCTTGATCCGATGGCACAGCTCCACGATCTCGGGCCGCTTCTTGAGCAGCGGCAGGACGGCCACCTTGTACGGGGCAAGCTCCGGGTGGAGGGCCAGCGAGACCCGGGTCTCACCCTTGACCTCCTCTTCCCGGTACGAGTCGATGAGGAAGGTGAAGGCGGCCCGGTCGGCTCCGGCGGCAGTCTCGACGATCCAGGGGATGTAGTGCTCCTCGGTCGCCGGGTCGAAGTACTCGAGGTTCTGGCCGGACGCGGCGGCGTGCCGGGAGAGGTCGAAGTCGCCCCGGTTGTGGACGCCCTCGAGCTCCTTCCAGCCGAACGGGAAGCGATATTCGACGTCGACGGCCTTCTTGGCGTAGTGGGCCAGCTCGTCCGGCTCGTGCTCCCGGAGGCGCAGGCGAGCCGGGTCCACCCCGTACGCCTCGTACCACGCCCGCCGCCGGGGCAGCCACTCCTCGAACGCCGCGGCCGCCGCCGGGCCGCCGGGCGGCACGAAGTACTGCATCTCCATCTGCTCGAACTCGCGCATCCGGAAGACGAAGTTGCCCGGGCTGATCTCGTTCCGGAAGCTCTTGCCGATCTGGGCGATCCCGAACGGGATCTTCTTGCGGCTCGACTCGCGGACGTTCTTGAAGTTGACGTACGAGCCCTGGGCCGTCTCCGGCCGGAAATAGATGACCGAGCCCTCGTCCTGGACCGGGCCCATGTTCGTCTGGAACATCAGGTTGAACTGGCGCGGCGCGGACAGTGGCCCGGCATCGTTCGGACAGACGAGGTGATGCCGTTCGATCACCCCCGGATCGGCCAGGTCGGCGATGCGTCAGGGACTCCGCTCCGGGCAGCTCGTCGAGCCGGTAGCGCCGGTGGCAGGTGGCGCACTCGACGAGCGGATCGGAGAACGAGCCGACGTGGCCCGACGTGACCCAGACCTGGGGGTGCATCAGGATGCCCGCGTCGAGCCCGACGATGTCGTCGCGCTCCTGGACCATCGCCCGCCACCAGGCCCGCTTGACGTTGTTCTTCAGCTCCACCCCGAGCGGGCCGTAGTCCCACACGGCGTTGATCCCGCCGTAGATCTCGGAGCTCGGGAAGACGAAGCCGCGCCGCTTGCTGAGCGAGACGATCGGTTCGAGGCTGGCCACGGCCGGGGCGACCGCGTTCGGATCAGGCGCCGCCGCGCTCCTGGGATTGATCACCGGCCGAGTCTAGCGGAGCCGCAGGCGGATCGGCCGGATCCGGATCGGATCGGGATAGTCGGTGGAGAAGGACTCGGGCGTCCAGCCATAGCTCTTGATCAAGTCGCCGTACTTGGCCAGGTAGGCCGGCATGGCCGATGCGGGCGGGGCGCCGGCCGCCAGCCTGGCGACGCCCTCGAAGGTCACGCACGTCGCTGGCGGTCTCGTCGCTGTTGAGGTGGACCGAGACGTAGCGCGTTGGCCGCGATGTTCCGGGCCCGCGGGGCGGCGGCCCGGCTGAAGACGAGGATCTCAGCCTGCCGTCCCACAGGAACCAGACCGGCGAGCTCTGGGGCTGACCGTCGGGTCGACCGTGGTCAGCCAGGCAATCAGCTCGCGCTCGAGCCGGCCGATCACGGCCGTCCCCACCTCGGTCGACGGGTCTGGCACGGGCTGGCTCGTCATCGAACGGTCTCCATGGGCAGGATCGGCGCTGGGCTGGTCGCTCGGCCGGGCGACTCGAACGGACGATCGCCGACCGGGACGGCCACCGGCGGCCGCTGCCGGAGCCGGCCCGGACGAGGTCGAGGAACGGCAGCGAGCGGGCATCGCGCTCGAGGCTGAACCGGATGAAGTCACGCAGCGCGACCTCCACCTCGCGCTCGATCCCGGGCGGCACCCGCAGGCCGGCCAGGGCGGCGATGTCCAGTCGCTGATAGGCCTTGAGCAGCTTGAGCCCCTCGAGGCTCAGGCCCGTCCGCTCGGCCGGCGGTCCGGATCCGGCCGCACAGGACGCCGCCCAGGGCCGGGACCCAGCGGAACGTGTCCTCGGGCTCGAGCATCCGGTCGCACTCGACGCAGCGGTCCACCTCGGGGCGCATGCCCAGCTCGTCGGCCAGGCGCATCTCGTACCAGCGCGCGACCCGGCCGGGCTGCATCCCCGCGTCGAGCAGCTCGTAGGCCCGCTTGAGCAGGCGGTACAGGGGCTCGGCGGGATGGCGCTCCTCGAGGGATCGGTCGGCCAGCTCGGCGAGGTACCAGGCGGTCGCGGTCGACTCGAGCGAGTCCCGCAGGGCCAGCCAGGCGTGGCCGACGGCCACCTGGGTCACGACGTCGAACGTCCGGCCGTGGGCCAGCTGGAGGCGCAGCTCGGCGAACGGCTCGACGCTGCCGCCCAGCCGGCTGGTCGGACGCCGGACACCCTGGGCGATCGCCTTGAGCTTGCCGTCGTGGGGCGTGATCAGGGTCAGGACCCGGTCCGCTTCGCCGAGGTCGAACCGGGACAGGATGATCGCGTCGGTCGACCAGAGGCGCTTCACGGGCATGCCTCAACGGTAGCATCGGCGGCCCGCGGATGACGCTGCCGGACGCCGGGCGGGCGCCGGCCTGCCACGGCCGGGCTCCCAACCCGCTACCGGAAACGTGCAGGTTTGGCGTGTACACTCAGGCCGATGACCGTGACCCGCCCAGAGCTCGACCTGCCCACCTTGATCGCCGCGACCGAGGACGAGATCCTGGCCCTCGTCAGCGAGCGCGACCTGCCGACCCGCGGCATGTACGAGATGATCCGCTACCACCTCGGCCTCGACGGCAGCGGCTCGACCGGCAAGCGGATGCGGCCCCTGCTCGGGCTGCTCGCCTACGCCTCGATCACCGGCGACGTACGAGCCGGCCCTGCCGGGCGCCGCGGCGGTCGAGCTCGGCCACAACTTCAGCCTGATCCACGACGACATCGAGGACGCCGACGTCGAGCGCCGCCACCGGCCGACGCTGTGGTCGGTCCATGGCGTCCCCCAGGCGATCAACACCGGCGACGCGCTCTTCGTCCTGAGCCGGATCGCCCTCCATCGGCTGACCGAGCTCGGCTTCAGCGATCACAAGGTGCTCCGCCTGATGCGCCTCTACGACGAGACCTGCCTGGCCCTCTGCGAGGGCCAGTACATCGACATCTGGACGTCCGGCCACGACGACCCGATGTCGGTCGAGCTGTACTTCGACATGATCGGGCGCAAGACGGCCGCCCTGATCGCGGCCGCGATCGAGGCCGGGCGCCCTCCTGGCGACCGACGACGAGGCCGTGATCGACCGCTACCGGGCCTTCGGCTGGGCGCTCGGGCTGGCCTTCCAGCTGAACGACGACCTGCTCGGGATCTGGGGTGACGCGCGGCCACCGGCAAGGCCGCCTCGGACATCGCCAAGCACAAGAAGACGCTGCCGGTCCTGTACGCCTTCGAGCAGGCCGGCCCGGCCGATCGCGCCCGGCTCGGGGCGGTCTACCGCGACCCGAGCCCGAGCCCGCGAGGACATCGCCGAGGTCGTCGCGATCCTCGAGCGGACCGGGGCCCGGACGTACACCAGCGACCAGGCGCACCAGCACGCGACCAGGCCCTGGCCGAGCTGGCCGCCTCGGGCACGGTCGATCGGGCTGCCCGCGATCGGCTCGAGGCGATCATCGCCTCGGTGATCAGCGCCTAGCGGTCGTCCTCGTCGCCCTCGGCGGTGTCGTCGTCGGGGTCCCGCAGGCGGACCGCCAGGACCTTGCCGACCCGCCGGCCATCGGTCGTCTCGACCGTCAGCCTGAGGCCGTTCAGGCGGATCTCGTCGCCCGGCTTGGGAACCTTGCCGAGCCGGTGGAAGACGAGGCCGCCGACCGTGTCGTACTCGTCGGCATCCTCGAGCTCGAGGGGGATCTCGAAGATCTCGCCGAGCTCGTCGACATCGACCCGGCCGTCGATCCGGGCCTCGTCGGGCGATAGCCGGACGACGAGCGGCTCCTCGACGTCGTACTCGTCCTGGATCTCGCCGACGATCTCCTCGAGGAGGTCCTCGATCGTGAGCAGGCCGGCCGTCCCGCCGTATTCATCGAGGACGATCGCGATGTGGACCTTGCGCCGCTGGAACTCGTGGAGCAGGTCGTCGATCGACATCGACTCGGGCACGAACAGGGGCGCCCGGAGGAGCGAGCGGAGTGTCGGACGGGCGTCGCCGGCGAGCTTGAGGACCGGCAGGAGGTCCTTGGCGTAGACGATCCCGAGGACCTCGTCGATCGACTCCTCGTAGACCGGGATCCGGCTGTGGCCCTCCTCGATGATCCGGTCGATCGACCTCGTCGAGCGAGGCCGAGCTGGGCAGGCCGACGATCGCGACCCGGGGGACCATGACCTCGTGCAGGCGCCGGTCGCCGAGCTCGATGACCGCGTTGATCATCTGCTCCTCCTCGGCCTCGAGGATGCCCTGCTCGCCGCCGCGCTCGACGATCAGCTTGAGCTCCTCGGCGGTCATCTGGGCCTCGCTCGACACCTTCACCCCGAGCAGCCGGGTGATCCCGTTCGTGACCCGGGTCAGGAACCACACGATCGGGCTGAGGATCCGGGCGATCCACTCGACCGGGCCGGCGACGAGCATCGACAGGCGCTCGGCGTAGGCCAGCCCGATCGACTTGGGCACGAGCTCGCCCAGGACGATCGTGAAGAGGGCCAGCAGGATCGTCACGATCAGGAGGGCCAGGCCTTCCGCCTGGTCGGCGAGGGCCGGGATCGTGCGCAGCGTCTGGGCCAGCTTGTCGCTCAGGTTGACCGCGGCGTAGGCCGAGGCGAAGAAGCCCAGGACGGTCAGGCCGAGCTGGACGACGGCCAGGAAGCGGCCGGGGTCGTTCTTGAGGCGCTGGACCCGGCGGGCCCGCCGGTCGCCCTCTTCGGCCAGCTGGTCGAGCCGGCTCCGCCGGATCGAGATGATCGAGATCTCGGCCGACACGAAGAAGCCCTGGAGGATCGTCAGGACGATGATGACCAGGAGCGGCGCGAGGTCGGTCATCCCTCGGGCGGTTCGTCGGGCTCGGGCCGCGGGTCGCGCAGCCGAGCCGGCACGCCGACCGCCAGCTTGCCCGCCGGCACGTCGCGGTTGACCACGGCACCGGCGCCGGTCCGGGCGCCGGCCCCGATCTCGACCGGCGCGATCGAGCATCGTGTCCACCCCGATGAAGGCGTCCTCGCCGATCGTCGTCCGCTTCTTGCGCCGGCCGTCGTAGTTGGCCGTGATCGTGCCCGCCCCGATGTTCGTCCTGGCGCCGATCGTGGCGTCGCCCAGGTAGCTCATGTGGTGCTGCTGGACGCCCGGCGCCGAGGCGGCTGTTCTTGACCTCGGCGTAGTTGCCCAGCTTGGCTCCCCGGCCGATCGAGCTGCCCGGCCGGAGATGGGAATACGGGCCGATCTGGACCTCGTCCTCGACCTCGGACGACTCGATCACGCTGGCCCGGATCAGGCAGTCGCGTCCGATCGTCGAGTCGACGATCTGGCTGCCGGCCCCGATCAGGGTCCCCGAGCCGATCCGGGTCGAGCCGCGCAGGATCACGTTCGGCTCGAGGGTCACGTCGGGCTCGAGCGACACGAGGGCGTCCACGTGGGCGGTCGTCGGATCGACCATCGTCACCCCGGCCAGGAGGTGACGCTCGTTGATCCGGGCCTGGAGGACGAAGGTCGCCTCGGCCAGCTGGGCCCGGTCGTTGATCCCGTCGAGGGTCCCGTCGTCGCCGACCTCGAAGGTGCCGACGGGCCGGCCGTCGGCCCGGGCCAGGGCGACCAGCTCGGTCAGGTAGAGCTCGCCGGTCGCGGCCGACGGGACGCAGGTCCCTGATCCGGCCGCGCAGCCAGGCCGCGTCGAAGGCGTACAGGCCGCTGTTGATCTCATCGACCTCGAGCTCGTCCTCGGTCGCGTCGCGGGCCTCCACGATCCGCTCGACCTGCCCCTCGTCGTCGCGGATCACCCGCCCCAGGCGGCCCGGGTCGGTCGTCACGACCGTCACGAAGGAGACGGCGGCGCCGGCCTCGCGGTGCGACCTCGAGCAGGTCATCGAGCAGGTCCGGCCGCACGAGCGGAACGTCCCCGGACAGGACGAGCAGCTCGCTCGGCGACTCCGAGGCGGCCCGTCGACCCGGCTTTGCCGGCATGGCGGCCAGGGCGGCCGCCAGGGCGTCACCGGTGCCCCGGGGCTCGGCCTGGCAGGCGGTGTCGGCCCGCCCGGCGACCGCGTCGCGGACCGATTCGACGGCCGGCGACCAGACCACGATCGGCCGGCGGCCCGTGGCGGCATCGGCCGCATCGAGGACGTAGTCGATCATCGGCCGGCCGCAGATCGGATGGAGCACCTTGGGCAGCCGCGACTTCATCCGCGTGCCGAGCCCCGCGGCGAGGACGATCGCCCGCGTGCGGGCCGAGCTCTGGTGGGGGTGTCATGCGTTGGGCGGAGCGTAGGGGCGGCCGCTTCGGGGTGTCAACCGAGCGGAGCGGGCCGGAGCGGCCCGAATCAGCCCGGCCGCCCGGCGATCAGCTCGATCTCGACCCGCGCGCCCTTGGGCAGGGCAGCCACGCCGATCGTCGAGCGGGCCGGCGGCGGATCGGGCATGTAGCGGCCGTAGACCTCGTTCATCGCCGCGAAGTCGGCGATGTCGACCAGGAACACGGTCGTCTTGATCACGTCGGCCATCGAGCGCCCGGCCGCCGCGAGGACGGCGCTCAGGTTGTCCAGGACGCGGGCGGTCTGGCTGGCGATGTCGCCCTCGACCAGGGTCCCGGTGGCCGGCTCGAGGTGGATCTGGCCGGAGCAGAACAGGAAGTCGCCGGCGGCGATCGCCTGGCTGTATGGCCCGACCGCGGCCGGCGCGCTGGTGGTGGCGATGGCCTGGCGTTCCATGGGCGTCTCCTCGTCAGCTGGCCGGATCCGTCGATCGGTCCGCCGATCGCCGATCTATCTTGGCACCGCGGCTCGGGCCGGGGCAGGGTCAGCCGAGCGTCGTCGCCGCCACGAACGGAGGGCGCTCGCCCGGGGCGACGAGCTCGCCCGCGGCCAGGGCCGCCCGGATCGTCGCCTCGGCCGCCGCGGCAGGGGCAAGGTCCGGGTAGAGGATCCAGAGGGCCGGTCCCGAGCCGGACAGGCCGACCGGGCGGCCGGTCAGCCGGACGAGGGCACGCCGGAAGGGCACGATCGCCGGCAGGACCGCGGCGGTCGCCGGATACAGGTCGTTGGCCGAGGCCAGGATCCCCGCCCGATCGTGCAGGGCCTGGCCGGTGAGGCCTCGCTGGAGCTCGCTGGCGAGGTGCTCCGAGGTCGTCCGCGTCGCCCCGTTGGGCGGCGTGCCGGCCGCGGCGAGCGCGGCGAAGACGGCCGCGGTCGGGACGGCGACGCCGGGGCACGATGAGCAGGATCGCCGGGGCCCCGGCGCGGATCGCCCCCGGCAGCGGGCTGACGATCTCGCCCCGCCCCTCGACGAGGGCGATCGCCGCCGGCCTGGAAGAACGGCACGTCCGAGCCGAGCCGGGCGGCCAGGGTGCGCCGCTCCGCGGCGGACAGGACCGAATCCCCCGGGGCACCCCAGGCCTCGAGGGCCCCATCGAGGGCCGCGGCAGCGTCGCTGCTCCCGCCGGCCAGGCCGGCGGCGATCGGGATCCGCTTGTCCAGCCGGGCCGCCAGGGCCGGCGCCGGCAGGGCACCCCCGACGGCGGCCCGAGCCGCCGCGATCGCCCGCAGGACCAGGTTGTCGGCGGGCGGGCCGATCGCCGGCCTCGTCGCCGCCGCGTCGAACACGACGTGGAGGGTGTCCACCGGGCCGGCGGCTGGAGCGAGCGACAGCCGGTCGGCCAGGCCCAGCGGGGCCATCACGCTGTGCAGGGCGTGAAAGCCGTCCGGTCGGCGGCCGACGACGGCCAGGGTCAGGTTCAGCTTGGCCGGCGCGAGGCGGACGACGGGCCCGAGCCGTCCGGCTGGGTCGCTCATCGACCGCGGACGTCGGGGCCGATCGGGCCGAGCGCCTCGAGCAGCCGGATCCACTCCCCCACGGCCAGGGTCTGGGGCCGCCGGTCCGGATCGATCCCGGCCGCGGCCAGGGCGGCCGCGACCTGCTCCGAGGAGAGCGGCAGCTGCCGGGCGAGGACGTTGTGGATCATCTTGCGCCGCTCGCGGAAGGCCGCCTGGACGAGGCGCCAGAGGGCGTCCTCGTCGCCGGGCCCGAGCCGGTCGTCCTCGGCAAACGGTTCGACCACGATCACCGCCGACTCGACCGCCGGGGCCGGCTCGAAGGCCGCCGCGGGCACGAGCCGGGCGATCCGGACGGCCGCGTGGTACTGGACGAAGACGGACAGGTAGGACATCCCGCCGGGCCGGGCCGCGATCCGCTCGGCGACCTCGCGCTGGACCATCAGGACAAGGCGGCGCGGCCGGGGCGGCGCGGCCAGCAGCCGATGGAGGATCGGGCTGGTGATGTGGTAGGGCAGGTTGGCCACGACGTCGTACGGTTCGGGCACGAGCTCGGTCAGGGGCTGGTCCAGGGCGTCGCCCTCGATCAGCCGGAGCCGGCCGCGACCAGGAGCCTGGGTCGCCGCTCCGCCTCGAGCCGCTCCGCAAGCCCTCCCGGAGCAACTCGGCCAGGCCCCGGTCGAGCTCGACCGCGGTGACCGCCGCGCCGGCCGACAGGAGCGCGCCCGTCAGGAAGCCCAGGCCGGGCCCGATCTCCAGGATGCCCCGGCCCGGCTCCGGCTCCGCCTCGGCCAGGATCGCCTCGAGGACGTCGATGTCGGCCAGGAAGTTCTGGCTGAGGGAATGGCGCGGCCGCAGGCCGGCCCGGCGCAAGGTCGTCGGATCGAGGCCGGGTCGAGCGTCGTTCGGCTCGCCCGCCGGGCGCCCTCGGTCGGAACGGTCCGGCCGGTCGAGCTCACCGAGGGGTTGGGCCGGAGGCGGTCCGGCCGTGCCGTCGGCCGAGTCGGCCTCGGCTGGGTCGGCCGTGGCTGAGGTCGGCCGTGGCCCGGACGGCCAGGGGCAGGTTCGGCCGGGCGTCGAGGTCGAGGCCGGCCCGGACCCCGGCCAGGAATCGGCGCCCGCCGGCGGCCCCGATCATCGCCCCGTTGTCGGTGCACAGGCCCGGGCGCGGGGACATGGAGAGGCAGGCCGAGGGTGGCGGCCTCGGCGGCCATCCGCTCGGCCAGGACCCGGTTGGCCGCCACGCCGCCGCCGACCACGATCGAGCGCGCCCCGATCTCGCGGGCGGCCCGGGCCGTCTTCCGGGCGAGCACGTCGATGACCGCGTCCTGGAACCCCCAGGCCAGCTCGGCCACGACCGTTCTCGGGCAGGCCCTCGGCCGATTCGGCCGTCAGGCCGGCCTCCAGGCGCGCCGCGTCGACGATCCGGCGGGCCGCCGTCTTCAGGCCGCTGAAGCTGAAATCGTAGGAGTCGCCCAGCCAGGCGCGGGGGAAGACGACGTTCCGGTCGGTCGCGCCGGCCGCGGCCCGCATGATCGCCGGACCGCCCGGGATAGCCCAGGCCGAGCAGCCGGCCGACCTTGTCGAATGCCTCGCCGGCGGCATCGTCGACCGTCTCGCCCAGGAGCCGGTAGTCGCCGTGGGCCGCGCATCTCGGCCAGGAACGTGTGGCCGCCGGACACGACGAGGGCGACCAGGGGGAACTCCGGCTCCGGTCGCGGCTCCTCGCCCGGATCGAGCAGCCAGGCCGCCTCGACGTGGCCGTCGAGGTGGTTGACCGGGATCGAGCGGCTTGTTCCGGACCCGGGCGATCGCCTTGGCGAAGCTCACGCCCGACGAGGAGCGAGCCGGCCAGGCCCGGGCCCGTAGGTGACGGCCACGCCGTCGACATCCGACCAGTCGGCGCCGGCATCCGCCCAGGCACGCATCGAGGACGGGCACGATCCAGCGCAGGTGGGCGCGAGCCGCGACCTCGGGCACGATCCCGCCGGTCGCGGCGTGCAGGGCGACCTGGCTGGCGACGACGTTCGAGCGGATCCGCCGGCCGCCCTCGACCAGGGCGATGCCGGTCTCGTCGCAGCTCGACTCGATCGCCAGCAGGAGCGGCCCGCTCATCGGCCGTCCCCATTGCCGGCCGGCCGGCCGGGCGCGGCGCCGGACCGGTGGCGGGGCCGCCTCCAGCTCGGCTCGCCGCTCGGCCAGCCGGGCGACCATGTCGGCCGAGCGGAGCGGCTCGGTGGTCATGATCAGGGCATCCTCGTTGTTGTCGCTGTAGTAGCCCGGCCGGATCCCGACCGGCCGGAAGCCGAACTTCTCGTACAGCCGGCGGGCGGGCAGGTTGGACAGCCGGACCTCCAGCGTCGCCTCGGTCGCCCGTCGCTCGATGGCCAGGTCGAACAGGGCGACCAGGAGGCGCTCGCCGAGATGGTTGCGCCGCCAGGGCGGGGAGATCGCGAAGGTCGTCACGTGGGCCTCGTCGACCATCAGCCACAGGCCGGCGAAGCCGGCGACCTCGCCGCCGACCCGGACGACGAGGTAGTGGGCCAGCTTGTTCGTCTCGAGCTCGGTCCGGTAGGCGTTGGCCGGCCAGGGCGCCGAGAACGAGGCTCGCTCGATGACCTGGACGGCGGCGATGTCGTCGAGGCCCATCGGCCCGACGACAACCTTCAGCGGGGGTCGCGCGACCATTCGATCGCTCCGGCCAGGCGGCTCACGCCGCGGGGCAGGCTGACGTACTCGGGCACGAGCCGGGCGAGGTCGTCGGCGTCACCGGCGGCCAGGCGGCCCGCGCCCAGGGCGAGGAGCGCCGGCGCCGAGCCGGTCAGCGGCGGCCGCGGCCCCGAGCCAGGGCCGCCTCCGGCGCCCGCCCGTCGAGATCGACCGCGACCAGCTCGCTCTCGAGCGGCAGATCCGGACTCGGAGCCGGCCGGCAGGAGGCGGGGGCCCTGAGCGTCGACCAGGACCCGGTCGCGGGGCCCGGCCGGCAGGAGCAGGCTCGTTCGCTCGCCGCCGCTCGGCCGCCAGGCGCCTCGCCAGGCCCGGCCGAGCAGGAGGGCCGTCGAGGTCGCGATCCCGACGATCGGGATGGCCAGGGCATGGGCCAGGCCCTTGGCCGTCGCCAGGCCGACCCGCAGGCCGGTGAATGCACCCGGGCCGGTGCCCACGACGATCGCCCCGAGCGCGCCGAGGTCGACGCCGTTCGAGCTCGAGGAGCCGGTCGAGGCCGGCCAGGAGCTCCTCGCCGTGGCGCTGCCCGGACGGCCAGCTCGAAACGGCCGGATCGCCACCGGGCCGCTCGAGGGCGACGACGGTTCGGCTGGTGGCCGTGTCGATCGCGAGCAGGGGCCTCGCCCGTCGCTCATCACGACCGCCCCAGGTAGCGCTCGAGATCCGGGCCCGGTGGCGACGAGCTCGATCGTGCGCGGCTCGTCGCCGCTCGCCCGCCGATCGACCATGTCGAGGCGTTCCCGGGGCAGGCTGGAGCCCATCCGCTCGGCCCACTCGACGAGGCTGACCCCGGCCTGCCTGGCGCTCGTCGAGGAGGCCGGCGGCGTAGGCCGTCGAAGCCGTCCTCGAGACGATACAGGTCGACGTGGAAGAGGGGCAGTCGCCCGGGGTATTCGGTCATCAGGACGTAGCTCGGCGAGTTGATCGTGGCGGTCACCCCGAGGCCGGCCCCGAAGCCCTTGGCGAACTCCGTCTTGCCCGCACCCGAGGTCGCCATGGAGCGCGATCAGGTCACCCGCCCGGGCGACCCGGGCGAGCGTCGAGGCGAGGGCTCGGGTCGCCTCCGGTGAGGAGGACACGATCCGGCGCGCGGCGCATCGGGGCGAGTGGCTGACATGGCCCGAGGGTACCCGAACCGGGCGGTCGAGGGCCGGGCCGGTCAGGCCCCGTGGCTCGGCCGGTCAGGGCCGACGGATCAGCTGAACCGCTCGAGGTCGGCGATCGGCACCACCACGATCGACCCATCGTCCAGCTCCACGCTGCCGGCCTCCAGCTGGACCCCGGCCGGAAACCGGCGCCGGCCGGCCGGGCCGCGCCAGCGGCCCTCCCGCCCCGCCAGCTCGCCATGGCGGATCCGGACCCAGTCGCCAGGGACGGCCGGCCGGGTCCAGCGGCGGGTCGACGACGAGCATCGGCGGGTTCGGCCACGATCCCGACCTCGCGGCCGACCAGCCGTTCGAACAGGCGCGGGAGGGGCTCGGCGATCGGTCGCCGGAACGTGCCGTCGAGCACCAGCACCGCGAACGGGGCGATCGCCTGCAGGCTGGCCCGCTGGCGGGCCTCCGACGCGACGAGGTCGCGCAGGTCCTTGCCGGCCAGTCCGGGCACGACGATGCCCGCGGACGCCCATCGCCCGGGCCCGGCCGATCGTCTCCGAGTCGAGCCGGCCGCCGACGACCAGGATCGAGCCCGCCCGGCCGACGTCGAGCTGGCCGCGCAGGCCGGCCTCGCCGGTGACCAGCTCCAGCCGGCCCCGGGCCGGGCCGCCTGCCGCGAACGCGCCGGGGATCCCGTGGCCGGCCAGCGACAGGCCGATCCCCCGCCCGGCCACGACCTCGCGGACGATCCCGGCCGCCGGCGACTCGAGCAGCTCGGTGTGCTCGCCTCTGATCACCTGCCAGCGCCCGCCCTCGGCGATCGAGCACCTCGCCGGGCGGCGTCCGTGGCCGGCGACGCCGGAGCATCGCCCCCGATTCGCGGCCGTCGCCGGCCCACCAGTCGCCGGGCTTGAGCCCCGCCGCGGCGTCGCCCGGCTCGGCCACGGTCGGCGGACCGACCTCCAGGCGCGGATCGCGGCGCCGCTCCGCCAGGCCCAGCCCGGCGGTCACCGGCTCGCCTGCCCCGACCAGGATCCGGTCGCCCGGGCCGAGCTCGAACCAGGTCGTCGGGGCCCGCACGGCGATGGGCCGGCTGGGGACCATCCAGACCGTGCTCGCGATCGAGCTCAGACATCGAGGCCCGGCCAGAGGGCGGACTGCCAGGCGCTCGAGGAGCGCCCGCCGCCGATCGAGCCGGTCGGGCAGCCGGAGGGGCACGTCGCGCAGGTCGATGAGCAGGCCGCCGAGGCCTCCGCCGACCTCGACCCGGGCGTGCCGGGCGCGCGTCCCGAGATCGACCTGATCGCGGAAGCGGAACTCGGCGATCCCCAGCTGGCCGGGCGGCAGGTCGACGAGCTGCAGGCCGCCCGGGATCAGGTCGATCTCGCTCGTCGCGGACTCGGGCATGGACGACCAGCTGGCCGGCCGTCTTGCCGGCCCGCACGCCGGCCGGGGTGACGACCGTCCCGAGCGGCACCAGGATGTCCTCGGCCAGCTCGGCCAGGAGCGCCCGCCGCTCGGAGGGGTCGGCGATCATCCCGATCGGCCCGAGCAGCCGGGCCTGGTCCCAGGCCAGCTGGCTGGCCCCCGGCCGCCGGACGAGATCGGCCACGGCCAGGGCGATCGCCGGACCCGGGGCGACGGCCCAGGCGCCCCCGGCGATCGACGATCAGGTCGGGTGCGGCCAGGCGGCCGATCTCGGGCGAGGCCGTCACCAGCCGCTCGAGGGCAGCCCGGCCGGCCGCATAGCGGACGACGGCTCCGGCGCCATGGGCCTCGCCCCAGGGCGTCAGCCGGAGCTCGCGCAGCCGATCCCGCATCCGGTGGCGATCGAGCGGGATCGAGGACCAGGCGAGGACCCCGTCGACCAGGCTGTCCTCGGGCTCGCCGGGCGGGACGAGGGCAGCCTCGGCGACGATCGCCGGCGCCGCCTCGAGGCCGTCCGGCCCGGCCAGCACCCGGACCCCGGCGTCCAGGCCGATCTCGACCAGCTCGACCCGGCGATCGAGGATCGCGGCCAGGTCGGTCACCGACCGGACCAGGCCATGGCGGCCGTCGCCGGCTCCCGGATGGATCGTATCGAGCAGCTGGCGCAAGCCGGCTCCGGGCGGCTCCCCGGCCGTGCGGCCGGTCCGTAGGGGGGCGGCGCGCCCTCGGAGTCGACCCCGAAGCGGCTCGCCTCGGTCCGGATCAATCCGGCCAGGATCATCGGCCGGGCCGGATCGCGGCCCATCACCCCGGCTGCGACGGTCGCCAGGGAGGCCAGGGTCGGTCGAGGGTCGAGGGCCGGCGACTCGCCCGCGGCCACCACGATCGCGGCGACGTCCCGTTCGAGGGCGAGCGCTGCCAGGTCGATCGCGTCCGCCCGCTCGAGGCTCAGCCCGGAGGTCCGCCAGCCGCCGGCGTCGGCCAGGTGCTCGACGGCGGCCCGTTCCCGCTCGCTCGTGGCCAGGATCGCCAGGCGCGGCAGCTCGGCCGTCGACGCCACGTAGCGCGGGATCGCCCGGGCCGAGGACGGCTCGAGCCCGAGCTCGGAGGCCAGGTCCGGGTCGGCCTCCCTGATCCGCTCGACCAGGCGGCCGATGAGCTCCTCGGGGTCACAGCCCCGCGGAGCCGCATCCGAGGCGAGGAGCCGGCGGCGGCCGTTGAGCCGCCCGATCAGGGCCACGGCCGAGGTTGCCGACCCGAGGTCGAGCGCGAAGGAGGCGCGCGGGTCGCTCGTCACCCACCCATGCTACCCGCCCGGCAGCCCGACCGGCTTCCGGCAGGCTCACGCGTCGAGCTTCCGGACAAGGCTCACGCGTCGAGCGTGTCGTCCTCGTCCCACTCCTCGAGCCGTTCGATCAGCTGCTCGATCCCGATGTCGTCGGCCAGCAGCTCGGTCGCCGAGTCGACATCGCCGCCGAACAGGCCGCGCAGGGTCGGATCGAAGAACAGCATCGCGTTGCTGCCGAGCGGCCGATAGGGCCGGCTGGCGTTCAGGAAGTGGACCGCCGGAGCGGCCAGGCCGCGCAGGTGGATCTCCCGGGCGACCTGGTCGACGAGCTCGTCGCGCTGCTCCTCGGTCCGATCGGGCGGTGGGGGCAGCATCATCGTCGAGCCGCTCCATCGTGGGCTCCCGCCCCGCCCGCCGAACCGAGCTCTGCTCCGGGCCTGGCCGAGCCGCCCTGGCCCGGCTCATCGTCGCTTGGATCCGAGCCGCTCGAGCCCTCGTCCGAGCCGTGCAGGGCAAGCTCGAAGGCGCTGTAGGCGGCCGCCCCGCGCAGGGCGAAGGTCACCACCTCGATCGAGGGCGACCTGGGCAGCTCCTCGTGGATCGTGGCCAGGGTGATCTCGGCCGCTTCATTGATCGGGTAGCCGCCGACCCCGGTGCCCAGGGCCGGGAAGGCAATGCTGGTCACGTTGTTCTCCCGGGCCAGGGCCATCGCGCTGTGGACCGCTCCCCGGATCGCGGCCGCGCTCGTCCGCCGATCGCGATCGAGCGAGACCGCGTGGATGACCATCCGGGCGGCCAGTGAACCGGCCGTGGTGACGACCGCCTGACCCAGCTCGATCGGGCCCTGGCGGACAGCCGCGAACTCGATCTCGTCGCCGCCGGCGCGCTTGATCGCCCCGCCGACGCCGGTCGCCATCCAGAGGCTGGGGTTGGCAGGGTTAACGATCGCGTCGACCTCGAGCTCGCAGATGTCGCCGTTCCAGAGTTGAATCCGAGCCACTTTGTCTCCACCCCGCGAGCGTCCGTACGCTCAGTGGTACCAGCCCGGCATGGTACACCCGGGGCAACCGCCGAGCCATGCGCTGACGACTTCCCAGGAGATCGTGGTGCGGGCTCGCGCCACCTCGGCCGCCGCTGATCTCCTCGTCGCCCTGCCGGCCGATCAGCACGAATTCGTCGTCGATCGTGACGGCCGGACCGGGCAGGTCGGTCACGTCGGCCATCAGGGCGTCCATCGCCACGGTTCCGACGAGCGGGACCCGCCGGCCGCGGACGAGGGCCTCGGCCCGGTTCGAGAGGCTCCGCGGCCAGCCGTCGGCGTAGCCGACCGGGAGGGTCGCGATCCGGCTCGGCCGGCCGGTCGTGAAGCTCGGGCCGTAGCTGATCCCGCTGCCGGCCGGCAGGTCGACGACCCGGACCGGCCGGGCGTGCAGGGCGAGGACCGGCTGGAGCTCGCCGGCCAGTCGGTCGCCCGGGCCGGCCGGCGCCGTGGTCAGACCGGCAGCTCGTCCGGGAGGAGCCCGTACAGCCCGAGGCCGATCCGCACGCCGTCGAACGGTGGGCTGCTCCCGGCCAGCACGCCGCCGCTCGCGCCGAGATGTCCCAGGGGCACTCGGATGCCGGCCTCGGCCAGGCGGCTGATCGTGCCGGTCAGGAGGGCGGCCTGGTCGTCCGAGCGGGCCCGGTCGGCCGGCGCCTGGAGGTGGGACCAGATCCCGGCCAGGCGGACCCCCGGCGCAGCGATGATCCGGGCCGCCGCGGCCGGCACCTCGGCCGGCAGGATCCCGGCCCGGCCGAGCCCCGACTCGACCTCGATCTGGAGGTCGAGCCGGTGGGGCGGCCGGCGCCGCCCGGCGGCCCGGGCCGACAGGCGGGCCTGCTCAAGGCTGGCCAGGCTGCGCTCGAGGAGCTCGGCATCGCTCGCGGTCAGGGCGATCCGCCGCCGGGCGGCCTCGGCGGCCCGCTCGGGCGGGACCGGGTACAGGACGAGGATCGGCAGCTCTAGGCCGGCTTCGCGCAGCTCGACCGCCTCGTCGAAGGTGGCCACGGCGAGGCCGTCGGGCGGCCGGCTGAAGCCTTCGAGCGCGCGCCCGATCGGGACCGCGCCGTGGCCGTAGGCGTCGGCCTTGACGACGACGTCGAGCCGCGTTCCTTCGGGCAGCGCCCGGCGCAGGGCGGCCAGGTTCGCCTCGAGCCGGCCGAGGTCGATCTCGAGCCAGGCCATCCGGGGCAGGCCGGGCAGCCCGGCCGGGGCCAGGTCGATCGATGATCGAGGCCGGGCTCGCTCAGCGGGGCGACCCGGCCGGCCGGACCCCGAAGCCGAGCTTGCGCTCGGCTGTCCGGCGCACGTGAGCCGCCCCCAGGCGCTTCCGGGCGAGGGCGATCTCGAACGGCAGGTCCGAGGCCAGGAGGCCGGCGTCGCCGACCCGGTCGCGGACCGATTCGCCCGCGGTGCCATGCAGGAAGACGCCCAGCCGAGCCGCGTCGAACGGCGCCAGGTGCTGGGCCAGGAGCGCCCCGATCGTGCCGCTCAGGACGTCGCCGGTGCCGCCGCTGGCCAGGGCCGGGTTCTCGAAGGGGGCCCGGGCGAGCCTGCCGTCCGGCGCCGCGATCACCGTCCGGGCGCCCTTCAGGACGACGACCTGGCCCCAGCGGCGGGCGGCATCCCGGGCCGCTGTCGCGCGGGCGAGGTCGTCGTCGAGCAGGTCGCCGTCGGCCGGCTCATCGATCCCGCTGGCGGCCCGGAGCCGGGCGAATTCGCCGGTATGCGGGGTCAGGACGCACGGCCGGTGGACCCCGGCCCACCACTCGTCCTCGGCCGCGAGCGAACGGAGCGCCTCGGCATCGACGACCGCCGGGGGCACGCCGTCCTCGTCGACCGCCAGGAGGCGCCGGATCAGCTCGACCGTGGCCAGGCCCGGGCGGAGGCCCGGCCCGACCACCAGCGCGTCGTGAGCGTGGTCGAGGATGCGGGCCAGGGCGTCCTCCGGCTCGACCTCCTCGACATCGTCCTCGGGCAGGGCCAGGGTGGTCGCTTCGACGACCTTGGTGGCGAACACGGGCTGGAGCGACTCGGGCACGGCCAGGGCGACCAGGCCGGCCCCGGCCCGGCCGGCGGCGGTGCACACGAGCAGGGCCGAGCCGGCGAAGTCGAGCGAACCGGCCACGACGAGCAGCCGGCCGAACGTGCCCTTGTGGCCGCGGGCCGGGCGCTCCGGCAGGAGGCCACCGGCGATCGCGTCGGTCAGCTCCTCGATCGGCCCCGGATCAGCCGTCACGGGCATCGTCCCGGAGCGTCCTCGCGGCCCAGCTCCCGGAGGCGCTCGATCCGGGCCAGGATCCGCCGTTCGCGGTCGTCCAGGCGGGCCTCGATGTCGGGCGGGAAGACGTACCGCCCACCGGCGGTCCGGATCGCCGAAGGCGATGGCCACGGCGTATTCGGCTTCGTGGCTGATCGACACGGCGATCCGGCCCATCCCCAGCTGTTCGGCCCGGGCGGCCGCCCGATCGTGGAGCCGGACGGAGGGCTGGCCGGTGGGCAGGCGCTCGATCTCGATCTCGCGCCAGCCGATCCCCCGGACGCCCAGGCCGAGGACCTTGCTGACCGCCTCCTTGGCCGCCCAGCGCCCGGCGAACGTCTCGGGCCGGTCGCGGACGTAGGCCCGCTCGGCGGCGGTCAGGACCCGGTTCGAGAAGCGCTCACCGAAGTGGGCCATCGTCTCCCGGATCCGGGCGATCGCGATGATGTCGATCCCGAGCTCGGTCGTCCCGGGCGGGACTGCCGGGATCGCGGCCACGGCTACTCGACCGTGACCGACTTGGCCAGGTTGCGCGGCTGGTCGACGTCCGTCCCGCGGGCCACCGCGGTGTAGTACGCGAACAGCTGGAGGGGGATCACGGCGAGGACCGGGCCGAGCACCTCGTCGGTCTCGGCCACCCAGCAGACCTCGTCGGCGAAGCGCTCGATCTGGCCGTCGCCCTCGGTCGCCACGGCGATCACCCGGGCATCGCGGGCCCGGCCCTCCATCACGTTGCTGATCAGCTTGTCGTAGACCGACGAGCGAGTCGCCACGGCGACCAGCGGGCACTCGGCGTCGAGCAGCGAGATCGGCCCGTGCTTGAGCTCGCCGGCCGCGTAGCCCTCGGCATGGACGTAGCTGACTTCCTTGAGCTTCAGGGCGCCCTCGAGGGCCGCCGGATAGCCGAAGCCGCGCCCGACGAACATGAACCCGCGCGAGTTGACGTAGCGCCGGGCGAGGGCGGCCACGCCGGTGTTCAGGTCGAGCGTCCGCTGGGCCGCCTCGGGCAGGGCCCGGAGGGCCGCGCCGAGGGCGACCTCGCGCTCGGCCGGCAGGCTGCCCCGGCTCACGGCGATCGCGGCGGCCAGGATGACCAGGGTCGTGACCTGGGTCACGAAGGTCTTCGAGGCGGCCACGGCCACCTCCGGCCCGGCCTGCAGGAACAGGACGGCGTCGGCCTCGCGGGTGATCGCCGAGCCGACCGTGTTCGTGACCGCGATCACCGGGCAGCCTCGCTCGCGGGCGAGCCGGGTCGGAGCGATCGTGTCGGCGGTCTCGCCGGACTGGGTCACCGCGATCACGAGGGTGTCCGGATCGAGCGGTGGCGGCCCGTAGCGGAACTCCGAGCCGACCGTCGCCCGGGCAGGCAGGCCGGTCCACTCCTGGAGGGCGGCCGCCCCGATCAGGGCGGCGTAATAGGCCGTCCCACAGGCAACCAGCTCGATCCGCCGGACCCGGGCCAGGACCTCGCCCAGCCCGGCCAGCTCCTCGACCACGATCCGGTCGTCGCGGGTCAGCCGGCCGGTGATCGACTGGAGCAGGGCGGCCGGCTGCTCGTGGATCTCCTTGAGCATGAAGTGGTCGAAGCCGCCCTTCTCGGCCGCCTCGGCCGTCCAGGTGATCGTGGTCACCGTGCGGACGACCGGGTTGCCATCGACGTCGGTGATCACGACCCCGCTCGGGCGGAGGTCGGCCACGTCGCCCTCTTCGAGGAAGGTGACCTGGTCGGTGTGGGCCAGGATCGCCGCCACGTCGCTGGCCAGGAACGTCTCGCCGGGCGCCAGGCCGACGACGAGGGGCACGTTCTGGCGGGCGCCGACCAGCCGGTCCGGCTCGCCCCGGTGCATCACGGCCAGGGCGTAGGCGCCCTCGGTCTGGCGCAGGGCCGCCCGGGTCGCGTCGGCGATGTCGCCCTCGTAGGCCTCCTCGATCAGGTGGGCGATCGCCTCGGTGTCGGTCTCCGAGGTGAGGACGTGGCCCCGCTCCTCGAGCCCGTCGCGGAGCTCCCGGAAGTTCTCGATGATCCCGTTGTGGATCACGGTGATGTCACCGGTGCAGTCCTGGTGGGGATGGGCGTTCAGGTCGTTCGGCCGGCCGTGGGTTGCCCAGCGGGTATGGGCCAGGCCGATCGCGGCGTGGGGCGTCCGATCGGCGATCGCCGTCTGGAGGTTGGCCAGCTTGCCCGCCCGCTTCTCGACGAACAGGTCGCCGGCGTCATCGACCAGGGCGATCCCGGCCGAGTCGTAGCCCCGGTACTCGAGCCGCTTGAGACCCTCGATCAGGATCGGCCCGGCCTCGCGCGGTCCGGTGTAGCCGACAATTCCACACATGCTGGTCGATCTCCGTCGCGGTTGTGGCCCCGGTTCCCGACCGGCGCCGGAGCCGGGCTAGTGTAGACGCTCCCCGGCCAGGGTCACGATCTCGTCGGCCAGCCGGCGGACGAGGTCGATCTCGGGGCCCTCGACCATGACCCGCAGGACGGGCTCGGTGCCCGACGGTCGGACGAGGACCCGGCCGCCGGAGCCGAGCCGCCGGCGAGCCTCGACGATCGCTCGATGGAGGACCGGGTCACCTTCCCACTGGTCCTTGTGACGAACGCGGACCGCTCGTTGCTCCTGTGGGAAGAGGGGAATCTCGGCGGCCAGGAGATCGACCGGCTGGCCGCTCCGGGCCAGCACCCCGAGCAGCTCCAGGCCGGTCACCAGGCCGTCGCCCGACGAGGAGTGGTCGAGGCTGATCACGTGGCCGCTCTTCTCGCCACCCAGGTTCGCCTCGTTCAGGAGCATCCCCTCGAGGATGTACTTGTCACCGACGGGAGTCCGGACGACCTGCCCGCCGAGCCCCTTCAGGGCGGCCTCGAGGCCGCCGTTGGAGAGCACGGTCACGACCACGATGCCCTGCCGCAGGGCGCCCCGCCGAAGGCGATCGAGGGCGATCAGGCCGATCAGCTGATCGCCGTCCACGACCTGCCCCTGGCGGTCGACCACGACGAGCCGGTCGGCATCGCCGTCCAGGGCGAAGCCCAGGTCGGCGCCCTGCTCGACGACCGCCCGGGCCAGGGCCGCCGGCGCGGTCGCCCCGCATTCGACGTTGATGTTGACCCCGTCGGGCTCGTTCGAGATCACCTCGACCGTCGCCCCGGTGGCGGCCAGGATCCCCGGGGCCGTCACCCCGCCGGCGCCGTTGGCGCAATCGAGCACGATCCGGAGGTCCGTCCGGATCGATTCGGCCAGGGTCCTGCCGGTCGGCCACGTAGCGCTCGAGCAGGTCCGGCCGGTCGGTGATCCGGCCCAGCCCGGCGTTGCGCGGACCGGCCAGCTCCTCGGCCCGCCAGATCAATGCCTCGAGGGCGTCCTCGCGGTCGTCATCGAGCTTGAGCCCGCGGGCGTCGAGGACCTTCAGGCCGTTGTCCTCGGCCGGGTTGTGGGAGGCCGAGACCATGATCCCGGCGCCGAACTCGCCGCTCCCGGCGATGTGGGCCAGGGCCGGGGTGGGCAGCGTCCCGGCCAGCTGGACATCGGCGCCCAGGCTGGCCGCCCCGGCCGCGATCGCGTGGACGAACATCCCGCCCGAGCGGCGGGTGTCCTGGCCCAGGACGAGGACGCCCTCCGGCCCGAGCAGGTCGTGGGCCGTCGCCCGGCCGAGGGCGTAGGCCAGGGTCGGCTTCAGGTCGATGTTCGCGACGCCCCGGATGCCGTCGGTCCCGAAGAGGCGGGCCATCAGGGACCGGCCGAGGCCGACGGACCGGGGGTCGGCGCGGGCGACGGCGGGGTGGCAACCGTGATCGTGACCGTGACCGAGCTCGGGCTGAGGCCGACGAGCTTGAGGCTGGCCGGCAGGTTGACCGTCGGGGTCAGGACGTGGACGCCCGGCCGCCAGCCCGTCGACGTCGAGGCTGACCGCGAACGTCTGCCCGTCGACCCCGGCCAGGGCAGCCGGGCTCCCGCCCAGGGTGACCAGGACCTGGTCGACCGAGAGGCTGTAGATCCGGTCGTCGCGGGCACCGGACAGGACGATCCCGGCCGAGAACGTCTGGGAGGCGCTGGTGGCGACGAGGTGGACGGCGACCGACACGGTCGGGTTGCCCACGACCGTGATCCCCGGTGGCAGGACGAGGGCGACCTGGCGGGTGACGTCGGCGGTCGCCCCGGTCAGGTCGATCGGGACGGTCGAGACCTGGACGAGCTGGTTCAGGTCGGTGGCATCGCCGGCGACGGTGACCGCGACCGGATCGACGGTGACCGAGCTGACCTGGAAGCCGCTGTTGGGCGAGCCGGTCAGGTTGGGCACGACCGGCAGGGTCCGGGTCTGCTGGCTGCCGACCCGGATCTGGACCCTGACGCTGTCCGGATCGATCTTGACCGGGCTCAGGACGTTGTTCAGGGCATCGACCGCCACGAGCGAGACCTGCTGGTCGATGTCGAGGCCGGCCGGCTGGATCACGACCCGGGCGACCGCGGCGGTGGCCAGGCGGACGACCGAATCGGGACCCGACACGGTGACCGTCGAGTCCGACAGGACCGGTTCCTGGAGGGTGAGGCCGGGCGGGGCGACCCCGTGGTCGACCACGACCGGGACGCTCTTGGAGACGAGCGGATCGAGCTGGACCTGGATCACCTGCGGGTCGAAGTCGAGGATCTGGACCCGCGGATCGACGGCCAGGACGTGGACCGGGACGGTCGCGAAGGCGGTCCCGGCCTGGGGCGTCGCCGTGGACAGGTCGACGCTGGCCGTGAAGCTGCTGCTGGTCAGCCGATCGGCCACGTCGGACGGGGCGAAGTAGTGGATGTTCGTGACGAAGCCCAGGTCGCTCGTGAGCAGGACGGCGTTCGTCGGCTGGTTCGTGGCCACGATCGCGACCCGGCCGGGCCAGACCTGGGCGTTCTGGGACAGGACCAGCCCGGCGTACAGGAACGTGGCCAGGATGACCGAGCCGACCTTGAGCGGCCAGTTCCGCAGGATCCGGGCCACGACCAGCCCGATCGTCCGCCTCATCTCGGCTCGGCCGGATCGGCCGCTTCGGACGCGCCCGGCGGGCTGCCCGCGGGCCGCGCCGGGGCGGCCGGGCTCGAAGAACCGGTCCGGCGCAGCCGGGACAGCCGGGCACTCGTCGGGCGGAGGCTGCCGGACGGCATCCGCCCGAGCATCGAGCGCGGCCCGCCGGAGCTGTCGAGGAGGAGGATCAGGGCCCGCTCGAGCTGGGCCGGGTTCAGGTTGCGGACGATCCGGACGCGCTCGACCAGGCTGGTCTGGCCGGACTCCTCGGAGACGACCACGACGATCGCGTCGGTCTGCTCGGCGATCCCGACCGCCGCCCGGTGGCGGGTCCCGAAGCGCTCGGCGGGCAGGACCGTCGTCTCGGCCAGGGGCAGGACGGCCCCGGCCGCCACGACCTGGTCGCCGCGGACGATGACCGCCCCGTCGTGGAGCGGCGAGCGCGGCATGAAGATCGTCCGGAGCAGGTCGGCCGTCAGGTCGGCATGGAGCATCACCCCGGTCTCGGCGATCTCGCCCAGGGCCGTCTCGCGCTCGATCACGATCAGGGCCCCGTAGTGGTCGGCGGCCAGCAGGCCGCAGGCCCGGGCCACCTCGGCGGCAACGTGCCCGACGACCCGTTCGTCCGTGCCGCTGAACAGCCAGGCGAAGGAGCCGACCCGGCCCAGCCGATCGAGCGCCCGGCGGAGCTCCGGCTGGAACACCACGACGAGGGCGAAGACACCGACCAGGGCGCCCGTCTCGAGGACCTGGCGGAGCAGCCGCAGGTCGAAGAAGCGGGCCGCCGCGTAGACCAGGAGCATGACCGTGACGCCGATCACGAGGCTGACCGCGCGAGTTCCCCGGATCAGGCTGAACAAGCCGTAGATCAGGAGCGAGGTGATCGCGATGTCGACGATCGTGTTGAGCTGAACCTGCTCCAGGACCAGCTGGATGAGCTGCATCGTGGGCTCAGTCTAGGTCAGGCGCACAGACCAGCGAGCCGGCTGTCGTCTGGCAGGAGCCGGGTCGCCGCCGCGCACAGCCGATCGCGGACGCCGGCATCGCCGGTCAGCTCGACCAGACGGCCGAGCAGGAGCAGCTTGTCGCCGGCCAGCGTCTGCCAGCCCCGGGCGACATACAGCTCGACCAGGACGAGATGGAGATCCGGATCGTCGGGGGCCAGGCCGAGGGCCGAGTCGGCTGCGTCGAGGGCCGCCTCGTCGAGCCCGGCGGCGGCCAGCTCGCGACTCACCGCGACGATCGTCCGGATCCGGGCGTCGGGATCGTCGGAGGCCATCGCCGCTTCGAGCCGGGCGCTCGCCGCGGCCACGTCGACCGGCACGAGCTCGACCCTGGGCGAACGCCCGGCGGCCGGCTCGAGCGGGGCGGTTTCGGCGGATCGGCCGGTGTCGTCTCCGCCCGGAGCCGCTTCGGCCTCGGCCTGGGCCGCCCCGGAATCCGGTCCGGGGGCCGCCGCCGCGGGCGGCGCGACCGGTTCCTCGAGGACCCGCATCGCCCGGGCCAGGGCCGCCTCGGCCTCGCTCCCGGGCGAGTCGCGCACGAGCTCGGTCAGATCGGCCAGGTGCCGCCGGCGGGCCCGCGACTCGGCCAGCTCGAGGGCCCGCCGGGCCGTGTCGCAGGCCTCGGGCAGCCGGCCGCTGACGGCCTGGATCTCGGCCAGCAGGTCGAGCGCCCCGGCAGCCTCGGCCGGCCGGCCGGCCCGGATCAGGGCATCGGCCCGCCCGCCCAGGGCGGACTCGTCCCGGGGGGCCAGGCCGAGGGCGGCCCCGTAGGCATCGAGCGCCTCGTCGAGCCGGCCCAGGCGGACCAGGACGCTGGCCCGGCTGGTCAGGGGCAGGGCCCGGTCGGGGGCGACCAGGGCGGCCTCGTCGTAGGCCACCAGGGCGTCGTCCAGGCGGCCGTGGAGGGCCGCGACGTGGCCGACCCGGAGGGCTTCCTTGTAGCGCTCGTAGGGGACGTCGCTCATCCGGCCTCGTCTCCGATCAGCTCGACGAGGAGGGCCTTCTGGACGTGGAGCCGGTTCTCGGACTGGTCGAAGATGATGCTCCGCGGTCCGTCCATGACCTCGGACGTGATCTCCTCGCCCCGATGGGCGGGCAGGCAGTGCATCACGACCGCGGCCGGACCGGCCGCGGCCAGCAGCCGATCGTTGACCTGGTACGCCGCGAACGCGTCCCGGCGCTCCTCCGTCTCGGCCTCCTGGCCCATCGAGGTCCAGGCGTCGGTGTAGACGACCGAGGCGCCGGCCACGGCCTCGGCCGGGTCCGAGGTGAAGGCGATCCGGCCGCCGCGAGGCCCGGGCCAGGTCCTCGGCCCGTTCGACGATCCGGGCGTTCGGGGCATAGCCCGGCGGATGGGCCAGGCGGACCTCGAGCCCGAGCGTCGCCCCGAGCAGGGCGAGCGAGTGGTAGACGTTGTTGCCGTCGCCGACGAAGGCCAGGACGACCCCGTCGAGCCCGCCCAGGTGCTCGCGGATCGTGAACACGTCGGCCAGGGCCTGGCAGGGGTGCTCGCGCAGGGTCAGGCCGTTGATGACCGGCACGCCGGCCTGGGCGGCCAGCTCGACGGCCACCTCGTGGGGTCCCGTCCGAACGACGATCGCATCGACGAACCGCTCGAGGTTGCGGGCCACGTCGCGGACCGTCTCGCGCGCCCCCAGCACGACGTCGTTGGTCAGGTAGACCGCGGCCCCGCCCAGCTGGGCCATGCCCGCCTCGAAGGTGACCCGGGTCCGCAGGCTGGGCTTCTGGAAGAGCATCGCCAGGGTCCGTCCGGCGAGGGCCGCCCGGTCGCGCCGGCGGTCGAGGGCGAAGTCGGCCTTCATCCGGGCCGCCCGGTCGAAGAGGGCCTCGACCTCGGCCCGGGAGAGGTCGGCGACGCTCAGCAGATCGCGACCTCGGAGCGAGCTTCCGGTCGGCATCTGCTGGCGTCCCTGGCCCGCCGCGCGCCTAGCGCTTGGTGTACTGAGGCGCCTTGCGCGCTCGCTTCAGGCCGTACTTCTTGCGCTCCTTCATCCGCGGATCGCGGGTGAGCAGGCCGGCCTGGCGGAGCGAGAGGCGGTGGGCCTCATCGAGCTGGAGGAGGGCCCGGGCGATGCCGTGGCGGATCGCCCCGGCCTGGCCGGTTACCCCGCCGCCCTCGACCTTGACCAGGGTGTTGAAGCGGCCGTCCGTGCCGGTCACCCGGAAGGGCATCCGGACATCGGACTCGTTGACGGCGTTGCCGAAGTGCTGGTCCATCGTCCGGCCGTTGACGACGATCTCGCCCTCACCGGGCAGGAGCCGGACCCGGGCGACCGCGGTCTTGCGGCGGCCGGTCCCGTAATAGAACGCGGGGGTCGACATGGGGGCGGTTCCTCCGTCAGGCCAGCGGCTCAGGCCGCTGGGCCTGATGCGGATGATCCGAGCCGGCGTACACCTTCAGCTTGCGGAGCTGCTGGGCGCCGAGGCGGTTGTGCGGGAGCATCCCCTTGACCGCCCGCCGGACGACCTCCTCGGGACGGCGCTCGAGGAGATGGCCCAGGGTCTCTTCCTTGTAGCCCTGGGGGTGGCCGCTGTGGCGCGAGTAGACCTTCGACTCGAGCTTGTCCCGGCTGACCGAGATCCGGGCCGCGTTCAGGATGATCACGTGGTCGCCCGAGTCGAGATGGGGAGCGTAGGTCGGCTTGTGCTTGCCCACGAGGACGTGGGCGACCCGCGACGCGAGCCGGCCGAGGGTCTCGTCCGCCGCATCGACGACGTACCACTGCCGGTCGATCTCGCTCTCTCGAGGCGTATAGGTCTTCGCGGTCATGATGCTCCGAGTTCTCCGTCCAGTTCCCGCTCCGGCTGGACCCGGGCTGCTCGCCCGAGTGCGACCCGTCGCAGGCATAGTCCCCGGGCCGGAGCCGCTGCTCCGGCGAGGGCGGGCCGATCGGCAGCGAGTGCCGCTTCGACCCCAGCCAGGTCCATCTTGCCGTGGCCGACCTTCAACAGGACGGCCACGATCCGGCGCACCATCCCCCGCAGGAAGGCGTCGGCCCGGACGTCGATCGTCACGACCCTGCCTCTCCGGCGGACCCGGACCGAGTAGACGGTCCGGACCGGCTGGCGATCCGGCGCCCCGAAGGCGGAGAAGTCGTGGCGGCCGACGAAGACCAACCCCGCCCGCTCCATCGCGGCGTCATCGAGTGGCGTCCGCACCCCGAGCGCATAGCGCTCGACGAGCGGCCGGTGCGGCCCGTTCCAGACGGTGTAGCGATACTCCCGGTAGCGCGCCGCGTAGCGTGGGTGGAACCCGTCGGGCGCCCGTCGAACCCCGCTGATCGCGATGTCCGCCGGGAGCAGTGCCTCGATCGAGCGTTCGAGCCCGGCTCCGTCCAGCGCTCCCGTGTAGGTGAAACCGATCACCTGCCCGGAGGCGTGGACCCCGGCGTCCGTTCGACCGGCCCCGTCGACCCGGCCCGGGCCCTGCGGCCCGAGTCGCGCCAGCGCGGCCTCGAGTTCTCCCTGGACCGTCCGCCTGCCAGGCTGCACCTGGAAGCCGGCGAAGTCCGTGCCGTCGTATTCGACCCGGGCGCGGTAGCGCACGGGTGCGCCCTCTCGAGCGCCCTGGTTGCGGCTCGTCCTAGACGAGCTCGAGCTGGACGATCTCGGCGGAGTCGCCGAGCCGCCGGCCGATGCGCACGATGCGGGTGTAGCCCGAGGTGCGGTCGGCGTACTTGGGCGCGATCTCGTGGAAGAGCTTGTCGACCACGAGCGGCTCGTTCGGAAATTCGGCAATGACCTGCGCGGCGGGCGGCCAGGTCGCCCCGCTTGGCCAGGGTGATCATCCGCTCGACCCGGGGGCGGATCTCCTTGGCCTTCGCCTCGGTCGTCTGGATCTTCTCGTAGCGCAGGACGGACACGGTCATGTTCTTGAACAAGGCCAGCCGGGGACCCTGCCTGCGGGAGAGCTTGCGACCGTCGATCCGGTGGGACATCGTCTAGAGGTCCTCGCCGTCTTCGTCTTCGAACGGCTCATCTCGACGGCTCGGTCTCGGGGATGACGAAGCCGCGCATGCGCAGGCGCTCCTTCATCTCGTCGAGCGACTTGCGCCCGAAGTTGCGCATTCGGAGGAGGTCGTCGTCGGACAGCTGGAGGAGCTGGCCGACCTTGACGATGTTGTTGCGCTTGAGCGAGTTGTACGCCCGCATCGGCAGGTCGAGCTCCTCGATCGGCATGTCGAGCATGTTCGGAGGGAGCGTCGGGCCGCCGCCGTTGCCGGCACCCGGCACGGCCGCCAGGCCGATGTTGGCGAACAGCGAGAACTGCCGGACGAGGATGTCGGCCGAGCGGGAGAGGGCCTCCTCGGGGGTGATCGAGCCGTCGGTCTCGATCTCCATCGTCAGCTTGTCGTAGTTCGTGATCTGGCCGACCCGGGTCGGCTCGACCCAGTAGTTGACCTTGCGGACCGGGGTGAAGATCGCGTCGACCGCGATCACCCCGATCGGGAGCGACTCGGACCGCTCGGCGGCGAGATAGCCGACCCCGCGCTCGACGGTCAGGTCGAGCTCGATCGTGACGTCGTCGGTATCGAGGGTCATCAGGACCTGCTCGGGATTGACGATCTCGACGTCGGCCGATTCGACGATGTCGGCCGCGGTCACCGCGCCGGCTCCGCTCTTGACCAGCTTGAGCTGGACCGGGTGGGCGGCGAAGCTCTTGAGCCGGAGCTTCTTGACGTTCAGGACGATCTGGGTGACGTCTTCCTTCACTCCGGGGATCGTCGAGAACTCCTGGTACACGTCGCGGATCTGGATCGAGGTGACGGCCGCCCCCTCGAGCGACGACAGGAGGACGCGCCGGAGGGCATTGCCGAGGGTCACCCCGTAGCCGGCCGGAAGCGGCCCTGCCTCGTACTTGGCGAAGGTGCCGAGCTCCTCAACAGGCTCGATCTGCGGGCTCTCGAGTTCGATCATGGTCTGGGGCTTACCTCGAGTAGTACTCGACCACGAGCTGCTCGTTCAGGTCGAGCGGCATCTGGTCACGCCGGGGCTGGTCGATGATGGTCCCGGTGAGCTTCGCCGGGTCGATGCTCAGCCATTCCGGTGGCTGGTGCGAGCGGAGGCTCTCCCGGGCGACCTTGAACGGCTCGCGACCGGTGTGCGAGGCACGAACCTCGACCCGATCGCCGGGATGGAGCTGCTGCGAGGCGATGTTGGTCGGCTTGCCGTTGACCGCGAAGTGGCCGTGATTGACCAGCTGGCGGGCAGCCGCCCGGGAGGGCGCGAAGCCCATCCGGTAGACGACGCTGTCCAGGCGCAGCTCGAGCAGCCGGAGAAGGTTCTCGCCGGTCACCCCGGGCCGCGACTCGGCCGCGTCGAAGTAGTTCTTGAACTGGCGCTCGAGGACCGCGTAGGTCCGGCGGACCTTCTGCTTCTCGCGCAGCTGCAGGCCGTACTCGCCGACCTTGCGGCGGCGGACGCCGTGCTGGCCGGGCGGGGTCGGCCGGCGCTCGAAGGCACACTTCTTGGAGTAGCAGCGGGAGCCCTTCAGGAAGAGCTTCATGCCCTCCCGGCGGCAGAGGCGGCAGACGGATGCGGTGTAACGGGCCATCGTTCCTGACCTAGACCCGGCGCCGCTTGGGGGCGCGGCAGCCGTTGTGCGGGATGGGCGTGACGTCGGTGATCGCGGTCACCTCGAGTCCGGCGGCCTGGAGCGAGCGGATCGCCTGCTCCCGGCCGGCCCCGGGGCCCTTGACGTAGACCTCGACCTGGCGCATGCCGTGCTCCATCGCCCGGCGGGCGGCACCCTCGGCCGACAGCGCCGCAGCGTAGGGCGTGCTCTTGCGGGAGCCCTTGAAGCCGGCGGTCCCGGCCGAGCCCCAGCTGATCACCGCACCACCCAGATCGGTGATCGTGATGATCGTGTTGTTGAACGTCGCCTGGATGTGAACGTTGCCCTGGGGCACGTTCTTGCGCTCCTTGCGGCGTTGTTTGACGGCACGCTTGCGGTCAGCCATGGCTGGGCTTCAGTTCCCCTTACTTCTTCCGGCGGACGCCGACCGTCTTCTTCGGTCCACGCCGCTGGCGGGCATTCGTCTTGGTCCGCTGGCCCCGGGCCGGCAGGTTGCGCCGGTGGCGGCTGCCGCGATACGAGCCGATCTCGATCAGGCGCTTGATGTTCAGGGCCACCTCGCGGCGCAGGTCACCCTCGACCTTGTAGCGCCGGTCGATGATCTCCCGAAGCCGGTTGACCTGCTCTTCGGTCAGGTCCCGGACCCGGGTGTCGGGATTGATGTTGGCCTGGGCGAGGATCTTCTGGCTGGTGGGCAGGCCCAGGCCGAAGATGTAGGTGAGGGCGACCTCCACCCGCTTCTCGCGGGGGATGTCAACGCCGGCGATGCGAGCCATCGACTACCCCTGCCGCTGCTTGTGCTTGGGATTGGCGGTGCAAATGACCATCACGGTCCCATGGCGACGAATTACCTTGCAGTGGTCGCAGCGGGTCTTGACGGACGCTCGAACTTTCAAACGGTTCCTCGATCAGGCTCGAACAAACGCTACTTGAGGCGGTAGGTGATCCGACCGCGGGTGAGATCGTAGGGAGACAACTCCACCCTGACTCGATCGCCCGGCAGGATCCGGATGAAGTTCATCCGGAGCTTGCCGCTGATATGGGCCAGGACCCGATGTCCGTTCTCCAATTCGACGGCGAACATCGTGTTCGGGAGCGGCTCGATGACCGTTCCCTCGACTTCGATCGCGTCTTTCTTGGCCACGGGCGTACGGTTTCCCTTTCTCGCATGGAATGCCAGCCCGCTGGGCTGACACACGAACGGTGAGGATATCAAATGTCCGCCGATCCGGCAACCACCGGACCGGCGATCAGACGGTGGTCAGGACCTCCGGTCCGCGCTGAGTGATCGCAATCGTGTGCTCGAAATGGGCGGCCAGCGACCCGTCCCGGGTCACGATCGTCCAGTCGTCGGGCTGCATGACCGCCTCGTAGCTGCCCAGGGTGAACATCGGCTCGATGGCCAGGCACAGGCCCGGCTCGATCCGGCGGCTCGCCCGCTTCGTGCGGTAGTTCGGGACCTGGGGGTCCTCGTGCATCTCGCGGCCGATCCCGTGGCCGACGAACTGGCGGATAACGCCGTAGCCGTGGGGCCGGGCCACGTCCTCGACGGCCGCCCCGATGTCCTCGATCCGGTTGCCCGGCCGGGCCGCCGCGATCCCGGCCATCATCGCCAGGCGGGTCGTCTCGAGCAGCTCGCGGACCGGCTCCGGGGGCTGGCCGACGAAGAATGAGCGGGCCCCGTCGCCGTGCCAGCCATCGACGATCGCCCCGGCATCGATCGACACGAGCTGGCCTTCGCGGATCGTCCGATCGCCCGGGATGCCGTGGACGATCTCGGAGTCGATCGAGACGCAGATGCTGGCCGGAAATGGCCGGCGTGGGTTGGCCCCGGGATAGCCCTTGAACGAGGGGATCCCGCCGCTGCGCCGGATGTGGGCCTCGGCCAGGGCGTCGAGATGGGCCGTCGAGACGCCTGGCTTGAGCTCGGACTCGACCAGGGCCAGGACCTCGGCCACGAGCCGCCCCGCCCGGCGCATCGTCTCGATCTCGGCCGCGGATTTGAGAGTGACCGCCATCAGCCGAGCCCGCCGGCCGCGGCCAGGAGGGCCTCGGTGACCTGGCCGACCGGCTGGCGGCCGTCGATCGTCCGGAGCAGCCCGTGCTGGCGGTAGTAGTCCACGACCTGGCGCAGGTCGCTCAGCTGGATCGCCAGCCTGGCGCTGACCATCTCCCGCCGGTCGTCGGCGCGCTGGACGAGGGGCGAGTCGTCGAGGTCGCAGCGGCCCGGGATGCGGGGCGGGTGGGTCGTCTCGTTGTAGACGTGGCCGTTGGCCTGGCAGATCCAGCGGCCGGATAGGCGCCGGACAAGCTCCTCCTCGGGCACCTCGATCTCGAGCGCACCGTCGACCCGGCTGCCCCGCTCGGCCAGGGCTTCGGCCAGGATCGCGGCCTGGGCCAGGTTGCGCGGAAAGCCGTCGAGGATCGCCCCGTCGGTGGCGTCCGGCTGGCCCAGCCGGTCGAGGAGCATCTTGACCGTGATCGAGTCGGGCACGAGCTGGCCGCGCTCCATGTAGCGGCGGGCTTCGAGGCCGATCGCCGAGCCTTCCCTGACCGCCGACCGGAAGAGGTCGCCCGTCGCGACATGTGGCAGGCCCAGACGGTCCGAGAGGATCGGTGCCTGCGTGCCCTTGCCGGCGCCTGGGGCGCCCAGCAGGACAAGGAAGGTCACCGGATGAAGCCCTCGTAGTTGCGCATCAGGAGCTGGGCTTCGATCTGCTTCATCGTCTCGACGACCACGCTGACCACGATCAGCAGGCTCGTCCCGCCGAGGGTCAGGCCGCCGAGGCTCTTGAAGACGACGGCCAGGATCGTCGGCGAGACCGCCACGGTGGCCAGGAAGAAGGCGCCCGCGATCGTGATCCGGTTGACCACCTTGCGGAGGTACTCCTCGGTCGGCCGGCCGGGCCGGATGCCGGGGATGAATCCGCCGTTCTTGCGAAGCTGCTCGGCGGTCTCATCGGGCTTGAAGGTGAACGCCGTGTAGAAGTAGGTGAAACCGAAGGTCAGCAGGAAGTAGAGGGCGACGTACAGGAAGCCCTGGGGATCCATGACCGTCACGATCCACTGGGAGATGCTGGCCACGATCGGCACCTGGGAGGTCGTGAAGTACGACGCGATCTGGGTCGGGAAGAGGAGGATGCTGACGGCGAAGATGATCGGGATGACACCGGCCTGGTTGACCCGCAGGGGCAGGAAGGTCGAGGCCCCCTGGTACATCCTTCGACCGCGGACGCGGCTGGCGTACTGGACCGGGATTCGCCGCTGGCCTTCCTGGATGTAGACGATCACGGCGACGGCCACGAGGGCAACGATCGCGAAGGCCACGAAGGCGATGGCGTCCGGGTTGGCAAAGAACGCCTGCATCGCGCTGGGGGCCCGGCTGACGATGCCGGCGAAGATGATGAAGCTGATGCCGTTGCCGATGCCCTTCTCGGTGATCAGCTCGCCCAGCCACATGAGCAGGATCGAGCCGGCGGTCAGGGAGACCATCTGGGTGATCGTCTCGAGGTCGTTCAGCCCGAACGCCCCGCTCAGGACGGGCGGGTTCGAGTTGTGCAGGACGGCCAGGAAGCCGTACGACTGGAGGAGGGCCAGGGGCACGGCCAGGTAGCGGGTGTACTGGTTGATCTTGTTCCGGCCGAACTCGCCTTCACGGCTGAGCGACTGGAGTCGGGGGATCACCCCGGTCATCAGCTGGATGATGATCGAAGCATTGATGTACGGGTTCACCCCCAGGCCCACGATCGAGAAGCGGGACAGGCCGCCGCCAGAGAAGAGGTCGAGCAGGCCGAGCAGCTGGTTGCTGGCGAAGAGAGCCGACAGCGAGGCCGAGTTCGCGCCCGGGACGGGCACGTGGGCGAGCAGCCGGAAGACGATCAGAATCCCGGCGACGAACAGGATCCGGCGCCGGATGTCGGGCGCGCGGAACGCGTTCAGCAGGGATTCGAGCATCGATCAGGCGTCTTTGGCGGTGTCGGCGGGGGTGGTCTTCTTGGAAGGCCGGGCGGCACCGGCGGCCGGCTTGGCCTTGCCTTCGGGTTTGGCCGCCGCCTTGGCCGGCTTGGCCTTGCCTGCGGACGTGCCCGCCGGCTTGGCCGAGGTGGGCTCGTCGGATGCCGACTTGGCGGCAGACCGGGTTCCGGTCGCCTTGGCCGCCCCGGACTTGGCCGTTGCCGACTTGGCCGTTGCGGGCTTGGCGGTTCCGGACGCCTTGGCGGTCCCGGGGGCCTTGGCGGTCCCGGACGTGGCTGTTGCTCGTCCAGCCTTGCCGTCCTCGGCCGGTTCGTCGCCGGGCTCGGCCGGCGGGAAGACTGCCGCCTCGGGGGCCCCGGAGCTGGCCTCGGCGGGCTCCGGCTCGGGGGGGACCCCCGCGGTCGCCTCGGCCGTCAGCCCGGCCGGCTCGTCGGCCGTGGCCTCAGGGCCATCGAGCCCGAGGGCAGCCAGCGGCTCCTTCGGCACCTCGAGGACCTGGACCGATCCACCGGCGGCCTCGATCTTGCGCGTCGCGCTCCGGCTGAACGAGTCGGCAACGACGAACAGGGGGGCCGAGAGGTCGCCCTGGCCGAGGATCTTGAGCGGCTTCTTGAGGGTCGACACGAGACCCGCGACGCGCAGGATCTCCTGGTTGATCGTGATCGGCGCCGAGGAGCCCGATCGGCTCGAGGCGGCGGCCTTGCCCTTGCCCTTGGCCGGCAGGTCGCCCGGCTCGAACACGCCGGCCTCGACGAGGGCGTTGATCCGGCCGAGGTTGACCACCTCGTATTCGACCCGGAAGCGGTTCTTGAAGCCATGCAGCTTCGGGATCCGCATCTGGAGGGGCGTCTGGCCGCCTTCGAACCAGGCCGGGATCGAGGCGCCGGCACGAGCCTTCTGGCCCTTTGTGCCGCGGCCGGCCGTCTTGCCGCCGCCGGCAGCGATCCCCCGCCCGACGCGCTTGCGCTTGCGGTGGGCGCCGGCCGCCGGTTGGAGGTCGTGGAGCTTCATGCCTTCTCCTCGGGGCCGGCCGGCAGCTCCTCGACCTGGACGAGGAAGCGGACCTGGCGGACCATCCCCCGGGTCGCGGGATTGTCGGGGACCTCGACCGTGTCACCAATCCGGTGCAGGCCGAGGGCGCGGACGGTGGCCCGGTTGCGCTCGATGTGACTGATCGTGCTCTTCACCTGGGTGACGCGCAGCCTAGCGGGCATCGGCTGCCTCCACCACCGGCTGGCCGGGGATCGACAGCCGGACGGGGACACCCCGGCGGGCCGAGATGTCGGCCGCGGAGTGGAGCGAAGCCAGGGCGTTGATCGTCGCCCGGGTCACGTTGACCGGGTTGGTCGAGCCGTGGACCTTGGCCAGGATGTCCCGGATGCCGGCCGCCTCGACCACCGCCCGGACCGCCCCACCGGCGATGACCCCGGTGCCCTGGGAGGCGGGCTTGAGCATGACCCGGGCGGCCGAGTACTCGACCCGGACCTCGTGGGGGATCGTCGTCCCGACCATCGGGATCCGGATCAGGTTCTTCTTGGCATCCTCGACGCCCTTGCGGATCGATTCGGGGACCTCGCCGGCCTTGCCCAGGCCGACCCCGACGTGACCGGCGCCATCACCGACGACGACGATCGCGCTGAAGCTGAAGCGACGGCCGCCCTTGACCACCTTCGCGACGCGGTTGATCTGGACGACGCGCTCCTCGAGCGTGAGCTTGTTCGGGTCGATGCGGGCCACTGTTGCTCCTTTTGATCAGAAGTCGAGGCCGGCCTCGCGGGCGGCGTCGGCCAGCGACTTGATCCGTCCGTGGTACCGGAACCCGGCCCGATCGAAGACGACCTGCTCGACGCCGGCCGAGCGAGCGCGCTCGGCGACCATCGTGCCGACCCGCCGGGCCTCCTCGGACTTGGTCGCCTTGGAGCCCTTGAACTCCTTCTCGACCGTCGAGGCGGTGGCGAGCGTCCGGCCGGACGCATCGTCGATCACCTGGGCATAGATGTGGTTGAGGCTGCGGAACACGGCCAGCCGCGGACGGGCCTCCGTGCCGGCGAGGGTGAGGCGAAGCCGGTCGTGGCGCTTCTGGCGCGCCGCGTTGCGGCCGGCGACCTGGGTCATCGGATCTGATTCCTTCATCGGGTTACTTCTTGCCGCCGATCTTGCCGGCCTTGCCGGCCTTGCGACGGACGACCTCGCCGGCGTAGCGCACGCCCTTGCCCTTGTACGGCTCCGGCTTGCGCATCGCCCGGACCTTGGCGGCCACCTGGCCGACGAGCTCCTTGTCGATCCCGACGACGGCCAGCCGGGTCGGGTTCTCGACCTCGAAGGCGATCCCGCTGGGCGGGTCGATCTCGATCGGATGGCTGTAGCCGAGGTTGAGGGTGAGCTTCCGGCCGTTGAGCGTGGCCCGATAGCCGACGCCGGTGATCTCGAGGCCCTTGCGGTAGCCGGCGGTCACGCCCTCGACCATGTTCGAGACGAGGGTCCGGGTCAGGCCGTGGAGCTGCTTGTGGGTCTTCGACTCGGTCGGCCGCTCGACCAGGAGCGAGCCATCGCTCTGGTTGACGGCCATGTCGGGATGGAGCTCCCGGCTGAGGGTTCCCTTCGGCCCGACGACGGTGATCGCCCGGCCGTCGAGCGTGACGGTCACGCCGGGCGGGACGGCAATCGGCAGGCGACCAATCCTGGACATGGTTCCCTCCCCTACCAGACGTAGGCGAGGACTTCGCCGCCGAGCTCGGCCTTGCGGGCCTGCGCGCCGGTCATGATCCCCTGGCTGGTGCTGACGATGACGATGCCCAGGCCGCCCAGGACCCGCGGAATGTCGGTCTTGCGGGCGTAGACCCGCAGGCCGGGCTTGCTGATCCGCTTGAGGCCCGAGACGACCGGCACCTTGCCGTCGACGTACTTGAGCTGGAGGCGGAGCACGGCCAGCGACCCGTCGCGGTCCTCGGCGACCTCGGCGATGAAGCCCTCGGCCTTGAGGATCCGGGCGATCTCGCGCTTGGTCCGGGAGGCCGGCACGATCACCTCGGTGTGGTGGGCCCGCGACGCATTGCGGATCCGGGTGAGCATGTCGGCGATTGGATCGGAGATGTTCATCGCTGTCCTACCAGCTCGACTTCGTCACGCCCGGCAGCTGCCCGAGCAGGGCACGCTCCCGGAAGCAGATCCGGCACATCGCGAAACGGCGCATGTAGGCCCGCGGCCGGCCGCACACGAAGCAGCGGTGATAGCCCGAGACCTTGTGCTTGGGCGGCCGCTTGGCCTTGGCGATAAGTGACTTCTTGGCCATCAGATTCCTCCCCGCGCCTAGCCGGCGAAAGGCATGCCGAGGAGCTCGAGCATCCGCTTCGATTCCTCGTCGGTCTTCGCCGTCGTGACGATGCTGATCTCCAGCCCGCGGAGACGGTCAACCTTGTCGTAGTCGATCTCGGGGAAGGCGAGCTGCTCGCGGAGCCCGAGGGAGTAGTTGCCCCGCCCGTCGAACGATCTGGCCGGGATCCCCCGGAAGTCGCGGATGCGGGGCAGCGAGAGGGTCACCAGCCGGTCGAGGAAGTCCCACATCCGGTCGCCCCGGAGGGTCACCTTGGCCCCGATCGGGTTGCCGGTCCGCAGCCGGAACTGGGCGATCGAGCGGCGGGCCCGGGTCACGATCGGCTTCTGGCCGGTGATCGCGGCCAGGTCGCCGGTGGCCGCATCGATCGCCTTGGCATTGGTCAGGGCTTCGCCCAGGCCGATGTTGACCACGATCTTGGCCAGGCGCGGGACCTGGTTCGGGTTGGAGTACTCGAACTGCTTGGTCAGGGCCGGGACGACCTCGGCCTTGTAGCGCTCGTGCAGGCGTCCGGCCATCAGCCCTTCACCTCCAGGCGGTGGCCCCGCTTGCAGGTCCGGACGCGCTCACCGCTGGCCAGCCGCTCGTGGCCGATCCGGGTGGGCTCGTGGCACTCGGGGCAGACGATCATGACCTTGCCCAGGGGCAGGGGCTGGGCGATCTCGAGGATCCCCCCGGTCTGGCCCACGGCCGTCCGGTCGGACATGTTGCTGGGCGGGCGTGGCTTCGTATGGCGCTTGGCGATGTTCAGCCCGGCCACGACTACCGCCGTCTCGGACAGCGGGCCGGCGTTGCGCCAGCCTCCGCCGCCGCGGCTCTTGGTCTTGGCCCAGCCCTGCTGGTTGCGGATCACCCGCTCGACGACGCCGGACTTGCCGGCGTCCTTGCCCAGGATGACCACGACGGTGTCGCCCTTGCGGATGTCGGGCACCTTCGTCCCGCTCGGACGGCTGACGACCGCCATCACAGCACCTCCGGGGCGAGCGACACGATCTTCATGTAGTTCCGGTCGCGCAGCTCGCGGGCAACTGGTCCGAAGATCCGGGTGCCGCGCGGATTGCCCTGGTTGTTGATCAGGACGGCCGCGTTCTCGTCGAACCGGATGTAGCTCCCGTCGGGCCGGCCGTATTCCTTGGTCGTGCGCACGATCACGGCCCGCACGACATCGCCCTTCTTGACCGCGGCATTCGGGATCGCCTGCTTGACCGCGGCCACGATCACGTCACCGATCCCGGCCGTGCGCTTGCGCGAGCGGCCCATGATCCGGATGCACTCGATCGTGCGGGCGCCGGTGTTGTCGGCGACCTTGAGGCGGGTCGACTCCTGGATCACGCCTCGGCCTCCACCGGCTCATCCTCGCGATGGCGCCCGGGATGGGCGGCGCCGTGGATCGCCTCGGACGTGGCGGCTTCCTCGAGCACGACGCCTTCGCCGCCGTGCTCGCCGGCCGCGGCCAGGATCTCGACCAGGCGCCAGCGCTTGGTGGCCGAGAGGGGTCGCGACTCCTCGATCAGGACGGTGTCGCCGACGTGGGCCGAGTTCGTCTCGTCGTGGGCCTTGAACTTCGTGCTCAGGCGGATGACCCGCTTGTAGAGCGGGTGGCGGGCCAGCCGCTCGACGGACACGACGATCGTCTTGTCCATCTTGTCGCTGACGACGCGCCCCACCTTGGTCTTGCGCTTGGCGTTCACCGGTGCTCCTGTCATCGCGTGATCTCCCGTCAGGCCGTTCGGCCGAGCTTGCGCTCGTGCTGGACGGTCAGGATCCGCGCGATCGTGTGGCGGGTCTGAGGAATGGTTGAGTAGTCCTTGAGCTGGCGGGTGGTCAGGGCGAAGCGGGCCTGCCAGAGATCCTGCTTGGCCTGGCGGAGGGCGAGCTCGAGCTCGGCGTCGGACATCTCGCGGACCTTATCGATGTCCATCGGTCGCCTCCAGCGCGGCACCTTCGCGGACGACCACGTGGGTCGCCACCGGCAGCTTGTGGCTCGCCAGGCGCATCGCCTCGAGCGCTTCGGTATGCGGGATCCCGCCCATCTCGAAGAGGATCCGGCCGGGCTTCACGACGGCGACCCAGTGATCCGGGGCGCCCTTGCCCGAGCCCATCCGGGTCTCGGCCGGCTTCTTGGTGGCCGGCTTGTCGGGGAACACCCGGATCCAGATCTTGCCGCCGCGCTTGACCGACCGGGTCATCGCCCGCCGGGCGGCCTCGATCTGGCGGCTGGTGATCCAGGCCGGCTCGAGGGTGGCCAGGCCGTAGTCGCCGAAGGCAACCGATGAGCCGCCCTTGGCCACCCCGGACATCCGGCCGCGCATCACCTTGCGGTGCTTGACCCGCTTGGGCATCAACATGGTCAGACGCCTCCGGCCACGCTGGACACGCCGGCCGTGATGGCCTGCGGCGGGGTCCGCTCGGGGATCACGTCGCCGCGATAGATCCAGACCTTCACCCCGATCCGGCCGTAGGTCGTGTGGGCGTGGACCTGGCCGTAGCTGATGTCGGCGCGGAGGGTGCCGAGGGGGATCCGGCCTTCCTTGTCCCACTCCCGGCGGGCCATCTCGGACCCGCCGAGGCGGCCCGAGACCATGATCTTCACGCCCTTCGCGCCGGCCTTCATCGTCCGCTGGATGCCCTGCTTCATCGCCTTGCGGAAGGCGATCCGGCGGGTCAGCTGCTGGGCGATGTTCATGGCCACGAGATGGGCGTCGAGCTCCGGCTGGCGGATCTCCTTGATCTCGAGCTTGACCTTGCGGTTGGTCAGGGCGCCGATCTGCTGGCGGAGGATCTCGACGTTCTGGCCGCCCTTGCCGATCACGATCCCGGGCTTGGCAGTGTGGACGGTGACGGTCACGTGGTTGATCCCGCGCTCGATCTCGACCTGGCTGACGCTGGCGTTGGCCAGCCGCTGGTCAACCAGCTTGCGGATCGAGATGTCCTCCTTGAGGAGGCTGGTGTAGTCCTTGTCGGCGTACCACTTGGCGGTCCAGGTGCGCGACACACCAAGCCGGAAGCCGTACGGGTGGACCTTGTGTCCCATTCGATCAGGCCTCCCGGTCTTCGACGACGACCGTGATGTGGGTCATCGGCTTGTGGATCGGGAACGCCCGACCCTGGGCCCGCGGGCGCCAGCGCTTCATCGACGGCCCTTCATTGGCATGGGCCTCGACGATGTACAGGTCCTCGGCGGAGAGGTTGTGGTTGTTCTCAGCGTTCGCGGTGGCGCTCTTCAGGACGAGGGCGACGTCGCGAGCGGCGTGCTGGGGCATGAACCGCAACAGGGCAGCCGCTTCCTCGACCTGCTTGCCCTGGATCGCCTTGGTGACGAGGCGGGCCTTGCGGGTCGAGCCGCGGAGGTACTTGGCGGTGGCGGAGACGCGCACGCTTCGGCTCCTACTTCAGCGAGGTCGAGCGCTCGGTGTGCTTCCCGTGCCCGCGATAGGTGCGGGTCGGGGAGAACTCGCCGAGGCGATGCCCAACCATGTTCTCGGTCACGTACACCGGCACGTGCTTCTTGCCGTTGTAGACCGCGACCGTGTGTCCGATGAAGTCCGGGAAGATGACCGAGGCGCGGGACCAGGTCTTGATCACCCGCTTCTCGCTGCGCTTGTTCATCTCCTGGACGCGGCCGAGCAGGCGGGCCTCGACGAACGGTCCCTTCTTGACGGAGCGCGACATCTGGTTCCCTCCTTTCGGCTACTTGCGATGACGGGAGCGGACGATCAACCGACCGCTCGTCTTGTTGGTCCGGGTGCGCAGGCCCATGGCCGGCTTGCCCCAGGGTGTCTTGGGCGGCATGCCCGTCGGCGACTTGCCCTCGCCGCCGCCGTGCGGATGGTCGCGCGGGTTCATCACGACTCCCCGGACCTCGGGCCGCTGGCCCATGTGGCGGGCCCGGCCGGCCTTGCCCAGGTTCTGGTTCTCGTGGTCGAGGTTGCTGACCTGGCCGATCGTGGCCATGCACCGGACGCTGACCCGGCGGACCTCGCCCGAGGGCAGCCGGACCTGGGCGTAGTCGCCCTCCTTGGCCAGCAGCTGGGCGGCGACGCCGGCCGAGCGGACGATCTGGCCGCCCTTGCCCGGGATCAGCTCGATGTTGTGGATCGTCGTGCCCAGGGGGATGTTGGCGATCGGCAGGGCGTTGCCGACCCGGGCCTCGGCCTCGGGCCCGGACACGATCACGTCGCCGACCTTCAGGCCATGGGGCAGGAGCATGTAGCGCTTCTCGCCGTCGCGGTAGTGGAGGAGGCCGATCCGGGCCGACCGGTTCGGGTCGTACTCGATCGTGGCCAGGCGGGCCGGCACGCCCGGCTTGTCCCGCTTGAAGTCGATCCGGCGATAGTGCTGCTTCTCCCCCCGCCCCGGTGGCGGACCGTCAGGCGGCCGGCGTTGTTCCGGCCGGAGCCGCGGGTCTGGGCCTCGAGCAGGGGCTTGTGCGGCTCGCGGGTCGTGATCTCCTCGAAGGTCGAGCGGGTCATCCCGCGGAGGCCCGGCGAGGTCGGCTTGTAGGTCCGCAGAGCCATCGTCAGACCCCCTCGAAGAATTCGATCTTCTGGCCGCTGGCCAGGGTCACCACGGCCTTGCGCCAGGGGGTCGTGAAGCCGCTGATCCGGCCGCGCTTCGTGCCGCGGCGCTTCTCCTTGGCCTTCGTGGTCAGGACGTTCACCGCCGGTCACATTGACCTTGAACAGCTCCTCGACCGCGCCCTTGATCATGATCTTGTTGGCATCGCCGTGGACGGCGAAGGTGTACTTGCCCCGTCCGGCCTCATCCATCGACTTCTCGCTGATCACCGGACGGAGGATCACCTCGTGAGCGGTCAGGCTCATCCGTACACCTCTTCCATCCGGGCCAGGGCGGGCTGCTCGATGACGATCACGTCGGCATTGAGCAGGTCGACCACGTTGAGCGAGTCGGCCCGGATCACGCTGACCGTGGGCAGGTTGCGCGAGGAGAGGTGGAGCCGCTCATCGCTGCCGGGGGCCACGACGAGGACCCGACCGCCGGCGTTGACCGCGCTCAGGATCCCGACGAAGTCCTTCGTCCGGATCGCCTCGAGGCCGAACCCGTCGATCACCCGGACGGCTTCGTCGCCGAGCTTGGCGGTCAGGGCGCCACGCAGGGCGAGCTGCTTCATCTTGCGCGGCAGGCGCTGGACGTAGGACCGCGGGTGGGGGCCGAAGACGACCCCGCCGCCCCGGAAATGGGGCGCGGTCCGATGGCCCTGGCGGGCCCGGCCGGTGCCCTTCTGGCGATACGGCTTCTGGCCGCCGCCGCGAACCTCGCCCCGGGTCTTCGTGTCGTGGGTGCCCAGGTGACGGCCGGCCAGCTGGGCCAGTCACGACCTGGTGGAGGACGGCTTCGTTGATCGGCGCGCCGAAGAGCTGCTCGCTCAGCTCGACGCTGCCGATCGAGGCGCCCGTCCGGTCGTACAGGGTGGTCTGGGGCATCGTCAGGCCTTCTTCACGATGATCAGGGAGTTGCGCGGTCCCGGGACGGAGCCCCGGACCAGGATCAGGTTCCGGTCGGCGTCGGCGCGGACGACCTGGACCTTCTTGATCGTGACCCGCTCGTCGCCCATGTGGCCGGCCATCTTCATGCCCTTGTAGACCCGACCCGGGGTCGTCCCGGGGCCGATCGAGCCGGGCGCACGGTGGTGATCCGAGCCGTGGGTCTTGGGACCGCGGTGGAAATGGTGGCGCTTGATGTGGCCGGCAAAGCCCTTGCCCTTGGAGACGCCGGTGATGTCGACCAGGTCGCCCTCGGCGAACAGGTCGGCCAGGCCGATCTGCTGGCCGACCGTGTAGCTGTCGACGTCGTCCACCCGGAACTCGCGAATCTTCGCGACCTGGGGCAGGTTCTTGAGCTGGCCGGCCTCGGGCTTGGTCAGGCGGCGGCTCGGCTCCGCGCCGAGCTGGACGGCCGTGTAGCCGTCGCGCTCCTCGGTCCGCAGCCGGGTGACGGTGTTCGGCTCGACCGAGACGACGCTCACGGCGACCATCGTCCCGTCGGCCTGGAAGACCTGGGTCACGCCGATCTTCCGACCGATCAATCCAATGCTCATCGGGCGGCTCCAGCCAGCCCGCGCTCAGCGGGCCCGAGGCCGGGCTAATCCTGCCTCGCGGTTGAACGGCTCAGTCATCAGCCCACGCTCAGCCGGCCTGAGCGCAAGGCGGAGCCGAGCACCGGAGCGAGCGCCCTCAGACGTGCGCGAGCGAGGAGCGCAGGCGACAACGCGGCGGGCGGGTTGGATCGGCGTGGGCGTCTTCATCACATCTTGATTTCAATGTCGACGCCGGCCGCCAGGGAAAGGCGCATCAGGGCGTCGACGGTCTTCGCGCTCGGATCGAGGATGTCGACGAGCCGCTTGTGGGTGCGGATCTCGAACTGCTCCCGCGAGTCCTTGTCGATGAACGGCGAGCGGATGACCGTGAACTTCTCGATCCGGGTCGGCAGCGGCACGGGCCCGACGACGTCGGCCCCGGTGCGCTGGGCGGTCTCGACGATCTGCGCCGCCGACTGATCGAGCAGCCGGTGGTCGTAGGCCTTGAGGCGGATCCGGATTCGTTGCTTTGCCATGTCAGCCCTACTCGATCGAGGTGATCGCGCCGGCGCCGACGGTCCGGCCACCTTCGCGGATCGCGAAGCGCAGGCCGACCTCGAGGGCGATCGGGGTGATCAGCTCGACCTTCATCTCGACGTTGTCGCCGGGCATGATCATCTCGGCTCCGTCGGGCAGCCCGATCGCCCCGGTCACGTCGGTCGTGCGGAGGTAGAACTGGGGCCGGTAGCCGTTGTAGAACGGGGTGTGCCGGCCGCCCTCCTCCTTGGTCAGGACGTAGACCTGGGCGCTGAACTTGGTGTGGGGCTTGATCGAGCCGGCCTTGGCCATGACCTGGCCCCGCTCGATGTCGTCGCGCTCGATGCCCCGCAGGAGGCAGCCGACGTTGTCGCCGGCCTGGCCTTCGTCGAGGAGCTTCTTGAACATCTCGACCCCGGTCACCACGACCTTGCGGGTGGCCTTGACCCCGATCACCTCGACCTCGTCGCCGACGTGGACCACGCCCCGCTCGATCCGGCCGGTCGCGACCGTGCCCCGGCCCTTGATCCCGAAGACATCCTCGACCGGCATCAGGAACGGCTTGTCGACCGCCCGCTCGGGGGTCGGGATGTAGGCATCGACCGCGTCCATCAGCTCCTGGATCGGGGCATAGGCCGGATCGGCCGGATCGTTCGAGGCCTCGAGGGCCTTGAGGGCCGAGCCGCGGATGAACGGGATGTCGTCGCCGGGGAAGTTGTACTTGGAGAGCAGCTCGCGGACCTCGAGCTCGACGAGATCGAGCAATTCGGGGTCGTCGACCATGTCGACCTTGTTCAGGAAGACGACGATGAAGGGGACCTCGACCTGGCGGGCCAGGAGGATGTGCTCGCGGGTCTGGGGCATCGGCCCGTCGGTCGCGGCCACGACCAGGATCGCCCCGTCCATCTGGGCGGCGCCGGTGATCATGTTCTTGATGTAGTCGGCGTGGCCGGGGCAGTCGACGTGGGCGTAGTGGCGGTTGGCCGTCTCGTACTCGACGTGGGCGATCGCGATCGTGATCCCCCGCTCGCGCTCCTCGGGGGCGTTGTCGATCGAGTCGAAGGCACGGAACTCGGCCCCGCCCTTGAGGGCGAGGTACTTCGTGATCGCGGCGGTCAGGCTCGTCTTGCCGTGGTCGATATGACCGATCGTGCCGATGTTGACGTGCGGCTTGGTCCGCTCGAACTTCTTCTTGGCCACGTCCTGCTCCTCTCCCCGACCGCGCTAGTTCTTCGACTTGGCAACGAGCTCCGCCGCGAGACTCGCGGGGACCTCGGCGTAATGACTGAATTCCATCGAGCTCGTCGCCCGGCCCTGGGTCATCGACCGCAGGTCGGTCACGTAGCCGAACATCGACGAGAGCGGCACGAACGCCCGGATGACCTCGGTCGATCCGCGCGAGTCGACCGCCTCGACCTGGCCGCGGCGGCTGTTCAGGTCGCCGATCACGTCGCCCATGAACTCGGCCGAGGTGGTCACCTCGACCCGCATGATCGGCTCGAGGATGGCCGGGCTGGCCTTGGCGAAGGCGTCCTTGACGGCCATCGAGCCGGCGATCTTGAAGGCCATCTCCGAGGAGTCGACCTCGTGGTAGGAGCCGTCGAACAGGGTCGCCTTGACGTCGACCACCGGGAAGCCGGCGTAGATCCCCGTGTCGAGGGCCTCGCGGATGCCCGCGTCGACCGACTTGATGTACTCGCGCGGGATCGTGCCGCCGACGATCTTGTCGACGAACTCGTAGCCGGCGCCCTTCTCCTGGGGCTCGATCCGGATGACCGCGTGGCCGTACTGGCCCTTGCCGCCGGTCTGCCGGACGAAGCGGCCGTTGCCTTCGGCGGCGCGCCGGATCGTCTCGCGATAGGAGACCTGGGGCTTGCCGATGTTGGCCGCGACCTTGAACTCGCGGATCATCCGGTCGACCAGCACGTCGAGGTGGAGCTCGCCCATGCCGGCGATCAGGGTCTCGGCCGTCTCCGGGTCGGTCTTGACCCGGAAGGTCGGGTCCTCTTCGGCCAGGCGCTGCAGGGCGACCGTCAGCTTGTCCTGGTCGGCCTTCGTCTTGGGCTCGATCTTGACCTCGATGACCGGCTCGGGGAAGGTCATCGACTCGAGGATCACCGGGTGGTCGGGATCGGCCAGGGTGTCGCCGGTGAAGGTGTCCTTGAGCCCGACGGCCGCGGCGATGTCGCCGGCGTAGACCTCTTCGATCTCCTCGCGGTGGTTGGCGTGCATCTGCAGGAGCCGCCCGATCCGCTCCGCCGGACGCCCTTCTTGGCGCTGATCGTGGTCACGTACGAGCCGGCCTTGAGCGTGCCCGAGTAGACCCGGAAGAAGGCCAGCTTGCCGACGAACGGGTCGGCCGCGATCTTGAAGGCGAGGGCGCTGAACGGCTCGGCGTCGTCGGCGCGGCGGATCAGCTCGGCGCCGGTGCGGGGATCGAGGGCGATCATCGGCGGCACGTCGAGGGGCGACGGCAGGAAGTCGATGACGGCGTCGAGCATCCGCTGGACGCCCTTGTTGCGCAGGGCCGAGCCGCCGAGGACCGGGATCAGGCGGGTGCTCAGGGTGCCCAGGCGCAGGCCGCGCTTGATCTCCTCGACGCTGAAGTCGATCGCCTTCGAGGTACTTGTGGGTCAGCTCGTCGTCCATGTCGGCGACGGCCTCGATCATCGCGTGGTGGTGCTTGTCGGCCTCGTCGCGCAGCTCGGCCGGGATCTCCTCGACGTCGATCTGGTTGCCCAGGTCGTCGCGGTAGTAGACCGCCTTCATCTCGACCAGGTCGATCATCCCCTGGAAGCCATCCTCGCGGCCGATCGGGATCTGGATCGGCACGGCGTTCGCGCCGAGCCGGTCGCGGATCGACGTCGACCCCGCGCCAGAAGTCGGCGCCGGTCCGGTCGAGCTTGTTGATGAAGCAGAAGCGCGGCACGCCGTACCGATCGGCCTGGCGCCAGACGGTCTCGGACTGCGGCTCGACGCCGGCCACGCCGTCGAACACGACGACCGCCCCGTCGAGCACGCGCAGGCTCCGTTCGACTTCGACGGTGAAGTCCACGTGCCCGGGCGTATCGATGATGTTGATGCGATGGTCGCCCCAGAACGCGGTCGTGGCCGCGGCCGTGATGGTGATCCCCCGCTCCTGCTCCTGGGGCATCCAGTCCATCGTGGCCGCGCCCTCATGGACCTCGCCGAGCTTGTAGATCTTCTTCGTATAGAAAAGGATCCGCTCGGTGACGGTCGTCTTGCCGGCGTCGATATGGGCGATGATTCCGATGTTCCGCGTCTTGCGCGAGCGGAACCTGACGTGTCACGGTTGACCTGTTCTCCCGGGGTGTGCTGGTGACTACCACTTGAAGTGGGTGAAGGCCTTGTTCGCCTCAGCCATCTTGTGCGTGTCCTCGCGCCGCTTGACGGCAGCGCCGAGGCCATTCATGGCATCCACGAATTCGGCGGCGAGCTTCTCGCCCATGCTCTTGCCGGTCCGCTTGCGGGCCGCCTGGACGAGCCAGCGCACGCCGAGGGACATCCGCCGGTCGGCCCGGATCTCGACCGGGACCTGGTAGGTCGCGCCGCCGACCCGACGAGGCTTGACCTCGATGATCGGGGTCGCGTTGCGGAGGGCCGCCTCGAGGACCTCGATCCCCGGCCGGTGGGCCTGGGCCTCGGCCCGGGCGAGGGCCTGGCGAATGATCCGGTCGGCCAGGATCCGCTTGCCGTCATGCATCAGCTTGGCGCTGAACCGGGCGGTGGTCCGGTTGACCGGGATCGTCTCGTACTTCGTCTTGCGGGCGATGCTGGCTCGGCGGGGCATTAGCTCTTGCCCTTCCCGCCGGCGGCCTTGGCCCCGTACTTGCTCCGGCCCTGCTTGCGGTCGCGCACGCCGGCTGCATCAAGGGTGCCCCGAATGATGTGGTACTTGACCGACGGGAGGTCCTTCACCCGGCCGCCCCGGACGAGGACCATCGAGTGCTCCTGGAGGTTGTGGCCGATCCCCGGGATGTAGGCCGTGACCTCCATCTGGTTGCTCAGCCGGACACGGGCAATCTTCCGAAGGGCCGAGTTCGGCTTCTTCGGGGTCATCGTCCGAACCTGGAGGCAGACGCCGCGCTTCTGCGGCGCGCCCGGAATCGACTCCTGGCGCTGCTTCAGGCTGTTCCAGTTCTTGCGCATGGCAGGCGCCTTGACCTTCGAGATCTTGCGCTTGCGCCCATGTCGCACGAGCTGGCTGATCGTCGGCACGAAGACGAGACTCCCTTCACGTCGGTTGCTTGGCAGACCCGGTCAACCGTGCGCCCGGGTCGGGCCCGAGCGGGGACCGGAATGACTCAATTCACAAGGCCGCGAGGATCCGGAGCGCGCACGCAACGGCGCTCGACCCTCGAGGGCCACGAAGGCGGAGGATATCAGTGGCCCCGATCGAGTGTCAAACGTCGATCGAGGCCGGGGCTTACGGTTTGATCAGGCCGGGTCGGGCTCCTCGGCTGCGTCCTCGTCGGCCAGGAACGGGTTGACCGCGGCTTCGTCCGGATTGGCCGGGCGGCCGGTCGAGTCGCCGGCCAGGAAGGCCTTGGCCAGCTCGTCGTCGCTCGGCTCGTCGTCGCGGGCCTCGTCGTCAGCCGGGCGGGCGGCCAGGATCTTGGCGAACTCGGCCGTCTCCTCGTCGGCCGGCCGGGCGCCCCGTCCTCGAGGAACGGGTTGCTGTCGAACTCCGAGCCGAGTCCCTCGAGGGCTTCTCCGGCGAGGGCCTCGATGGCCGCCCGGCGGGCCCGCTCGCGGGCCGCCGCGACGTTCTGCGGCGCGCCGGTCCCGGCCGGGATCAGCTTGCCGATGATCACGTTCTCCTTGAGCCCGATCAGGTGGTCCTTGGCCCCGTTGATCGCGGCCTCGGTCAGGACCCGGGTCGTCTCCTGGAAGGAGGCCGCCGCCAGGAAGCTCGAGGTGTTGAGCGAAGCCTTGGTCACGCCCAGCAGGACGGTCTGGGCCGTGGCCGGCTCGCCGCCCTCGGACAGGACCCGATTGTTGGCCTCCTCGAACTCGAGCCGGTCGATCAGCTCGGTCGGGAGCAGGTCGACATCACCGGGCTGGTCGATCCGGACCTTGCGGAGCATCTGCCGGACGATGATCTCGATGTGCTTGTCGTTGATCGTGACGCCCTGGCTCCGGTAGACCTTCTGGACTTCCTTGACCAGGTAGCGCTGGACGGCGTCCTTGCCCCGGGTGTCGAGGTACTCCTGCGGATTGATCGGCCCGTCGGTGATCGCATCGCCGGCCCGGATCGCCTGGTTGTTCTCGACCTTGAGCTTGGCGTGATGGGGGATGACGTACTCGCGCTCGACCACGTCCTCGGCCCGGACCACCAGCCCGGCCCCGTCGTCGGCCAGGAAGCCCTTGACCGGTGACTGGACGTCCGGCTGGCCCTCCAGCCGGGCGATCACCTGGTTGGCCTCGACCGAGTCGCCCGGGGCGGCCAGCAGCTCGGCCCCGGCCGGGATCGCCAGCGACGTGTCGTAGGCCTCCCGGCTGGTGACCTTCACCTTGGTCTGGGCCTCGCGGATGATCTCGACGATCCCGTCGATATGGCTGATCTCGGCCTTGCCCTTGGGGATCCGGGCCTCGAACAGCTCCTCGACCCGGGGCAGGCCGGCCGTGATGTCGAGGCCGGCCACACCACCGGTGTGGAACGTCCGCATCGTCAACTGGGTGCCCGGCTCGCCGATCGACTGGGCGGCGATGATCCCCACGGCCTCGCCGACCCCGACGAGCTCGCCGGTGGCCAGGTTGCGCCCGTAGCACGCCCGGCAGACGCCGTAGCGGGCCTCGCAGGTGAGCGGCGAGCGGACGACGACCTCGTCGATCCCGGCATCGTCGATCAGCTGGGCGAGGACCTCGGTGATCTGCTCGTTGCGAGCCACGAGAACCGTCTCGGTCGGGGCAATCGCCTTCTTCGAGCGGCCCTTCGCCTTGCCATCCGAGGCAGCCTCGGGATCGGCCGTGACCGCGGCGGTCGGGGCGATCACGTCGGCGGCGGCGAGCCGGCCGACGAGTCGGCGGGCGAAGGCGCCCTTCTCGTTGCTGGCGATCTCGGCCGACTCCAGCCGGGTGATCCAGCTGCCCTCCTCGGTGCCGCAATCATCCTCGCGGGTGATCACGTCCTGGGCGACATCGACCAGGCGCCGGGTCAGGTAGCCCGAGTCGGCCGTCCGCAGGGCGGTGTCGGCCAGGCCCTTGCGGGCGCCGTGGGTCGAGATGAAGTACTCGAGGACCGACATCCCCTCGCGGAAGTTGCTCCGCACGGGCACGTCGATGATC
>CAVOMZ010000001.1:0-4666 GCA_963697135.1 uncultured Chloroflexia bacterium | reverse complement strand
TGGCGAGGCTCCACGCCGTGGTTGTGCAGCTGGCGCAGCGCACCGTCGCCGGACGCGGACTCGCGCAGCGTGAGTGACTCGGTGATCTCCAGGACCCAGGAGCGGAAGGGTTCGAGCCGGGTCTTGGTCAGGATGTCGCGCACCTCGAGCGGCGAAGCCCGGCTCGTTGACCTGGCGGGCCGACACGTTGACGGCGACCGTCAGGTGCCCGAGGTTGTCGGCCAGTCGTCGCGCCACCAGCCCGGAGCTGGCGGCACGCCTCGAGTCATCACGAGGCGGCCCAGCGGCACGATCAGCCCGGTCGCCTCGGCGAACGGGATGAACTCCCCCCGGCGGGACGAGCCCACGGTCGGGGTGGCGCCAGCGCACGAGTGCCTCGAAGCCCGACGACGCGACGCGACGGCAGCTCGACGATCGGCTGGTAGTGGAGCTCGAATGCATCGCTCTCGATGGCGGCGCGCAGCTCGGCCTCCATCTCGAGCCGGCTCTCGGCGCGCCGCCGCATCGATGGATCGAAGACGACCGCACGGCCTGCCTTGCCCGCCCTCCTTGGCCGCGTACATCGCGGCATCCGCGTGGGCCAGCAGGTCGAAGTGCGCGGACCGCGTCGCGCCCGCGGGCGAGGGCCAGGCCGATGCTCGAGCGGACGACGAGCGGCCGGCCCTCGAGGACGATGGGCCGGCGCAGCTCCTCCGCGATCCGTTCGGCCAGCGCCTCGCCTCGGCGTCCCGGGACCCGTTCGACCAGGACCGTGAACTCATCGCCGCCCTGGCGGGCGGCGACGTCCTCGGACCGCACGTCCTCGTCAGGCGCCGGGCGACCTCGACCAGGAGCCGGTCGCCGGCCCGATGGCCGAGCGAATCGTTGACCACCTTGAAGTCGTCGAGGTCGAGGAACAGGACCGCCACCTCGAGCGGCGGCGCCGGGAACGCGACAGCGCCCGGTCGGGGTGCTCCCGGAACAGGACCGGTTCGCGAGGCCGGTCAGCGGATCGTGGAGGGCGTCGTGGAGCAGTTGCGCCTCGAGGCGCTTCTGCTCGGTGGTGTCGACGAGGATGCCCTGCGGGACCCGGTCGCCGTCAGATTCGTCGCGGATCGTGTAGGCCTCGTCGTGGACCCAGACGACCGAGTCGTCGGCGGCGATCATCCGGTAGTCGACCGCAGGGGCCGCCCCGTCTTCCAGTGGTCGGTGAGGGCGGCCACGCACGGTGCGGTCCGCCGGGTGGGTCAGGCTCGGCCACAGCTCGGGATCCTCGACGAAGGCCGACGGGGCATAGCCGAGGATCGCCTCGATCTGGGGGCTGAGGTAGGCGAGCCGGCCCCCGTCGCTGACCGCATCGCTCGGGATGTCGATGTAGACGGCCGCGGGCACCCGCTCGACGAGGATCTGGTAGCGCGAGTCCGCCTGGGCCCGGCGGGAGGAGCGCGACCTCGAGGTCGTTGCGGGCGGACGGAGTCGTCGAGGAGGCGGCCGCGCTCGGGCACGAGGAACGTCTGGCGGAAGTCGGTCACGACGACCAGGTCAGGGCGGCGAGGTCGATCGAGGCCGACTCGCGTGGAGGAGGCGCCGGCCGACGAGGAGGAGGGCGCTGAGGAGGAGGCCACGAGGGGGAGCGGCCGACGGCGATGCTGCGACCTGGCGCAGGCGGGGGCCTCGGCCTCGCCGATTCGCCAGGCGCTGCCGCCCCGGCCCGACCGCGATGATCCCGATCGAGAACCCGTAGTTCGGAGATCCCCGGCGGGCGGCTGGGCACGATCGCCTGGCGGAGCCACTCGACCCAGGCATGGCCGAGGATCGCGAACCCGGTGAGGAGGACGTAGCCGCCGCCCCGCGGCGACGCCCGCACCGTCAGGAGCGCCACGATCCCGGCACCGGCCGTCGAGGTGGACGACCGGGTAGGTCGCGGCGACAGCGGCGCCGAAATCCGACCGCGGCGATCTGGCCGCCGTAGACGGAGGATCAGGGCCGTGATCGCCAGGAAGATCGCCACCGCGTCGAGGTAGACCGGGAGCTCCTCGGCCTGCCGCAGGCGATGCCGGACCAGGCCACGAGGGCGGCGGCGACCGGCGGGGCGAGGAGCAGGTAGCCGGCGTCGGACGGGGCCGGGAAGGCGTACCAGCCGAGGGCCGTCTGGGCGTCCCACAGGAGCTGGCCGATCAGCCAGGCTCCCGTGCCGAGCGCCACGAGCGTCGCGACAAGCGCTCGGTCGAGCCCGAGCGCCAGGCGATCGAGGCGGGATAGGCAAAGGCCACGATCCCGGCGGCGGTCCACTGGGCGTTCTGCCACAGGGCCTGGTTGCCGCCGACATCGAGAATTGTCAGGACGACGAGGGCCGCCACGACGCATGGCCCGCGGCGAGCACGAAGCCCGGGCGGGGCACGAGCGTGGAACGTCCCCCGGCGATGGGGGGTTCGACCCCCCGGCCAGGCCGGCTGAGCGAGATCCGTTGAGGCCGGTCACGGGCTGACACTGGCCGGATCGTGCCGGGGTCGGAATGACCGCTTCGCACCATGCCCCGATAGCCCATCTGCCGATCCGTCCGGCGGCATACTCGCGGCCATGTGGCGCGACCTCTTCGCGACGCTCAGGATCGAGGACTGGCTGCTGGCCGGCTGGGTCGGCCTGGCCAGCCCGCTGCTCGCTGCCTCAGCGACGGAGGGCGCCGGGCCGTTCGGTCCCGGCCATCCGGTCGTTGGCGCCTTCCGGCTCGTGGCCGTGGTCGGCGCGCTCGCCTGCCTGGTCACCCGGCCGTCCGATCCCGGTCCGGCCTCCGAGGGTGGTGTCATCGAGCGCGGGGCGGTCGGGCCGCTTGCCGGCGGCCTGATTCTTGTCGGGGTCAGCGCCGTTACCGGCTTGGCTCTCACCGAGGCGGGCGCCTGGGCAGTCGTGATCGGGGCGATCGTCCTGCTCGCCGGCTTGCGGATCCGCTGGCCGGCCCTGCCGACCTCGGTCCGGCGGTCCCTGGTCACCCCGTTCATCCTGGCCGCAGGCGGGATCTACTGGAGCGTGCTCGATGGCGTGACGAGCGGACAGTCCCTCCTCGGGCTGACCTCAGGCTCCGACCTCCGGGCGGTCGCGCCACTGGCCGGCTTCCTGCTGCTGTTCTCGGCGGTCTACTACGCGATGCTCGTCTTCGCCCCGCGCCAGGTCGCCGAGCGGGAAGGAAGCCCGATCAGCTGGCTGGCTCGCTTCGGGGTCTTCGCCGTCAGCCTCGTGTTCGGCCTCGCCTGGCTTCGCCCATTCGGCGTTTGAGGCCGACGGCTCGCGCCGGGGTCGCTGGGCTTCCCGGCAACGTTGCTGACATGGACGCCCAGCCGTGGCCCGATCAAACGGTTCCCAGAAGACGCCTTGTGTCGACTCGAAGCGGCTCCTCCGACCGGGGCGATCGAACGCCAGGCAAGCTTGAGGGCGGCCAAGCTGCGGCAGCGGCCCCGGGTCGCCCTGACCGAGGATCCGGGAGCCAAACTCGGGCGGCGACCCCGAATAAGGCTTCCTCAAAGAAGCATTTGACAGGCCAGACCGCGGTCGGTGGTCAGGCTCGTCGCAGACCGTGGCCTGAGCCCGGGGAGCACTCGCCGTTGTCAACGACCGATGCGAGAATTGCCGCTCCCGGCCCCCAGGTCGCCCTCGGACCCGGATCGCGGTCAGGCTCGATGGAAGACGCGGCCTTCGGCTCCATCCTTCACGGTCAGGGTGGAGCCCTCGATCCAGGCCTGCCCGGCGATATCCTGGCCGGCCACATCGGCGTGGAGCAGACCGCTCGCATCGACCGACCAGCGGCCGGCCATGGCCTGGCCGCCAGGCAGGACGGTCGAGAGCGTCCCGTCCGAGGCGACCGTGACCTCGATCGGGCCCGAGCGCCACTTGCCTACGATCGCCTCGGCCAGCGGCGGTTGGCCGGTCTGGCCGACCGTTCCGGCCGCGGGCGGAACGGCGGCCGAGGCGTCGTCCTGCTCGTAGGACTTCTTCAGGACGGCCATCTCGGCCATTGCCTCCGCCCGGGCGTTGGGGTCGCGGGCCTTGAGTCCGCCGAGCGCCAGCTTGGCGATCGGCTCGGGTCGTCGGCCAGCCCGGCGGGGAGGGCCTTGTCGGGAAGCCGCTCGAGGTTGACCAGGGTCGAGCTTTTCGGGAGGTAGTAGACCCGGACGTAGCCGGCCTCCGGGGCGCCGGCGTAGAAGTGCGGTCCGACCTTGAACTGCTTGCCCGCCACGATCAGATAATGGCTCGACTCCGCCGATCGTCCGCTGCTCTGGACGACCCGCTTCAGGATCGCCCCGTCCATCGAAACGACGCTGCCTGTCGCCAGATCCGAGGCAAGCGCGTCGCGCACGAGCGTCGCTCGCACGACCAGGACGATCGCCAGGGCGACGCAGACCACGATCGCGACCGGCTTGAACAGGCTGCTCGAGGTCGGTCCATTCGAGGTCAGCAGGAGGACCGCGATGACGACCGCGCCGATGGCCACGTACAGCTCGGTCTTGCGAACGACCGATCGTCCGCGGCGTAGAGGCTTCGCTGGGCATCGGTCAGCCGGCCAGCCTGGTTGGCCGCCAGGGCGTCGGCCGGAAATGGACTGGCTGCTCCGCCGGACATCTGATCCTCCCTCACGCTGGCTCGTCGGCCTTCGAGTCGGCCGTCGGCGTCGTTGATCGGACGGCCTTTGCCG